>JAAXGN010000129.1 GCA_012267415.1 Candidatus Poribacteria bacterium | reverse complement strand
AACTTTCATCTTGCCGGTCATTATATTCATAACCGTGATACTGAATTTGATGCTGTTGTTTTTCCGTATACTCTTATTAAAAGCAAGGGACTTACTATCTGGTGAAAATGTTACTCTACCGATAGTACTCCCATCGTTCTCTGTAAGTTGCCGAACATTTGTTCCGTCCGGATTCATCAAGAATATTACGTATTTCGAATTCCAATCAACACGGTTCTTATACAGAATCATTTTACCATCAGGAGACCAGCTACTTGGAAAGGGTCTCAAGGTTTCGGATTCGGTCAGTAGTGTTTCGTTGGATCCGTCATCATCCATCACATAAATACCTTCCACACCACCACGTGTGGAACTGAAGACGATTCTGGCATGTGTTGTTGATGAGATCAGGAGGAATAAAATCAGCAAACCGATTTGATAAAAACGCACAGTAACGCTCCTTATGAAATAGTGGCAAGGCGCATGTCCTTGCCACTCGTTTTGGTTTATGGACAACAAGGACAACTAATAGGTAACAACTTGAGTAATTTAACTAAAATCCTTTCAAAATGCAGTTTTTACTTTTTTATTGTTCCCCACTGGGTCTTTTTTTTCTCAGCAGGCGTAACAGACAGCACATCATCGCTTATCCAGTCTACCGTCTCGTAATCTAATGAATCATGTGTGAGTTGTGTGAGCTCGTCTGCCTCAAGATCATATTTGTAAATATGAAAATTCTGTTCTGGTCCAGCGGGGCGTATTACGTCGAGTAAGACCGGGCGGGCAGTAAAAATAACCGATTTACCATCTTCACCCATCCAGTCTAAACTACCACAATTCAAGTTGGGGGGTATATCCAACTCTTTGATGGTGCTGCCGTTTTTGTCGCAAATAATATAGCGATGTGCCTTATGGATAAGGTGGATAAATGTTACCTCCTCTGTTTTCTCTACTTCCCAAATATATTCTTTTTGTGTATAAAGAACCCTTTGACTATCGGGCGACCATTTGGGATGCCATCTATGAATAATCAATCCCCCAGGGCCTTCCCGAGGCATAGGGATAAGCGGCTTAATCTGTGTGCCATTAGACTTCATCACCCAAATCGTCGTTCCCTGTCCACCTATCTCTCGAGGCGTTGAGAACACAATATACCTGCCATCCGGAGACCAATCGGGTGCTGTTATACTGACATCATCGGCTATCGTTGTAACTTGTCCACTTTTAAAGTTGTATTGTCTGACACTGCTGTGGGGAGCACTGCCGTGCAGATGCGGTTTTTGGAAGGTGTGCTTAAAAACAAAAGACCTGCCATCAGATGAAAAAGCACCTCCTCCCTCAGATTCACGTTTCTCTCCCATCTCTGTTGTTTTCGTGATTTGTTGTTGATTTGTGCCATCCGTATCCATGATAAAAAAGGCATAACCGAAAGAACGCGGGTGAACGTCCTCTTCCCTCACCTGCTTCCGAAACAGGATTTTTTTACCGTTCGGAAACCAGCGTGCATATCCCGCCCTGTCCCCTTCAGTCAACAATGTGATGTTACTGCCATCATCATCCATCACATAGATACCGGACTGTCCATCGGGACTCGCCTTAAAAAGGATTTTAGCACTCGCTATCGCTCCGAAGCATAGCAGCAAGACCAGACTGGTCGTTAATAAACGCATCGTTGCCTCCCTAAATGTAATGTAATGGAGGGGAACGATCCCCTCCATCAAACATCCTTTCTCAATCTTACTTCTTGTCGAGATTGTAAGACTCATCAAAATATACTGTATGATCTATATAGTAGTCATCTATCCCATTGCTGCCATCCAACCTAAGGCGGATATACGCATTAGAATTCCACGTATCACCCTCTTCAATTTCACTACATGCATAAGAGAGCCGACCACTGTAATAAGGACCATACGAATCTCCCGGCTTAACGTCCCGACCGGGCATATAGACCTCTATTTCATCAAACGGTTTGTTGAGTATTGTGTGTCGGAACACGCCATACATCTCAACGCTTTCTTCGGCACCGGAGGCGTTTTGAGCATACGCATCCGCGTCTATCGTAATATTAGTACCGTCATAGGATTGCTCGTAGAGCGTTACGGATCCAGAGACATGGGGATAGCGCGGTTCCTGTCCCTTGTTTTCTCGGACCGTTCGAGATTCTTCGAGCGGTTTAAACACGAAAAAAGGCTTTGTGACGACAACGTCGTTGCCTGAAGACTGCATAACACTCAGTTTAAGTGTATGTTTTGTGCCTGTCAACTCGCCACCAAAATCACTCTCATCATACCAGAGATAGTCTACCGTTCGGGTACCATCACCATAAGCTCTCTCTATCCAGGTATCATCCAGGTAATAGTCTATACCATGATACGGTTCACTCGTTTGCACATATACAAGCATGGAAAAACGATCATAGGAATCTAAAGTGGGGTAAACTTCTAATGTCTCAATCTCAATATCAGCACTACTTGTGTTGATAAACCCAAGTAGGATTATAGTGCAGAGCAGGATTATGGATATTAATCCTTTGCTGAATCTTAACATTTTCTTACTCCTTTTCAGATGGAAAAGTCACATTATTTGAAAAAAATACCATATTAACTATAGTAGTATATGGGATAAATTTGACACTCTTTTCTATATGCGGGAACTGCGATTCCCCACTATCAATGTGTTCAATCGCGATTGGGAGAACGCTCCTACAAAAATTTTTCATCAAAATTTTCAATGTTCCCTAATATATATATCACTTAAGATTGAAATTCTTTAGTACTTTTTTCATTACTACCGGAATGAGGTGACTAACTTTACACGGTTCTATCCAATTTTCAGCAGGCAGAAAAAGCGTAAATCTGCTATAATAGGTTCAATACATAGTTTTTAGTGAATGTCGTTTATGAAAATTGAGGTATTAATTGGGTAATATACGGGTGAGCATAGTATTATTTGCCTGCCCCTGCGATTGTCTTTTGGACGGGCGGGGAAACCCCGCCCCTACGATTGTCTTTCTTGGACTGGATTACCGAAGTATTGATTTAATCTTCATTGCCAACATTCCACCCGCTCTCATACATATACATTTGCAGGAGAATACAGAATCATGTCTAATAAACTGAAACCCCGGAGTTATGCGATTACCGATGGTCCCGACCGCGCTGCTGCACGTACGATGCTGATGTTCGGTGATGGTGGACTTTCACCAGAAGACCTTGACAAACCAATTATCGGGGTTGCGAATACATGGATTGAAATAGGACCTTGTAACTTCCACTTGAGACGTCTTGCCGCTAAGGTTAAGGCTGGTATCCGTGATGCTGGTGGAACGCCGCTGGAATTTAATACTGTGAGTATCTCTGATGGTATTACGATGGGGACAGAGGGGATGAAGACCTCACTCATCAGCAGAGAAGTCGTTGCGGATTCAATAGAGTTGGTCTCTATCGGTAACATGTTTGATGCGGTGATTGCACTCTGCGGATGTGACAAGACAGTCCCCGGTACGGTGATGGCGTTGGCACGTTTAGATATACCGTCTCTCACTTTATATGGCGGTTCAATCATGCCGGGTAATTTTCAGGGACGCGATGTTACAATACAGGACGTATTTGAGGCGGTCGGACAGCACGCAGAAGGAACTATCACAGTTGAGGAATTGGACGATCTGATTAGTAAAGGTTGTCCCGGTCCTGGTGCTTGTGGGGGTCAGTTCACTGCAAATACGATGGCGACTGCTGTTGAGGTGTTAGGTATCGCACCGTTGGGTAGTGGGAGTGTGCCAGCTGTAGCTGAAGAGAAGGATAACGAAGCATATAAAGCGGGACAACTTGTGATGGATATGCTGGCTAATGACCGCCGTCCGAGTCAGATCATTACCCGAAAGTCTCTTGAGAATGCGATTACATCTGTTGCTGCAACGGGGGGTTCAACAAACGGTGTTCTGCATCTGCTCGCTATTGCTTATGAAGCACAGATACCTTTGACTCTTGAAGATTTCCACACCATCAGCCAAAAAACACCTGTATTGGCAGACCTTAAACCGGGTGGTCAGTTTGTCGCAACCGATCTGTATGAAGCGGGTGGAATCCAATTCTTAACGAAACGGTTGATAGAAGCAGGTTTGCTGCATACGGATGAATTGACTGTTACAGGTAAAACAATCGGTGAGGAAGCGGCTGCTGCAACTGAGACGGAGGGTCAACAAGTTGTTAGAGCAGTTAATGCTCCCTTGAAACCTACCGGTGGATTTGCTATCTTGCGAGGTAACCTTGCCCCTGATGGGTGTGTGATAAAGTTAGCGGGTCAGGAAAAAACGTTGCATCGGGGTCCCGCGCGTATCTTTGAACGTGAAGAGGACACATTTGCTGCTATCAAGGGTGGCAAAATCAAACCGGGTGATGTGGTTGTGATACGTTATGAAGGACCTATAGGTGGCCCTGGCATGCGGGAGATGTTAGGTGTGACAGCAGCAATTGTCGGTGCGGGTCTAAGTGAGGATGTTGCACTCTTGACGGATGGCAGATTCTCTGGAGCAACGCACGGATTTATGATATGTCACGTTGCACCTGAAGCAGCAATTGGGGGTCCCATCGCTATTTTACAGGAAGGGGACGAAATTGTGATTGATGCCAGAACACGTAGGTTGGATGTTTCGCTTTCTGATGCTGAAATACAGGCGCGTTTAGAAGCGTGGACTCCTCCCACACCGCGTTATACACGTGGTGTCATGGCGAAATACGCGAAATCTGTTTCCTCTGCGTCCAAAGGTGCTGTAACAGGATAATACCAGTTCTAATTAATCGAGGGATGTGCATAATTATTTGACACATCAACACAGATAGCGAAAGGTATCTGGTGCTGCTTGATTTTTAAAAATGCTGTTTAATGTGAATGCCACACGCGCATTCACCAAGCACAATTCATTGTGTGATTTTGACGTTATGGACGGCACACGGAGTGTGCCTGCTACTTTTAAGAACATCCTGTGACATTAGATTATTAATGTACACCCCTCATCTAATTAATCGGGTGATGTTTATGCGTAAGAAAAAGAAGCCTGCCTTTTACTACATTCATCTGGTATTCTGGGTAATAATTGGAGTTATTAACTTTGTTCTTACCAGTTATATCAGTGATAGATTTGGTTTCTTAATTTGGTTGATTTTAATGATTACAATGGTTTCTGTAAGAGGTATCATAGCGAAGAAATGGCGGGATGCTTTTAATGGAACGGTTTCCGGTAGAGTCTTCGTTGAAAATAAAGATACAAAGATAATACCCCTTAAGAACGTTGAGATATCTTATAGTTCTCCTTTTTTGGAGAAGCCAGGTGTTCCTGTTATTAGCGATGTGGAAGGTAGGTTCTGTTTTGAAGATGTTGTGCCTGTTCACAAACCTATTACCCTTGAAGCAAAAATAGGGGAGAATCGTTTAGTATATCAACATATCGGTAGAATAGAAGGTGTAAAATGGTTTCTGGGTCAACCTTCGCTTAAATTACCTTTATCTTCTGGTGTGCCTATGCATGTTGATTTTGTCGTACCTACCCCTGCAAACTGAAGTTTGGACAATTCATCATTTCAAAGGAATAGAATTTCATGAGACAATTATGTTTGTTGTTATTGCTCTTCACATTTATCGTCAGCTGTTCGCCTCCAGAACCTGTTGAAATACCGGATCCAAATTTAGCTACTGTTATTCGGTTAAAACTCAATTTATCTGTAGATACACCTTTCAATGAAAAGGAGTTGAAAAAGATTGAAAAACTCGATGTAAGCAGAAGGCAGATAAGCGACTTAACTGGCATAGAAAAAATGACGGGATTAACAGCATTAGGACTTTACAATAACCAAATTGTAGACATAACACCACTTGAAAACCTAACAACGTTGAAAAGTTTAAATCTGTCTGATAACAGAATTAGTGATATAACATCACTGACAGGATTAACCAATCTGACGCACATTTCACTTCAAAGAAACCGAATCAGTGATATTACATCGCTGACAGGATTAACTAATCTGACGCACATTTTACTTGGTGAAAACCAAATTAGTGATATAACATCACTGACAGGATTAGCCAATCTGACAGACCTTTCACTGGGTGGAAATCAGATTAAAGACATCCAACCCTTATCGAATTTAACGCAGTTGACAGACTTAATTCTCCATAGAAATAAAATTAACGACATCACACCACTCATGGGATTAACAAAGCTTGAGTCGTTAAACCTTGGATCTAATCAGATCACTGATGTTACTCCCCTTTCAGATTTAACACAACTTAAGGAATTGAAACTTAATTTCATGCCCATTAATGACCTAAAACCTATTACCGATTTATCGCAACTAACAATACTATCACTGCTTGGCACCAAAATCAGTGATATCTCTCCTCTCGCAGGATTGACTAAACTCAAGGAATTAAGGCTTTCAACATCAAATGATATTAGTGATATTACACCATTAACAGGGTTAAAACAACTAAACACCTTAAGCCTTTCCAGTAATAAAATCAATGATCTGACTCCATTGACAGGTCTAACAAGATTAGTTGAGTTACACCTTGAAAACAATTCAATTCGCGATCTAACGCATCTTGAGGGGCTAACACAGTTGAGCGAATTAGAATTACGAAGAAATGAAATTAGTGATTTTTCCCCACTTGCACGATTAACACAACTGACAAAATTATCACTGGCCCGCAATAAAATCAGTAAGATAGAGTCCATCAATGGTTTTCAACATATCACGCGATTAGATTTGGATTATAATGAGATTCAAGATTTAACATCTATTGTCCCTGCACTTGAAAACATGCTTGAGCTTGATTCCTTATCCCTGGCTCATAATAAAATAACCGACATTGCTCCCCTTGAAAAGATGACACAGATTTGGCAATTAGACCTTAGTAATAATGAGATAAGCGACATTAGTCCGCTTTCTAAATTGACACAACTTCAATATTTGAACTTATCAGTCAATATGATAAGTGATGTCACACCTTTAAGAGAATTAACACACATCAATAGCCTAGATCTTCATAGTAATCAGATCACAGACATCACGTCATTTGCTGCATTTGTCCGTCCTGAACTCCTTTTCCTACAGGATAACCAAATTAGTGACATTTCTCCGCTGGCTGGATTAAAGACCCTTAGAGCATTATTAATCAGTAGGAATAAAATAACTGACATTAATCCGCTGGTAAAAATGAAAAAACTTTGGAGTCTGTCAATCGATAGCAATCTTATTACGGATATTTCTCCGCTTATTGGACTTACAGAACTTGAGGATCTCGTACTAAATAATAATCAGATTGTGGACATCACGCCACTTGCAGGATTAAAAGAACTTACAGACTTAAACCTTAGTTCTAATGAAATTACTGACATCACGCCACTCGCTGGGTTAACACGAATTACGAAGTTGGGAATTAATGACAATCAGATTGAAGACGTTGAACCCCTTACGAAATTAGCACATCTTACAGACCTATCACTTAACAACAATCAAATCACCGACATTTCCTCACTTAATGGAAAAACAGAACTTAGACAACTATTTCTATCTAAAAACAGAATCATTGAGCTTACGCCGTTAGTTGGATTAGAACAGTTGAAAAGGCTACAACTTGGAGATAATAAGATAAGTGATTTTACTCCCCTGACACGTTTAGACAATCTGGAAATCTTAAATCTGGATGGCGATGAAATTAGGGACTTGTCATCAGTTAAGAAGTTTACGAATCTTATATCCTTATCACTTGTGAATAATAGAATTGGTGACTTTACACCCCTTGCAGAATTAACGAGGCTCACGGAAGTAATAGTGGGTGGAAGCAATTTTAAAGACCTTCCACATCTTACATCTGTTTTAACTAAATTACCTCGTCTTTATTATTTTACAATCAAAGAAAGCAAAACTATTGATATAAGTCCACTTAAACAGTTGACTGAATTAAGGAGTTTAAGGCTTGTTACGAATAGGATCAGGGACATTACCCCTATATCACAATTGCCTGAACTCTGGGGTTTAGTGCTGAATGAAAATCAGATTACTGACATCGCTCCGCTTAAGGACTTACCTCAGCTGCAGTATTTGGAACTTAAAAACAATCAGATTCGTGATGTTAGCGTTGTAGAGGCCTTGAAGAATTTGAGCTGGTTGCATATCAAGGGTAACCCGATTCGTGATATAACACCGATTCAGCGACTTCGCAAACATAATCGGGATTTAAGGGTAGATATTGATGGGACAAATCCATTCTGAATCACGGATTACGCGGAGGACACGGAAGACGCGGAATTTCCCTTGCACATTCAAGGCTCACTTGGACAGACCAAAGCGTCTGTTGCTGGTAAACTTATCTAATACACTGACTTCACAGAGAACACCAATATAACAGACTCAATAATCCATGAAATCCAATGAATCCGCGATTTTGACAATTATTCTGAATCGCGGATTACACGGATGACGCGGATTAACACGGATTTTTTCGTTTGGTATTTCAAGGTGCTTTTCACAGGATTGGGATATCCGCATGTCAGAAACCTAATCCGCGTAATCCGTGTAATCAGTGCAAATCTGCGATTCAGAAAGAAAGCAGCGTCATCTGCGTGCACCTGGATTGCGTTGTGAGAGAATTAGTCTCTTATAGTTTAAACTTTTCTCACCGAAGTTGATTAAATAGACCGACTTCCAGACGATACGCCTTCAAATAATTCAGTAGTTGTGCTTCATGCACATCTTCCAATTCAGTAATAGCTTTCAATTCAACTAACACTTTTCCTGCTACCACAAAATCTGCTCTGCGCGTCCCGATAGGTTTCGGAAAATCTTTATAGTAAATATCCTGCTCAATTTCACGAGCGAATTCCAGTCCTGCTTTTCGCATCTCAAGTGCTAACGCTCGTTGATAAATCACCTCTTGGAAGCCGTTTCCCAAGAACTTATGCACTTCAAATGCTGCCCCAATGATCTTTCCAGTTATATCTTGATATTTCAGATTTGTGTTCATTTTGTAGTTCCCTTTTTAATGTCTGAATCACGGATTACACGGATGACGCGGATTAACACGGATTTTTCTGTTTGGTATTTCAACATGCTTTTCACAGGATTAGAATATCTGAACATCAGAAGACTAAGCCGCGATTCAGACACTCCGTTCCACAATCGTAATCTCATCTTCCGTTAAATTATACAATTCATATACCAGTTTATCAATCTCATCTTCAAGGAAACGTCTGCATAGAGGTGTGTGTTAGGATGGGGTTAGGTTTTGTATTCGTGATTTTTGTTGTCAGAATCGCGGATTTATCGGATGACGCGGATTATGCGGATTTTTCTCTTGCACATCCAAGATTCACTTGGACACACCAAAACGTCTGTTGCCTGCTAACTTATCCAATACACTGACTTCACACATAACACCAATATAACAGACTCAATAATTCGTGTAATCCGCGCAAATCCGAGATTCAGAAAGGTTTGTTCGGCTGCTATGCCTGCGGGAGAGTTAGCAGTGTTAGGGTAAATGGCTCCCACCACCTGTTTGGGACCAGAAATCTTTCGTAAACAACAGAGGCGGGATGTTTCTCAAGGAAAGAGTAGACGCTAAACATTGCGTCTAACCCGCGCGGCGCGGATTGATCATAAGATAAGGGCATCACCACTCACCTCGGACAAGTCTAATGCCGAGGGGTTCCCCATCTTGAGTTTCTCGGTATAAATATCGTCCCACGTCTGTGGAGCGTAAGGACGGATCAATATGCCATCAACCGTTCTTTCAATCACGACACCCGATTCCAATCCCAATTCTTTTACCCAGTCAAGGGGCAATTTGATTTTATAGTCAGTCTCCAACGATACCGTTTTCATGGTACCCACCTCTGCCTACAAGTAGTTTAGAAAAGTATACCACAACTTGAGCTAATTATCAATGGATTTAATAGGTGTGGGTGTGTAAAGTAATTGTCACCGTTTTTGTCTGAATCTCGGATTATCACGGATTTCGCAGATGACGCGGATTAAAAATAAATGGATTTGCTATCTACCAGCTTGTCGAGCGGCTTTTTCTATCCAGTCGCCAAGATTCTGATAACCATGATTATTAACCCAATCATAAAATGAACAACAAGGATAAACTAAATTTGTATTAGTAGTGGGTACAAAATTAAATGGTGGTTGTCTGAAAGGACTTTCACCTTTCATAGATGCCAAACGGTGTCTGTCCTTAACATTATGGATATACACTCCAAGTAAACCATTCCTCTTTTCAATGCTTTTCTCAATTTCACACTTTACCCATCTACTATAAGCGGTATGAGTTCCAATTAACACACAAGTTACGGAAGTACCGTCCATTTGCTTACCTATCCAATTCTTGATGGCTTGATCGGAATTTCTTTTGAGCGTTTCGATTTCGGCACTGTCTACAAAACCGGCTGCTGTATAACTTCCTTTTGCAACCCAACTATTGCGAACTTGATTAACACGCCAAACATCGTCCCAATCAAAACTAAAAAATACGTGTCTCATAGTAAACCATAAACTATAAAAACTTAACAATTGCAAATACGACAACGGTGAACGCAATCTCAATCAAGTAAAAAATAACAAGCGTGACGGAAAAAATAGCAGAATCCCAACTACATTTCGGTTTGCCTCTGTGCTTGCCGACATCCATCTTGAAATCGGTGTCATCTTGCTGTCTGATATCATTATAGACCTGGCGAAACAACCGTTCCTGCCAGAGAAAGTATCCATCCAGAATCCAAAATCCCACAATGGGAATAAGGATCACCAAGACGATATATGGGTTCTGTAAGGTTTGCCTTGCGATTAAAACTGTTGCTGCAACGATGATTGTCATGCTCCAACCTTTTAACTGGAAACTGTTACTTCCCAACCGGTTAATAACGGCTTGGGTCATTTCAAGATGCTTGATGACTTTTTCTGGTCCGCTCATGGATTTATCCTCCTTCGCTATGTTTTCGACCTGGTTGTGTAATCGTAAGGAAACTCTTTTACCTTTACACCGAAAATTTCGTCAAAATGCTTGTTTTCATTTAAGTGGCAGGCATATAGAGAAACAAGAAATAAAAAGAACCTTTTCGTTAGTTTCTGACATTTGCCAAATTATACGATTTATGGATGAATCCGTCAAGAAATATTACGAGATGTCATAAATATGCCTCTCTATTAAGACTTCATACCGATATAAACGAACTTTGTATCTCTATATTATGATGGAAAATACACTTAAAGAGAATATTGTAAAGCATTTAATTAATATGACTAATGATACATTCGCCCTATAAGGATGCCGCGTTTACGAATGTGCATTGCACTTTCATTTTTCTCACCCTATCAGGGAGTTAGATGTAACTATATTCCTTGAGTCTTTCGTTCCAGTTCAAGTGGCGTAAGTCTTCAGGAACATTTGAACGATATGCTTTTTCTAGAAGTCTACTACTAGAATAGTAACCGGCCTTAATCATTCTGAGAATTTCTTTTACACTCTCAGCCCAAGGTTTTACGTCGTCTATGTTGTAAATAGGCGTTCCTAGCTTTATGAACTGAGGAACCTCTTTTGACATGATTAGATGTGCAATAAGCGGACTAGGGGTCGGACCTGGGAAGCGGGTAGACACAGATTGATCTTGAAATGGTTGAACGAACCGTTGTCGTCCTCGGGCACCTCCGGTTTCATAAGGAACCCAAGGGGAAGTGAAAGTTTCTGGTCCAATTATACTTAATAGAGCGGATGCAACATCCAAACCCTGTTCGATACATCCAGCAATCTCAACATCGCTGTTCGCTTGTTCTAGACATTTGCTCTCTTTATCAAACCAGATATCAAGACCTTCCGTTTTCTTGACTATATTTGCGCATTCTTCGGCATAATTCTTGTCAGGCCATACGTTTCTATAAGAGATGAATACAATTTTGTCTGCATCAGTGACCTGAGATCGTCCTAATTCAAAGAAATTCCTTCCAGACATTTTAGGTTATCCTCCATTTATATTTGATGAAAATGTTTCAAAAGTTTTTCTGAATATTTCCATCTATTATCAACAACCAACTCCAGTTTTCGCGTTTCGTATATTTTTTCGAGATAATTTCTAACAAAAAAAGCTTATGCCAAATACAAAGAATATAAAAACGCTCTCTCCGATGTAAAATATTCTAAGTGTACGGGACCAAGTAGCATTTCTCCATCTGCCATTTGGTTTCTTCTTCTGTTCTTTAAGATTCATCTTAAAATCAGTGTCAATTTGTATTCTGACATCATTATAAATCCCTCGGAACAGTCGTTCTTGCCAAAGAAAGTAACCATCCAGAATCCAAAATACAATGATAGGAACAATAAGTGCAAGGATAAAAAATGGACTTGGCAAACTCGTTCTGGCGATTAAGATTGTTGCTGCAACGATAATCGTCATACTCCACCCTTTTAATTGAAAACTGTTCCTCCCCATACGGTCTATTATAGCTTGTGTCATTTCTAAATGCTTTACAATCCTTTCCGAATTACCCATGAATCACCTCTTTGGCTATTTTCCATTGTCAACACCATATTCAATCTTTCACTATTTTCGTGATATCGTAATCATCTTTGTTATCTCTTATTTTTTTTGTTCTGTCAAGATATTTGTCTGTATCTTCTATAAAATCACTCCATTTAACAGAATGAATGTAAGAAGAATAACCTTTGTATACGGTATTGGGCGGATGTTCTGAACAATTACTATACGTTGGTTTCTCAATATTGAACATATTATCTCGCAATATCTGGAATAGTTTTTTAGTATGTAGGATTCGGCGATTGCAGGCAGAGCATGTATTTTCTTCAAGAAAATAACTACATGATGAATCCTCATCTGGTAAGACGATTGCTAATATCCCATTAGTTTGACTCGTTCGATCATTTCGTGTGATTTCTTTCAGAGAGTATGACACTTCCCAAGGAATCCACTGGTCAGATTCTTTTTCGGATTCGTCTTTCATATTTGGTGAAATTAGAACAAGCGTTATACTACTGTCGTATATTTTATCTTTTAGATGTGTTTCAATCGTTTCATCTTTGAATTCACTTAAATCTTCATCACCTTCCCCTTTATAGATTTCATCACCTTCAAATAGGTCAATTAATTCATCAACATAAGCGCGGGCAGTTGTTTCACCGTTCAGATTTTCAACGCTATCATCAGAATGTTTGTAAGAAACAAAAATTTTTCTTGCCACTTTGCGGTCCTCCGTATTAATTTCCTGAAATAATCTTCACTATTGCTTAGTCAGTGAATTTAAAATTATTTTACTCACTCAACTGTGTTTTTAAATCAAGAAATTCTATAAACCATCAATTGCACTATAGAAACCTCTCACAAAATCTCGTAGTTCCTTAAAGCGTTTATCCTTTGAAGTCCCGGTTGCTGTTAAAGAGAATATTACTTCGTTTGCCTTGTTTTCGGCAACAGAAAAGGAAAATCTAATTGTGTAAGATTCCACTCCCATATTTCCATCTAAAAAATAAGAAGAACACCTACAGCCGTACGAGTCCTTACTATAAGGTATAACTTTTTCTTCAAAACTGCTAAGATGCTTTAGAAAGTAAGATTTGTAACTGAAGCAATCAGCTTCTACGCAAATTTCAAACAATCGTTTGTCTGTCACAATATAATACAGCGGTTTCGATTCTCTATCATTAGCAGCATCCCCTTCATCACACCAAAATGTTAGAATTTCCTCCTTGTTCTCATCCGGCATTAATTCACTAACTAGTTTACGGACGACCTCTGAAGAGTTATCTTTACATGGGAAATTCTCACAAAACTTCTCTATTGTCATTTCTATTTCCTCCAAATAATCTGGCTTTCTGCCTTCATGTATAGATTTGGATGATCGCTCAGATAATGAGCGGATTTAAAATTTAAAACCATTTATATATTTGCGTTGCTTCCGCAAAACTATATTCCACGTGCAGTACACGCAGACAAACTTGAGGCAATTTTCGTGCCAATGGAAAACCGTTTAAAAATAGGTATTAGAGTGTTTTATCAACGTTTTAGTCTGCCAATTTGACCTGCTCTGCCAAACTGGCAAGGTAAGTATAAATAGAGAAGTTGATAGGTGAGTTTTTTTACGTCTGAAATTGGTTAGAGGAGGGAACATAACTAAAAACCTATGCAATCTGCGATTCAGACACTCCCCTCCACAATCGCAATCTCATCTTCCGTTAAATTATACAATTCATATACCAGTTTATCAATTTCATTTTCAAGGTCGGAAGTATCTGCTTCGGGGTCAGTATGTTTAGCATCAAGGATTTGATCGACATGCTCAGTAATAGGGATTTGCTGCTCAGGTGATACATCAGGGATAGGTAACTCTTTGGCATCATTCGGATAAAAGTGTAATCCCTCGCTTAAGAAACACCGGAAATACCAGTTTATGAAATTAGAATTTAGTATGCCCAAAAGAAATTTGTAATTGTATTTCTTAGCGAAGTCAGTATCAGAAACGCGCAATACACGGCGAGCAGAAATATGAGATGCATTTGAAAGCAAATCCAATCGAACGCAGTTAACAACTGTATGACTATTGTAAAAACCTTCACTGTCATAAGCAAAACGTAACCGATCCTTTACAACGTTGATAAACATAAGTTTCTTGTTCTCAAACAACTCTGGAAACATCGGATTATAGTGTTCATCCGGTGTATAATTTAACCACCCTTCCTGAGTAAACGAGTAACGCTCAATGTTTTTCCCTTCACAAAATGGTTTACTGCCTGAAATTTCGGACTGACTGATGTAGTGAGTCTTTCCCAACTTTTCTGAACGGTGATTAAGTCTTGCGCCATAAGCAACAAGACAAATCTGATCGAGACGAACAGCGTTTTTCCATATTTTTTCTTTAAGTTTGAGGTTTTCAAAAACATCCGAATTTGTTTCAAGGCGAGAATCTTTGAGTTCAGCAAATGCATGTTGATCAATCAAAAATTCTTTTCCACCACGCACATCAAAATCAGTATTACTATAATGTATTCGGACTTTAGTTAAGTCTTGGATCTTAGATCTTCCAACGATCACAACGATATTATAAACAACAGCGTTCTCAAAAATTCTATAACTACTGGCATCCACGATTTCTTGAATGTTATGATTTTCTATCAGAAGTTCACGCATTTTCTCACCGTATTTTTGCATGGCGAAAGCATAAGGAAGTATAAAACTCATAAACCCGTTTCCATTAAGAATAGATATGGATTTTTCAAGAAAAGCGATATAAATATCTGTTCTTCCTTTACATCCTTGATAGTTCTTAAACAGATAATCCTTCGTTGTCACGGGAAGATTTTCAATGTTAATATAAGGTGGATTCCCAATTACTATATCAAACCCATGGGTAACCCCAAACATCAATTCGGAGTCAAACCAATCTGCATTTGCATTCTGGTCATACGGATCCCACTGTGCGATGTTATCTGCATCATCTGCAAATGCTCCAAGACTCTGGAGTTCTGCTGCCAGTTCAGCGCGTAATTCTTCATCCCTATCTTTGCAGTCTCGCTTCTGTTGTCGTGTGGTTGCGTGGAAATGCTTCTCACGGTTGTTATGTAGCTCTTGTTCCAATTGACTCGCTTTTTGACTTTTCAACGTCATCTGCTTTTTAAGCCCGATGACTGTATTCGCAGCAACAAACCTCGTCTCTAAGTTTGGCAACGGCTTGATACCAAAGTTCTCCGCGCTGTTATCAGGTTGCTGCTCAATCGCAAGCGAGATAAAGAAGCGGAGTTTGGCAATTTGACATGCAATCGGTTGAATGTCTACACCGAAGATGCTGTTTTGAATCAGGTATAACTTCCGTCCGAAGTCTGAATCTCGGTATCGTTCAAACGTGCCACTGATTTCGGTGAGTTCAGCATCGCGTTCCAGCTGGTCTTGGGTATTGAAGGCATCTGTAGCGCGTTTTCCAGCGAGCTGCTTCTGCAATGCTTCCCATCGGGTGTTATCTGGGTCAAGTCGCCGTAGTGCCAGGGTCAACTTGTGGAGCATGCCCATTGGAAACGCCCCGGACCCGACTGCTGGGTCCAGTATCTTGAGTTCAGAGATTGTTCTCACAATCGCATCAGTTTCGGTGTCATCAAACCATTCGCTTGCATCGTCAAACATCTTTGCATAGTCAAAAAGATAGCGCAGTCGTTCATCCCAAGCGACATCATTGGTATCAGTGGGTTGACACTTTTCGGATAACGTAGCGACTAATGCCTCCTCTACCATGTAGTCTACAATCGCGCGCGGTGTGTAGTAGGAACCTGTCATCTTGCGCGCCGTTTCTCCCGTTTCGGGGTTGATGGCTGCGAGTAGGTTTTCAAACACTCTACCGAGTAGTTCGGGGTCAAGTGCAACTTCTTGGTCTATCGGTGTGTTTTCCTCTACGGTAAACTTGTAATGTTCAAGGAGAGGAATCAATCCTCGTTGTGAATCATAAAAGAGGCGGTTGGGAACAGATAACAGATCGTAATACACATCAGAAAAGCAGTCTATTCTGTAACCTCCGAATTTTGTTGCCTTAAAACTGTCCAGACAATCGAACAAGCCACCGTTGATGAATGGTGTTTTAGCAAATAATTTCAAAAGTCTATCTGGATCACGCATCTGCTCATTGTAACGATACCGCGAGAAATTACGGTGATTATGATTGCCTCCCTTGCTAAACGTCCGTTTGTCAATCTCCGTGTTTAGTGTAGCGAAAAAGAGGTTTTGTAACACGGCGCGATAGTAGGAATCACCATTATCAAAGTCATCTTCTGTCAATAGGTCCTGGATTTGTGCTTTGCTAAACAGTTCATCTGCAACCAATCCCTTTTCCTTGATAAACCAGATAAAGAGTAGACGTGTAATGAGACGTATGACATGTTCCTCCGGTTTTAAGACTCGGTTTTCGTCTGTTGGGAACGTTGCTGTTTCTATTGCCCATTCATACCACGTGAACAGTTTCCGATAGAACTGTTTGTTGAGTTCTTCGGTGTCCAGTTTAGCGAGCCATGCCGCCAGTAAGCCGTCAAAGTTTTTCGATTTTTTCTTTTTGTCTATCCACTTGATACATTCTTCAAGTGAGAGTTCGGAGAGGATGTCCAGATGTGCGCGGTGTGGGTTGTTCAGGCGGATGTCTTTGATGAGGGTGACCAGTCCGAGTACATCAAGTGTTTCGTCAGTTTCGCTTGGACGGCGATCGGCAAAGGCAATTGTGAGACGATCTCCGGTACGAAATATGATCACAGTTGGTGCGAACAGACGTTTGTTGATTTCTCGTGTGAACTCGGCATATTTGGTGCGGGAGTAGGTGTTATCTTTCAGCTCAACTGCACAGAAAAGAAAACATTTTGTATTCCCCTTATCAAAAGCGACGGGGTCAAAAAGGTTCATCTGCGATTCATCCGTGATTTCGTCTTTTGTAAATTGGAAGATAATCTGAGCGGATTCAGCACTATCACGGAAATGCTGTTCGGATTTGGTGTTCGGGTTCAGTGGCGGGAACACTTCAAAAAAGTCGTGGACGGTACCGGAGAGTTCAAGGGTGAGATCGCTGCGGTAACCTAAAGTGGATAGGAGTTGTTTTGATTTCTCTAATAGATCGCCGGTTTGTATTGCTGCTAATGCAGATTTGATTGTTTCTTTGTTCATTGGTTCTATATCCTGTCAATCTTGGTTCAGACACCTTTCGCCCCGCTGGGGCTTGGTATTGGCGTGATCAATGCTTACTATACACCTTTCGCTCCGCTGGGGCTAAGCAATCACCAACCATGTCACTAATTCAGACACCTTTCGCCCGCTGGGGCTTGGTATTGGCGTGATCAATGCTTACTATACACCTTTCGCCCCGCTGGGGCTAAGCAATCACCAACCATGTCACCAGTTTAAAATCATCACTAACTTTCGGTGTTTTGGATGCTGAGGTAAGTTTAGTGTCGCGTGGTGCGCCTCTCTTTATACTCTGCGTTTGTGTCTTCGTATGCGACCGTGTGATATGTGCAATAACCGTGTCCAAAAGTTTGTTGTAATGTTCCATCTTTTCACCGTATTCTGTCTCTTGGTCAAACCACAGACACAAATCATCTATTACTTTCGCTTTGCCATCAGTAGATGTCTCAAATAGATCCAATACCTGTTTTGCATTGATACACCCGTAACGGATATCACCACTGTTTCGGATGTAAACGGCGTAGTAGGGATGGATCGGACTGGCGGTTTTCGCGTGTCTGTTTTCGCTGGCATTCTGTAGACGGAGAAAGAAGATAACTCCTTTTTCGGTCGGATTACTCTTGTTGTTTGTAACAGCGTAAGCACCTTCGGGTGTTGCCTCAAGTCTTTCTCTATTTCTTTTGAGATACTTCAGCAGCTGCGCAAAGAAATAATCCAACGTAAAATCGCTCATCACCACACCATCAGATAGATCATCTAAATCAAACACCTCTTCACGCAGTCGTTCCAACTGCTTATCACGGAAATTGCCACGGTTGTTGAATGTCATTTGTGCTTGTTGATATGTATATTCATTCAACGGGTCATCATCACCACTTGCGGTTGCATCAGCGAGTGCCATACGCGATTCAACGCGATTTCGTAGGCGCAGATACACCTCCATATCTTCGGTGGGCCAGTAGTTAATCATCTGTATCTCTACGTTGCGACTTCCTATGCGGTCTATCCGTCCAAAACGTTGAATGATACGGACAGGATTCCAATGTATATCATAATTTAGGACAGTATCGCAATCCTGAAGGTTTTGTCCTTCAGAAACGCAGTCGGTCGCAATGAGGAGATCAATGTTGTCGCTTGTTTTATCAGCACGTAACCGTCCCCACGGTGCAAAGTTTGTAAGAATAGCGTTGAAGTCATTTTGTCCGCGGGTTGTCTGTGTGCTGTCTCCCGAAACCATTGCCATCTTAAAATCCAATTCCGAGGCAAGTTCAGATAAGTTTTCATAAAGATATTCTGCGGTGTCTTTGAAGGTGGTGAAAATGAGTAACTTACGATTTCGGTTGCCTTCCTTGTCTTTCCTGGGATTCAGCATCTTTTTCCGAATATCTTCCTTGATCCTTTTCAGTTTCCCATCTCTTTCGGGTGTGATGGATTTGACTTTATCCCACGCTGCTGTTAGTGTATGTTTATCCTTGATGATATCCTGTTTCCAGCGGGTGCAATTCAGTTCTTTTAGATGATACGGATTTCTGGCACGATTTATTAAAAACTCCTCATCTTCTTCATCGTCATCAGGGAGGATATCTGCTTGTGCGTCCGGTATATCTTTGTGCTGTTCAAATCGTTCTATCTTCTTTAACATTTCATCATGTTTGTTGATGGTGCGCGCAAGGGTTTCTGAAAGGGAGTGAGCAGAACTTTCAAGACGTTTGAGGAAGTTAGTCTGCATCATACCGATGAGGAATCTTTCACGATCTTCCTGATTAAAACGGAGACGTTCTTTTTCAGCTGCCAAACGTTGTTTTGCCTCTTGGCTGTCAACATAGCTGGAGGGTCTGTAGATAGATAGCTCAAAATCACCGATCAGATCTGCCAGTGCTTTGTATGAAAGTTCACCAGACAAGTCGGTGCGTGGATGGCGATTTGTCGGTTTTCGGGGTGTAGGAAAGTTTCCGATTTTTTCTATCTCTTCGGCATAGTATTTTTTGATAAGCTTACGAGAACGCGCAATAGACACGCCACCGAGTAACTGGAAAAAGTCTGCCCCTAACGTATCAAACAGTTCCGTTTTGTTTCTTTTGCCTTCTTCTTCCCACACCTTGAACGCTTTCTGTGCCTGTTGTATTAGGTTACGGATATTACTAATTCCTAAAGTATTTTTAAAAACATCTTCTCGTTTTTCAGTCATCAGATATATTTGGTTGCGAAGGTCAGTGAGAGAAGTATTCACGGGTGTAGCGGAAAGCATCAGTACTTTGGTTTTTGTGCCTTCCTTGATTACCTCATCCAATAGACGGGAATAACGTGTATGGCGGAATTTGCCGTCTTTATCAATACGTGGTCTGCTATCGTTTCGGAAGTTGTGGGATTCATCAATTACTATGAGATCAAAACTACTCCAATTGAAATTTTCCAAATTCACACTACCGGATTCTCCTGTGTATCGTGACAGGTCTGTATGTGATAGGACGGTGTAATTAAATTTATCATCAAGGAATTCGTTGGTTTCTTGTGCATTATATGCTGGATAGAGTGCCCAGTTTTCGCTTAGTTTTTTTGGACAGAGGACAAGTACGCGTTCATTTCGCAATTCAAAGAACTTGATAACTGCTAGTGCTGTATAGGTTTTTCCTAAACCAACACTATCAGCCAAGATGCAGCCGTTGTGCCGTAACAACCGAGCGATAACGCTCTTGGCACCATCTTTTTGGAAGTCATATAGCTTCTCCCATATTTTCATATCGTACAGATGGACATCTTCAAGGGTTTGTTCATTCGTTTTACGAGTCTCAATCTCTTCACGGAAGAGTTCATAGAGGGTTTTGTAATAGATAAGTTCTGGTGGATGATCTTGTCCAATCTGTTTCAATTTTGCCAGCACTTTATCTTTAACATCATCAACAAGTTCATCGTTATCCCAGAGTTCGTCAAACCATGCCTTTAGGTCAATCCTGTCGCGATCGCTATCCACCTCCAGGTTGAGTTCAATGTTACTGCTATTTGAACTGAGTCCGAGTCCACGCACAGTAAAGTTGGAGCTGCCCAGGATTGCTTTGCCGACACCGTTATTGTTGATATGATACATTTTTCCGTGTATCAGTTTTGATTCGCGGGTCGTGCGGATTTCTACCTTCTGTTTTATCCATTTGGCACACGCTCTGGCAATCGGTTTCTGTCGAAGCTGCTGATTGAGTGCTAATCCTGTATCCGTTATGTCAAACGCCTTTTTGTCTGTATTATTTGGGTCCATGTGTTTGACAAAATCGGGGTCGCCGAAGAGAAAGCGGAGTTCCTCTATTTCGTTGAGGGGGTGTTGCATTTTTTCATAGGCATAGATAGTGAAATAAGCAGAAACGATAGAAAGCGCGGATCCTGATTGGATTTCGCGCTTTAAAAAATCGTGAACTGTGCCACGAAGTAGGTTGTCTCGGATACCGGACTTTAGAGATGGGGTGTTATCTGACATGTAGATTTCTTACTTGTAGGAGGGAACTCCGATTCCCGACTACGAACGGTTTTAGTCGCGATTCGGAGATCGCTCCTACGGGAATATCGCGATTCGGAGATCGCTCCTACGGGAATGTCGCGATTCGGAGATCGCTCCTAATATAAGATAGATTTTTGGACAACGAACGCTTCGGCTTTATGTGAGATTATACACCAGCAGTATTATGATGTCAATCAGATTGATTAGGAATTGTTTTTTCTGATGAATTCTGATACAATACCAGATAAACAAATCCAATACCTAATATATAAGGAGAATATATGAAAATTAGAACGACTACAATGTTTGTAGTATTAGTCGTTTTTGTTGCTATGTTGTCTTTTTCCAGTTGTGAGAATGTATCCAATATAATTGAACATTCAAAATCACAAGGAGATGACTCTGATGACCAATTGACTATAGGCGTTGTGTTGCCATTATCAGGTAGACACGTATCTGCCTTTGGTGTACCTGTACAGCAAGGTCTTGAACTGGCTCTCAATGAAATAAATGATGGACAACTTGCAGGAACTCATTTGACGTTTGTTGTTGCAGACTCAATTAGCACAGCTGAAGGAGCCGTTGCTGCTTATAACAAACTGATACATGAAGATGGCGTACCAGTTTTGCTTGGTCCCGCAACTTCAACAATGACAAAAGAGGCATTTCCCGTCGCACAAGAAAACCAGGTTGTTGCGATCAGTCCGACTTCGGCTGCACGCGATCTGAGCGCAATTGGTGATTATCTTTTTCGCATCGCTCTGACAACTGATAAATTAATACCAAACGGTATTACAGCTACGCATGCAAAACTTGCTTATCGGAACGTAGCAACACTCTATGATGAAGACGATGCGTTTTCAAGGGATGGAGATGCTGCGGTGCAAGAAGTTCTTGCGGAATTAAATGTAAATGTTCTGATTACTGAAACTTTTAATAATGGTGACACCGATTTTACAGAACAACTTACACGTATCAAGGCGTTAAATCCGGACGCTATTTTCCTCTCATCTCTATCACAAGAGAAGTCACTCGTATTAATCCAAGCAAAAGAACTGGGAATAACTGCTCAATTCATCATGCGCACCTTTACTGAGAATAATGTTGAAGCAGCAGGTGAAGCAGCAGAAGGTGCTATCACATTTGTTGGGTGGGGAAAAGCAGTTGACACTCCGATTAACCAAGAGTTTATCATGAAATACAGTGATGCTTATGGTATTGCCCCCAATAACTATGCAGCCAGAGCCTATACAGCACTATATGTCTTGGCAGAAGGTATTAAAAACGCTGCGTCCCATACACCTAAAGATATTAGAGATGCACTTGCAAACGTCAGCGGTTTTGAAACAGTCTTTGGCCCGTTTTCATTTGATGAAGTTGGTGATGCTGTTTACGAACCAAAAATCCTGATCGTTAAGAATGGTAAATTAGAACTGTTTGAGTAATTAAGATTATACTGTGTCATGCAACAATCATTAGATCAATTTTATACAAGAAAAGAAATCGCTCAATTATGTTGGGAGGTTTTCATAGATACGCTTTCTGCGCTCAATAAAAACACTAACGCGCTATTCTTTTTTGAACCTTCCGCTGGTATTGGTGCGTTTTTCGATCTCTTGCCTGTAGATAGAAGATTGGGTATTGACCTTGTACCAAAGTGTGACGGGGTAATAACAGAGAACTTTTTTGATGTTTCTGAGATTCCTTTTGCACCACAAGATACCGCTGTTATCGGCAATCCACCATTTGGAAAACGAGGCAAGTTAGCAATTGATTTTTTTAACCATGCGGCCTATTTTGCTGATATAGTTGCGTTTATTGTACCTCTTAATTTTAGAAAGTACTCTGTTCATAAACGTCTCAATGCTTCCATGCAATTCATTGAAAAATTGGTTTTACCAAGAGATGCTTTTCACCTTGATAACGGAAAGTTGTTTTCTGTTAATACTGAATTTCAGATATGGACGCGTTTAGAAAGTAAACATAACGATATGCGAGAATGGAAACCATTACCGATATTTCATGAGGATTTTCAACTTTGGCAGTATAACAATACAACCGATGCTTTAAAAAACTTCTATAACGAGTTTGATTTTGCTGTTCCTTGCCAGGGATGGCAAGATTATTCTCGGAAGGAAACAGATGAAAAAAAATGCGAAAGAACTAAACAGTGGATGCTAATAAAAGCAGAGAGTCTTATGGCTTTAGAACGGTTGATGAATATTGATTATGAAAACTTGGCTCAGAAATGTGCTACTGCTGTACCCGGATTTCGGAAAGCTGATCTTGTCAAGGAATATACGGACAGATATGAGAAAACTTGATGATCTGTTTTATATGAACATTAAAAATCCTTCGGGTAATCGACGGGCAATTCATTGCCCGTTGAGATAATACCCAATTTAAATCTTAATCTTCATTCATATCAGACGTGATACAAAGAGGTGTCTACCCAAACCTTTCTAACCTATATGACGAGAACCAATCTACACAAGCACCGTCCGCAATTTCCATTGCACACATCTCACCTACAAGGGGTGCTAATGTTACTCCACTATGCATTAAAGCAATATAAAGATTCGGAACTTTTTCCGTAAAACCGATGACAGGAAATCCATCAAGAGGCATCGGACGGTAACCTACCGGAGAAGGGATTGCTTCTGCATGACCGATTTTTGGTAGAACTTCTTTCGCATGATCAAGAAGCATATCCGCATGTTCTTGGGAGTCGTTCCGATTGATACCTTCTTGTGTCCCTTGACCAATTCTAAGCGTGCCATCACGTAGTTGTCTGAGATGTAAGTGTTGATGGTTTTCGGTTTTTGAAGGTGCATGTATCACGGCAACATTATGTAAAACTTGTACACATGGTGTTGTTTTTACGACGATACCCGGACTTCGCTGTTGCGGAACGTGAATATCAAGGAGAGAAGCGAGCTCGGTTGCCTGAATACCACTTGCTAAAACCACTGTATCACAGCGGAATTCTGTATCTTGCGTTTGAACAGCAGCAATCTTACGATTATGCATCACCAGACCTGTAACAGCTGTCTTAGCATGCAGTGTTACGCCAGAGTCAATTGCATGTTTCAAACATACAGATATGAACTTGTCAGTTTCCACATGGATATCCGCTTCAGAATGTGAGATGGCTTTAGCAGAGTCTACCATCATATCAGGCTCTAAGTCTAACATCTCCTCAGTTGAAATGAGTCTACACGGATAACCCCAATTCTGAAGCTGTTTAGTTCGGTTTTCTAACTGTATTGCCTTGTCCGTCCTGTTTTCCCAACGCATTTCCCCACCATAGTGAATACCAATGTCTGCATTCAGTTGATGTGCAAATCGGTACCACATATCTAAGGAACGTCTGTTCAGCGTATGGTATTCACGAGGATCCTTTCCGTAGGCGTTTACCCATGCAAAGGAATGTCCAGATGCTCCAGACCCCGGTACATCCTGTTCGAAAACTGCTACGACAGTATTTGGTCTACGAGACAAAAAATACGCAATTGAAACGCCTATAACACCCGCACCTACGACTGCAATGTGTTTTGTTTTTGCTGATGTCATATACATAGAAGTTGCCGATTACCGATGTGCGACGACAATAAAACCGGTCAATCCACCCAGCAGTAATTGAAACCCTGTCTGATAGAAAACGATGAGAAACGGTTGACACAAGGATATGAGTCCAAGAGCAATTAGCATGATAGAAATGCGTTCACAGATAACTTTCTTAGAATAGGCTAAAGCAAACACAATCATACCAGGGATTATTAGGTAAAGTGCTGAGTTGTTGAGTAATTCAGAAGTTGTTTGATAAAGAAATCCTATACCTAAACATACCACAACCAATGAGACTGCAGCTGCAATTCTCTTTGCTGTTGTTGTCATACCGAACGCTATGGCACTACTGAAAAGAATGTGGAATGCCGAACCACTAAGAAACGATGGTGTTGGAAGATAGAGGAAAGAGAACCCAATCACTAAACCGAATAGAGAAGAAAGTAGAACATATAACTTATTCTGAAATGATATACTGGCAAAGATGGCAGCAACGCTTAAGAGAATAAACGCGATACCTTTTAAAAGCACATCAATTTGGGAAAACACCTTTGGGAGAGAGGATATATTACCAAGACTGTTGTAAAGAAAAACAAATCCGATAACGAGGAGAATAATGCTAAGAATCTGATTTCGTTTCTGTGTTGGCATATAGTGGACTTCAGGATTAATGAAACATTGCACAACGGGCGAGGAGACCTCGCCCCTACGCGGGGTTGTTTTCGTAAACGTTGAATGAAACATTGCACAACGGGCGAGGAGACCTCGCCCCTACGCGGGTCAGAGATAATTCTATTCAATCACTAGATTTGAAGATACGATCTACCCAGGACTTCGATTTTTCTTCTTGTAGCATGTTTATCTGTACCCTTAAATCGGCTCTTTCTTCGTGAAGTGCGTTAATTTTCTCTTTAAGTTCAGAAATGTCTGATTCCAATTTTTCATTCGTCTCACGTAGATAGGCGATGTGGACGATTTGGCATATAAGGTTTTCAATGATGTCATCCGTAGGTATATTATAGCTGAGTTGTGTGATTAAGGGTGCTAAACCGTCAATCCTTAATTGAAGTATCGCTTCAGTGTTCTCCTTATCATCTTCAGATGGTGCAGCGGAAACACGAAGATAGGGTTCAATATCGGGATGCTTTCGGTTTATGGTTTGTCTGATAATCTCTTCATCAACGCCGATTACTTCGGCGACATCAGAAGGATTCAAATAGAGTTCCATTGTCTTTTCCTTGCTTCTCTATCTTTAGTGCTGATATGAAAGCAGACTTACGTGTCATTGATTCAACTTTAGGGCGCGTAACATATTTCTGGCATAACTTACTGCGGAGATCGCTACAAACACTAAAGCCACACATAGTGTTGTAAAGGGCACCCACTCGGGCAAGAGATTGTCTTGAAACGCATGGTTTAGATACGCATGGAATAGATATAGTATGACAGCAATTGACAGTGAAAAACTCGTGCATTTTCCCCACCAATTTGACCTTGTAATCATCTTTGCTTTATGTGCAAGATAAACATTACCCATCACTATTGCGACATCTCGGATGACGACTGCCAAGAACGCCCACGGTGGAAATTTGGTTGCCCCTGATAATATGAGGGCAAGAATACCCGCACCAATTGCAAATTTATCCGCTATAGGGTCAAGAATGTAACCAAGCTCAGAATGTTGATTCAGAACACGAGCGAAAAAACCGTCCAGTAAATCCGAGAGAATTGCAATTATTCCTACGAATATAGCGTACTTATAATCCCTCTGATAGATTAGCCAAAAAAGCAACGGTACGAGTAGCAGCCTGAATGTTGACAATAGATTGCTAATATATAAAAAGTCTCGTGGTGAAATTTGAATCGTACGAGTTTCTGTAAATTGGTGAATAGGATTCTTGAGTGCCATCAACCCATTTTACCTGCTATTGTCTTACGCACCAATGTCAATACTTTAGAAAACTGTCCTTTGATGATAAACCTAAATTTAATATAGTGGACTTCAGAATTAATGATACACGCCACAACGGGCGAGGAAACCTCAAAAACGGGCGAGGAAACCTCGCCCCTACGAGGTGGTCTTCGTCATCAGTGTATGGGGTGAAATGTCTCATTAATTATTAACTTTACTATACAACACTAAGATATTCTTGAAGACTTCAATTGTTTCGTGCAGCCAATCTAAAAGCAATCTGTTTGTTTAGTTCTTTTAGTATTTCAATCTCACGTTTAAGTAGTTCGTCAATAGTTGCAATTTCCAATAATTCTTGCTTTGCTTCAAGTGAGATACGTAACCGTGTGCCAATTTGGAAAGCGAGTTCATTAGGTGTTTCCGGAATTTCAGATGGAGGTCGCCAAGTAAACATCAAACAGTTAGATAAGGTTTCGTATTCTATATAAATCTCCCGAGTTTTTGAAAAAACATCATCTAATTCGGCGTTATCTGTATCATTCAACGAATCCAACATACGTACACGGGCGACTAAATAGGGTAAGTCCTCTTCTACTTCCAGGATTTCAAACCGAGAACGTCCTGTCGTCATAATGTTCATACGTCCATCAGGAAAACGATTAACGTCGACCAGATCTACTGTAGTGCCGACTTTACATGGCGTCGCTGTGTCTCCTACCTCATCCCCCTCCTTTATCATGACGATGCCAAACGAGGATTCATTTCTTATACAATACTTCACCAATTCACGATAACGCTGCTCGAAAATGTGAAGCGGTAGGTATCCTCCAGGGAATAGTACTACGTTTAATGGAATTAGTGGAAGTTCGTTATCTGCTAACTGAATTGGATCTGTTTGCATGGAAACACCTCTTGGGGAACGATGAACATAGTCCAACTTTTAATACTGATCGAATTATCTCTGACATTATAGTAAACTTTTGATTTTAGCGTTCAGTCGGGAATCGGAGTTCCCTCCTACAAGTTTTAGCGTTCAGTCGGGAATCGGCCAGAAACATGTTAACTGGCCTCCTACAAGTTTTAGCGTTCAGTCGGGAATCGGAGTTCCCTCCTACAAGTTTTAGCGTTCAGTCGGGAATCGGCCAGAAACATGTTAACTGGCCTCCTACAAGGACTTTGTATCATTATTTCAATGTTCACTATAGTTCCTATAAGTATTTTTACATAAAAGAACGTATTTGTCAAGGATGATATTTTGAAAGAAGGGATTGCAGTCTGCTCAATAGAATGGTTTTTGTTAGCATTTAGGACACCATGTTATGATTTTCCGGCAGAAGTCAGAAGAGATGACGATCCAGAATCCAAATATATCGTACAATCCTTGTGTTTCTGTAGTATTGAAGCAGGCTGCATTGGTGTGATCTCACCTTGCAGGCAGGCACGTACGGCTTCAGCCTTCCGTTTATCTGGCACAGTACAGATTATTTTCTCAGATTTCATTATCTGTTTTATGGACATAGAAATTGCGTGTGTCGGGACATCATCTAAACCGTTGAACCATCCTTCACCGACCTGTTGTAGACGGCATCTCTCATCTAATTCTACTACGATATAAGGGTCTTCTGTCTCAAAATCTGCTGGTGGGTCGTTGAATGCAAGATGTCCATTTTCACCGATACCAACAAACGCCACATCTATCAGATGGTCAGAAATTATTTCATTTAATCTATCACATTCAGCTTGTGGATCATGTGCTTCCCCATTGAGAAAATGCACCGTTCCTGGCTGGACGATTTCAACGAACCTGTCCTTTAGATACTTTCGAAAACTGGCAGGATGCGTCTCTGGGATACCGATATATTCATCCAGATGAAACATCGTGGTCTTTTTCCAGTTGATATCGGTGTCATCCGTTAGAGCCTTCAGGAAGTCAAATTGGGATGCTCCCGTTGCCACAATAAAGTTCGCAGTTCCCTGGTCTCTGATGGACTCTTGTAACTTTTGACTGGCAGTATGTGCTGCCGCCTGACTTGTTTCTTTTTTTGTTGCAGCTAAGTGAACTTCCATTTTGTCTACACCCTGTTATTCGCTTGTAATATACGTAGAAAGTCCTTTTTCCAACTTGGTGAGAGAGCCTGTAACTTTCTTGCCTTGTTAATTCTCTCAAAGTTTTTGGTATCAAAGAAGCGAAGATTTAGTATCTCTGTAATGCTCATCGATTCATCAACTGTTTCAATATGCGATATAGTATCACCTGCTTTAATCTCACCTTCTGTTAATACTCGGAAATAGAATCCTACCCTTCTGCTCTCTAAAAACTGTTTTGGAAACTCAGGCATTCCCATTTTGTATCCCAGTTTGAAACATGGTACACGGGGTTGTGTAATCTGAAGTTTTACAATTTGTCCAATCTGAAAGACATCTCCAATACGTACCTCAGCTTCAAGCATCCCTTTTACAGTAAGATTTTCTCCAAACTGACCAAAGGTAAAGTCATCCCTAATTAGCACCTGTTTCCAGTGAGAATAGTGTTCAATCGGATAACCGTAAATTGCTTTGTAGGTGCCACCGTGTACTTTTAAATCACCCTGACCGTCCCCTGCAATGTTATCTTCTTTCACCATTACACTGCCTGTTACAGGTTCTTTAAATATCCCTGTTTGAATTGTCTTACCGCCATATTCAATAGGCTTAGGTTTAGAAACGTTGATAGATATTAGTTTCATCATTTAAATATAGTGGACTTCAGAATTAATGTCAGTTAAATATTGACTGGCTCCACAGCGGGCGAGGAAACCTCGCCCCTACGCTGGTTGGTATTCGTAAACGTTGATATGTCTCTTTAATTTTTAACTTTATATATGTAAATGTCAACTATTCACGAACTTGGCCATTTCCATAAACGATATATTTGTAGCTTGTTAATCCCTCAAGCCCCATTGGTCCCCGAGAATGTAGTTTCTGCGTACTAATACCGACTTCTGCCCCCAACCCAAATTCATACCCATCAGTAAAGACAGTACTGGCATTGACATATACGGCAGCCGAATCTACCTCTTTCAGAAATTGTTCTGCTGCACTATAACTTTCAGTGATAATTGCATCCGAATGATGCGAACCGTATTCTTCTATATGGTCAATTGCTTCTTCCATGCTACCAACGACTCTTACAGACAAGATATAGTCAAGGTATTCAGTACGCCAGTCTTCTTCTGAAGCTTTTCTTGCTTCGGGGTAGATAATACGTGTTTGGTTACATCCTCGTATTTCAACATCAGCCTTTTGCAGCTGCTCACAGATAACCGGTAGGTACTTCTCAGCGACCTGCTCATGAATTAATAAGGTTTCAATTGCATTACATACCCCCACTTTATATCCAACCTTCGCATTCATACACAGGTTCGTTGCCATTTCAAGGTTTGCATTTTTGTCAATATAGATATGGCAGATACCGTCTGCATGACCGAGAACTGGAACATCTGATTCTCTCATCAGAAACTGTACGAATTCATTACTACCGCGAGGTATGACAAGATCAATATATTCGGGTAATCGGATAAGTTCATAGACTGCTTGTCGGTCAATCGTGTCAACGAATTGAATCGCATCAGGCACACCTTGCTTTGCTGCGGTATCGCTAAGTAGATTTGCAAGTATGGTGTTGGAACGAATTGCTTCGGAACCACCCCTTAAGATCACACCATTCCCAGACTTAATACACAAAGCAGATACCTCAACAGTTACGTCGGGTCGTGACTCATATACGACACCTACAACGCCGATTGGAACTCTGACTCTACCTATTTTGAGTCCATTTGGTCTTTCCCCCATGCTTATCACGTCCCCGATAGGGTCGGGAAGTCTCGCAACCTGTCGTAAATTGTCTGCCATCCGTTCTATTTTCTTATCATCAAGTAATAGCCGTTGCATCAAAGGTTTTGCAAGTCCAGTTTCCTCACCATTTTGAAGATCAAGGCGATTTGCTTCTTGTATCACATCTTTTGCGTTAAGAAGGTCTTCAGCCATTGCTAATAAAGCATTATTGCGGATGTCTGCTGAGCTACGGGACAGGACACGCATCGCTGATTTTGCTTTTTTGGCTTTCGTTTTTATAATTTTCTGTATGTCTCGGGTCATAACGTTCCTATTTTTGAGGCGTTATCGTTCCGCAAGCACAATCTAACAGAATGTGCTACAATTTTGTGGTAATGAATTGCCTCTTTTCGAAGTTGTGGATGGCACACGTGGTGTGCCTACTACCTTTCTAAGTTTTACTATAATTCAGCAGTACTAAATTATCTCGATGAATGATTTCATCGTAATCGTGATAGCCGAGGATATTTCCGATATCCTGCGTTTGCTTTCCTGCGAGTTTAGATGCGTCTGTAGAGTTGTAGTTTGTTAAACCTCGTGCAAATTCAACTCTATTCTCTGTGACACAGGAGACTGTATCGCTATAGTTAAAGTGTCCTTCAACCCCCTTAACACCAGCAGGTAATAGACTTTTTCCACCCTGCAATAGCGCGAGATGTGCTCCATTATCTACTACAAGTGTTCCTTGCGGGGGACGGGAATAAGCGATCCAACGTTTTCGTCCAGAAATACGCGAATTTGGGAGGAAGAGTGTCCCAAGTAATTCACCTTTCAGGATACGTGTTATGACGAGTGGTTCACGTCCATAAGCAATCGCTACCATCTCACCAGAACTGGTTACGATTTCGGCTGCATGCAATTTCGTCAACATTCCACCTGTTCCCTTTGTGCCAGCTTGACCTGCAGCTTGCCACATATCTTCAGTAATGTCATCAACCGTGTAGATCAACTCTGAGTCCGGATTTAGTCTTGGATCTTCAGTAAAAAAACCGTGTTGATCAGAGAGTATGATCAACAGATCAGCCTGTGCAAGGTTCGTTACGTAAGCTGAAAGCGTATCATTATCTCCGACCTTTATTTCCTCTACTGATACACTGTCATTCTCATTGATGATAGGTATTGCACCGAGTTGAAGTAAGGTATGGAGCGTATCGTTCATACGTGTGTAACGTGTTCTGTCAGAAAAATCATCTTGGTTCAGCAACATGAGTGCTGGACATTGTCCATAATGTCGGAAACGTTCTTCATAGGCAGCCATGAGTCGAATCTGTCCAACGGCAGCGGATGCTTGTAATGCTGGTAATGTCTGTGGTCGGGTTGATAGGCCGAGGTGTGGCCATCCGGCAGCAATTGCACCTGAAGTTACCAGTATTACCTCATAACCGTTGTGTCGGACTGTTGCTAAATCGTGAACAAGTCCATCAAGTGCAGCTTCATTAATTCGCAGGTCATCTGAAATAGTACTGCTACCAACCTTTACAACAATGCGCTTTACTTGAGACAAATTATCGCGTTTTTGAATTGTCTGAGGTTTCCGAACACTTTCTTTAGTCTGCAGTAATTCTGATTGCGTGTAGCTATTTGAGACATTACCCATGCTTTCGTCACTTTATCTAATAACTTTTGAATTAAAGGAGAATTCAAAATCATCGATTATTATTGTATCACCATCTTTGACGCCTGCACGGGTAAGAGCGTTTATCACCCCCATCTTTTTTAATTTGCGAAACAACAACATGAGTGCTTGTTCATTCTCCATATCCGTCATAACGACTGCGCGTTTCGGTTCTTCTCCAGTAATTATATATGCATCTTCGGTTTTCTTGAGGACGAAACGTGCTCGTGGTTCCGAAGGTAATTCAGGTTCAAACGTAATTGTAGTTTCCTTCTCTTTACGCGCCTCTGCTTCAATATATTGTAAGGAACGATATGCCTGTTGCATCAAAGCATTGACACCTTGTCCCGTAATTGCGGAGATTGGGAACACTTTTCGTTTACCAAAATAACTCTGAACCCGCTCTATATTTGCTTCTGCTTCTGGTATATCAACTTTATTGAGAGCGATAATTTGTGATAAATCTGTCAACATTTCGTTATAGTGTCCAAGTTCAAGGTTCAGTTGTTCATAGTCTTTGATAGGGTCTCTACCATCTGTCGCACTCAGGTCTATCACGTGGATCAACATCTTTGTACGCTCAATGTGCCTTAAGAATTGGTGTCCTAATCCAGCACCTTTGTGTGCTCCTTCTATCAGTCCAGGGATGTCTGCAAGGACGAAATTTTGTTCTCTATCAATGCGGACAACCCCTAAATTGGGTATAAGGGTTGTAAATGGATATGACGCAATTTTGGGAGTTGCAGCAGAACTGCTTGCAAGGAGTGTGGATTTTCCTGCGTTTGGGTAGCCAACTAAACCGACATCAGCGATGAGTTTTATTTCAAGGCTAATCTCACGTTCTTGTCCGGGTTCACCTTTTTCTGCCACCCGTGGAACCTGAAATGTACTACTCTTAAAGCGGGAATTACCTTTACCACCAAGTCCACCAGATGCAACGATGACTTTCTGCTCTGGTTCCGTGAGATCTGCCAGCAACTCGTCAGTATTGCGATCTTTGATGATAGTTCCAACAGGTAGTTTGATGAGACGATCCGCACCGTTAGCACCATCTCGTTGCTTACCTGAACCGTGTCCACCGTTTTCTGCAACTTGACGTGGATTGTGATGTAGGTCGATGAGCGTACTCATACCCAAAGTGGCGACCAGTATGATGCTTCCACCATTCCCTCCATCACCACCGTCAGGACCACCCCGTGGCACATATTTCTCTCGTCGAAAACTGATGCAGCCATTTCCACCGTTACCGGCTTTGACCTGAATTCTTGCTGTATCCATGTCCCACACTTTCAGAGCAGAACTTCTATCTGCCTAAACAGTCTTGTTAGTCTTCCCATCTGTGTTGGTTAAGATGCCCAGGATCGTAACCTTCTTGATCATAATCCTTCATATTAATCTCTTTCATGATGTTGAAGGTTTGTGTAATTGGAGCATACATCCCATGTGTCCACTTAATGGTCAACGTTATTTTCTCAGCACTTGATTTAACAAACATTTGCGTACTATAATCACTCCCACTTGCGCTGCATGGCGTGTCATCCCAGTCATCACGATTATCTTTGCCAACAGCACGGTTATCTGTAGCCTCAGATTCATCAGGGGGAGGTCCTATCCTTGTGTCAGTACACCCGCCGCTGGTTTGTGAAAAACTTTTAACTTCACCACCACTCACACTGAATGTGAACCCATAAGGATACATTCCTGGACTGGGACCCGTCTGCGGATGCATCGGATTTTCACCTAACCCACGCGGATTGTCTTCTATACCATCGTTGTTATCGTCCTTTACGTAGTTATGCGGGTAAAATATCCAGACAATCCATCCATCACCGACCTTATGTTCTGGGTTATCATCAGCGTGCCCGTAAACAAGGTGGGACAGCACATTATCGGGTGGATTGTGTCCACTTGGATTGATGTTGTTAGAACGTGTTTGCGTGTTACCATCCCTGCGGTTGTTGTTTCCAGTATTCCCGTTATTGCTATTCCCATTGTTGCTGTTTCCGGTATTCCCGTTATTGCTACCCCCAGTATTCCCGTTATTACTACCTTCGGTATTCCCGTTATTAGTGCCTCCGGTATTCCCATTATTGGTACCTTCAGTATTCCCATTATTGGTACCCCCGGTATTCCCGTTATTATTGTTGCCTTGGTTATTCCCGTTGTTGTTTCCAGTAT
>JAAXGN010000021.1 GCA_012267415.1 Candidatus Poribacteria bacterium | reverse complement strand
TACCCGGGAGTGGGCACTTGCCTGGGATACTATGGTAATATATATATTATTCCAGTAACATACATACTGTTTGTTTTTTCAAGTTTCTTTATTAGTCTATATTGTTTTTCTTTTCCTTTCTTACCAACTATGTTTCATTTTCGTTGTATAGTTTCTTTGTTTTGTTGTTAGTTTTTAAATTCATCACGTCAACTTTGGGTTTATCTCATCCACCAATACCATATCTGCACAAGTATGTGATATTAGTCTATGGATGTATGTGATGTTCATACAACAGGGGCGTAGGAAGCAATTTAGAAGTGGTCCGGCCGTGGGCGTGGTTCAAAGGAGCCACACCTCTATACTGATTTTAATTGTAATAATTCCAGTGTAGAGTACAACAACTGCATATTATTGACAAAAACAAATGACAAAACAGTGGAAAAAATTATACATCGAGCTCAGAGAATGTACCAAATAGTCTCATCCTATGCTCACTGTTTACAAAGGAATTTGCAATATTCACCAATGATAATTCACTAGTATGTTCCTTATGTACGTGCAGAATCATTGTTGCATTGAGACGGCTCTGACTCATAGTGGACCTAAGATAGGTTTTGATTCTTCGCATTGCTGAAAACGTACGTTCACTTACAGCATTCGTTGAAGGGTTTACGAGAATCAATTTCAGAAGTGTTATAACTTCAGAATAAATCGCAAGTTCAGCTGTTGAAAAGGTCTTCATGTAAGCAACCACATCTTGTAGAGTTGTACTACTTTTGCCATGAAATTGGGTTGCCAGTGTTTCCAGTTGAACACTGAGTGTAGATGGTGAAAAATCATCCCCATAGAAGGATGTAACACTTTCAAATTCTTGGCTGAAGTTTTCACCTTGGGCTGCTTTCAAAAGAAGGCTCTCACTCAACCTCAGTGTAGCATATCCTGGTTGATTGAATCTTCTTCTAATGCAGCTAATGGAAGCATCGAGGACCTCAAAATATGACTGGCGATAGTAGTCTTCAACTGTTAGAGGGAAGTACGCTTCTCCAGCTCCTGTTTCAAATCGTACTGGGACTTTCCTCCTTCTTGGCAAAACAGGTTCACCAACTTGCAGTGCGGATGCTTTTTTCCTGATCAACTCCCAGAAGAGGTGATACTGTTCCCCATCTCGCATCTTCTCAAGAGTGGTGATGGTTAGCTCAGCCACCCTCTGCCCTTCTGCTGAAGATATTGTGCTGCTTTGAAGGGTTTTGGACAAGTTATCAGCATGTTTAAGGATGCGCTCTCCAATGCACACTCCAAAAAAGTAGTGGAATGTTTCCATTTGAGCTTTTACACCAATGATGCGTGATCTCACTTCTGCTTCCAAAGTATTCTCGAGTACTGCATCCCAAAGATCTTGTAGAACTGTGTAGTTTTCTAGTACACTCCTCAAACTTTCTCCTCTTACGGTCCATCTTGTGGGGCATAGCACCCTAAAGCCAGGAGTATCAGGAGCTAATTCTTTCTTCAACTTTTCAAACATAGCATGTCGTTTAGGGGAATACTTAAGCAACTTGCTAATCTCAAAGGTTGTATCCAACGCATCACGAGCACCCTTGCAGAGCTTCATAGTGTCACACATTGCTAAACTCAAGGAGTGCCCATAACAATGGGTGTACAATGCTCTTGGTTCTAGGGATAAAATCTGCGTTGCAACACCTGTTCTTGAACCTGCCATAGATGCTGCCCCATCATAGCATTGCCCTCTACACCTTTTCAACTGAAGATTCATTCTGAGTAGGCAGTCTTTAATGGCCGCAACCAATGTGTCTGCTGAAATGTCTGGAATCTCGTACAGGCCAACAAAGTCTTCATGAACTAGTAGTTCCTGGTCAACCCACCGAAAGCAAATTACAAGCTGTTCTCGATTTGAAATGTCCACAGATTCATCAGCCATTACAGTGAAGTAGCATGCATCCTGGACATTTTTAGCAATGGATCTCAAGATACTAAGAGACATCAATTGCAGTATCTCGTTCTGCACATCTGGACTAAGGTACTTATCACCCTTTCTCTTAAGCCACTGACTGATCTCAGGATTATCACACTCACGAAGCTTTAAAAGCTGAAAGAAGTTGCTTTCTGAGTCCTCATGCCCTCGAAGGGCGATAGCCTGACGACCTAAGAATTTTATATTCTGCAGAATCTTCATTAGCACCTTCCTATTTTCTGCTTTGTTTCGAGCGTGGGCAGTGGATAGCGTTTCGCCAATGTCACGAACAGAATTTGGCAACACCACCATCACTTGTAAAGCATCTTTGTGACACTTACTTTGTTCATGTCGTCGAAAGCAATCAGTAGCATCCTTCCAGTTGCAAAATCCCTTCAGCAAAAAAGCTTGCTCTTTGCTGCCAGCCTTTAGTTTTCCATCTTGCTCTGCTCTTCCACAAATGTGGCAGAAAGCGGAATCTATTGCCTCTTCGTAGTGGAGCCACTTCCAGCGACGAAACCACGTGGATTGGAAGCTCCTCTTCACGATTTGTTTCTTTCCGAATGATCGCTTGGGGAAGGCAAAATTAGCCGGTTGGTTTGGCTCTTCAGGCAACAACATCGAGAACAACAATCACAGTGAAGCCTTCACACTCGACGATGACGTACGCACACGTGTGTTCTAACAGTAAACAGTGGGCGTGTAAGTGTTTCAATAAGTGGGTGTGTGCTGTCGAAAAAAGTGGTCAGGCCATGGCCTGACCAGCCGGTGCGGCTCCTACGCCTATG
>JAAXGN010000168.1 GCA_012267415.1 Candidatus Poribacteria bacterium | reverse complement strand
TGTGGGTATAAATACATTGGCAACCTGTTCTGATGGTAGTAAATACGCGAATCCAAGACCGTTGAAACGATATGAAAAGAAGTTAGCAAGGTTTCAACGTAGGTTAAGCAGACGTGTTCAAGGATCCAAAAACTGGTATAAGCAAAAGGCTAAGGTTGCCCGCTTGCATTATCGCATTGCCTGTATTCGCGAAGATGCACACCAGAAAGCGACAACGGATATAGTCAATCATGTATCTGGCATAGGTATTGAAACCTTAAAAGTGTCTAATATGCTAAAGAATAGGAAGGTTGCCAAGGCATTATCTGATAGTGGGTTAGGTGGCTTCCTTTCTATGCTGAAAACGAAAGCAGAGGCACGCGGGATAAAACCTAAAGAAGCAGGGCAGTTTTTTGCGTCATCTAAAACCTGCTGCAGTTGTGGGAACAAGAAAGACGATTTGAAGTTATCAGAAAGGACGTATCATTGTGGTGTATGCGGTATTTCAATAGATAGAGACATCAATGCTGCAATCAACTTGAGAAATGTCGCGGTAGGGCATACCGAGACACAAAACGCCTGTGGAGACCCTGTAAGACTTCATTCTGAAGCAAAGGTCGTTGAAACAGGAAAAGTCATTTGGAAGCAACCATTGCTACCAATGTAAGAACTAAGAACCCCACTGCTTTAGCTGTGGGAGTATGTCAGAAAATGGTGGGTTTTTGCGAAAATGATATTGGAGGAATAATATATGAAATTAGCACGATATGATAAGAATGGAACAATTGGATACGGAATTGTTGATGGAAATAGTTTGCGAACTTTGGACGCATGTCCGTTTACTGATTTCAATGAAACGGGAGATGCCATCCGTTTAGAAGATGTTAAACTGCTGGCACCCACAAAACCTTCAAAAGTATTAGCTGTTGGTTTGAATTATCGCAGTCACTTAGGGGATGCAGCAGAACCTAAAAATCCTGAGATATTCATCAAAACACCATCATGTATAAATGATCCTGAAGGTGACATTGTACTTCCTGAAGGCGACGATGATGTGCATGCGGAAGGTGAACTGGTGGTTATCATGAAAGAGAGAACGCAGAAAGCAACACCTGAGGAAGCTGCTGAGAATATCTTGGGTGTAACCTGCGGAAACGATGTCAGCGCACGCACCTGGCAGAAAAACGACTTGCAATGGTGGCGCGCAAAAGCATCCGATACTTTTGGCCCCATGGGACCTGCTATCGCGATTGATGTCGACTACGACGACCTACAATTGGAAACCCGAATCAACGGGGATGTAGTTCAGTCTCAAACAACTGCTGACCTAATCTTTCCTGTGCCTGTGATCGTTAGTTTCATCTCTCAATCTATGACCTTAGAACCTGGAGATGCTATCTATACAGGAACACCCGGTACAACAACTGCTTTGAAAGCAGGTGATATCGTTGAAGTTGAGATTGAAGGTATCGGCGTATTGCGGAATGGCGTTGTTGCATAACTTATTGTTCTGTCCAATCAAAAAATAGGGTACCCTCGCTTGAAGTTCTAATAACGAGCAAATACGTAAGTCCTAAATTTATGATGCTTTCTGGGCAGCAAAGGTCAGTTCTGTCTTGCCTTCTAATCCTGCTACAACCGGAAAGGTCCGTTCACCTTGTCCATCCTTTGTAACATACCGAACTTCTGGCGAGAAATACGCATAGAGTGCAGTGTTTCTGGGATGTGGTGATGCATTGGGACCAGACCCGTGTACCATCAAGCTGTGGAAAAAGAGCGCACTCCCCGCAGAAAGTGGTACATCCATCTGCTGTTTTGCCACATCCTCTTTATCGGTAAGTTCCGCATCCTGCTGTCTAGCAATGCCACCCCATTCCTGCACACCCCATAGGTGACTACGGGGAACGACTTTAAAGCAACCGTTCTCTACAGTAGCATCGTTTAGAGCGATACTCACCGTGACCAGTCTCGGCGGTTCCATAGGCCAATAGGCTGAATCCTGATGCAATCCATGCGATGAACCGTGGAAGGCAGGTTTGAACATTAAGGTGCTTCTAAATAGGAGCAGATCATCTCCGATTAAGTTTTGCAGCACAGCAATCAGGTTTGGATGTTGTGCCAAATCCTTAAACACCTCTGAGTATTGGCAGGTATTTTCAGCCTTCCGTAACACAGGCAATGCATCACCTTGCGTCTCGTCTTTAGCGAAAGGTTCCCGTTGGACGTGTCTGCGTGCAATATCAGCACGTTCCTTTTCTGTATCAGTTTCTTGTCCGGCAGCGAATTGATGCAGTAGGTGTATCTCTTCCTGACACGTTTTCACCTCGTCAGGTGACAATAGGTCTTTGACAACGAGGTAGCCTTCTTTCTCAAAAAAATCCTTCTGTGTAACCTTATCCATTTTCTCCTCCGATGAGTCTTGTTATTTCCCATACAATGCTTGAAATTGCAAACCCGATATAGACAGCAGATGCGATTAACATCATTATTGTTGAAATTGCTTTAGGTTTTGCAAAACTCGGTAAAAACTTCCTGTTCATATAAAGGGTTAGGGGAACATAGATTGCCATTGCGAATCCACCCATATATGCGGCATTGAATAGGAAACCGAGTTCGCTGACTTTTAATTGTTCCAAAACAAACGTAATCACACATCCTGCGACGATCCAGATACCTGCTACAAGTAGGTACCACCAGCTGAGTGACCGCTTTTTTGCCCCTTTGAAATTCGTGTAGACAATATCAGAGATGGAACGACTTACGCCGTCGACCAAGGCAAGTTGCGTGCCGAAGAGCGTTGCGACACCGACAAGTAGAAAGATATATTGCCCCGGCATTCCCCAAACTTCTTTTAGTATGTTCGCTTCGTCATATATGAGTGTTCCCGCTTCTGGGACAATTCCTCGTGGATGTAGGACAGCAAGAGCACCAAAAATAAAGAGGAGCATCGTGACGGTGTTAAGTGCCCAGAAGAAGAGCAATTGATCCTGTTTTATATATCTCCACCATGCAGTGAATCGTTGGCGATTCTCTTCTGTTTCCTCACATAAGAATCCAGTAGATGGTACTGTTTCGTCTCTTCCACGCAGCGGGTTGCGTAGTGCTGGTAACCGGGCTCCCATGCCGATGTTTTTGTCTCGGAGATAGAACGTGTAGAACAGGTTCGCAGTGCCACCTGCACCAGCGAATACCACGGCTATAAAGAGTCTTTTGACGTTCATACCTTCCGCGACGTGTCCAACGTTTATCAGTCCAGCACCCAACTCTTTCCAAGTATTAAGATTACCTACAGCAATAACGACAAGAATCAGACCGATGGTGACAATCGCAACGAGGAGTTCTACTGTATTCTCAACGGACTGATACACCATTTTTGGACCGAAAAGGATCAACGCAACTGCTGCAAAAGTAACGACAGTCCAGAAAGTATCTGAACCCCACCCATTGGGTCCAATCAGAAGTGCCTTCAGTGCAAGTCCTGAGGTACGTGCCCAACCCGGTGCAATCCAACCTACGACGGTAAGTAGAATAAACAGAGGCGCGAAACCTCTCCAGATACGACAATAACCTGTGTAAACAGTTTCACCTGTCGTGATAGTCCATCTACCGACTTCAAAGTTGATCCAGAGTTGGAGAAAGACACCTAAGACTGCTGCCCATACCATGCTACCACCGTATTTAGCAGCAATTTGGGGCCATATTACAATCTCTCCCGCTCCGATAGACAGACCAACTAAGATTGCACCGGGTCCCGCAATTTTCCAAAACGGTAACTGTTTTTCAGGAAGATCGATGGTCTTAAAACTATCAAGTTTCTCAAAAATGTTCGATATTCTAAGTTTTGCCATGCTTTAGACTCTCTTTTTTTACAAAAAAATACTAAGCAAATTTGAATCTTAAATATTCAGGTTGCATGTTGGTGACGGGCGGGGAGACCCCGCCCCTACGGTTTCTGCTTCTACAGGAAAATTGGAAAATTGATAATTCATTATTTAATATTGTTTATACATCGGGATCCGACACTATGGCAGCACTTAACGCCTCAATCGGATGTTTAGTTAGAAATCCAGTGCCGTGTTGTAACTGGTGTCTGCACGAAAAACCGGACGCTGCGACCATAAAGTTCCCAGGTGTTTTACGAATTATCGGAAATAGACGCAGCTCACCAATTTTCATAGATATATCGTAGTGTGTTTTATCATAACCGAATGAACCTGCCATACCACAGCAACTTGAATCAATCACAGAGACGTTGTGTGCTTCAGGTAATTCCAACATCTGCCGAACGGGTTGGATGCCATCAAGTGCTCTCTGGTGACAATGTCCGTGCAGTAGTATTTTTCGATACATGTCCTTAAATGTGAGTGGTAGTTCACCATCATGATGCAATTGAATAAGGAATTCTTCAATAGCGTAGGTAGAATCAGCAACCTGTTTTGCTTCTTTCGTGTTTATGAGATCAACATAGTCATCATTCAAAGCGGACGTACAACTCGGTTCACAACAGACGATCGGTATGCCTTGTTCAACATAAGTACGGAGTTGTTCAATATTGTAATTTGCGTTATCAATCGCTTTATCAAGCATCCCTTCCGAAATAAGCGGTCTACCACAACAACGTTTCTCTGGTAGAATCACCTGATATCCTGCAGCTTCCAACACGTGTACTGCTGCCTTTCCGATATTGGGTTCACTATAGTTCATGAAGGTATCGTGAAAGAGGACAACTTTCTTATCAGAAGTGTTCTTATATTTCCGTTTTCTAAACCATTTTTCGAAAGTCTGATGAACGAAAGTTGGCATATCACGACGACGGTCAACACCGAGTACTTTCTCAGCCATCCACTTAGAGAGCGGATTGTTCGTTGCCCAATTGGAAAAGGGGGCAAACATTGAACCGAATACAGCAAGCGACCCTATTTCACCAAATAAACGATTACGTAAGGGAAGTCCATTTGCCTTTCTATAGTGTGCTAATACCTCATATTTGATCTTCGCCATGTCAACGTTTGAGGGACATTCTGCCTTACAAGCCTTACAACCGAGGCACAAATCGAGGACATCATAGAGTCGTTCACTGGTGAAATCTTTATGTGGTAAGGCACCAGAGATGATTGAACGGAGTGCATTTGCGCGTCCCCGTGTAGAATGTTCCTCCTCCAGTGTGGCAATAAATGATGGACACATAGTACCTGTAAGCGTCTTTCGGCATGCCCCCACACCGTTACACATCTCAATAGACCTATCAAATCCATCTTGTGCGGAAAAATCAAAGTATGTGTCGATTTCAATGGTGTTGTATTTTGGTCCGAACCGTAGGTTTTCAGTCATGGGAGGTGGGTCAATGATTTTGCCTGGGTTCATAATGCCATCAGGATCAAAGGCATTTTTTACCTCTCGTAGTGCCTGATAGATCTGTGGACCGAACATACTCTCAATCCATTCACTCCGCACAAGTCCATCGCCGTGTTCTCCACTCATTGCACCGTCAAGATCCATCAGTAGGTCCCGTACCTCTCTGGCAATACTATGCATTTTGTGAATATCCGACTCAGATTTCAAATTGATTACAGGACGGTTATGTAGGAGTCCGACACTGGCATGTGCATAGTATGAAGCGGTGGTATCATGTCTCGTGACGATTTCGTCAAATCGTCTCACATATTCGGGTAGGTTCTCTATAGGAACAGCAGCATCCTCTACAAATCCTATCGGTTTTGCATCTCCTTTCATTCCCATTAGCAATCCGAGTCCTGCCTTTCGTGTCTCCCACACGCGTGCCTTTTCTTCGGGTGTGTAGCACCGCACAAAAGCGTAACCGAAACCATCGCTCTTCAATGTTTTTTCAAGATGATTCATCTGTTCATGCAATTCTGTTTCTGTTTGACCGTAAAACTCAACAGCAAGCAGTGCTTCCGGCTCGCCTTGAATAAAACTGGTGAGACGTGAAAACTCTATAGAACCTTGTGCCATACCGAGTATGGTTTTATCAATCAACTCAACTGCTGTTGGATGACACGCTAAGATTGGTTGCATCGCCTCCATAGCAGCAATCAGAGACCTGAAGTGTACGACACAGAGGGATGTCATCTTAGGGATGGGAACAAGGTTGACAGTCGCTTCAACTGTTGTCGCAAGTGTGCCTTCCGAACCGACAACAATCTTTGCTAAACTGAAGGGACGATGGTTATCGCAGCCATCTCTACGGTAAGGGGTTACCTCTTTTGAACCTGCGTCAGATACATACTCATCAAGATTGTATCCTGCCACCCGCCGTAGAATCCGCGGGTATCGTTTACGAATCTCATCGGCATTCTCGTCACATATTCTGCAAACTTCTCTATAGATATGTGCTTCTAAGGAATCACCTTGTTTCTTAGTGGCGACTTCAGGAAAGGATAACGGGGAGGCTGTTATTTCTTCAGCATTAGCAAGCACAAGGTCTAAGGACATGACATGATCAATTGTCTTGCCGTAGATGAGGGAATGTGAACCTGCGGAGTTATTACCAATAGTACCACCGACATTAGCACGACTGCTCGTAGCCACATCAGGAGCATACATCAATCCATGGGGTTTGAGTTGGTGGTTCAGTTCATCAAGGATGATCCCAGGTTCAACCCGCGCCCAATGTTCATCAACATCAAACGCAATCAGTTTGTTCATATACTTGGACATATCCAACACGATTGCTTTACCAACACATTGTCCTGCCAGACTGGTTCCACCCCCCCGAGGAAGAATAGGGATCTGTCGCTCAGCTGCTATCTGTATCGTTCGGATCACATCCTGTTTATGTTTCGGAACAACAACACCGATGGGTTCTATCTGATAAAGACTCGCATCTGTGCTGTAAAGTGCTTTTGAGTACGGGTCAAATCGTACTTCTCCTTGAAGTTCTTTTGTGAGAAGTTGCTCAAGTGCCGGTTCAGAATTCTGCATCTGTTTTATATCCTAAATTAACTTGACAATCTGTTCCTTGAAAAGTATAATAATTAGACCTCTAAATGCCCCTGTGGTGGAATTGGTATACACGGCAGGTTGAGGGCCTGTGCCTTAATTGGCATGCTGGTTCGAGTCCAGTCGGGGGCATCCATATATTTTATTCTGCCAACAGTTGTTGATATACCTTGTATGTTCTTTCCGCTATTGTCTCCCATGTAAAGTCTTGAACTCTTTCCAGTCCTCTCCTTTGAAGATCATGATATAATTTCTGGTCGTTCTTGAGATGGTCGATTCTTGCTGCTAACGTCTTTGCATCTCCTTCAGGGAAAACTAAACCTGCATCCCCAATTACGTTCGGAATTTCTCCAGAATCCGAGCCGATGACAGGTACTTCACATGCCATACCTTCTATCAGGACTCTACCGAAAAATTCCACCCAGTCTGCGGTAGTACGAGAAGGTAAAACTAAGGTATCCATACAGTTGAGATAATTGGGAACTTCTTCCGGTGGCACAGCATCTATCCAGATTATTCTATCGGAGATCTGGTGTCCAGTTGCAGCTTCTTGAAATCTATTTCTGTCTTCACCTTGTCCCACAATTAGCAGCATAAATGGGCAATAAAAAACCATCTTGGCAAGCATAGATACGGCTTCAATGAGCGTATCAACACCCTTCATCTGCAACAACCGTCCAAGATAACCGATGACAAAACTATCCTTGAGTCCAAGAGATTCCTTTAGTTCGCACATATTTTGTTTCTGAAATAGTGAAACATCAACGCCATTTGGAAATGGAACTTGTGCGCCATCATATCCCCTCTGTTTCAATATTTCACCAGCATTTTCACTGAGAGGAAAAGCCATGTCGGTTTCACGGAAGACACGCCTCTCTATCCAAACGGGTAAGGGACCAAAACGTTGTTTGGAAGGGATACTCAGTGAAGTGCGGAAAATGAAGCGACTGTTGGGACAATACTTACGTTTCAACCGGACTGTCTGTAAAGCATTTAGACTCCACGCTTCCTCCTCAAGATGTATGATATCGGGTTGGAAATCCCTGAAATGTTGTGCAATACCGCGTTGATAGAAGAAACGACTACCATAACCAGAAAACCGTATAGAACAAGGAATCTCCTCACAGTGGATGTCTGACTCTGGCACAAAATGTATCTCTTGAAAACTCTCGTACCAACGGTCAGGCGTTAAAACCCGCATTGTAACATCCGGTTTCGCTGCGATGAGATTGAACTTTCTCCGATACGGTTTCATGATGTATGAGTGAGAAAGTACTAAGACGCGCACCGTGTCAACTTTATTTTACCTTTTTAATTATTTGCCTTGAACATAACTTCTGACTCACTGCTGTCTGGAGTTTCATCAGCGTTTTCTTCTGTACCCTCAGGTTCAGCGAGTCCTGCCATCAGTCCAGTTAGCTGCTTGCGAATTTCTTCACGTTCCTTTTCAGATGCTAACCGAGCAAGTTCAGATGCTTCACGCATCTCACTGTTGAGATTCTCCAATTCCTCTATTCTGGCATCCCGTTGGTTTACGTCACTATTGAGTTGCACAATTTCTGCCTCAAGAGCCAGTTTCTCTTCTCTTAGTTTTTTCACGGTGGAGATAGCATGGTCAACATGTTCCTCTAAAAGAGTAACCACATTTTTACCGGTTGTTTCAGACATTGAATCCTCCTAATTTTACCTTCTATTTATATCTAAAGTTTACAATCGTTTTCTTATACCATTTCTAATTTAACGTCAGATTGTAGCACAACCTTTCCAGTTTGTGGCATATCTTCGCAAACTGGAAAGTTTGCGCTACATTTATCAAACTTACGTTAATTTTATAATCCTTATTTGGACAGTAATGCAAGATGCTCAGCATCAGCCCAAGATGGTTCGTTTTGGGCGTAATGAAATAAATACTGTTGTGCATATCCAACGAATTCCCCGAAATAGTCTCTGGCAAATTCACGAATCTCGCGCGGTGTGGCACGTTTACGTAGATATATCTGTTCAAAAATTCGCTTTATCCAGACATCAACGGGCAGTGCCTCAAGATGTTCAAGAGAAAAGAGACAGATACAGTCAGCGACCTTTTCCCCGATACCTTTCAGTTTCATGAGTTCCATTTTTGCTTCTGAGTAAGACATCCGCTTTATAGCATCAAGATCGAGATCACCGTTAGCAACGTTTTGGGCTGCATGCCAGAGATAACTGGCACGGTAACCGGTACCACAAGCAAAAATTTCATCTACCCCCGCATCAGTTAGGACTTCAGGTGTAGGAAAAGAATAATCAACGTACCCTTCAAACGTTAACTTTTGACCAAATTTCTCAGATAACGAACGGATCAGTCCCCGAATTCGTGCCATATTGTTGTTTTGTGACAAGATAAAAGAAGCAATTGTTTCCCACAGTTCCTGATTTAAAAGACGCATGCCCCAAAACCTATTTATTGCCCGATCCATGTAAGCATCAACGTTTACTTCGGTTAAAATAGCAGACAAATCTCGGGATAGGTCAAAATAATGTACCAATTCTGAATGTTCCGCTTTTCGTGAACTATCTATGAATAAGGTCCCCTCTCTCTGTTGTATCTTGAGAATGCATCCCTCAACCACACCGTAATAAGCATCATCTACCTTGTTCCAGCGAAATGACTGTCCAGATTCCAAGGTATATTTCAGGTTAAACATGTGAACGTTTTCTATTATCATTGTCACTTTTAGAGAAATTATATGTTAAATCACATCAAAATGCAAGTGTTAAGGTAAAAATAAATTGAAAAATCGGTCTCTATAGAGTATCATTAATAACAATATAAATCAAAATTCGGGAGAAATATTAGGCATGATTATCTTTCTACGCGAAAAATTTATTGCACAAATATTCATGTGGGTCATCGCTGTTGTCTTTGTCATTGCAACGTTTCTACTTTACAGCGGTTCAAGCGGTCCACAACAGACAGGTGCTGAAGGAGAAGTCGTCATAAAAATCGGCGCGTTTGAAGTCACAAGAGGTGTTTTTGAAAGATTAGTCTCAGCTGAGTTACAGGCTGAGCAGCAGAGCCAGAGGTTTAATCAGAACAGTGACCCTAAGGATATACAAAAAAGATTAATTGATTTTTATATTAAACGTGTAATTGAGGGAAGTGCAAAGATTACGAATGCAGAAATTGAGCATTTTATACGAAGCGATGAGAACTTAGTCAATTACTATAATCAATCAGACCCTGAAGCGGCTCAAGGAATAAAGGAACGTGTCCGCTTCAATCTGAGTGCAACATCACTGCGCGATAGTATACGAGAACTTGAATTGGTTACCGATACTGAAGTAGAACAAGAATTTAGACTTGAGGGTGAAAAGGTAAAAATAAAATTCATTGAATTTCCCCATAGTGACTATACCGACCTTGTCAAAGTAGATGATATAGAAACTGAAGAAGCAGAGATATACTATCAAGAGAATAAGGACAGATATAAGACCGAGGAACAGGTTAACGTAAAGTTCATCAAAATTAATCCTGCCGACTTTGTATCACAAGAGAATATTGAAAAGTATTATACCGATAATCCGAATGAATTCTTAGACCCTGAAATTCCTATAGTTAAGGCAAGACATATCCTGAAAAAGTTTCCTGATGACGCAACTGACGAACAGAAGGCAGAAACGAAGGCAGCTGCAGAAGAAATGCTAAAAACCGTAAAAGAGGGATTGGCTGCAGGTACATCGTTTGCTGATTTGGCTAAAGAGCATTCAGAAGGTGCTTCCAACGTGGACGGAGGTGCTTTGAGGGGACGAAATCCTAAACTGCCACCTGGAGACTATTTCGCTCGCGGAGACATGGTAAAACCTTTTGAAGAGGCGTGTTTTGACACGTTAAACCCCGGTGATGTCAGTGATCTTATTGAGACAATTTTCGGTTTTCATATAATAAAATTGGAAGAAAGATTAGAACCGACTCTGCAAACTTTTCCAGAAGTAGAGAACGAAATTCGTGACAAACTCATTAAGATAAATGGTGTAGACGGGGCAGAACGCATTGCAGACGACCTTGTTTTTGAAATTGAATTAGAAGATTATGAAACTGCAGTCGGAAAAGAGATGTATAAGGACCTATCACTTGAAGTAAAGGAAACAGGATTTTTCAGTAAAGGGAAAGGTAGTATTCCCAATATTGGTTCAACATTTACCTATAGAGGTTTGGCTGAAGAGCTTTTTGACATGCAGGTAGGTGTAACAGATAAAGTTGAAACCAAAAATTTCAGCGGAGATGTTTCTGCTTTTTTCGTTGTAACTGTGCTTGGGAAAAAGCCACCAACTATCTCAGATTATGAGAGTGTAGAAGATCAGGTAAAAGATGCTTTGCGGACAGAAAAGTCTAAGGAATTGGCTTTAGCTGCAGCACAAAACCTGATCAATCAACGCACAAACAATGAACTGTTAGACATCTTAGTTAAGAAATACAAAGCACCTGAAGGTAAAGATACGGAAGAAAAAACTGTTCAGGAAAGCAATCTGTTTAGTCTATCCCCTAATAGTTACAATGTGTCTGGAATGGGTGTCTCAAAAGGTGTCATGTTTGCTGCATTTGATATGTCCGTCGGTGATGTAAGCGGACCGTATCAAGGAAGTAATGCAGCTTACATCGTAGAGTTGACAGAGCGGGATGAAACGGAATTAGATGATACAGATGATACAAAAAAACTAAAACGGCATCAGACGCTTCTTAATCAGAAAAAAGAGAAAGCTTACGATAGCTGGTTAGCAGCGCGCGAAAACGGTATAGAAATCTGGATACACGAAGACTATCGCTAATTGAGGATATCGTAATAGAAGTTCCTACGTTTAGGAACAAAGCCAAGTTCGGAGATGGTACGCTCAATCTCATCTATCGGCATGCAATAGACTGTCCCCGCTTTACTAACAACGTTTTCCTCTATCATCGTTCCCCCCATATCATTTGCTCCGAACTTTAGCGACATCTGTCCAATTTTTGGACCTTGCGTAACCCATGATGATTGGAAGTTGTCAATATTATCCAAGACCAGACGGGAAATAGCTAAGGTTTTGAGGTACTCAAAACTCCCAGCAGGTGGGAGATGTGCAAGTTCGGTGTTATTTGGTTGAAACGACCAACAGATAAATGCTGTGAATCCACCCGTTTCATCTTGTAAGTCACGCAACCGCATCAAGTGTTCCACACGTTCCGCGTAACTCTCCACGTGTCCATACATCATGGTAGCACTGGACTTGAGACCCACTAAATGTCCCTGCCGCATCACTTCAAGCCATTCATCGGCTGAACACTTTTTAGGACTAATCTTATTGCGAGCGTGATCAGTCAGTATTTCGGCTCCACCACCAGGAATAGAGTCAAGTCCAGCATCTCGGAGACGGATAAGCATATCACGCAACGACATTCTGTTAATCTTTGCAAACCAGTCCAGTTCCGGAGGCGAAAATCCGTGTATATGTATAGGATAGTTCGCTTTTATCCAGCGGAGTAAATCTTCATACCAATCCAATTTGAGTTTAGGATGTAATCCACCTTGCATGAGAATGAGTTCACCGCCTAAATCAAGGGTTTCTTGTATTTTCTGACCGAGTTCATCACGTTCCATTACATAAGCGTCAGGGTCTTTGCGGTGCCGGTAGAAGGCACAGAAATCGCAATCAACATAACACCAATTCGTATAATTAATATTTCTATCCACGATGTATGTAATGTATCCATCGGGGTGTTTTCGCTGTCGGACGATATCTGCAGCTTGTCCAAGTGCAAGGAGGTCGTGGGATTTAAATAAAGTCAGTGCGTCATCAAAGTTGAGACGTTCCTCTGAGAGTGCTTTTTCCAAAATAGGATGAATGGTGTTATCCATAAGAATGTGTTACCTTTTATATTTCTGATTCTCTTATCCTAATATTTTACCATTTTAGCGATGACATGTCAAAATTTAATTTGACTTCTCGGCAAGTTTTCAGTATAATATATAGCGTTAGTCTTGTATAAAAGGAGTAAATAAAATGGCAATTGTCTACCTTGAGGACTTAGTTAAACATGTGCCGAATAAGTATTTGGCAGTTAATGTCATTGCAAAACGTGCGCGTTCATTGAATGATGAACTTTTGGGGGCCGGTTTATCTAAAAAGCCGAAACCTGTTTCTGTCGCTACCGAAGAATTACAAGCAGGTAATTTGTCATATAGGATACTTGATCCCAACGCTCCGGAATTTGAGACTGAAGTTGACTTTGCTTCTGAATCTGAAGGGTATGATGTCGTAGAAACAGCTGATCAGATCGCTGAAATCTTCGGAGAACGACCTGCTGAAGATAGTGAGAACGATGCTGAAGACCTTGAAACTGATACCGAAGATTCGGAGCATGATGACACAGATGAAGTTTAGGAGCAGGGAGGAACTGTTCAATGCTGACGTGGCTCAATGGTAG
>JAAXGN010000109.1 GCA_012267415.1 Candidatus Poribacteria bacterium | reverse complement strand
TTGTAGAAACAAATGAGTAAGGAGAGGCGTTAGGTTTCTGTAAATGTCAAGCCCCAGAGGGGCGAAAGGTGTATAGAAAACGTTGATATTACCAGAGTAAGCCCCAGAGGGGCGAAAGGTATATCATGCTACGAGATTAAACACACACGTTCTATATACCTTTCGCACCGCTGGTGCTTAGGTTTTGTTGTTTTCACGTTCTTAGTTCCGTAGGGACGGAATGTTTATAGAAAACGAGTAGACTCCAACTCTTAGTCCCGACAAATCATGGCGAATACCAAACGCGCATTCACCCCAAGCGCATTTTGCGTTGATTTGGTAGGGACGATATGTTTATCTTCTATACCGTTCCTACGGAACTCAAGAGGAGGGGTACGCACATTTTTCTATAAACATATCGTCCCTATGGGACTGAAGAACATAATGTGAAAACTGTAGTGCTTATGAAAGCACCTAAGTAGAAACAGTAAGACAAGTCAACAGTACCAGCACATTCTTTTACCAAAAACTTTACACACCCGTTTTACAAGAGTTTATTTTGCACAAGTCAGTTCTATAAGTCTTACGTTCAGTAATCAGCATTATAAGTCTTACGTTCTGTAATCGGCATTAATTCGGATATAATCGTAAGAGTAGTCGCAGGTCCACATGGTAATCTCAGATTCACCTGCACGTAGATTGATATTTATCTGCACAGTATCGTTGTCAAATAATCGCGTTGCTTTATCCTCGTCGTATCCGGAGTCCATCCCATTTTTTACAAGTAGATAATCTCCGAGGTGTACATCCACCTGATATGGGTCAAACTCGGCACCAGATTTCCCAATAGCCATCATGATGCGTCCCCAGTTAGCATCGTTAGCAAAGACAGCAGTTTTCACCAAGGGGGACTCTGCCACAGCGCGTGCAGCCTTTTCTGCATCCGCTCTATTTTTCGCACCCTTTACAACAACTTCAACCAGTTTAGTTGCACCTTCCCCATCGCGTGCTAACATTTTTACCAATTCGGTGCAAACGGACAGAAGTGCCTCGTAGAATATATCGTAGGATTTACCTTTCGTCTCAACGATTTCAGTATTATCAGCGTTACCTGTAGCGAGAATAAGGACAGTATCGTTTGTACTTCGATCAGTGTCAACAGTCAATAGGTTGTAGGTATTATCAACAACTCTCGTTAAGGCGAATTGAAGCGTTTGACTATTTATTTTCACATCCGTTGTTAAGAATGAAAGCATCGTAGCCATATTAGGTGCTACCATCCCCGAACCTTTTGCAATCCCCCCGATTCTTACCGCTTTACCATCAATCTCAAATTCAACTGCAATAGATTTTGGATACGTATCGGTCGTCATAATAGCTTCTGCTGCATCGGTCCCATTCTTGTTTTTGCCGAGTGAATCAACGGCTATCTGTATCCCATTTTCGATCTTGTCCATCGGTAATTGCTGTCCGATAACACCAGTAGATGATACTAAGACAAGGTCGGCATCTATATCAAGTTGTTCTGCTGTCAATGCAGCCATGCGATAAGCGTTTTTCATACCTGTGTCACCAGTGCATGCATTTGCGTTTCCGCTATTGACAACAATTGCCTGTGCCATCGGAACAGAAAGATGTTCGCGACATACTACGACGGGTGCTGCTGTAACACTGTTCTTTGTAAATACCCCGGCAGCGTTTGCGGGTGCATCGGTAGTGATGATTGCCAAATCTTTTGTTTCTGTTTTTTTGATACCTGCATGAATCCCCGCTGCTTTGACACCTGCAACAGAAGTTATTCCACCTTCAATCTGTTTCATAATTAACTCCTTAAGAATGTATATGTGAATCGGTTACCCAATATTCTCTTAATCTTTATTTTCGAAGTTTAACGTAGATTCAAATATGTATAAGCATCTATACCATCTTTTCCAATTTCTAACACTTTAATTCCGGCGGGTATTTCTCCTGCTCTCATTTGCTTTTCTGAAATAAAAGCACTTTTGGCACCTCTTACTCTCGTTATAGGTCTTGTGATAGTTCCATCTATGTTTTTTATAGGATCACCATATTGAACATATACTGTATCTGGATAATTTAAGTATACAATTCCGTCAACAATAGAAGCTCCTTTAAAACGGACACCTTCATTCCATTTCTTTATCACCACCCGTTTCAACAACTCCTTATTTTTGCTTTCGGAACCGATGAACGGATTAACAGGGGCACCTTTCGGTATTTCAGGATAAGGACCAAATCCATGTGGAGAAACACGCATATTTTCTGTAGTGTTTTCAACGAGTTGCTTACCTTCTCTATCTCTTTTGATTTCAACAGAACCACTGGATTCCTTTTTGGGAACTAAAGTCTCAGTGCTCTGCTCTCCATCTGTATGCGTAATATCTTTAACAGAGGCATCATCTACACTTCCAGCATTTTTTCTTTTTTTCTCAAGTTGATGCAAAAAGTCGGTGGCACTGGACATCGTTTGTTTATAACGTTGTGAAACAGGTTTGTACCAAAAATAACATAATATACCAAACATGACCAAGAATCCTAATACACTAATAGTCCACTTATTGGTGATTATATCACGATACATGTAACCGTTCCTTCCATACAATCTTCTATTCAATTATTTATTGGGTTTGTCCTATATTTAGTCCCGTAGGGACGGAATGTTTATAGAATACGTTGGACAACCCGTCTATAGTCCCGATGGTTTTGTGTAAATTCACTTCTGCTTAATCTCAGCCCATAAAGTAGTCGCTTTACCTATAGGTTTTATGCTATATCTAATTTGTGAATTGGATATTAATTTAGGATCCCCGATTGCGGGATGATCGCACCATGCAGTATCTGCGCTACTATCAATAATGACTCTTAAAACTTCCGCATCAAATGGTATATAAAAATCAACCTCTTCATAACTATCGACTCCTGTTAACAAGTCAGATTTATATATCTCTTTTCCATCTATTTCAAAAGTGAATATGCAGCTGCCTCCTACAAAACAACTTTTATTCTGATTTTTCCCTATCTCAAAAACTCTATCATTAGTAATTCCAATAAATCCTTCAAATGCAATATAATTATTTCCCTGCAAATTATATTTCAGAGATGAGACTTTAGGATGTTCAGGTGGAGATAGTGAGATACCTCTTTCAAAAGTGGCATTTCTAATTACAATCGGATTGCCATTATTAGTCTTATTATCTGAAACAGTTTGCCATCCCCACCCATTCTTATATTCATCTGTGGAATTGAAAGGTTTTAATCCATCTTCATCGGGTAAAGTCATTTTACCTGAATTAATGTTAAGATATACAACATCTTTAGACTTATCTTCTTCTATGGTTATCGGTTCCGGTTCTGTATTAAGTCCCAAATCTTCATTTTTATCTCGTTTAGGAGTGTCGTTCTCTACAACTGTATCCTGAAACCTTGGCGGCATAACAAAATCGTGACCATGAAAAGTAAAAGCTCCTAAATTATCCATAACCATAAATGTTATATGATTTTTTCCGATGAGCTTATTTCTATCTATTCTTAAATCTACATTGGTATTTCTACCGTTGATATATTGCCACCCTATTACCAATATATTATTATCCATAACAACAACCTGATATAAGTCATTCGGACTTGTAATAATTGCTTTAATGCTAATTATATTAGGTTCAATTTCTTCAACATTTAATACTTGATCAACTTTTGGATGTTGCCATTTTATGATTCTGTTGTTATTAAAGAAATAATGTTTATTTAACCATCTTGCTTCATACTCTGATAGACCATTTCCTGGTCCCATAAAAGAATCAACTGCTTCAGTATGATATAAACTGAAGGTATGTCCCATTTCATGAGCAATTAGTTTAACTAAAGATGTATTTGCGTTTTCAGCAACAATACAAGTACCTCCAAAATTAAAATTATAGATAGGCCATCCAACACCCCATTGACAACACCCTCGATCTAAATTAATAGTGTCAATACCACCTATAATATAGACATGTATGTTTTTCTGATCTTTAAATGTTTCTGGTATTTCGGGATTTATATTATTCCAAGTATTGGATTGATACGTCCATGTTGAATGCTCGCCATCTACTATATTTATCTTTACATTTCCATTTGCATCCCTTTCCAATTTAATAAGTCTTATTTCCATAACCATTTCTTGACATTTCTTTCAGATATAGTTCTTGAACATCATTCATCCATCCTCTAATTTTATCAATTGGAACATTGTTTACATTATTGGGTTTAAAATAAATTGTCTTTACCAAATAATTCGCATTAGCATATAGCGATACCAACATTAACACTATAGTTAATAACAGTAATCTTAATCTTCTCATAATAACTCCCAAACATAGAATATCAATTCTATCTGATTCTTTCACAATCTATTCCTGAAAATATCTGTTGAGAATTGTTCAAAAAAATTGTATCATGCATACAATACTTTTTGAAATTGCAATTATTATCCTTATATTGAACATATTATCACAAGTTTAAACAAATCTGAAACTAAATTTGAAACTGTTTCGTATAGGTATACGAAACAGTTTCAAATCCTTTGGATGTGAAAACAAAGGAGGTTGCTATGGCGCGACAGGCAAAAAATGAACTATCAGCCACAGAAGATACATACTTGGCTACACAGGCTAAACAAGGAGATGAATCCGCGTTTAGTCAATTGTTTGATAAGCATCATAATTGGGTCTATAGTAAAGCCTATCGGATGCTCGGAGACCATCAAGATACTGAAGAAGTTAGCTTGGATGTATTCACGAAAGTCTGGCAGAAACTACAAGATGACAAATGGGATCCACAGATAGGTAGTTTTCAAGCTTGGTTGAACACAGTTGCCAAGCATACAATTATTGACGCGATACGAAGAAGGGACCGCATACGAGAATCACTGCTAACACTTGAAGAACAGGATGATTTACCCCTGAATGAATTTGAGGATGGTAGACCAGGACCCGACAAACACATTATCGCTCAAGAGGCACAAGAAATTTTAGAAAATGCCTTAGAACAAGTGACGAAACCGAATCACCGAATCGCTTGGATTTTGAGACATTTGGAAGGATGTAGTGTCGCAGATATTTCACGAATCTTAAACCGGAAAGATGGAACAGTGAAAATCTGGATTTTCCGGTGCACACAGGAATTACGACAGATCCTTAATAACAAAGGTATTCAATGGATGCAATAACTTATACCTAATTTTGGCAATCAATGTGGAGGAATAACTGATGCGTTTTTTTAGAAAAACCCCAAAATCTACTCGGTATACCGCTGCCGACATAAAAGAAGCAGATGTTTTAGAAGCATACACATGCTGGCTGAAAAATGAGAAACTCAGCCGCAAACAGAAGACTCTTCTAAAGAACATCCAAGAGTCAACCCATTTCCATAAACTGAAAGACTTGGTTGACTTTGCACACTATCGTTTCCAACAAACTGCAAGCGTTTCACCACGTCCTGGCGCAAAAGAACGCGTCGGTGAAAAACTGATGAAGGCAATCAGAGGTGATGCAGTTGAAAATACAAACGACATACCTGTACCCCTTGATCCTCAGGTCGCTTACAGTCCACAGGCAATGGGGAATGTAGATACGGATGTCTTCCCTGTTGGACAGCCGCAACCCGCTGATGAAGTGCTGAATCTACTGCAGAATGCAGAAACAGAACAGGATGGAGAAATAAATACACTTGCACATCTGAACCTCTCTATTGACGAGATGGATGGAGAAGTTTCCATCACAGATTTGGGTGGGTCAACGCCGACATACATTGAAGGGGTACGCGTTAGAGATTCTGCCCCTGTTGAAGAAGGTTCAGAAATCAAATGTGGGGAAATCACTTTTCAAATAGTTGATTTGAATAAACAATAGGTTACGAGTGTGCAATACACAGAGCCATTCAAAAAACTCTCTCCCGTTTTACGAGAGATGTGTCATTTGGTCATACATATATTGAATGGCTCTTGGAGAATTAAATTGTGTGGATGACGTAGCAAAAAGGTTTATAATTTTTTTAAATGGTATAACAAACAAACTTATTAGGCTGTGAAAAATCCTTCCTCACGGGCCATTTCCTATTTTCAACAAGCTACGACCTGTTTTCAAAATGCCAGATATGTTGAGTCAATTCAACACTATTTGATGGGTTTGAAATATGACAAGGATCGTCATTATGTTTATGCTGACATTGCGAAAGCTTATGAAATGATTGGGAATTGGGAACAAGCTCTAAAATACCTTAATATAGCACTTCAATTAAGTCCAAATTCTACCACTGCCCTTAGACGCAAAGCACGTATATCTGAGGAAAAGAGATTCTACGAGTCTGTCGTCAGCGAGATAAACCTAAACAGCAGCCCACCTTCAGAATTTGCTAATACAATTCACGTTGACAATCAGCACACATCACGAACTGAAGTGGAATACGGGATTTTCAAGCTATATCTTGAACCCGCAGTGTTTACACATACCCTCTGGAACATCTGCCAACTCATTGACAAAACTTATGCTGATGTCGGTACGTATCTTGACTGTTTTCCATCTCAACAGGTTTCTATATCAATAGTAAACACCCACAGTGTAAGTTCGGAAGGCTATCTACCACAATGGGCTGGTGGTGCTTACGATGGTCATATTCATCTGCACTATTGTACCGATGGAGAACCGGAACTCGGAGTCTTATATACGCTTTTTCGACATGAATGGACACACCTATTGATTGATATCCTAACACAAGGGAATTGTCCAGACTGGTTAAATGAGGGGCTTGCACAAACGATTGCCCGTCCTCTATTTATGTTTGAGAAAAGTAGTTTAGATCAAGCGGAAAAAGATAATTCATTGCCTACATTGTTAGAACTTGATAAGCCGATCACTGAACTCACAAACTCACAACGCAAGATATGGTATCTGCAATCTGCGGCAATCGTTGCTGATATGATTAATAAGGGTGGTTTCTCTTCTATTCAAAAACTACTCTCACTTTTAGGAAACGGTACACCGATTACGGCAGCCTTACAAGAGACATTCCCAGTAAACGTTTCACTAATATGACTGATAATAGTGAAACCTAAAAGTATCATTACACTTCCCTGCGCGACGGGCAATGAATTGCCCTACTACTAACGGGTACCTGATGATAGGAAAGTGTATGTTTAATTCTAAGTTTAATATAACTACCATGACAATAATAGATTTTGGTATCCTCATTATCGTTGGATTAGCGGGATTCAGTTGTTACAGAGTAGGATTCACACGCAGCATCTGGGGTGTGTTTGCACTCGGTATGGGTCTTGTTATCGCTAGCCAGACATGGCAATACCTCGCCTTATTTTTAGGTAAAGTCATTCCAAACGAGAGCATATCTAAATGGATAAGCATACTAATCCTCATAATCATTGTAACGATTCTAACGGACACAATATTTGATCGGATTCATAAAGTCTTTGAAGAAGGTATATTGGGATGGTTGAATAGTCTGCTCGGTTTAGGTATCGGTATTGGTACAAGTGTTCTGATTATTTCACTCCTACTTCACTTTATCAACCCACAGAATATCGATTTCTTAAAAGACGAAGTAGAGAACTCACTTCTTACATCACACCTCATGGAATTTGGTGAAGAAGTGTGGTCTTTTGGACAAGAAAACGTCAGAAAGCATCTTGAAACAGAATAGCCAGTGTCATAAGTGATGGGGTTGGGTCAAAGTTCTGAGTATCTCTATTGCGCTACCAGTCCGCGTGTTTTAGAAATTCCAATGCCATCAAAGTATGTCCCTCTGCGTTAGGATGAACACCGTCGCGTGTTGTCCACAATGCGCCTGGACGTGCTGCAACGGCATTATCAAACGCATCGTTTATCTGAATTAGATGGGCATCAAACTCATCAGCAAGTTTATGAATGCATGCGTTATAGGCATCTACTGCCAACGGACGAGGATTCTCAACATCTTCTGGAATATAGAAGATCTCAAATAAAAAGAGCGGAGCGTCCAACTCATTCTTCACACGTGTCAGGATTCTCCTATAACAGTCTTGCCACTCAGGTAAATAATCCTCGTTTGAGACACCCTGGTTCAATTGACGACTTGCATTGTTAATTCCGATCTTGACCGAGAGCCAGTCAGGATTTTCTTCAATGACATCTGTGTCCCACCGATTTTCCAAACCTTCAACAATATCACCCCCAATCCCTTTGTTGACATAAGTGATATCACGTTCAGGATACTTTGCGGTTATCAGTTCGGTTATTTTACGGACATACCCATGTCCATACGGAGCATGATCTCCTCTCCTTCCACAATCTGTGATGCTATCACCAATAAAAAGCACTTTGTCGCCAGATTCAAACAATAAATTATTCACAAACTATCTCCTTTTTATGTTATACTAATGAACAGTATCGTTTTTTCATTATGACGTTGTGTAATCAAACATGTTCAGATTAACATTACCACATTTTCAATAGAATTCCAACATGAAAAACATTGGCGAACTACACGTCATTACAGACACAGCATGCCAGACACAATTTACACATCTCCAACTTGCTGAACTTGCAATTAAAGGTGGAGCAGATACGATACAATTCCGCCAAAAAGAGGGCACTACACGGGAATTGGTAGAGAGCGCACAACAGATGCAGACAATATGCACCCAGCACAATATTCCGTTAATTGTAAATGACCGAGCTGATATTGCACTTGCTGTGAAAGCAAAAGGAGCACATTTTGGACAAGATGACATGCCGGTAGCAATCGGGAGAAAAATCTTATCTCCAGAGAGCATTATTGGAGCATCTGCACGAACTGAGGAAAAGATACTAAAAGCGATTGCTGAAGGAGCAGATTACATTGGTTTCGGTCCAATCTTCCAGACTTCATCTAAAATAGATGCAGAAGAACCCAAAGGATTAGAACGACTCAGTCGCATCAGTGAAATAGCGAAATGTCCGGTTATCGCAATCGGTGGAATTACATTACAGACAGCAGCATCGGTCATCCGTGCGGGAGCACACGGCATCGCAGTCATTTCTGCTGTGTGTGCCACATCAGATCCGAAGACTGCTGCACAAAATCTAATGAATGAAATCCAACAGGCAAAGAATGCATGAGCGGCTAAGCACTGCATTCCTACAACGTTTGTAGCACATTCTGTTAGATTGTGCCTGTTGTAGCGCAAAGAGTAAGCACTGCATTACACACAACTTTGATATGCAAAAAAAACAGAAAAACAATATCTCTAAAGACCCAAGCAGGATATATCCTATAAGAGCATTTAGAGAAGTTGACCAAGTATATGAACCCGACTTTGGAAAGATTGATGAAGATTTCGTACAGAAAATATGGAATACACAACGTTTCATCAACGCAGACCTATTATCAATAGACGGGAAAGAAATTCGTGTGCTTAAACCAGGTGTCTGGAACCGTGAAGAAGGTCCAGATTTTATGCACGCTGAGATTGAATTAAACGGGAAACTTCTTGTAGGAGATGTGGAGATACACGTGAAGGCTTCAGAATGGTATACACATAAACACCATCTAAATTCACGATATAATCGCGTTGTACTCCATACCGTCTTTTACAATGATGACTTCAACCTACGAACACGTTTACAGAATGGTAAACGGATTTCTACGTTAGAACTCCTCAAATGGATTGATGCACCTATAGGTGACCTGTATGACGAGACACACCAAGAAGAATCGCAAGCAGAAGATTACTGTCGAGTAACTGGTCAAAGATTAGATTTAGAGAAACTCAAGCATGTGTTTGAATCATTGGGTACTGAGCGTTTTTTGGAGAAAGCGGATGCTATAAGACTCTTAAGAACACGACTGGATTTTGAACAGATTCTATATGAAGGTATAATGGAAGCGTTGGGGTATACCCAAAATAGCAAACCGCTTCGTGAATTATCCCAACGTGTGCCATTTGCTGATTTTGATCATAAGTCAGTGGAAGAGATTCAAGCGATTCTTTTTGGCGTTGCGGGTTTGCTACCTTCTCAAACAGAGAAACCACTCCCCGCTATTGAGAGAGAGGATCCTTTTGTAGTGGCATTAGAGAAACTTTGGCATACATCTACGCAATGAGTAGATACGGGATT
>JAAXGN010000142.1 GCA_012267415.1 Candidatus Poribacteria bacterium | reverse complement strand
GTATATTGCTTATACCTGCCTTTTTTCGCGTAGAGTGAGTTAATGACCCTTCTCGTTGATTTTTCTTGATGTGCACAAATGTATTACCACTCCCCAAGAAAAAAGTCGTAAATTTCGCAGAAACGTGATATAATATCCATTAAAAAACTTCTTATGTAGCACAATCTGTATGAAGATTAATTTATTAATTCGGTAATTCTCAATATCGCAAACTCGGTAGGTGCGATATCCTTATCGCACCGGGTTTTCCCCGACCCGCTTCATTGAAGGTTTCCGCGTAGGATCCGGTGCGATAAGGATATCGCACCTACCGGCCTGGGGTAATCAAAATTACCTGATTATTTGTTTAATCTTCATTTAGATTGTGCCTGCTGAGTCCGTTGTGAAGTGTTTCATTAATTCTAAAGTTCACTGTAATAGATACCAACATACGGAGAAGACGATGAAAACCATATCAGACTTTGACATCAAACAGCGAAAATATATGCCCGTTTTTCCAATGGCAACAGGTAAAACGACTGTTTATATTGAAGGTTATCCGTATGAGGATGATGACCCAATGCCAACAACAGGAATCCATGGTAGGCAAGTTTATACCATATATGACCAACTCTTGAAGTATTTCGCTGATGAACAGATATATATCGGAAATGATAGTTTTATCTATTACAGTGAAGGCGACATCTCAAAGTGCGTTGCCCCCGATATTTTCGTTGTCTTGGGTGTTAGTAATGAGACTGAACGTCGTAGTTTTTATACGTGGGCAGAAGGCACAGTGCCTGTAGCAGCATTTGAGTTTCTTTCCGATTCAACTGCGGATCAGGATCGGCATGAAAAAGTTGAACTGTATTTAAAGGATATAGGCATTCAAGAATACTTTATTCATCAACCGGACATGGAGAGTCCAGCGGAGTTTCACGGATGGAAACGGAGTCCATCTGGTGAGATTGTTGAGATGGAGCCAGATGCAGAAGGCGGTCTGTTCAGCGAAAAGTTAAATCTCCTGTTTCGATGGGAGGAACAGTCCAACGATGTTAGACTTCTACGCGCATTCCTACCTGATGGCACGCCGATTGCAACATCTATGGAAGAAAAACGTCTTAAAGAGGATGCATTGGAACGATTAGAAGAAGAAGCACTTCTGAGAGAAATAGAAACACAACGTAGACAGGAAGCAGAAACACGCGCAGCTGAAGAAGCACTTCTGAGAGAAATAGAAACACAACGCAGACAGGAAGCAGAAGCAGAGATAGAACGACTCCGCGCACAACTTGCGAACCGATAAAACGATAAGAGATAAACGGAAATACGACACATCAAAAACTCATGAGTTTGCTATAATTAACATTCATCAAAATAAAACAAGGAAAAACAATGGTAAATGTCACAATAAACGGCGCATGTGGTAGAATGGGACGTCTTATCATCCAAGGTGTTACAGAACAGGACGGTGTGACACTTGTTGGCGCAATTGAATTCCCACAACATCCTGAGATAGGCAACGATGCAGGTGTTGTAGCAGGGATAGGTGAAATTGGAGTTCCAATTTCAGCAAAACTGTCAGACACCATATCCGAATCAGATGTCGTCATAGAATTTTCAAAACCTGAAGCAACATTACAACATCTCAGACAGGTAGTAGAAGCAGATAAAGCAATGGTTATTGCCACGACAGGATTTAGTAATGCGGAATTAGATGAAGTAAAAGGCTTAGCGTCAAAAATCCGTTGTGTGATGGCACCAAATATGAGCCTTGGTGTAAACGTCATGATACGCGCACTTGAATTAATCGCTAAATCACTCGGTGATGATTACGATATTGAGATAATAGAAGCACACCATAACCATAAAGCAGATTCACCCAGCGGAACAGCACTCAGATTAGCCGAAACTGTTGCCACTGCACTTGAGCGGGATTTGGATGAAGTGGGTGTCTACGGACGGCACGGTATCATAGGACCCCGACCCGAAAAACAGATCGGAATTCATGCCATTCGTGGCGGAGACATAGCCGGTGACCACACTGTGATGTTCGCAACACAAGGAGAACAACTCAGTATCGTTCATCGCGCACATAGTCCAGAGGCATTCGCAAAAGGTGCTATCCGAGCAGCAAAATGGGTAGTCAACGCATCCAGAGGATTACATGATGTTAGCGAAGTGCTTTTTGAGAACGCACAATAGACACAATCTGTTATGTCGTCAATCCATATTCTTAATAGTAGCAGGCACACTCTGTGTGCCGTCATTTGAGACCATCTAAAAATGATTCAATCAATATTCTCACTTCTATTAATTCCACTACTTCTCACCCTCGGCTGTTCAGATACCGCGAAAAAAACAAGAGGTGAATGGAAAACTGTAATAAAAGGAGACTGGAGCGCACATCTCAACGATGTTCATTTTATCTCGGAAACACACGGATGGACAGTGGGAAATTCTATCGGGATGGCAGCTTCAGACAGCGTTGACGATGATAAGCAGACTTATGCGCAAGGATCAGAAAGTATCATTCTGCATACCACTGATGGGGGTAAGAATTGGAAAAAGCAGAACAGTGGAATATATGGAAAACCGCTGAATAAAGTATATTTTCAAGATAACTATTCTGGATGGAGTGTTGGTGAAGAAGGCACCTTAATTCGCACAGATGACGGCGGTAAAACGTGGAAGAAATTAGATACATCTACAAAAAACAATCTACACAGCTTACATTTTATAGATAACATCGGTTGGATAGTAGGAGATTGGGGAACAGTCCTAAAGTCTATTGATGGTGGTAAGACATTCACATTAGAGGATGGAAAAGTCTTCAATAGACAATCACTCAAAGATATCTATTTTATCAACAAACAGATTGGTTGGGTTGTTACATACAGCAATCCTAATGATAGTGAAAAAACAGGCTATATCTACAATACAACAGATGGTGGAACCTCTTGGCAGGTACAATTCTCTACAACGTCTGCACTTTTCGGCATTAAGTTTATTGACGAAAAAACGGGGTGGGTCGTCGGAGACCAACGTAGTATCTATTATACAACAAACGGAGGTGAGGACTGGAAGTCACTCACTGAGGGAAGCAATGAACGTCACAAGCAGGAATACGGACAACCCGAATATCTCGGTAATGAACCATTACACACATTTACACTATACGATCTTGACTTCCCAGATAGACAGAATGGTTGGATAGTCGGTGATTTAGGTGTCATCTTACATACAACGTATGACACAGACAGGAAGGAGAAAATCGTATGGAAACATCAACGTGGCGGTCCACGTTTTCATAACAGTGCCGATGGGTTGTTATTAGGAGTAGACTTCATATCAAAAACACTCGGTTGGGCAGTCGGCGAAAACGGGACTATCCTCCATACACGAAACGGGGGAGTGAAGTGGAACGCACAATCAAATCCTACACATCTTCTCTACGATGTCTGTCTAACAACACAGAATCACGCTTATGTTGTCGGGGATAGAGGCGCGATCATGCATTCCGATGATGGCGGAGCAAACTGGAAAGCACAGGATAGTCGCACGGCGGAGTGTTTTAGTGCCACACATTTTGTGTCCCACGAAGAAGGGTGGGCAGCCGCTGAAGCTGGAGTCATTTTACACACCATCCACGGCGGTGAAATCTGGCTACCCCAAGAATCCAACACACAACAAGACCTACTCGCTATATTCTTTGTAGATAAAGACTACGGGTGGGCAGCTGGAAGCGCAGGAGAAATAGTCCATACGAATGATGGCGGAATGACGTGGACACCTCAAAAAAGTGGTGTTTCTGTTAACCTCTTTGATATACATTTTACGTCTAAAAGTCAAGGATGGGTGGTTGGTCTGTTCGGGACACTCCTGTTCACCCTTGATGGTGGAGAAAACTGGTATGAATCTTCATTGAGCCAACAGTTATCCAAAAAGGACAAAGGCATTAATATTTGGCTAAATGCAGTTCATTTTGTTTCTCCCAGAATCGGGTGGGTCGTCGGTGGAGATGGTTATATCTTCAATACTGTAGATGGTGGAAAGACCTGGTCCCAACAGAAAAGTCATACCCAACTGTTTTTATACGATGTTTTCTTTATTAATAAGGATAAAGGTTGGGTTGTAGGAAAGAACGGTCTTGTCCTTCATACCAGTGATGGCGGACAAAACTGGAGACCCCAACGAACCGATACAACAGTAGATTTGACATCAATACAGATGACCAATGCAAATACAGGTCTGATATCAGGACAATCTGGAACCATATTAAAGTATGAAGTCGTTGAATTGCAATAAGGCAATACAAACTGAATGAAGAACAGAATATCTTTCTGACCGCAATTATAGTAAAATCCAAAAATATATGCACACTTTTGGTCCGTTAGGCATAAACCGCTATACTGTGCTGTAGCACAAACTTTTAGTTTGTGCATTAGTGTACGCAAACTAAAAGTTTGCGCTACAATTGTGTGCAAGTAATTATAGATTTCATTATAAAACAAAGGAGAATACACTATTTTGATAACTTTAGCAGAACGTTTACAGAAACTTCCTCCCTACCTATTCGTAGATCTGCGACAGAAAATGGCAGCAGCAAAAGAAAAAGGTGTTGATGTGATTAGCCTCGGTATAGGTGACCCCGATTATCCAACACCTGACGCAATCGTCAACACGTTGTGCAATGCAATACAAGACACTGAAGATCCCGATAGACATCGCTACGGTTGTGATAACCCCGTTGCAGATTTTCCCCAAGCAGTTAAAGAATTCTACAAGAAACGGTTCGGTGTTCCATTGTCTGATGAACAGATCGTTACGACGTTCGGTAGCAAAGATGCTATCGTAAAATTGGCGTTAGGGATACTCAATCCGGGCGATGTTGGGATTGCAGCAAGTCCAGGTTATCCTACCTATAATATCGGTCATGTTTTTGCAAGTGCAACGACATATTATGCGCCGCTACTCAGGGAGAACAATTTCTTTGTAGACTTTGATGCCATTCCAGATGATGTAAAAAGACTTGCAAAAGTTCTGTGGATAAACTACCCTAACAATCCGACTACCGCAGTCGCTGACCTTGACTTTTTTAAACGCGCAATTGCGTTCGGACATGAAAATAACATACTTATCGCACACGACAACGCATATAGTGAAAATACTTATGATGGTTATATTTCACCCAGTATCTTACAGGTAGATGGTGCAGCTGAAGTGGCGGTAGAATTCTTCTCGCTAAGCAAAGCATTTAACATGACGGGTTGGAGATTAGGTTTTGTTGTTGGAAATGAAAATGTTGTCAATGCTGTCAAAAAAGTAAAGGATAATATTGACAACGGTTCACTGCGTGCATTACAATTTTCCGGGGCAAAAGCACTTTCACTTGCACATGAAATTACCCCCAAATTAAACAGCATTTATCAAGAACGAAGAGATATGGTCGTAGATGCATTAAGAAAAAGTGGATGGAATATTGAGAAACCGAAAGCAACCATGTATGTCTGGGCACCCGTACCGGAGAAATTCAATGGATCAAGTCGGGACTTTGCAACGGCTCTGCTTGATGAAGTAGGGGTTGTCATTACACCCGGACTTGGGTACGGACAGTGGAGCGAAGGATACTTCAGAATATCCCTAACCTATCCCAACAATGTAATTGAGAAGGCAATTGAACGTATACAAAATTTCTCTACATAACGCCAGTTTGATAAATCATTTCGGTTGTGTCCACTCACGACATTGTCGTATCCGAGAGGCGTGAATTGTAGCACAAACTTTCAGTTTGTGGCACATCATCGCAAACTGAAAGTTTGCGCTACATTTATCAAACTCACGTTACATAAACCAATGTGAATCCTATGAAGAAAATCGTTTACATCATCACTATATGCTTAAGCGTCAGTATCGCAATTCCTTCAGCAGCACTTGAACAGATGAGAACATATACTGTTGCTGACGGCCTTGTTGGACCGATAGTACCCGTTATCTATCAAGATAGTAGAGGCGTATTATGGTTTGGATCTGACAGAGGTGGAGTCTCTCGCTATGATGGCAGTAATTTTGAAACTTTCGTGCAAGATGATGAGGTACTACGCGGTAGAACAATCGCAATCACGGAGGACAAATGGGGACATATCCTGATTCTAAGCAAACACCCATCAGAAGGAATTGGAGTCATAAGTAAATATGATGGAGAAACATTTGAATTCTTTGATAATGGGAATTGTATGACCGTCGACAACGAAGGGGATATCTGGATCGGAAGCAACAATTCTATCACACGGTATACATCATCAAGTAGTCAAGAACTCTTGCAGAAATATCAGATCACTATCGGTGATACGTCAGTAGCAAAGATAAATGTCATATTTCAGAGTAGAAATGGAACAATCTGGATCGCTGGAAATGACGCACAAGGTGTCCTAATTATACAATTGAAAGGCAACTTGGATGTTTGGCAAACAGCACCATTAAAACGTATAGAAAACCTACCTAATATACCAACAGACCGATCAATCCATGCAATCGCACAGGATGCTGATGACCACATCTGGTTTGGGGGACAGTCATTACTCATTCGTTACAATGGGAGTGATTTCGAGGCTATCTTTAATACACCTGATAGAACAAGAACACAGACCGGAACATCTGAACAGCTTAACTTCTTGGAAAAAGGTGATTTATCTGTTAAAAATGATACACATGGCAGGATATGGTTTAGTGATAATTCACAATTGAGTTGGTGGGACGGAAACAAACTCAATTCTCTGAGACATCTAAATGCTGATACAAACCAAAGCCGATACCTAAAAGCTGTTTTTGAAGTTGAGGATGCATGGAATAATCTATGGTTTGCAAGCGAAACGGGTGCACACCTATATGAAAACAGATATTTTGAAAATAACGCAGATTTCTTCGAATTAGATACGCCTTTCAATGATGAAGCAGGCATACCACACAAAATCTACGGCGTTGATGATGGACTCGGAAGCGACAAAATCCAAACAATTTTTGAAGCAATTGATGGAAAAATATGGTTTGGACATGACAACGGGGTGACTGTTTTTGAACCGCAACCCGCTATCGTAAATCATACTTCACGCACAATCTTAGGAAGCAATAGTGTCAGAAAGATGTATACGGATCGCTCAGGAAATCTCTGGCTTAACATACCAGGCGGCGTTGCACAGTATATACCCGAACAGGAAAAATTCAATCAGTTTCCACTGTTATACATGGTTCAGGAAAATGGGAGCAGTGATTTAAGTAAATACCCAAGAAAGCGAACTGAGATTGTCCAAACATTTGAAGTTAACAACGACATCTGGTTCTTAGATAAACCTTCTTACGACCAATCTGGAAACACACTTTACACTTTTTTCAGACATAAGAATGGACTCTTTGAGGGTATGTTTATACAAATTCGACCAAACTACGGTCCAGGTGGAGAACCGATCGTTAACAGTGAATTAAAGCTAAAAGTAACCTCAAATCGTAATCCATGGATCGCGATAGGGGGTTTCCTGTGTAAACCTACAGAGGCAGGATTAACCGTAATTGCACCTGACGGTAGTAAAAGAAACCTCAATTTTACAAGTATTGCTATCCTAAATCCACCTACATCCGCAATAACATCCCTCCATCTTGATTCACAAAACCGACTATGGTGCTATTACGATACGGGTGAAGTCCGACGTTTTACAAATCTTGGAAATACAAATAGGCAATTACATACGGAACTCATGCAAATTAGTTCCGTAATACCTATACTCACTATCAATGAAAATAAATTCGTCAAATGGTTTTACAACATCATCAGTGGACAGTTGATGTACTGGGAGAACATTGACAACGCAAGTACAATAACAGAACTTCCCGGTGCAGCAAGCGGAATCCCCCTCTACGCAGTACATACGACTACGTCAAGACAAGATAACCAACAGACCGATGAAACTGATCAAGAAAATAATCAGATGGAGACGATAACGTTTATATTTCAGGATGGAATCAAGACTTTTCTCGGCATAGAATTAATAAATGCTGTTTCTATTGAACTTGAACAGGTCAAAGGTGTGCTGTTAGCAGAAAATGGTAACTTGTGGTTAGCAACTTCACAAGGTGCAGTTATGTATGATGGGGAAAATACCACTACATACACGGTAGAGGATGAATTCCTTGTTGACGACTTGAGAGATGTGCATGAAGACAATTGGGGAAATATATGGTTCGCTACATGGGGGGGTGGCGTAGTCAGATACGATGGCGAATCCTTCCAATCCATAACAACAAAAGACGGACTCATCCATAACAACGTCTCCGATATACATGTGACAGATAACAAGGATATCTGGTTTGGTACTGAAGGGGGAGCAACACAATATCGTGCGAGTCTCGGTGCACTCCCCTTCTGTCGTATCCTTTCTGTTGATGCCGGTAAAACTTATGAAGAACAATTTGCAACAGAAACTGGAAAACGAACTTTTAGCCAAATAGACGAACTCTTACCTGCACGACAGAAGAGTCTCACCATAAAGTTCCAAGGCATTAGTCCATTGAGAGATGACGTCGAATACAAATTCAGATTGATAGGCATAAACAATAATGCATGGACGACAGTCTCTTCAGACCTCAAACAGAACAATGAAACGACTTTTGGGGACACTGTCGTGCAAACCTATCAACCGCAGACAGAAGGAGAAACAAAATCACCTGCTCAGATCCGGTATGAAGGACTAAAATCGGGGAAATATATGTTCCTGATAAAAGCATTTAGACAAGGATGGCCCTATACGCAACAACCCGCTGTCCTGAATTTTACGATCGATCAACCCCTCTGGAGTCGATGGCGTAATTATCTGCCAACCCTAATTCTATTCGCCGCTGCAGGATCGCTATTATATCGATTGATAATTAATCGCAGACAAACCGCACAACTCAGAATAGAAATGCGAGAAAAAGAAGAAGCTGAAATGGAACGAATCCGAGCAGAACTAAATGAAGCTCAGAATATACAAATGGGACTTCTCCCTACTGAACCACCGCGCACCGCAAGCTTTGATATCGCTGGCATGTCTTTACCCGCAACACAGGTCGGAGGAGATTTTTTTGATTATCTGACCGTGCAAAACGGGCAAACCGCCATAGCAGTCGCAGACGCAGCTGGAAAAGGGATACGAGGGGCTATGAATGCAGTGTTGACCAATGGCATGCTACATGAAGTCGCACGATTTAAGTCTGATGCAGATATCATACTGACAGACCTTAACGCAGGTTTAGCACCAAGAATGTATGGTCCCAGCTTCATCGCTCTTAACTTAGCTGTGCTGTATGAAGATGAAAAGAGAGTCGATTATGCAAACGGAGGACAACCCTATCCACTCATCAAAAGAGGAGATGTCATTATAGAATTAGAGAATAGCGACCTGCCACTCGGTAGTATGAAAAACGTACAATACGAATCCATTACTTTTGACCTACAATATGGAGATTTTCTGATATTCCATACCGACGGTCTCATTGAAGCACTTAATGAACAACAAGAAATGTACGGTTCTGAACGACTAAATGAAGTAACGGCAAATATACCTGTCAGTAGCAGCTCTGAAGAGGTCATACAGCACATCGTTGATGACGTGAAAGAATTCGTTAAGGAAGCAGAACAGTATGATGATTTAACAATCGTTGTCCTTAAACTCGTCTCTAAATCTGAATAGTCTTAGAAATAAATTTACACTCATTCGCAAAAAAATACCCATTTAATGGCAATTCACTGCCCGTTGTGCCGTTTGTAGTAGGGCAATGAATTGCCCGTTTTGCCAAGAAGTGTCATGATACCTTTAGGTTTCACTATAACCCGGAGTCATCCAATATGAACAGAAAAACCGATAAACCAAACGTCCTTTTTATAATGTCTGACCAACATCGGTATGACTATGTAGAAACACCTGAATCTTACGCAGATAAAGCACCAGAAGCACTCAAAACACCAAACTTACGCAGACTGACAGAAATAGGAGTTAATTTTCCAAACTGTACTGTGAACGCACCTGTCTGTGCACCGTCACGGATAGGTTTAGCGGCCGGTATACAACCCTCCCGTTTAGGTTCATTAGGTAACGGGAGTTTCTATCCTACCGCAATACCTACATACTATCAACAACTGCGAGATCACGGCTATCGCGTTGGATGTGTTGGTAAACTTGACCTTGCAAAACCTGATGGCTATAACGGACGCTACGGTGATCGTCCGCGCGCTTACGGATGGGGTTTCACACATCCCGAAGAGTGTGAAGGCAAAATGCACGCAGGTAAATCCGCTACGCCAATCGGTCCCTACACAAATTACCTTGAAGAAAAAGGATTGTTAGTAAAATTCCATCAAGATTATAGGAATAGAAGTTCATCTGGGGGTTGGATAAAGAACGGTTCTTACGACTCCGTGCTTGAAACTGAAGACTTTGAGGATACTTATATCGGTAGACGTTCAACCGAGTTTATTGAAAATATCCCAGATGATTTCCCATGGCATTTATTCGTCAGTTTCGTTGGTCCACACGATCCATTTGATCCGCCAACAGAATACGGAGATATGTATAGGCAAGCTGATATGCCTGCACCCATCGCTGACGACATGCATGGAAAACCCGAGTGGGTCAAGAATCGGACCGTTGATATTACACCAGAACAAGTAAAGATCACACGACAGCAGTATTGTGCAGCGACGCAACTAATTGATGACCAAATCGGCAACATGTTAAACGCACTTGAGCAACGCGGGATGCTCCAAAATACTTATATCATCTACTCAAGTGACCACGGGGAGATGCTCGGAGACCACGGATTATATACCAAAAGCGTGCCTTATGAAGCATCCCTAAGAGTACCACTCATCATCGCTGGTCCAGGGATCAACGGTCAACGCACTTCAAACAGTCTGGTTGAACTCATAGACATAAATCCCACAATCTGTGATCTGGTCGGTGTTCCAGTCTTGGAAAACATTGATGGACAGTCAGTAGTACCAATTCTAAACGGGGACACTGAATCCCACCGTGATAATGCAGTGAGTAGACTACAAAACTTCACCTGTATTCGCACTGAAACACATAAACTCATTGAAAGCAGAGACGGATTCATTGAATTGTATGATCTGCAAAACGATCCAGATGAATTAGATAATATCGCTGATGACAATCCGCAACTTGTTGAAGAATTGACTTCTGTGATGAATAGTCGTTACGGTCCTTCACTTGTATGAAACATTGAGAATCAAACAGATGGTTACAGGTGCTATTTTAGCCGGTGGTAAGAGTCGGAGAATGGGAGTAAACAAAGCATTCCTCCGACTCGGTGACCGCACGCTTATTGAGCATGGTATTCACAGAATCCAACCCATCACTGATGAACTCCTCATTATCACAAACACCCCCGATGAATACAATCACCTTGGAATAGAGACAAAAGCAGATATAATCCCAAATTCAGGGACATTAGGCGGAATTCATTCTGCCTTGACCTATTCAACAAACGATGCAGTGATATGTGTGGGCTGCGATAATCCTTTTATAAACACAGACCTACTACTTTATCTTATCTCTATGTTAGGAAAATATGACGCGGTAATACCCTACACGTGCAGTGAAAAAGGACAGATGACCCTGCAAACCCTTTGTGCTGTCTATTCAAAACGTTGCTTACCGATCATTGAAAAGATGCTCAACGATGCTGAATACCGCGTACATGCACTAAAATGGCACGCCGATATCAATCTAATCATACCAGAAACCTGGAAGAAAATTGACCCTGATGGACATTCGTTTCTCAACATTAACACACCAGATGATTTTGAAGTAGCACAGACGCTTTATGATTCTTTATGCCGGAAGACTGGTTAGCATTTCTTGTCGCGCGTCAATTTGATGGGTCTACCCGAAGGTGCTAAAGCGCGACTTGGTAGGGCATATAAAAACGCAGACATTTCATTGTAGCATTGCTATATTATACACTTTTGCGTTTAAAGCGAGACAGAATATTTGTAAAAAAAGGTAAATTGGGACGCTTTGTTGGTTCTGTGTGTTCTATTTCAATCTCAACAAATTCTGCTGTAACATCTGAAGATGTATGAGCGGGCAATTGTGAAGTGGGTTTTGGAATAATCTCTCCATCTTCTTGTAGACACTCAATATGAAATTTCATTGCCTCCGCGATTTCTTCTCGTGTTTCTTCAAGCGTATCCCCTACTGCTACACAAACCGGAAGATCGGGGACATACGCACTATAATTCATATCACCTTGTTCAAAAATTACAAGATAACGCATGAGTTGAAGTTTCCTTATTTTAAACCTGCCTGTCTAAGAATGGAATTTAATGTACGCGGATGTATATCTTTACCGTTGTTTAAAACTTATACAAATCTCACAAATGTGGTAAAATATGCTTATATTTAGACATTTCTGCCACATCTGTTAGTTTGTTGTTTAATTCCTGTTTCCGTCTCTCGTGCCTCCGATTGAGGTCTTATTTGGACTCCACAGGCGTGTATTCC
>JAAXGN010000094.1 GCA_012267415.1 Candidatus Poribacteria bacterium | reverse complement strand
AAATAAATGTAATGGTGATGATCTGACGATGATGATGATGACGATGATTAGACGAAAGTCATGACATTATCAGACAGTATAAGGTTTTAATTGTGGGTTCTTAGTAGGATTATACGAATTGTAAGGACAGAGAACAGATAGAAAGCCAAACCAGTGCAATTCAGCGTTAAGAAAAAGTAAGATATGAACAAGGTTAATGAGATTCAGAAATTGTACAACGCATCAGGTGTTCATCCAACAACTGATCCTGATAATCCAAAATCGCAATTTGTTGTTGATAGATATGCAAAACACTTATCTAAGTTGATAGAACCCGGCATACGGGCATTAGACTTAGGCTGTAATGCAGGACGCTGCACCTTTGTTATGGAAGATATGGGCGCAATAGCAACCGGTATTGACTGTGCAGAAATACCAATCCAACACGCCAGAAAGGTAGCTCATAAAAGAAAGAGTCAATGTCAATTTAATCTCGGGGATATAAACTGTTTACCCTATAAAGAGGATTCTTTCGATCTTGCCCTATTCCCCTCAAATATAGTTGAGGTATCATATCAGACACTGGAAAACTTGGCAGTTCAACTAAAGCAGATTTTATCAAATGAAGGTCTTTTTGTCGTATTTATGCATGATGAACTCATCAAGAGAGCGGGTGAGGCAGCTTTTCTGGATCGTTATGATGCACCAAGTGGTTCTGTAGGAGGGCACAGCACAATTCCTGATAAAGGTACATTTTTCTATCCCTCCTATTTTTGGACAGTTGCTTTTGCTAAGTACATCATTGAGAAACATTTCCTTTGTACACACATGGAACAGATTGAAGAAAACCTATTCATATTAGTGTTCTGTAATACCATTTCTAATTGAAAACAAATGATAGGACTATTGGGTGAATATCGTCTTCCTATTCTCAGATGAACATACAGGAACTGTGATGGGAAATAGTGGACATCCCGTTGTCCGCACACCTCATCTCGACTGTCTTGCTGAGCAATGTTATACGTTTGACAATGCCTATTGTAACTATCCAATCTGCACACCTTCGCGTTTGTCAATGTTGACAGGACGTTATCCACATCAGATTGATGCGTGGGATTTAGGTGTTATTCCGAATCGGGAACACAAAACGTGGGGAGATTATTTGACAGAAGCGGGTTATGAGACGGTATTGTGTGGAAGAACGCATTTCAACGGTACTGATCGGCTTCAAGGTTTTTCTCATCGTTTGTTGGACGATCTTCCACGGTGGATTAGCAGAAATGGTCGTCCACCGAGACGCACTGCCGACGCACGTAGAGGATCCAACTCTCACGTCACGGAATGCGGTCCGGGAGATCACGAACACACACAATATGACCAACACGTCACTGACTTGGCAGTAAAATATCTGCAAGATAAAGCTGCTTCGGCAGTCGACAAACCTTTCCTGCTCTATTGTGGATATATGCATCCACACTTCCCACTGATTGCACCACCAGAGTTCTTCTCCTTGTATGATCCAAATTCCCTTGAGTTGCCTGACACTTGGAACGAACCGCTTGAATCTCAACATCCGATCATCCAACATCATCGGTGGTCATGGCGGAACGATATTCCACCACCAGAAGAAACAGTGCGTTGTGCGTTGGCATCTTATTACGCGCTTGTCTCGTGCCTTGACGCACAAATTGGTAGGATTTTAGATGCTATTGATTCGTCTCGTTTATCTGAAGACACAATCATTATCTACACAAGCGATCACGGTGAGATGGCAGGTAGTCATGGTATTTGGCAAAAGCAGTGTTTCTACGAATCTGCCGTGAAAGTGCCATTGATGATACGTCTGCCTTCTGGTGAAACAGGTCGCGTGAAGCAAAACGTCTCTTTAGTGGATGTTCTACCAACGTTACTGGAAATCGCAGAAGTTGAAAAACCTTCAGATTTGCCGGGGGAGAATCTGCTGGAAATTGCCCGTTATCAATCCGATGAAACGACACGTGCAGTCTTCTCTGAATATCACCACATGGGAATGATGAACGCAGGTTTTATGCTAAAACAGGGAGATTACAAACTGTGCCATTATGTTGGTAGTCAACCGCAGTTGTTTGATGCGAAAACTGACCCATTGGAGAACAATGATTTAGCACAAAATCCTGAATATGCCGATGTTCGTGAAGAATTAGAAAACGTTCTCTACGGAATTGCTGATCCTGATGTTGTTGATGCACGGGCAAAAGCAAACCAGGCCGCGCGGCGGTAAGATTGTAGTTTTAATATGTTTAGCGTTTCTGATTTTGTCTGAACCAGGATTTACAGGATTACAAGATTTTCAGGATTGGGTAGTTGATGTATCAAGATCAATGCAAAGTTCCAATTTTCAATTCTGCACGAATTTTTTGTCGCACATCATCACAGATCTGAACGGCATGTTCCGTATCTTTCGCTGATGCCGAATCACCTGGATAACGAGCTCCCACTGCATAAGAACTAATTATCTTAAAATCGGGTTGCCAGGTATTCCACAAAGGCTGCGTTGGTACAATTAAATTAAGTAATTCTTCAAGATCATGTGTTTTTGAAAAAGGAATGTTCTCCTCTTGCAACCACGCTTTCAAGTACTTTTCAATACATTGTTGCGCATGAAAACAGATAGCGTTATGGACAGGGGTTGGCGATTCCTGAAGCCACTTTGCAGAATTATAATCTTCTTCAGCTTTCTCAATCCATTCTACCGTCAACGGATTCATGTAGACTTCTTCCTCTTTGACTGAACACGGTTTGTCTCGATGTTTGTCTAAATTATAGTCAGTATAGGAACCGTATAAAAGTTTACCTTTTTCAGTGATCTCACGCAGAAACCAATCATTATACGAAACCCGATATGCAATCTCTTCAGGTGATCTCACAAGAAGGTCCATTCCAAAGCGATATGGAATTCTTTGACGAATCTCTACAGCTTTGTTGCGAAATTCTGACTTAGGAATTGGCAACACGACTAACAGGTCAACATCCGATTCTTCCGATGGTGTACCATAGGCATAAGAACCAAATAGAATAACTTGTAATGGAGAAAATTCACGAACAATATCTTCACAAGTTGCCTGAATATCTTTTGAACTGACCATGTGAAAACTCCTTATCAAACTAGTTCAATGTTGGGAAAATCAAAATTCCTATAAGTAGAGACTATACAAACGTGAGTATGATAAATAATTTGAATGATTTTTACCTAAAGAGAGCTCTTTTGTTATAATGAAGTCATTATAACAAGACAAAGGAGTTCTCTAATGCGTATTTTAACACTTTTCTGCAAAATTTACGACTTTTTTTCTTCGTTCATAACATACCCTATATTTGTAAAGACTATTCTGGAACAGATTACATTGAAAGTGGTTTTGTCACCCAAGAAATGAAAATCCCAGAATATATCGTCTTCATAAGGTTCAGGTGCCGAGCTTGTAAATGCATTAGAAATACCCCACATCGGAAATGGATCATGTCTTTCAGATATGATCTCATAAGACTTGACATCAAGGAATTCAACTTTAACCAATTGGTCATGTTCCTTTCCATAAGGAAAAGCATTTACAATGAGAATAATTCTCATATCTGCCGCTCCTATTCCATTTCCGATGCCGTTTTCATCAATGCTCTTGTAGTTTTCAAACTTTACTTCAAAACTCTCAACGTACCCATCGTGAAAATCGTTGAAGTATTTTAATGCTTCACCAACTTCATCAATGTTTTTTGGTTCAAATTTTTCTACCATTGTAGACCTCCATATTTATTTTTGTAATTGTTATAGTTAGTGTAATTTTTAACCCAATAATTATACCTTATACATACGCGTATTGCAAATTTGTTGAATCAATAGTTTTCCAACTTCAGAAAAGGTTTCAAATCCCAAAGTATAATAGTGCCATCAAAACTTCCACTTGCTAAAATAGTATCATCTGGTGAGAAAGCAAGCGATTGGATATCTGTCGGATGTCCCCAAAGCGTTACGATGTTTTCACCATTTGGAACATTCCATAACCTAATTGCCATTTTCTCCATACCCCGCTGCCACCAAGTGCCTGATGCAAGATAGTTTCCACAATTTGAAAATGCCAATGCGTAGGGACTTTCTGTCTCTGTCTGAGGAATAAGCAGAAGCGTTTCAAAACTATCCGCACACCACAAACGCAGTTCTTTATTCATTCCACCAGCAATGAATCTTCCACAAGGAGAAAATGCAATATTCATGAGTGTGCTTTTCTCTCTCAGTGGTAAAGTGCCAATTTCTTTGCTCGTCTCCACGTCCCACACACGAGCAGTTTTATCACTTGAGCCGCTCACGAGACGTTTGCCATCTGGTGAGAGTTTTACAGACCAGATAAACTCTGTATGACCCACGAATGGATCTAACCTTTTCTTATTCTCAATATCCCATTTATAGATTGTACCTTCTCTACTGCTAACAACGATCAGATTTCCTGTCGGCGTGAAGTCTATTTTCCATATCAATTGTGCTTCCTCTTTTATTTCAAGAATAGTTTTATCAGGTTTCTTAGCATCCCACACATAGCCAAAATCTTCGTTTGGGCGGATATAGGCAGCGATGATGTTTCCACAAGGCAGAACAGTGAAAGACGTGATACGTTTGTCCTCAAGTAATGTTTCTTGTGCTTGCTTAGTTTCAATATCCCATAGCACAATACCTTTAAACTCACTTGTACTTGCAAGCGTTTTTCCATCTGGTAAGAATACAACAGGGTCTGGCACATCATTAAATCTGCGAAGATCTGACAGTAAGTTTATATTACTACCGATTTTGGTTTCTCTGTCTTGCATTATATCGGTAAAAACAAGTTGCGGGTACTTTTTAAACAACGCAGCATCAATACTGTTTGTGTGAACTTCAGGTATGGATAGTCTTTCACTTCTTTCTACATTCCAGACATCAAGCAGATCTTCAGCATCTACAATCGCGAGTAGCTCACCTGCTTCCGTATAGAATGGTTTAATTCGGGAAGAATTAAAATCAGTATAGACCTCCTTCTGCTCAACCCTTGCGATGTCCCAGACACGCACGCTTTGATCTCTACTACTTGATGCAAGGAACTTTCCGTCAAGTGAAAAAGTGATATGATCTACCCAGTCACTATGTCCTTCAAAATGTGCAATCCGTTCACATGTCGCTATATCCCAGACCGAGACACACTGTGCTATCCAATCGTCATCATTGGTGGATTCGTCAGGTGTAGCAGCAGCCAAAAGACGACTGTCTTGAGAGAAAACGAAGTTCATACCTGCAAACCTACAGATGATCTTACCTGTTTCTGAACACCAAATGAAAGTCTGAGTTCCCTTTGTACCAATTTCATCTGCTGTTGCTGCAACGTACCGTCCATCCGGAGAGAATTCTAATTGGCTAATATCAGCAGAAATGACTTCACGTTCACCTCGGTCCATCTGAGCAATACAAACGTTTTCATACACATCCAGAACTTCACAACCCCTTCCCAGTTCGCAGTGGCAACCCACTTACTATCGGGTGAAAAATCGAGGTAGTAATAAAGATTCTGTTCTTCCATCCGTTTCATCTGTGCAAGACACCCACCACTCTGAACATCTAATAGTTTGATTACGCCGTCCCAATTTGCTATTGCAATCCATTCACCATTTGGGGAAAATTCGGCAATAGAAATCAACCCTCTTTCACTCTCCCACAACGCGATAGGTGACTTTGAGGACATATCATACCACCATAGACCAATCATGGTTCCCACTGCAAAGTACTCACTGTTTGGGGAGAGTACTATTTTAGGGTTTCTTCCTTTCCCTAATCGTGCAATTGCGCCTTCTGGTAGTGCCCAAGTAATTCCTTCCGTGTCTCCTGGGACAACATTTTTTGGTGTGGGTTGCCTGTTTTGTTTCATATAGGCTCCTTTATTTGTATTGTATTCCTAATCATCTATAGTTAACTTTTGAATTAATGGGACATTTGCGATGTAGGAGGCCAGTTAACATGATTCTGGCCGATTCCCGACTAACACTACGTTAAGTCGCGATTCGGAGATCGCTCCTACAGGGACTTTGTATCATTATTTTTAATGTTCACTATAAATCCGTTGATGTATCAACTATTGATATAAGGTTTCAAATCCCAAAGTAAGATCGTCCCATCATAACCGCCACTTGCTAATACGGACCCATCAGGTGAAAAAGCAACACACTGAACATCTGAGGGGTGACCGCCACGGAAAGAAGCAATGTTTTCTCCACTCGCAACATCCCACAAATGTACAGGACACTTCTTCATACCAAAACCGCGTTTCCACCAGGCACCTGAAGCTAAGTATCTACCACAAGGTGAAAATGCTAATGCAAAAGGCATCCAACTCTCTCTGGGTAGAGGTATGTTCAAGATAGTTTCACCTTGCTCAATACACCATATCTGAATATCTCTCCCCATACCTATGGCAATTAGAGTACTACAAGGAGAAAAAGCAATAAACTCACACCTGACTGGAAACGATTCAATCTGTTCGCCACTCTCAACATACCACAGATGGGCGACAGGTCCAGTAGACCTTACACTAAAAAGTAGCTTTTCATCAGGACTAAACATCAGATTTTTAATCCAACCATCATGTGCTTTATACTTATGTCGTAACCTTTGCTGCTCAACATCCCATACATACAACATGCCATCACTATCTCCGCATGCCAGCAGGTTTCTCTTGTATGCAAACGCAGCTGTTGATACCTGTCTTTCCTGTTCAGTATCAGTACTATCCTGTTCGGGAAGCGTGTATGCTGCGACTAAAGTCTCCGTGTTACCAATTTCCCACACCTTTGCAGATTCACCATCCCGTCCAGTTGCCAAAATACCTCCATCTGATGCCACAGAGACATTATAGTCACCACCGGGTAGATTAATACCGGTTGGAGGTGAGAAATGTTGCTTCGTATTCCATAACCATAGCATCACCTTCGCATCTATGCTCCAATACCCACCAGCAAGTGTTTTACCATCGGAACTGAAAACTAAGGAAAATGGCACTCCTGTATGCAAATTCGCACATGAGCTCGGTTTGGTATCACCTGTCGTCCACTTAATAAATTCAGGTGGTCTCTCAGCTTCTGAGACATAAGGTGTACCTATCGGAACATGTTGTCCTTGAAAAACACTGTATTCTTCACGGTAGCAGTTGAACTTTTCACCCTTAACAATGTCCCATACAACGAATTCATCGTCAAACATCTCTAAACCGTAGAGCACACCTTCTGACGTATAGAAAACCTGTTTACGTTCTGTTCCGTAATTCTGATATGTATGCTGTAACTCCCAGCTTTCGGCTGACCAAACCCTAACTGTACCATCTCTACCACCAGAGGCAAGAAAATCACCGGACGGTGAAAAACTTAAACTATACACAAAATCTGGCAGTTCTGAAATATATGTCAGTTGTTCACCTGCCTTTATATTCCACACTGCAATATAATTTGAAGAATGTTTGTCAGTACGTATTGTATTACTACGATCAGCAAACGAAAATAGACTCTCGTCAGGCATAGTACACGCGACCAAACTGTCATCTGGTGAAAAGGCAATAGGACGGAGTAGAAAGGGCCACCATCTGTAGTTTGTATTGTCGTGAAATTTTGCAGTCCGTTCACCTGTTTCAATATTCCAGATGTATAGGATGTAGTCACGTCGACTGGAGACTGCCAGATGTTTGCTGTCGTTTGAAAAGACCAACTTGGAAGCAGAATTGTAGGGTTTCTCTTCTTCATCTCTTTCCATCTGCGAAATGCAAACTCTCTTCTGTACATCCCATACTTTGACAAGACCATCTCCATCATCGGTAGCAAGCCATTTCCCATTCGGTGAAAAAGATACGGTAGAGATATAACCTCTATCTGTATCCCATAGGTCAACTGGACTCATTGTGTTAATATCATACCACCAAACCCCTATGTCACTTGGAACAAGGAAATACTTACCATCTGGAGAAGGAGTGATGTTTTTATGAATTCTCCCCTGTCCTAATCGTGCGATTGCACCTTTAGGTAATTCCCATGTCGTAAAATCGTCGTTTTCATGTTTTGATAAAGCAGGATCCCATTTTTTGCTTTTTGCCATATATTCTCCTCATAAAAAAAACATAAGATTTGCGTAAAACCATTTGCATCAATTTAGTGAAATTTCCAGGCCGGTAGGTGCGATTTCCTAATCGCACCGAATCCTACGTGGAAACCTTCAATGAAGCGGGTTGGGAAAAACCCGGTGCGATTAGGAAATCGCACCTACCGAGTTTGGGATATTGAGAATTACCGAATTAATAAATTAATCTTCATGAAATCGCACCTACCGGCCTGGGAACATCACTAATTAGCGTCTATGAATCACTTATACACATTCACGGATGCATCTTTTCTGAATTACAAGGAAAAAACCTTAACAAATCCTACAATGCAGACGTTAGAATAGAATAAACACCCCTCACACTTTCACGTCAAAATGTAATACCTGTTCTGCGCACAAGATTTCTTCACACAGAATAGGTCAGACTATTTTCTGGAGGAAACCCGCCATTCGCAGTCTATTCGGTCTCAAAAAATACGTCATACGTTACCAATACACCATCATATTAAGTTTCATTCTTGTTCTGATAACGAATGGACTGCTGCTGATTAGTCCTAAGATTTTGCAGGCAGTATTTGATGCGTTAGAGCGCGGTTTTAGAGACACAAATATCACACTCTCAAGTCGTAGGATTCTGTTCTTTGCTGCGCTTATTTTCGGTGTTGCTCTTGTTGGAGGTATTATCCGTTTTTTCCAGAGACGTACCATTCAGGGCGTTGCCAGAAAAATTGAGTTCCACCTTCGCGCCGACTTTTTCCTTCATCTACAAAAACTATCAGCCTCTTACTATGACAATGTCCGGACCGGCGACTTGATGACAAGAGCAACCAGCGACCTAAACGCTATTCGCATGGTCCTAAGCAGTGCAATCATGTATACTGCCGATGCAATCGTGTTTTTCGGTCTGGCACTCGTCATTATGCTTCAAATTGATGTCACACTGACTCTGGTTGCTCTGTTACCGTATCCGATACTTGCAATAATCATCCGATTGCTTGGGAAACGTCTTCATACGCACTATGAAGGAATTCAGGAAGCATTCTCTGTGATGAATACAAAGGTTCAGGAGAACCTATCCGGTGTCCGTGTGGTTAAAGCATACACACTTGAGTCAAATGAAGTAGAACATTTTAGGGAACTCAATCAGGAATTTGTCAACAGTAATCATAAACAGATTCGCTTGATGAGTTTTTTCTTTCCGTTGTTCCGATTTCTCCCTGGCATTGGCAGAGTAGTTCTGCTCTGGATGGGAGGACTTCTCGTCATTCAACAGGAGATAACATTCGGTGAATTTATCGCTTTCAACGCATATCTAATGATGATGGTCCGTCCGATGATAATGCTGGGATTTATTGTTAACACATTTGAACGGGGTGCAGCATCAATGAATCGGATCAATACTATTCTCAGTGAAGAACCTGAGATAATTGATGGTAAAACTGTCAAATGGAATATAAAAAACATCAAAGGAGAGATAGAATTCCGGAATCTTAACTTTGCTTACAACGGCGGTCCTCCCGTGTTAAAAAACGTCAATTTGAAGGTTAAACGGGGAACAACACTCGCGATTGTTGGGGGAACAGGTTCAGGAAAATCCACACTCGTTAATCTTATCCCGCGCATCCGACAATCAGAACGAGGCACTATCTATATTGACGGTGTAGATATACAGGATATACCCTTAAACGTGCTGCGTTCTAACATAGGCTTCGTAGAGCAGGAACCGTTTCTGTTTTCAGACTATCTGCGGAATAACATCGCTTACGGCGTTGAGACACCTGATGACGAAGAGATAAAGGCTGCTGCCCACACATCTGATCTGTTATCACAGATTGAAGAATTCCCTGACGGTTTACAAACCTTTCTCGGTGAACGGGGAATTACGATTTCTGGCGGACAACGTCAACGTAGCGCACTTGCAAGAGCCATCCTGATTAAACCCAAGATTCTCATACTTGACGATGCTTTTGCGAATGTTGATACACAGACAGAAGACACAATACTCAACCGACTTGACGAGATAATGAAAGATCGGACAACTATCCTCATCTCACACAGGATATCAACAGTAAAGGCAGCAGATAACATTGTCGTCTTAAATGATGGAAGCATCGTCGAATCGGGCACGCACGAACAATTGCTGAACAAAAACGGAATATACGCTGGAATCTATGAAACACAACTGTTGCAGGATGAACTTGATGAATTATAGAATATAAAAATATGTTGACGCATCGTCTGTAGGAGGGAACTCCGATTCCCGACTATCAAAACTGGCAGTCGGGAATCGGAGTTCCCTCCTACAAGAAGATCAAAGGAAATATCAAGATGTTTGGAATGGGTAGAGAACTCCATGAATATAGCGACGAGGAACAAGAACTCGGAAAAGTGTATGACCGAGTCTTAATGAAGCGGTTGATTCAATACCTCAAACCGTATAGATTTCAATTACTCGTCATCGCTATCTTTATGATAGGCACGACACTATCCCGTTTAGCCAGTCCCGTTATCATTCAGATGGCTATTGATCGACATATTATACCGGGTGAATTAGACGGTCTAAGTATCTTTGCAGGCTTGTTTGTCCTGAGTCTGCTGGGTGAATTTATCTTCGCCTATTTTGAGGAATATCGGCAGTTAATGGTCGGACAACATGTGATGCGTGATCTCCGCCAGACTCTATTCTCACATCTACAACGTCTGGATGTGCAGTATTTTGACAAGAACCCGGTGGGACGTCTGATGACGCGTGTGATGGGTGATGTGCAGGTTCTTAACGAACTCTTTACATCAGGAGTCATTACATCCTTCGGTAATCTGTTGAGTATTTTGGGGATTGTGGTAGCAATGCTGCTCTACAACTGGCAACTTGCGTGTGTCGCGTTTACTGTTATACCGATAATCTTTGGAGCAACACTCGTCTATCAAATCTACTCACGTCGCGCTTTTCGTGAACAACGCAAACAGTATGCACGGATCAACGCCTTCCTGCAAGAAAACATTGTCGGTATGACAACGATGAAACTGTTTGCGCAAGAAAACCGCAGTCATCTCCGCTTTAACGAACGAAACCGAAGATACTTGGCAGCAAACCTTCGGAGTATCTTTTATTTTTCCATCTTCCATCCACTGATTGAAGTAACAGCATCCCTTGCCACTGCTGTCATTATCTGGTATGGTGGCGGACAGATTGTACAGGATACCTTGACGTTTGGCACATTAGTGGCGTTCATCCAATTAGCAGAAAGGTTCTTTTGGCCCATCCGAGAACTCAGCGAGAAATACACAATCTTCCAAAATGCAATGGCATCATCAGAGCGGATATTTCAGTTGATGGATACAGAACCGAGTATCGTCTCAACCACCGATAAACGTGGAATTGATACACTCAAGGGTGAGATAGAGTTCAAAAACGTTTGGTTTGCATACAATGACGAAGATTATGTCTTAAGAGATGTATCGTTTAAGGTTGAACCGGGGGAAAAAGTAGCACTTGTTGGACATACAGGAGCAGGTAAAACAACCATCATCAATCTGCTGTGCCGATTCTATGAGATTAACAAAGGACAAATACTGATTGACGGTGTGGACATCCAGAAGATGAATTTGGAAGAACTACGTAGTGCCATCAGTATCGTGCAACAGAATATATTCCTATTTTCTGATTCAATTGAACGTAATATCAGTTTAGGAGACCCTTCAATAACAGATAAACAGATAATAAATGCATCCAAAGATGTACATTTAGACCGTTTCGTCCAGAAAATGCCCGATGTCTATAGCACAGAGATTAAGGAGGATGGCGGCGGGTTATCCGTAGGACAGAAACAGTTAGTCGCATTTGCACGTGCATTAGCATCCGATCCCAGCATCTTGGTTCTGGATGAAGCTACATCAAGCGTTGACACAGAAACAGAACTACTGATTGAAGATGCACTCAGCCGTCTGATGCGAGATCGGACATCCGTCGTCATTGCACACAGACTCTCTACAATCCAAAATGCAGACAGGATTATTGTGATGCACCGTGGTGAGATACGCGAGACCGGTAATCATAATGAATTGCTACAAAAGGGAGACATCTATTATCGGCTATATCAACTTCAGTATAAAGGACAAGCGAAGAGCAGGCAATAAAACGCTTGCAACGTCTCAATATATCTGATAATATAACATCTTAGGGGAAAGGTGACAACTGATAGGATCTGTAATACGAAAGAGTTAACTTTTTTCTGTTTTCTGTCACTCAATTAACGCAACTGTCCAATCTTCTTATGTCCATAAAAGGAGGACACGAACATGGCAGGAAAACTAAAAGTCGCAGCAGTAGGATGTGGCGGTGTCGGGTTATTACATCAGAGGGGATATCTACAACATCAAGGCGCAGAACTCGTGGCAGTATGTGATATTGATTCTGGTAAAGCGGAAGCACGTGCCAGTGAACTCGGATTAGAAAAATGGTATCCTTCAATAAATGAAATGCTGGCGAATGAAGAATGTGATCTCGTTGATGTTGTAACCGCTGACCACTTGCATTTTGAACCTGTAATGGAATGTCTTGATGCTGGCAAACATGTAATATCTGAAAAACCTTTGTCGCTAGATATAGATGAAGCCGAACAGATGGTGGCAAAAGCTGATGAAAAAGGGGTTCATCTTGCAATAGATTATAATAGACGATTCGCGCCAGGTTATGTACAAGCAAGAAAATGGTTTGACGCCGAAAGCATAGGACAGATATATTATCTGGATATGAAATTATCTCAAGGCGGTCCAGCGTCTACTTGGAAAGGGGAGTATTATCTACTCTACGAGCTACAAACGCACGCGCTCGATCTCTTACGTTGGTTCGGAGGCGAGGTCGTCGCTGTATGTGCACAAATGGCAAAACCGAGAAAACACGAAGCACGGGAAGGTGAAGACGCATGCTACACAAGCATGGCAATTTCACTCCGATATGAAACCGAGGTCGTAGCAACACTATTAGCAAGTTGGGATAGCGATTTTATACATCCAATAGAACGATTAGAAATATGTGGATCAGCAGGGGAGATAGTCGTTGATAATGTCCTCAGTAAAGCAACGTTGATGAAACGTGATAATCAGGTCGTTGAGGAATACCGTCCATCTATTTTCCGTATGGAACAACTCGCTTTTGATGGCACTTTTGCACTGCGTATGGCTGCACTGGTTGATGATTTACTGAATGACCGCACACCCGCACCTACAGGTAGAGACGGCTTACAAGCGTTACGGATTACAGAAGCTATCGTTACCTCATGGAAAGAAAAAAAGGAGATAACTGTAAAGATATGAATCTGAAAGCAATACCATTTACAGATGTTACGATACAGGATCGTTTCTGGTCACCCCGACAGGCGACAAATTCGGAGAAAACGATCCCACACGAACTTGAGCAGTGCCGAACAACCGGCAGGATCAGCAACTTTGCAAAAGCCGCAGGTATAGAGTCCGGCAATTTTGAGGGTATCTTCTTCAACGATTCGGATGTGCATAAATTGGTGGAAGCTGCGTCCTATACATTGCAGACACATCCCAATCCAAAATGGGAATCCGAATTGGATGAAGTGATAGATACAATTGCGAAGAGCCAACAACCGGATGGTTATCTGAACTCCTATTTTACGTTAGTTGAACCCGAAAAGAGATGGCAGAATTTGGGTATGATGCACGAGTTGTATTGTGCGGGACATCTCTTTGAAGCAGGTGTCGCGCATTATCAAGCGACTGGACAAGAGAAACTACTCAATGTGGCATGTCGATTTGCTGATCTCATTGACAAGACCTTTGGACATGGGAAGCGCGCGGGTCTACCGGGTCATCAAGGAATTGAACTCGCTTTAGTCAAATTGGCACGTGTAACAGGTGAAGCACGTTATATGTCGCTTGCAGATTATTTTGTCACGACGCGCGGACAAAGACCTTCTGTGTTTGAGAAGGAACTGGAAAACCCTGACCTCCCGGGTGGTCTCGGGGCATATAAGCATCACTACACACGAGATGATAAATATGAAGGGACTTATTCTCAGGATCATCTACCGATGCATGAACAGACTGAATGTGTGGGACATGCAGTGCGTGCCATGTATCTCTATGCCGGTGCAGCAGACATCGCAGCTGAAACCGGAAACAATGGTATTGCGACTGCGCTGGATGCCTTATGGCAAAATGTGGAAAAACGACTTTATGTCACAGGTGGGGTAGGACCTTCGGGACACAATGAAGGTTTCACACAGGACTATGAATTACCTAATTTCTCTGCTTATGCCGAAACGTGTGCGTCAGTCGGATTGATATTTTGGGCACATCGGATGTTTTTACTAAAAGGTGATTCACGATATGTTGATGCATTGGAAACGGCTCTATATAACGGTGCATTGTCGGGTATTTCCCTTGAAGGCACAGATTTCTTCTATCAGAATCCGTTAGCCAGTCGTGGCGGAAGACATCGTCATGCGTGGTTTGGATGTGCATGCTGTCCTCCGAACATTGCACGACTGATCGGTTCTCTCGGACAATACATCTATGCACAATCCGAAGCAGACCTATGGGTGAACTTATATGTCGGTGGTACTGCTGATGCTACAGTAGCGGACGTCCCCGTGAAATTGACACAAGAAACCGATTATCCGTGGTCTGGAGATGTAAAGATAACGATTGAACCAGAGAAACCGGTAAAGTTTAATCTGAATTTGCGGATTCCTGAGTGGTGTGGCAAATTTGATGTGAGTATCAATGGTGAAACACAACGTGCAACTGTCGGCACTAACGGTTATCTTTCAATTGATAGAACGTGGAACGCAGACGATAGTGTGGAATTGAACTTAGACATGCCAGTAGAACGGATTTACGCACACCCTTATGTCAGAGAGAATCTGGGGAGATTAGCATTACAGCGGGGTCCACTTGTCTACTGCTTTGAGGATGCTGACAATCCAGATGGTGCTTTTGAGACGTTATCGCTTGCTAAGAGTGGTTATATGGAAGCGGTATTTGACAGTGCACTTCTTGGTGGCATCACGTTAATTCGCGGCACAGGTACAGTATATGATCCCACCGATTGGGATAATAACCTATATCTCTCAGAACCGAATATGAAACAGACAGACGTTACTGCAATTCCCTATTATGCATGGTGCAATCGGGAAGCGGGACAGATGGCGGTTTGGGTATTCTAACTATCTATTTAGTTTTATAGTAAACTTTTGAATTAATGGGACATTTTGAGATGTAGGAGGGAACTCCGATTCCCGACTATCACTACATTAAGTCGCGATTCGGAGATCGCTCCTACAGGTACCTTGCATCATTATTTTCAATGTCCACTATATATCAATTGGCAAAAGGGAGAAAAATGCGGTCAATTGCACAACTGTATGTCGTAACTCTTTTTCTGGTCATACTATTTACGGGTTGTGATGACGGCATGTCCCAACCTATTAAAGAAATTATTCCACCACTAGAGACACCGACGAATTTAGAAAAGGCACGTGCCGACATGGCGCGAGTCAATCAGCGGAGAACAGAATCCCAACAGAGAGCAGAAACAGCGGGAGATTATTCAACAATATTCATTGACTCCGAGACCATCCTAATAGAAGAACTCGATTTTAGAAAGGGATTCTGGATAGAATTGGTTGACATATTTCGGTCTGAGAAGTCTGATGATCCCACAGTTACGGATGGATACCGTAAATTACAAGATGCTTTCGCAAAAAGATTGACTGAAAATACACTCGGGAAGTTTTACTTTGAATACATCGGCACATTTGACCCGTTAATTATTGAATATCTTCGGCTATCTTATGTATATCCTACCCAGAATGAAGAAGAACTGCTGGCACATTTCACAGAATCTGTCAGAAATGACACGGTTTCTATCATATTTCCTGAAAATTTCTAATATGACTACTCTGTGTGTTTTAGGTTATTGCATCCATTATCTCTTGGGCAATTTTGTCAATAGATTTTTCGTCAACACTTATAACCTTTGTAAAATACCCTTTGTCTGACAACATCCTTAGATATTGAGTTCTGTGAACGTATTCCTTCCTCATCAGTTGTATGTATCCGTTATCTATCCCGTTGTGTCGTTTTAAAAGTCTTTCATACTGAGTCATCTCAGACTCTATGTCCAGAAAAAAATGTTTACCTTTTTGAAAGTATTTTCTGTCAATGAGTCCGCATTTCGAGAACCTTTTTATACTTCTCTCATCAAGCCATTCATCAGGAAAAAGTATGACAGATGCATATTCAACTATAATAACAGTCCCTTTTTCCTGTTGATTGTCTAAATATCTTTTAAATCCAAATTTGCCATCATAAATAATAGCGTCCGGTATATACGTCCTTAGATGTTCTGCAACTGCAGTCTTCCCTGATCCCTGTACGCCACTCAATGATATTATGTTAGATTTCATCTGTGTTCCTCCAAGGACTTCAAAGTTTCACTTCCCATCAAACCAGTACCTTGCCAAGCCTTCTTCGTAGGTCGGGTAGAGCGAAGCGAAACCCGACACGTATTATTGAGGGTATCATGTCCAAATCAACGCCAAATGCGCCTATGGCATTTGGCGGGTTTCGCTTCGCTCTACCCGACCTACACAATAGAACTTGACAAAGCACTGGGCCTGTTTTAGTGATATTCCCAGGCCGGTAGGTGCGATTTCCTAATCGCACCGGTTTTGTCCAATACGGTCTATACGGGAGGTTCCGCGTAGGATCCGGTGCGATTAGGATATCGCACCTACCGGCCCGGGAAAAATCGGTTTTACCCTATTAATTTCTTAATCTACATACAGGACTAAGAGCAGGTGTTCAACCATGATCTACTGCAATTCCCAGATTAGGATAGTTCCATCGTAGCTGCCACTTGCAATCGTGCGACTATCAGGAGAAAATGTGAGTGAAGAAATACCTTCCGTATGTCCTTTATAACCTGCTATGTGCTCCTCTGTATGTCTGCTAAATATGTGCAGTGTGCCATCCTTAAAACCTGTAGCAATGAGAGCACCGTTGGGTGAAAACTGGACTTCTGTAACACCCGATTCTGGCATTTTCATCAGAGATATTTCTTTTCCCGTAACAACATCCCAGAGTTGCACAGTATCCTCTTCTCTTGTGTTGGCTAAAATCTTACCATCATAAGAAAATGCCATGTGGGTATTTCCTTGTTCAAAACGTCCATGTAGTTTTAGCATTTTTTTGATCTGTTTTGTTTTAGGATCCCACAACCGGATTATCAAGGAATTATCTGCATCTGCAAGGATACTTCCATCAGGAGAAAAGACAACACGCCTTGAACTATGTGATTGATCGCCAAGAAAACCTATTCTATGTCCAGTTTTAGCATTCCATAATACCAATTCTTTTTTGTCCGTACGAATAGTTGCGATGATATTACCATCTGGAGAGTATGCCATAGAACTAATATAAATAGTATTTAGAAAAACTGAAAATTTTGGTTTTCTTGTGTGTGTCTGTAATAGACGTTTTCGTACCTCCCATAACCGGACTGACCCATCCTGATTACCCGTAATGATGGTGCCACCATTAGATGTATATCTTATAAAATGTATGTCATTATAATACTTTCCTTTGTGATATATGCGTAAAGTTCCTTTATTATAATACGCATTTGGCGTTTTTAACGTGGCTGTCAGTTCTGCTGTTTGCGCATTCCATAAATAACCATCACCACTCTGGCTTCCTGACGCGATCGTTTTTCCATCCGGGGAAAATGTTAAACACGTAACGTCTAAAGTATGGTCTTTAATTGTTTTTCTATGTTTCGCTGCCTGCAAATCCCATAACATAATTGTGTTATCAGACTCATCACCAACAGTGGCAACCGTGTTGCCATCTGGAGAAAATGCAATTGAAGAAATATCTCTACTATGTCCCTTGAAGGAATTAACGTGTTTTTTGGTTTGTATATCCCAAAGACGCATGATTCTATTGCCACCGACTGCAATAAATGAACCTACTGGAGAAAATGCCACTGAATAAACACCCATTATTCCTTGCTCTGTAATTGTATTCTTGAGACTACCTGTCGTTGCATCCCAAAGTTTTACTGTATTGTCCCAGCTGCCTGTAGCGAAAGTTTTGCCATCAGGTGAAAAACCTACGAAGATAACTTCTCTTTCATGTTCAGTCAGTAGCACGGTATTTTTGCCAGTTGCCACATTCCACAAAAATACCTTACTATCCTTACCACTACTTGCGAGTGTCTTTCCATCAGGTGAAAACGCTAATGAAGTAATATCTTTAGTATGACCTCTGAATGTCGCTGTGGCTTCACCTGTATCTATGTTCCATAATTTAATGTCTATCGCTACACCTATCTCTGCGGGTATCTTTTCAGCATGAAGTCCAATTGCAGATGTGAGTGTCTTTCCATCAGGTGAAAACGCTAATGAAGATATTGCCCATTTGTGTCCGATGAGTTGTTTTTTCTGTTCTCCCGTTACTGTGTCCCATAATCGTATTGTTTCGTCTCTTCCTCCACTTGCAAGTAATTTACCATCAGGAGAAAATGCAATGGTGGTGACACTTCTTGTATGTCCTATGAGTAGATCGAGTTCCTTTTCTTTTCCCGGCCGCACATCGTAAATCCAGATACCGATAGACGTTGCGACTGCAAGACGATTACCATCAGGTGAGAAAGCGATATTTCCTGTAATTTCACCTTTACCAAGGCGCGCTACAGCACCATCTGGCAGACTCCAAGTCGTATAATCCTGAGCATAGGTGCTTAATGACATTAGAGCAAAAGTTACGAATAGATGTATTAGATAGAGCGTATATTTTATCATGGTTGATTTCCCAACTGCCACTTTCAATTAACGTACCTTCCAAAGCAGGATTGTTCCATCTGCGCTGCAACTTGCTATCGTGTCCCCATTAGGAGAAAATTTTACCGAACTAATAGGTTGTGAATGTCCAAAGAATGTACCTAAGTGTGTGCCAGATTTTACATCCCATAAACGGACAGTTTTGTCAAAACTACCAGTCGCAATTATGTTACCTTCTGGAGAATAGGCAATGGATTCAACACTATTATCATGTCCCGTTAAAGAGGTGATGTGTTCAAATGTCTGAGTATTCCATAGGTGAACTGGATAATTGTTGTCAGAATCAGTCGTAGCGAGTGTTGTTCCATCTGGAGAAAATGTAACAGCACGAACCGAACCTTTATGTTCTAATGTCGTGATGACTTCTTCAGTCTGTACATCCCACAAGAGTGCTGTTCCATCGGAACTTACACTTGCAAGGGTTGTACCATCAGGTGAAAATGCTACTGAGACACTTCTCGGTCTTTCAACCTTATTTTTCAATGTATGTTTGAGTTCCCCTGTTTTTGTATCCCACAACCGTGTAGAATTATCATAGCTTCCAGTAATAATTGAATTTCCATCAGGTGAAAATGCAATTGAATTGATCAGGTCTGAATGTCCAGTAAAAGTCGCAATTCGTTTCTGAGTTTGTGTATTCCATAAAAATGCGGTGTTATCAATTCCCCCGGTTGCAAACATCTTCCCATTTTGAGAAAACGCTACAGCAGAGGTACCATGTTTATGTCCCTTGAGTTTTACCATGTACTCCCCTGTCTGTGCGTTCCACAATCTTAGGTTTTCATGCTCATCAGTGAAATATCCACTTAGAATTACACGACCGTTTGGTGAATATGCGATGTCAATAACTGACCACAAATGTCCTTTTATAGTCAAAATGTGTGTTTCAGTTTTTGCGTTCCATAATCGTATCGTTTGGTCTGCGCTTGATGTTGCTATTAACAATCCATCTGGAGAAAAAACTACAGAATCGACAAGGGAGGTGTGTCCTTTCAGTGTAGATTTATGCTGCCCTGTATGTGCGTCCCATAACCGGACTGTGCTATCCCAACTACCAGAAGCAATCGTGTTACCGTCCGGGGAATATACTAAGGTTCGAATACCATTTGTATGTCCTTTGAGTTTAACTTTACTGTGTCCAGTTTTTGTATCCCACAGCTGAACTGTGTTATCAAGACTACCCGATGCAATCGTATTCCCATCCGGAGAAAATGCTACAGCAAAGATGCTTTCTGAGTGTCCATTAAGTGTCGTTTTAATCTTTCCCGTATGTGTATTCCATAACCTCACTGTGTTATCAAAACTGCCAGATGCACATGTACTTCCATCTGGAGAAATCGCAACTGAAGTTACATATCCTGTATGTTCAGTTAGTGTGAATTTGAGTTTCTCTGTGTCTAAGTTCCAGATGCCGACAGTCTTATCCCGACTTCCAGTCACAATAGTTTTCCCATCCGCAGAAAATGCAATGGAACAGATTGTGTCCGTATGTCCTGAGAATGTAGCGATGTCTTCAACTGTGATGACATTCCATAGTTTCAAGTTTCCATCCTGATCTCCACTGGCAATCAGGGTGGAATTTGATGAATATGCAATGGTTTCAATTGAACCAGAATGTTCTGTGATGAGATAAAGTTCTTTTTTTTTACCTGGACGCACATCATAAATCCAAATACCGATAGAACTGCCAACAGCGAGTTGCGTACCTTCGTGTGAAAAAGCGAGATTTCCTGTAATCCCGCCTTTGCCGAGGCGCAATGTAGCACCATCAGGTAAACTCCATGTGGTATAGTCCTGGGCAAAGGTGTTTGGTAGGATTAGTAGAAATGTGAAGAGAAGTATTATGAGGGATAGCCGTGCTGTTTTCATGGAAGTTACCTCCACGAAGGATTTATTCTGCTATCTATTGTCTATGAAATCTGCGTTCCAATTCATCCCGTTCCATTTCAATGATAATCGGTCGTGAATGTGGACAGTTGAAGGGTAGTTTTGCTTCTGATAGTTCACGAACAAGGTTGATCATCTCTTTAGCATCTAAGGTATCCCCTGCTTTTACTGCAGAGCGGCAGGCAAGGGTAATTAATGCATCGTCTATCGCTTTGGGTAACGCTACTTCAGCATGCGGTTGTTCAGGGAGTTTGTCAAGTATATCCATTATTGTCTGTGCAGCAGCTCGCGTGGGTAGCGGTGCGGGCATTGCACGGATAAGTATCGTATTGCCACCGAATTCTTCCAACTCAAAACCGAGTTTCTCAAAGATCTCACCATGGACTTTGAAAACGGCAATCTGTTGTGGGGTCGCTTCAACAGTAACAGGCAGTAATAATCCTTGCACAGGGATTCCGTTTGACTTGAGTTGGTTCACGAATCGTTCATAAAGCACCCGTTCTGCAGCGACATGTTGGTCAATAAAAAAGACTTTATCTTCACCCTCAGCAACAATATATGTTTTGAAAAGATTTGTTTTCAACTCCACATTCTCAAAATCAAGGAGTTTGAGTTTCACACCTTCTGGAATGGACTGCTGTGACGGTTGCATTACGGTTCGGGTTACTGGCGCATCTGTTTGACTACCTTCGTCAATTTTAGGTTCGATGTGAATGGGTTCAGATTCAGTTTTCTTCGTGCGCCTTGTCTCTCCGAAGGGTGTCTGCGTGCGTTCTACATTTCTATCTGTAGGATAAGTTTGAGGTGTGGTGGGTTGCTGTGTAATGGTATGCGCCTTGTTTCCCAGATGGGTGTCAATATGTGCATTTCCATCCGGGACATCTTTAGTATGGGTGCTTTCAGGTGTTCTATCTACAGCAGTTTCAATTTTCGGTATAAATTTCTCTTTATTTATGACGTTGCGAAGCATCTTCACAATTCCGCTGAAAATCGTGCGTTCATTTCGGAATCTCACCTCTATCTTAGCAGGATGGACGTTCACATCAACCGTATTAGGTTCAACCGTCATGAAGAGCACTGCTACAGCGTGACGATCCTTCTGAATTGTTGCACCGAGTGCCTCTTTGAGTGCTGCAGCGATCATACTGCTACGAATCGGACGTTGATTCATGAAAAAGAGTTGATATTCTCTGTTGGGTTTGGTAAAATCAGGTTTTCCGAGCATACCCGATAGTTTGAAATCTGGCAGTTCTTCATTGAACTCTATAAGGTTATCAGCAAATTCTTTACCATATACCAATCTGGCACGTTCCAGATTTGAATCGCATGCACGAACATCCAAGATGGTTCTGCCGTTATGAGAGAGGACAAAATATATTTTTGGGTGTGCTAACGCAGCCCATGTCACCTGTTTAGTGATATGGTTTATTTCAGTTGTCTCAGTCTTCATGAATTTGAGACGTGCTGGCACATTGTGGAACAAGTTATTTATAGAGATGTGTGTACCGGGGGAACACCCACTCTCCTCAACGAAACGGAACACGCCGCCATCAACACTAATTTTTGTGCCTTGAACCGCATCTACGGTGCGGGTTAGGAGTTCAAATTGTGATACAGAGGCAATACTTGCTAACGCTTCACCACGGAAACCGAATGTGTTAATATTTTCAAGGTCTTCTATGTTACTGACTTTGCTGGTAGCGTGGCGTTCTAAAGCGAGGAGAGCGTCTTCACGTTCCATGCCGGTTCCGTTGTCCGACACACGAATAAGACTTTTACCCCCTGCACGGATTTCAACTCGGATGCTTGTGCTTTCGGCATCTATTGCGTTTTCAATGAGTTCTTTTACGACAGATGCGGGACGTTCAACAACTTCACCTGCAGCTATCTTATTCGCCACATCTGCTGAGAGGATTCTGATTTTTGGCATGTTTTTTGAACCTATTTCAATAAGCGAGTGTTCTTCAAAGGATATTATATTAACGCTTTTAATTTATCATTTTCTTAGACCAATGTCAAGGTAATAGTTAATGCGTTGCAGGCACAACCTTGACATATAAACACTGCTATATTTATGAATTTGTAGAGAAATGAGATGAAATTTGAACCTGAAGACTTTATCGTTGAAGAAATACCTTTATATGAACCTTCACGATCAGGTATACATACTTTCTTCGCTATCCGGAAACGCAGTCTCACCACTTATGATGCCATAAATCGGATTGCGCGTGAACTCCATGTTAATCATAGAAGCATCGGATATGCCGGTCTGAAGGATAAACATGCAATCACAACACAGGTATTGTCTGTTGAAAGAATTCCACCTGAACAGATTTTGAAGTTAAAGGTCCCACAAATTCAGATTTTATGGGCAGAACGACATTCACATAAACTGCGGGTAGGACATCTGCAAGCCAATCGTTTTGAAATAACACTTCGTTATGCTTCGCCCCAAACCTTACCCGATGTTGAGAAAAAAATGGCACAGTTATCAACAGAAGGTGTACCGAATCGGTATGGTGAACAGCGGTTCGGCAATAAACAGGATTCACACTTGATTGGGAAAGCACTACTGAATAAGGATTGGGAGAGGGCATTAGGATATGTGCTTGATACTGAAACGGCACAGTTCACTGAATTAGCAAAACAGACTAAGGATATAAGAAAACAGGATTCACTTGAAAAAGCAGTTGCATGTATTCCACACCGTAAGCGGAGACTTTATCTATCAGCATATCAGGCATATCTGTTTAATCGTATTTTGGAGAAGAGACTACCAGATTTAGGAAAGTTGTTGGATGGTGATATAGCCATCAAGCATCGTAATGGTGCACCTTTTCTCGTTGAAAACGCGGAGATTGAACAACCCCGTGCTGATACGTTTGAAATTAGTCCTTCTGGTCCTATCTTTGGGTATAAAATGCGACAACCTGATGGCAAAGTTCTGGAAATGGAACAAGAACTATTATCCGCGGAGGGAGTTAAGCCAGAGTCTTTTCGCAAGGTTGCGGGTGTGCGATTATCAGGTACACGTAGACCGCTACGTATTCAGATGGATTTACATCAAGTAAAGGCAATTGACAACAGGGTGCGCCTCTCTTTTACATTACCTGCTGGCAGTTACGCAACGGTGGTATTGGAAGAACTTAGATATTGTTGACCAGAATCGTTCTGGTAAATACGCGAATTCCTCATTTTTTTGGGCCTTGTATTTTTGGGTAATCTGTTATATACTTACTATTGCGTTATGGAATTTGCGCCAACCACTTTTGTTCCAAAAATTCATTGAAAAACACCACACTAATTCCTAAGAAACAGAAGACAAAAAAATGGACATTCTACACAACTTAAATAAAAAACAGACTGAAGCAGTCATACATAAGAACGGACCGACACTCGTTATTGCGGGTCCAGGTACCGGCAAAACAAAGGTCATCACACATCGCATTGCTTACCTAATTCGCGAGCATGGTATCAAACCTTACAACATACTCGCTATTACCTTCACGAATAAAGCTGCGGAAGAAATGCGGGAACGGGTTAACAAAGAGATCGGTGAACCGCACGGTTCCGATATAAAGGTCAGCACCTTTCATGCATTCTGCGTAAAAGTACTACGAAAACATGCACAACAGATAGGTCTCAGTGAGAACTTCGCTATCTTTGATCAAGAAATCCAAGACGAAATCTTGGAAGAAGTGGTACGGAATTTGAATCTAAACTCACGCATCTACCCTTCATGGCGACTGCGAAATATCATCAGTGAGGGTAAACAATTAATTCAGGGTAAACTAAAGAACGTATCAGATGACCTGCATATTGATCCTGATACCATCGCAGAAATAGACGATCCAGATGCTGAAGAAAACATAAAGCGTGCAATCAGTGCCTATCAGGACAAACTCACTGAATACAACGGACTTGACTTTGATGATCTGCTACTTAAAACGGTTGAACTTTTCAGAGAAGCTTCAGAAATACAAACTGATTACCATAAAAACATCTCTTATATCCTTGTGGATGAATACCACGATGTGAATAGTGTCCAGTACGCGTTACTTAAACTCATCACTGCACCACCAAATAACAACCTAATGGTAGTTGCGGATGCTGATCAATCAATTTATAGTTGGCGCGGGTCTAACCCGCAATATATTGAGCATTTTATAGATGATTTCTCACCTGAAATTGTTGAATTGGATGAGCATTATCGGTGTAGTGAGAGAATACTACGGGCTGCAGAGGAGGTGATCGGTAGGAATACGGAACGACAGAAACAGCACACACTTAAAACACACAGAGATGTGGGACGGAATATATATCACTATACCTTTAGTACAGCTACCGAGGAAGCACGAAATATCATAGAAATCATCCGCAATTTGATTATTCACCGGGGTGTCTCCTATCGCGATATCGCCATCTTCTACCGGACACACAAACTCGCGGATGTTTTAGCAGAGGAATTGCTCAGGCAGAAGATAAAATTTCAACGTATCCGACCTACGAACTCGTTTGATGAAGAAATCAGTAAAGGTATCTTCTCCTACCTCCGTTTCATACAGTGGCAACTCCCACAAGACCTTGAGAATGCCATCAACTTTCCCGAAAAACGAATTGACGATCTAACCTGGGTTCGACTCAAATGGTTAGCGATCCGCAAGAAGATAACTTTAGCAGAACTCTTAAAGAACATTAATGAGTATCCAGAAGATGTTGGTCCATTTACACGACGTAACATTCAGCAATTTTGGGATCGACTTGAGGCACTATCTGAGAAGGTAAAAGAGGAGAAGATAGATAAAATTGCCCAGAAGTTATTTGCAACATTGGATTGTTTTCGGTCGCCATACCGTCAAAAGGAACTGGGAACAATTGAAAGACAACCCGAAATGCAGAATGTTTCCCTTATACAGGATGTACTCTATAGCGCGCTTGATCGCGATGAACCCATTAAGATTACTGCCAGCTACGGAATAGATGAATACTGTGCAGCAAGTATCATTCATCAAACCTTGAAAACCACTCTGGATAAGAATGTAGAGATACAACTATTACCGAAAGATACGGACAGAAGTAAACCGCAACTGAACGAAAATGGAATCAATCTCTTAATTGGAGATTTCGGTGAGTTGGACGAAACATCAGCAGATTCGCGCATTATAATAATCGGAACAACCGTTGCAAAGGGTATCAGTACACTTCAACTTCAATCTGATGGTATTCGCAGTATCGCTGCCCTTAGGCTATGTCAACGTCTATTGAGTCGTTTTGAATCACCAAACATGTCAGATATGGTCATTTACGACTTGGAAACGACAGGGGTTGATACGAGATATGCGAATATCGTTGAGATAGCCGCTCAACGCCTCAATGCTGTTGGGAATGGAATAGAACGGTACTATAGATTAGTAAGACCACCAGGTGGACACATACCGAAAGAAACTACCCGTATTCACGGCATAAATGAAGATACAGTTAAAGATTGCCCGAGTATTGAAATGGTGCTTCCCGAATTCCTTAGTTTCATTCAAGATCGTATTCTTATCGGACACAATATAGCGAATTATGATAACCCTATCCTTGAACGTGTTCTTCAAGAACATCTGAAGGGAGGATTGCCGAATCCGCATTATGACACACTTGTGACTGCGCGAAGGCTCTTCCCAAGACAGCGCCGCAATATTCAGACACTCGCAGAAAAATTCGGAATTGAATACGACCGTCTACATAATGCAAAGGAGGATGTAGAAGTCAACCTAAAAATCTTCAAGGAACTCATCAGAATTGACACACAGAAACAGCAGATAAAATCACTCACTGAATTCTTACCATTGGTTGGTGCCGGTATCCTTGCTAAGACCCCTGATATTGATGAAGTGGAAATATCACCTGAAACTAAAGCATATCTAAATGCTGCGAAAAGGTATGCGAAAGTCAATCATGATGTCTTATCCGTTGATTTACCTTTTGAACAGACAGAGAAAGAACAGGTATCTGAATTCTTCAATATGCTTAGGGAGTCCGATGTCCCTGTTTACAAAGAGGACAGTGATTGGATTGAACACAAGTCGCGATTTTTGAATTTTGTCCTGAACTTTGAAAGAGTGGGACACGGACATCAACTGACCGATTTTTTAGATTACCAGAAACTACTGACCAGTTTTGATGAACTTGACAGTAAAACAGAGCAACTCACACTCATGACGTTACATGCTGCAAAAGGCACAGAATTTCCGGTAGTTTTTATAATAGGGATGGAGGATGGGAATTTTCCAATAGGCAGGAGTAGTCTAACACTAGAAGAACTTGAAGAGGAACGTCGTCTGTTCTATGTTGGCATGACGCGCGCACAAAATCAACTATATCTATCTTCTGCTGTATATCGTTTCAGTGACCGAGGACAGGTAGCATCTATGTTTATCCACGAAATGCCATCAAACTATTTGGAGAAGTGGAGTTCACGAACACACATGTAAATTGAAATGTGTAAACTACAGTTATAAACATATATCAGAACAAAACGGAGGAATTATAATGGAAATAGGATTCTTTGAGGCAATTATATTCGGATTTTGGAGTTTTTTCTTTGTCATAGTGGTAGCAATTGTACATATTTCTTTTGCCATCGGCATATATCGGGATGCCAAGCAGAGGGGAAGTGCTATTTTCGTTCAGCCTGAGATATGGTTAATTGCCACACTTTTTGGCGGAATAATAGTTACTACTGCCTATTGGCTAATGCATCATTCTCGTCTAAATCCAGCCGTTGGGGTTAGACAGGTAGAACCACACGATGATCTGCTTTAACTTAGGTCTGAAAGTCTTTGCAATTAACGCACGTATTTATGTAGAGGGATCTCCAATATGAAGATTAAGATTTAAATTGGGTAATATCTTAACGAGCAATGAATTGCCCTACTACAAACGGGCGTGTTCGTAGGGCAATGAATTGCCCGTCAATTACCCGAAGGATTTTCTAATCTTCATTTGGAAACCATTCCTACAGAAATACGATTTTAATGCCAACACTAAACATATTTATCTCAATACAGACTTTAGATTACCCCATGTAGTTGCCAATTTCCCATCGGGTTGAACAGCGAAAAAAACAGAAGTTTCACCGAGGTAATTAAGCACGTTTTCAGACAGTTTTCTCAGGTTCTCACCCTCCTTAGAGTTCGTATCGGTATAGACCCCGTTGTGATGTCCGAGTGTGATGATTTTGCCATCATTTACCTCATATTCAACAAGCGGACGTTCGCCGGCACCTGCACCACCACCACGGGTTTTTGTACCAAGTATGTTACCCGCTGGAGGACTTGCTTTAAAATTGATGAAATCTGCGGTAAAACCCGGTTGATCCATACTGGTAAGAAAAATGGGATCACCCGTATCAAAACCTTCAAACACAGGATGATCTTTATGATCATCAGCTGCCATAACCCCTATTTCAGGTGGACCTTTACCGAGTGGTTGAAAGACGCGTACATTACCTTCATCAACCCCTAAATCTATAACATACTTAAGTCCGAGTGCAGAGAGGAATACACTACCACCTGCTTCTAAATAATCGAGGATGTTTTTTATAGTTGCATCCTCAAGAAAAGGTTCTGGCAACGTGTTCGTTTCTGTATAGAAAAGCCATAACACAGCAAATTGGTCTAACTTCATCGCTGATCCGGTATTCGTTTTAAAGTTACCACTCTTGTCAGCTATGAGCATCTTCGTTTGAAATGTATCTTCTACCCAATCATAAGCAGCTTCCTCTACTTCACCAAGTTGATTGCTTCCTGCCAAGAATCCAACAGTCACATCTGTTGCATATATTGGTAGGATCATCATTGCGGAAAAGAGGATACATATAATCATGCAGCGAATTATAACGCTATGTTCCATTGTTCTATCTCCTTCTTCGTTTTTTTATATGTTAACATATATTGTCGGAACATGTCCATGAAATAGAAGTGTTTTCAAGAATTTAAATGATATGTAGATTGAAAGTATGAAACATTTTATCTTTTTTCTTGACAAAAATCAGAAAGATTTATAAAATGAATAGCAAATTCAGTGTAGGTAATTAGGCAATTGTCCTCACCAACAGAGAGGATGACCTTGAGAACCTATAACTATAAACCTTAAAATAATTGGAGAATAAAAAAATGCGTTTTGAATTTATTAGATCGTTTCATATCTTGATTGTAATAGCTGCCATGTTATGTGTTGGTATATTAACTGTCAATGCTGACCTGAGTGATCCGACAATTTCTGTCTACTATAGCTTTGATGGAGAGGGTGAAACTGTCGTTGATGGTTCAATCAATGGAAATGATGGAACCATAGTCGGCAACGTCAATAGGGTAGATGGTGTAATGGGGAAGGCAATTGTCTTAGAAACCGATTCGTGGATTGACATGAACGGTCCCGAATTTAAGAATCTTCCCAGTGATGGATTCACAATAGCCACTTGGGTTAACCATACGGGTTCTGCAGATCCTCAGACGCTCCTTGATGCGATCGGTACAGACCACGGTAGTGGATTATTCCACATGGAAATTCGCTCTGGTGGATTCCGTTTTTTCCATAGAAACCATACAAACACAACTGTCTTTAATATCAACCCGGGTCCAGTGTTAGAAGCTGACAAATGGGTTCATTTTGCTGGTACTTATGATGTGGAAAGTGGTGAGATAAAGACTTATGTTGATGGTGAGGAAACGCACAGTGCTATTGGCGGCGGTGAACTTGCAGCTAATTGGGGTGTTTCTGCAGGAATCGGACACCATAAGAATGGACGATGGTTTAACGGGATGCTGGATGATTATTTCATCTTTGCACGCGCTGTCTCTGCCGAAGAGATACAGCAGATTATGGAAGGGGCATTCATAACGCCAGTTGAACCACAAGACAAACTCACAACCACATGGGGGAATATAAAATCCCATTAGGTTACACATATAGGAGTAGAGAATGTATATTAATATTTTTAAGAAACTACCCATCTATCTAACCGTATTGATATTTTTGGGGACATGTGTATTCTCAGTTCAGGCTGATTTAAATGACCCGACATTGTCCGTTTACTATAGTTTTGATGAAGAAAGTAAGACAGTTAAAGATGGGTCAAAAAGCGGTAACGATGGGGAAGTACAAGGAAATGCTACATGGGAAAAGGGTGTCTATGGAAAAGCCATCGCTTTAGAAACCAATGTATGGGTTAATATGAATGGTCCGGAGTTTGAGAACGGTCCGGTAGATGGATTCACATTAGCTGTTTGGGTCAACCACAAAGGTTCCGCGGATCCGCAAACACTGCTTGATGCCATTGGTACAACAATTGAAAGTGGACTGTATCACATGGAAATTCGTCCTGGTGGATTCCGTTTCTTCCACCGAAATGAGACGAATACTGAAGTTTTCAATATCAATCCGGGTCCCATAATTGATGCAGGCGAATGGGTTCATTTCGCAGGAACCTATGATAGTGATAGTGGTGATGCTAAGACCTATATTGATGGTGAAGAAACGCATTCAGTCAAAGGTTCAGGAAAACTATCCGCTGAATGGGGAGTGAACGCAGGAATCGGACACCACAAAAATGGTCGTTGGTATCAAGGGTTGCTGGATGAGTATTACATTTTTAATCGGGCATTGTCTGAAAGCGAAATTAATCAAGTTAAAGCAGGTGAATTTCTGTCTGTAGAACCCGAAGGAAAACTCACTACGACATGGGGTAACATTAAATCCCGTTGATATACAGACAAATCCTGACAGGCAATTATGAGAATTAAGGTATACATTCGGTAATATATCGACGGGCAATAAATTGCCCTACTACGAACCTGCCCGTTTGTAGTAGGGCAATTTATTGCCCGTCGGTTACCCAAATAGTTTTTCAATAATAAAAATATGTGAAAATCAAAAGACTTAGTACTAGCGGTGCGAAAGGTGTATAGATTGCTACAAAAAATAAGGACCACCAACCTATGCCCAGAATCTTTGACAATATTGACCAACCGCTCCTTCAAGCACTGCAACAAACCCTTGAAGCTTCTACCCATGCAGATTTTTGCGTGGGTTATTTTAACCTCAGAGGCTGGAGAAGACTCGCAAATTACATTGAAAATTGGCACGGTGGAGATGAAGCATGCTGCCGTTTACTCGTCGGAATGCATCAAAACCCCGATGAAGAACTACGACATGCCATGCATGTTATTAAAGCAGCAGATAAGCTGGACAATCAAACTGCACTTCGTTTAAAAAAGAAGTTAGCGGAGGAATTCCGTGAACAATTGACACTTGGAATCCCCACACGTGAAGACGAAATCGGCCTAAGACAATTAGCACGCCAAATTCGGAACAAGAAGGTAAAGGTAAAACTGTTTTTACAACACCCACTGCATGCCAAACTTTACCTACTTCACCGACAAGACCCTATATCCCCAATTGTGGGTTACCTTGGCAGTAGTAACCTAACACTCGCTGGACTTTCAAAACAGGGAGAACTCAACATTGATGTGCTTGATGCTGACGCTTGTCAGAAATTACAAGACTGGTTCGAAGATAGATGGAACGAAAGGTGGTGCATAGATATATCTGAAGCCTTAGTAGAAATCATTGATGAAAGTTGGGCACGCGAAAAACTGATACCTCCTCACCATATCTACATAAAAATGGCATATCACCTTTCCCATGAAGCAAGAGCAGGATTAAATGAATTTCAAATTCCCCGTGAATTTGAAAACACCCTTTTTGACTTTCAAACGGCTGCCGTAAAAATCGCAGCACATCATCTAAACAAACGTGGGGGTGTCCTTATCGGGGACGTTGTCGGTCTCGGTAAAACACTTATGGGAACAGCACTTGCACGCATTATGGAAGACGATCATGATCTCGAAACACTTATCATCTGTCCAAAAAACCTTGTCCAGATGTGGGAGTACTATCGTGAAGAATACCGTTTACGTGGAAAGGTTCTATCAATTAGCCGAGTGCAAAACGAACTCCCCGATCTCAGACGTTATAGATTGGTAATGATTGACGAGAGCCATAACCTCAGAAACCGTGAAGGTAAACGTTATCGGGTAATTCAAGACTATATCCAGAAAAATGAGAGTAAAGTCATTCTCCTCTCTGCCACACCATACAACAAGACCTTTCTTGATCTCTCAAATCAACTCCGCCTTTTTGTTGATGAATCAGAAGACATCGGCATTCGACCAGACCATTACATCAATAAAATTGGTGGTGAACTTATGTTTCTGGCGAAACATCAAAGCGACATACACACACTCGCTGCATTTGAACATAGTGAAGAAATTGACGATTGGCGCGAACTGATGCGGCGGTATCTTGTTCGGAGAACACGTAGTTTCATCATGCAAAACTATGCTGAGGAGGATACCGAAACAAAAAGGAAATACCTATTATTTTCAGATGGAACACGTTCCTATTTCCCGACTCGCGCACCGAAAACAGTCAAGTTCATAATAGACGAGAAAGACCCTGAGGACACTTATGCACAACTATACTCAGAAACTGTCGTAGAAATCATAAATAGTCTTAATTTGGCACGATATGGTCTTGCAAATTACATTGACGAGGCACCAGAAGAACCGCCTACAGAAACTGAAAAACAACAATTGCAAGACCTTTCACGAGGTGGAAAGCGGTTGATGGGATTCTGTCGTACTAACCTATTCAAACGACTGGAAAGTAGTGGAAAAGCCTTTTTACAATCCGTTGACCGACACATCTTACGAAATTATATCTTCTTATACGCTATAGAAAACAACGAACCATTCCCTATCGGTGGACTTGACGCATCCATGCTTGATACACGGTTCAGTGATGCAGATACGGATGATGTCAACCTTATTTCAGCTGCTTCGGAGGATGAGGATGACGAACTGATTAATACTGCCGATTCTGATTCCAATCTATATACAATTGAAAAGTACAAAGAACGTGCTGCAATTATCTATCAATTCTATCTGACAAAGTACCACACCCGTTTTAAATGGATTCGTCCTGACCTATTCCTGCCTATTCTAAAGGAGCAACTCGCTGAAGACGCGGAAGCACTCATTGAGATTTTAAAACGATACGGTAACTGGGATGAAGCAAAAGATGCAAAACTCAACGCACTTGAACACCTATTAACACAAACGCATCCCGATACCAAGGTTTTAGTTTTCACACAGTTTGCGGACACTGTGCACTATCTAAATGCTGCATTAGAAGAACACGGATTGACACACTTAGCCGCTGCAACCGGGGACGTCGCTAATCCTACGCAGCTGGCAACCCGGTTCAGTCCGGTTAGCAACAATAAAACAGGTCTTATCAGAAAAGAAGATACGCTGCGAATTCTCATCAGCACCGATGTTTTGAGTGAAGGGCAGAACTTACAGGATTGTGCAATCGTCGTCAACTACGATCTCCCGTGGGCAATCATACGTTTAGTGCAACGCGCAGGACGCGTTGACAGAATCGGACAGACTGCTGAGGACATCTTATGCTACTCCTTTTTACCCGCAGAAGGTGTTGAACGGTTAATCAATCTTCGTGGACGCGTCCGAGCACGCCTCCGAGAAGGTGCAGAAGTCATCGGTACAGATGAGGCATTCTTTGAAGATGACGGCGAAAGAGGAGACCAAGCAATCGTTGATCTATATAACGAGCATGCAGGACTACTTGACGATGATATGGATAACGATGTAGACCTTGCTTCTCATGCATATCAGATATGGAAAAATGCAATCACAGAAAACCCCGATTTAGAAAAAGTTATCACCAAACTGCCACCTGTAGTCTATTCAACAAAACCCCATTCACCGACAGATACGCAACCCGAAGGCGCATTAGTCTATATCAGAACGGGAGACGATAATGACGCACTTGCCTGGGTGAATAAAAACGGAGAGAGTGTAACGGAATCCCAATTTACCATTTTACAAACCGCAGCATGCAAACCAAAGACAGAAGCACTACAACCGCTTGAGAAACACCATGAACTTGTCAATGATGCTGCAAAGTTAATCATATCTGAAGATAGGAGGATCGGAGGACAACTTGGAAAACCTTCGGGAGCACGTTTCCGTACTTATCAACGACTAAAAGACTATGCCTCTGAAGTAGAAAATACACTGTTTGCAACAGCAGATCTCAAACAGGTCATAGAGAATATCTATCGTTATCCACTACGTCCGGTTGCAAAAGACATCCTCAACAGACAACTACGTCTCGGAATTTCAAATGAAAAACTTGCTGAAGTGGTGATCGAATTATGGAACGATGGCAGGCTCTGTATCGTTGAGGAAGAACACGAAATGCAAGAACCCAAAATTGTGTGTTCGTTAGGACTTTCTTCTTAGTAATGTTCCCAGGCCGGTAGGTACGATTTCATGAAGATTAAATAAATAATCAGGTAATATTGATTACACCAGGCCGGTAGGTGCGATTTCATGAAGATTAAATAAATAATCAGGTAATATTGATTACACCAGGCCGGTAGGTGCGATTTCCTAATCGCACCGGATCCTAAGCGGAAACCTTCAATGAAGCGGGTACGGAAAAACCCGGTGCGATAAGGATATCGCACCTACAGGGTTGGACACATGGACAGAATTCCTCTTAAATTGACACCTATAGTCTATAAAAATGTTGAATCTCAAAACAAAAACTTGTATAATTAACATTAACATAATCCATATTGTTAGAGGTATTAGATGAAAGAATCTAAACTTGTCGTCGGTCATCTCATGAATGATGAATTACTCGTCAAGTCTTTTGCGACTTCAAAGTCCTTTGATTGGGTCAAATGGTTAGATGCAGAAGAGCTTGTTGAGTTTTTCACTGAACTATTTGAACTACTAACGCACATTTCAGATGGCAAAAAAGATGCTGAAACACTTACTATTTTTCTATCCGAATGGCGTGAAACAGCATTGATTAATTCAGAACCAGATGTTTTAGCTGATATTGCTGAGGCGCAGCAGGAATTAGCCGCAGGCGGTGGCAGACCCTGGGAAGAGATCAAAAAGGAAATTGGACTTAACCGACAGACTTGACCGTGTTGTAGCATAAACTTTTAGTTTGTGCAGTCGTGTACGCAAACTAAAAGTTTACGCTACAATCGTGTGCAAATAATTATGGATTTTACCATAAAATAGTTTTCAACTGGAAATCGCCTATGCAATTTAACCCGCAAGAAACACGCCAATACCTCAGAGAATCCGAATTTGAAGATCTCTTTACACAAACCCTCGGTTGGGAGAATCATTCGCAAATCCTGCCAGTGGTAGTAGATGAAACCGAATACATACTTACAGCAATAGCACAAAAACGCGGTATGGCAGTCTATGAATGTCCACAGATGACAGAAGAACAACCCTTCCCAGATTATGCAACCCGCCGTAAAATCCAAAAACAGGTCGCAAGAACCTCCCATGAAAACTTTATCATCTATACCGATGCTGACAAATCCCTGCAAATATGGCAGTGGGTCAAACGTCAACAGGGGAAACCGGACGCATGCCGCGAACACTGCTACGAAACTTGGCAGTCCGGTGATTCTCTGATCCAAAAACTACAAAACATTGCCATTAGTTTAGATGAAGAAGAAGAAATTACGCTCTTTGGTGTGATTGAACGCGTCGGAACTGCATTTTACGCTGAAAAGGTTACCAAAAAGTTCTATGACCGTTTCAAGAAAGAACACGATGCCTTCCTCGGTTTCCTCAACGGTATTCCCGATGAAGAGATGCAAAAGTGGTACGTCTCGGTGATGCTCAATCGCCTCATGTTCATCTACTTCATTCAAAAGAAAGGTTTCCTGAATGGTGATATAAACTACCTGCAAACGAAGCTAAGAGAAACGCGAGAGAACGACACGGACCTATATTACAAAGAATTCCTATGTCCACTCTTTTTTGAAGGATTTGCAAAACCTGAAAACGAAAGAGATGATGACATTTCAGACATACTCGGTACAGTCCCTTACCTCAACGGTGGCATATTCCAAAAACACGAAATCGAGACACTCCACGGAGAGAACATTGAAATCCCTGACACAGCATTTGAGAAACTTTTTACCTTCTTTGAACAATACCAGTGGCACCTTGATGATCGTCCCCTCAAAAACGATAACGAAATTAACCCAGATGTACTCGGTTATATCTTTGAAAAATACATCAACCAGAAACAGATGGGTGCATACTACACCAAAGAGGACATCACAGAATACATCAGCAAAAACACCATCATTCCCTTTCTCTTTGATGCAGCACGAAAATCGTGTAAGATCGCTTTTGAAGGTGACGCCTCCGTTTGGAAACTCCTACAAGAAGACCCGGACCGCTATATCTACGATGCAGTCAAAAAAGGTGTTGGTATCCCGTTCCCTGAGAATATTGCTGTCGGCATTGACAATGTCTCTCAACGGACAGATTGGAACACACTTGCACCAGAAGATTATGCCTTACCGACTGAAATCTGGCGAGAAGTGGTAGCGCGTCGGCAACGTTATGAAACCGTCCGCGCCAAACTTGCAGATGGAGAAGTAAACGACATCAATGACCTGATAACCTATAACCTCAATATCCGACAATTTGCACAGGATGTAATTGAAAACTGTGAAGGACCGGAGCTCCTCCGTGCCTTCTGGAAAGCCATCACCGAAGTGACAGTACTTGACCCGACCTGTGGTTCTGGTGCGTTCCTCTTTGCCGCGTTGAACATCCTTGAACCACTTTACGAGGCATGTCTTGATCGCATGCAGGTTTTCGTCGACGAGGTAGGAGCCCATCTCAAGATGGCCGAATCGCTACCATCCCGCAAATATAACGACTTCCGTAGAACGCTTGACAGTATCGCAGAACACCCAAACCGCAAGTATTTCATTCTCAAATCTATCATTATCCACAACCTCTACGGTGTAGACATAATGGACGAGGCGATTGAGATTTGCAAGTTGCGACTCTTCCTCAAGATGGTTGCACAGATTGAGGATGTTAAGGATATTGAACCGCTGCCAGATATTGACTTTAACATTCAAGCAGGCAATACCCTTATCGGGTTTGCCACTTATGATGAAGTAGAGAAAGCAGTGATTGAGAGACTTTCCTCCCACTATGATGATACATTGACACGGATTAAAGATAAAGCAGAGGATATAAAAGCACGGTACGAATTATTTCAAGATCAGCAAACGCAAATAGGAGGAGAAATTACACTTGCAGACAAACTGGTATTACAAGATGCTCTTGAGGCATTGGAAGATGAACTCAACGAATACCTTGCTTTTTTATACGCAATAGACAAAAACGATGAACCAAAATATGAAGAATGGAAAAAAACACACAACCCGTTCCACTGGTTTATTGCATTTTATGGGATTCTTCAAGAAGGTGGTTTTGATGTGATTATTGGGAATCCACCTTATGTTGAGTATAAGGAGGTAAAGAAGGATTACAATGTAATTGGATATGAGACAGAGAAGTGTGGGAATTTATACGCAATGGTCTGGGAATTTACAGTTAAGCTATCAACTAGTGGACATATCGGGTTTATAGTTCCAGCTGCATCTGTTTGCACAGATGGTTATGCCATATTACGGAATATGTTGATCGCAGCAGGTGAGTTAATAATAAGCAGTTACGGTGACAATCCAGGAAACCTATTTAAAGGTTTACCCCACAGTCGACTTTCAATAATTTTGCTAAATAAAGGTGTAAAGAAGCGTCGAATTTTCTCTACAAAGTACAACAAATGGAGACCACAAGAACGTGACATATTATTTCAAAACTTGGCATTTGTTGAATCTACTGAAATTGGCACTCAATTTAGCATTTCAAAACTTGGAAACAACATCGAAAAGTCAATACTCGATAAATTTCACAGAACAACTTTAGTATTTGCACAACACTCCGTGTTAGCAAGACATTCTCCCGTATATTACACAAGAAAACTAAGTCATTTTGTCCAAATTCTTAATTTTGTTCCATTGATTTATGATCAGTCAGGCAATAGGCGGAATCCATCAGAACTAAAGGAAATATGGTTTGCAAGCGAAGAAACTGCTAATGCAATCTTAGGTTTCTTAAATTCGTCTTTATTTTCATGGCTTATTACAATTCATTCGGATTGCCGAAACTTAAATAAGCGGGAAATAGAGATGACTCGGTTTGACCTTACAGAAGAACAGCACATTACTCAGTTGGCTGCTATTGCAGAGGAACTAATGACAGACATTGATAACAATTCCCGAATGATACCACAAGGCGAACTTACAATTCAAGCAACATATCCACGTAAAAGTAAAAGTATTTTGGACAAAATTGACCGTGTACTTAAACAACACTACGGTTTCACAGACGAGGAATTAGACTTTATCATCAACTACGACATCAAGTATCGTATGGGTTTGGGGAATTGATGTTGGGTGTGTGAAGTTTCTGGCACATATCTGTCTGAATCGCGGATTATCGCGGATGACGCGGATTGCGCGGATTATCGAGTCTGGTTCTCCAAGCATCCCATCAAAAGTTTGCGTTTCTGGATTGAAGCGGGATTTAGCATGTGAAGACTCAAAAATCCGCGTAATCTGTGCCAATTTATGTAACTGGCGCGTAATCCGCGATTCAGACAAAAAGAATGACAGCAATTTTACACATTCCCAGGTCCGATAAATCGTTGCACAAATCACCGATTCCTGTTAAAATTGTTATGTAAAGGAGAACAAAATATCATGAAAACACCACAACGCACAAACACAACTAACGATAAACAGACACAACGTCTCGCCTTCCCAACTTACGATGAGGAAGACATCCTCAACTGGGATGTTGCCATAACGCCGCCTCCACCGCGCCGATCAGGAATAATTCGGGTTAGGTTGATATACAAAGGACGCAGTAAACCGTTTCCTATTGAAAATTTTTGGGAAGAATAGGCAATTGACAATAGTTGCCACCTATTATTTGTTAGAGTACATCAACGCCACAATCTAACAGATTGTGCTACAAAGATGACAACTTGGGTTAAGTTATTGAATTAAGATTAAAGTAAGTGGTTACAATGGAAAGAAAAAGAACTATCAGAAGCACTCCGAAACGTGGGAAACTCTCAAGAGTTGAGGTTAGACGTTCAGTAGAAGCCGTTGTTTACGGTCGAACTGAAAAAGAACATTATGTAGTTGCCAATCCGGAAGGAGGGTGGGATGTAGTACGCGGCAATGCGCTGAGAGCATTGAAACACTTTGACACCAAAAAGGATGCTGTGGCGTATGGACAGCAAGTTAGCAGAAATCAGAAAACTGAATTGGTTGTCTGCCATAAAAACGGTAATACGCAACGAAATCACAGCCAAAACTCTGAATAGATAATCGTTTTCACGTTCTTGTAATTTGGTAGAATAGGAAGTTGATCTGTTCGGGAAGTAAACGATACTAATCTTGGCTTCTGTTAAAATTGTCCGCAATGGAGCAACCAACATATCATGAAAACACCAAAACCCACAAACACAACTAAAGAAAAACAGAATTCACGTTTCATCTTCCCAACATACCACGAAGAAGAAATCCTTAACGTAGATGCTGTCATAGACATTCCACCACCACGTGAATCGGGGACAATACGGGTTAAGCTGATATATGAAGAACCAAGTAAACCGATGCCAGTAGAAAACCCTTGGGAAGAATACTAATTAGCACTTATCAACACTATGGAAACAGCAAAACTCAGACAACTCATTGAGCAAGGGGAAAATAGCAAGGTCGAATTTAAAGAAAGACGCGATCAAGAAGCTATTGAAACTGCTGCTGCATTTGCCAATACCAGTGGAGGTGCCATTCTCATCGGTGTTTCTGATTATCGCGTAATCACTGGAATTACTATTGGCAAAGAGACACTAAGAGATGTTGCAAACCGCATTTCTCAAGCCATTGAACCGCGGGTGATTATGGAAGTTGAACCGGTTGAGATAGAGAGAAAATCAGTTCTGTTAGTACAAATTACAGAGTCGCAAATAAAACCTGTCTCTGTTAAAGGGATATGTTACAAGAGAGTCGGAAATAGTAACCGAGTCATGTCTCCACAGGAGATTGCACAGATGCACCTTAAATCTGTTGGACAAACGTGGGATCAACTCTCAGTCGTTAGCGCAAAAAATCACGATATAGATGAACAAAAGATCCAATGGTACCTAACCCGTAGAGAAGCGAATCGCAACGTAGCACAACCACAAAACATGACCGTACCAGACTTGTTGAGAAACATTAACTGTATTAGCGAAGAAGAAACACCCACCCATGCGGGGATTCTCTTTTTTGCCAAACACCCTCAAAAATTCTTTCAAAATGCACAGTTGCGAGTTGTCAGATTCAAAGGAACATCGGTTACCCATCCAGTCATTGATCGACTTGATTGTTCAGGAACACTCTGGGAAATCGTAAACGCTGCTGAGGAATTCATAAGAAGAAATATCCGACTGCTCAGCCTTCGGGGTTCAAAGAGTTTTCAACGAGACGATAAGTTTGAGTACCCGCTTGAGGCACTACGAGAAGCAATTATCAACGGGTTAATACATCGCAATTATCAAGAACCTGCTGATGTGCGAGTTTTCATATTTGATAACCGAATAGAGATTATTAATCCTGGACGTTTCCCAGAAGACGTTAGGCCACACAAACCCATCCACAGACCGGTAAACCCTATTTTGAGTCAATTGATGTACGATGTTGGTTTTGTTGAACGATACGGTTCTGGAATCAAAATGATGCAAAGATTATGTAAGGAGTCGGAAAACAAAGAACCGCGTTACGAACTTCACCCACTTGAAACCAAAGTCATCTTTGATTCACCGATCCAAGATACTACTTTATTAGAAATTGATGATATATCAGAACAGTTAAACGATAGGCAAAAGAATGCATTGTTTCATGCAGAAAAAAATGGGCAAATTGCAACAAAGGAATATGTAGAGATCAACCATGTCTCACGTGGAATCGCTTATGTGGAACTAAGAGATTTGACAGATAAGGGTTTATTAACCGTGATAGGAAAAGGTAGAGGAACTAAATACATCCGCGAAGTAAGCGATTAGGTAAGCGATTAGGTAAGCGATTTACTAAGCGATTTACTAAGCGATTAGGTAAGCGATTTACCTTGAAATACGTGCTAAATAGCCGTTTTTGCTGGCAATACGAAGAATAGAAACCAATTTATCCAAAAAGTAAGCGATTAGGTAACTGATTAGGTAACTGATTAGGTAACTGATTAACACATCATTTAAGTACAAACTCAACATACCATCAGCATTTACAAGTGACACAACGAATTCAACGCATTACCCAAACAGACAAAAACTATCCCTCATATATACAGACATACTTAAAAAACGATTCACCTGAAACGATATGGACGCGTGGCAATATAGAACTATTACCAAATGCGCAAAACACAACAGAAACTACAGATTTATGGGCAATCTTCTGTTCCAGCAAATGTCCCGGCGAGATAATCCTAAACGCGCACGACTTAGCACACCATTTTAGAAATAAAAGTGTTCCAACAATTGGAGGATTTCATTCACCCATTGAAAAGGAATGCTTGCGTGTCCTTCTACGCGGTTCGCAACCGATTATAATATGTCCCGCGCGGAGTATTGAAAATATGCGAATTAAGCCAGAATGGAAAGAATCCTTATCGCAAGATAGACTCTTAATCTTATCCATATTCCATCAGGCACCTCATCAGAATGCCACAATGGCAGGTAAACGTAATCATTTTGTCGCTGCATTAGCAAGTAAGATATTGATAGCGCATGCCGCAGAAGATAGTAAAACATTAGAATTTGCACAGACACTATTGAAATGGGGAAAACCCGTTTACACCTTTGATTCATCATATAACAAACCACTGTTACAACTCGGAGCACAACGCTACCAATTTGGATCATAATCCCAATTCACACGTTGTCTGCCGTAGCGAGTACCATCTATCTCCGTTTGATGGCACACGAGACACCTATGAAAGTCAGGCACACCATGCAAATCGTGTGCTAATTGTAGCTCCGGTGTATTATGTTCATGGCAGGTAATACATGTGTAACTGCGATATGCGTTATCAGCATAGAATGCCATCTTATCATCTTCTTTCTTGATATGATAATCACGGCGATTATCAACGTCCCTAATTTTCCACCTTCTATCTTGATCTTTAGTAAAAACGCTTGCTGATTGAGATAATTTGGTATCGTGTTGTTCGAACCACCACGCAATCTCTTCTGGAATAGTTCCCGCTGTAAACATTTCTGACTGATCAGACGTTGAATCAAGACGAAACAGTAACGGATCAGATGAATGGCATTTTGCACAGGGAATATCGTGGACTTCCGTGAGCGGAAAGAACGCATCATGGTCAAGTTTGGCTTGTCCGTGAAAGACGATACTTATCAACAAAACAGGGGCAAGGAATAGATGACAACGGAGCAGTGTCTGACGAGTCTTCTTCGCAGTAAGACTGACAGCTATACCAGTTCCTAAATTCGACAACGCAAGCAGAAACGTCAACCAGGAATGCCAAGTAAGCGGTTGAAATGCAGAGTGAAACAGTACAAGACATAAACCCATCGACGCTAACCGTTGATGATATTTTAACCAGAGCTGCCGACTACCCCAACGTATCCAACGACTTCTGAGAAGATAGAGACCTGCAACAAAAATCGCAATTGCACCGATGATGCTGATAGTATGACGTGCTTCACCGAAACTTCCACTATGCCAGATACAACCAACTGAAACGATAAAAGCAACGATGACACCGTAACTAATTTGAATGAATACTCTCATAATATCAGTTTAGCAGATACATATACTGCAGACAAGTAAAATGAAAATACTTGGAAATTCAAGAATTGATTGTGTTAAAATATTCAACAGTATCCTTCGTTTTTAAGGAGATTGAGAAATGAACTTAAAACCTATATTGATTCTGTTTTTACTCTTTGCAGTACTAACGATTATTGGATGTTATACAAAACTCGGTTATTTTGAACCCATGCCTGTCAATAAAAACCATATCCAACATGCTAAGGAAACTGAGGAGAGTATAGAACACGATTCCCATTCAGAGGCGGAAACAGACACTGACGAATCTGAAGGTTATTATGGACGACGAAAATCACACTACGGATATGCCAATAGACATACCGACAGGTCTTACTGGATTCCTTATGCCTCGTATCCATATTCCCATTATCCCTATGCATACTATCACCCGCATCCCTGGTACTACGGTTATGGATATAGGTATTATTCACCCTACTACCGTTATTATAGGGGTTATTACCCATATCACTACTCTGGCGGGTATTACGGTAGAACATATTACCCCGCTTACCGTGGAAGTACCTACAATAGAGGTGCGGCCTTAAAAAGCAGCCGATCTGAGTACCGGCGTTCACGTGCTTCACGGAGTGTAACATCATCTAACCCTCGTTCTGAAAGACTCAGGCGACGTTCTCAAAACTGAAAATAGATAAAATGAAAACTTAGAAAAAACAAAGGAGAACTACAAAATGCAACGATCTATTTATATCTTATTTCTCGCTATCCTTTTCACCGGTTTAATCACGGGTGTGTGTTTAGGACAAGCAGAGGAATTGGTGGTTGGTAATACATTTGGAATAGGTGCACGGTCTATGGGTATGGGTGGTGCATCTCTCGGTCTCGCAGATGACTTCACCGCATTATACTGGAATCCTGCGGGAATAGCACAGATACAGAAGTTTGAACTCTTCACGAGTTTTTCACATAACACCGCAATTACCGACAGTTCATTCACCAATGAAACGGTAATCGGTACAAGTCGTTCCCGGGTACGTCCCAATTCTGTGGGGATTGTATATCCTTTCTATACGGAACAGGGTGGACTTGCGATCGCTTTCGGATATAATCGTCCTCAAAACTTTGACTTTCAGACTCTGATCCAAGGTGTTGACCCAAGTAGAGGCAATGATTTCAGCGGTCTATATGTCAATGAAAGCAATATAAATTCGGGTGGCATAGGTATCTGGAGTTTTGGTGGCAGTGTATATGTCAGTAGAAACTTTTTAATCGGTGGTTCAATAGACTACTGGACTGGCGACATTCAAAATGACTTGGTTGCAACAGCAACAGATACACTGAACGCAGATGACCAATTATCACGGTTTAGATTTGACGATGAGATTGAACGAAACTTCTCAGGTGTTGGTGGTAGGGTTGGCATACTGGCAACCTTTGATGAAATCGTCAACCTCGGTATAACCTTAGTCGCACCAACAGAAATAACCGTTGATGAATTTTGGCATCAATATTTGACAGTCTTGTATGATGATGGTGAGAAGTTATCTGATCCAGAAAATGGTGCTTATTCTTATGACATTGAGAGACCTTTTGAGATTGGGACAGGTATCGCGCTGAAACTATTTGAAAAGCGGTTAGTGTTGGCAGGTGATGTGCAGTTGACAGACTGGCGGCAGACGCGGTACGATCCCGCACCTGCAGAGGACATTGGTGTAGATTACTTTGAGGAATATTATACGACAACGATACAAACAAGGATAGGTGCTGAATTCCTGATCCCAGAGGTCGATACATATCTACGTCTGGGTTATTTTCGTGACGAAATTCCTTTTGCTGATTCAGAAATTGAAAATGAGCGGGATTTCTTTACATTCGGTGTCGGTAAGATTTTTGAAGAATCTGTAAAATTTGACGTCGCATATATGTGGGGTAACTGGCAGCAGTATCGGAACGAATTGACGACTACACGCAATACACACCGCTTCTTCGTGTCTGGTGCATATCGGTTTTAGTTTGGTATCTTAGGGATGTTCCCGGGCCGGTAGGTGCGATTAGGAAATCGCACCATAGGCATCAATTTAGCAACACCCACCGGTAGGTGCGATTTCCTAATCGCACCGGATTTACCCAATTTGGTTTGTTGGAAGGTCTTCGCGTAGGATTCGGTGCGATTAGGAAATCGCACCTACCGGCCCTGGGGTATCATTGTTTATGTAAGCGTTCAAACAAGCTGAATATAAGCCATCTGTGCCCCGTCACCGCGTCTGAGTTCACCCCGAATAATTCGCGTATAACCGCCATTACGGTCAAGATAGCGCGGTGCAATATCCTCAAAAAGTTTCTGAAGCACAGCGTGTTTTTGAATAGCAGCAGATTCACCACGTGGCGGTTTATAGTGCAATTTTGTACCGTATAACATGCGAGCTGCGCGACGACGGGTGTGTAGAGAATCTTCCTTGGCAAGCGTAATAAGCTTCTCTGCTACGCGGCGAAGTTCTTTACATTTGTGAAGCGTCGTCCGAATCTGTTCGTGTTCAAATAGTGCGGTGGCTTGATTACGGAAAAGTGCCTTTCTATGACTTGTGGTACGGCCCAATTTTCTGCCGCGTTTTCTGTGACGCATTATTCTGTTTCCTCCTCATCCAAGTCATCCTGTTCGTCTTCCAAATTCATATTGAGAGTCAAACCCATGTTAGCAAGTTGGTCCTTGATTTCATTCAGAGATGTCTTACCAAAATTCTTATATTCCAGCATCTCTTTTTCAGTTTTGACGACAAGTTCACGGATTGTTTTTATCTTAGCAGTTTCAAGACAGTTTCCCGCACGGACCGAGAGTTCAAGGTCAGCAACGGGTTTAGACAAGTATCTGTTTCTCAACTCTTTCGCTTCATCAAATTCAATTTCTGGTTCAACATAGGTTTCATCGAATTCTGTGAAAATGTCAAGCTGACTCATAATAATTTCGGCAGCTTGTGTCAGCGCAAGTTTTGGTGTAATACTTCCATCTGTCCAGATTTCAAGGTTGAGTTGATCAAAATTTGTCATATCACCGACTCGTGTTTCGTGTACTGCAAAGTTAACTTTCTCAACAGGTGAAAACTTCGCATCAACAGGAATCCAGCCGATAGGTTGCTTCGGATCACGATGTTCTTCTGCCAATGAGAACCCGCGTCCTGCCTTCACCTCTATTTTCATATCGATCCCTTGACACTTATCTAAAGTTGCTACGTGTTGGTCAGGGTTAATTATTTCTACAAGTGAATTAGGTCGAATATCTGCTGCAGTCAATTCTCCAGAACCATCTGCGGTCAATTCCAGAATCAACGAATCTTCATCATGAACTCGAAAACGGATCGCCTTTAGGTTTAGAATAATTTGCACTACATCTTCAACAATTCCTGGTATAGTGGAATATTCATGCTTCACCTGATCAATCTGAATTGCGGTGATGGCTGCTCCCTTTATTGAGGAGAGAAGTACGCGACGAAGCGAATTACCAAGAGTCGTACCGAACCCTCGTTCAAGGGGTTCAGCAGTGTATTTTGCATAGTTAGGCAGTAATGTTTCTGTATCAGCTACCAGACGTTCGGGCATTGTTAAATGCAACCTATTCATCAATTTCCTCCTATAGGCATAAGTTGTTTTTGATTACAGAGTCAAACTATCTGTGTCCAGTAACATTTCAAGGACAGTAAGGAACTAAGAGAACAATTCAAATGCCTCTTAAGGTTTCGGTCTAAAAAGATCGAAATTTCAGTCAAGAGGCATAGTCCGGTGAGAATTACTTAGAGTATAATTCAATAATGAGTTGTGTGTCTAAGTCTGCAGCGATCTGCTCAACGACAGGGGCTCCTTGCACGCGTCCTTCAGGTTTATCAGAATCAATTTCGAGCCACTCCGGTGCACCACGTTGTTTTGAAAATTCTAAGGCTTCCTGAATCGTTATATTTTCACGGCTCTTTTCCCGTGGTGTAATTACATCTCCGACATCAACCAAATACGAAGGGATATTGACACGTTTCCCATTGACAGTAAAGTGATTATGTTTCACCAATTGCCTGGCTTGTTTGCGTGAAGTTGCAAAGCCAAGACGATACACAACATTATCTAACCTGCGTTCGAGCAATGCAATTAGATTTTCACCGGTAATACCAGTTTGACGTGCTGCTTTGAAATAGTAGTTCCGGAACTGTTTCTCATAAACGCCGTAAGTTCTTTTTGCTTTCTGTTTAGTGCGTAATTGCCGTCTGAATTCACTCCGGACGCGTGTTGGCGGTTTCTGTCCATGGTCACCAGGAGGGTAACTTCTCCGTTCAAAGGAACATTTTGGTCCAAGACACCTACGTCCCTTCAAGAAAAGTTTCTCACCCTCTCTGCGGCACAACTTACAGACAGACCCTAAATACCTACTCATATTCCTCCTTATCTACACCCGTCGTCTTTTGGGTGGACGACATCCGTTGTGTGGAATGGGTGTCATATCTTTCATTAAAGTGATTTCTAACCCGGCAGCAGCGAGTGCACGAATTGACGACTCTCTGCCTGAACCGGGGCCTTTAACTCTCACCTCAACCCTTTTCATACCGTGTTCCATCGCTTTTCTTGCGCATGCTTCGGCTGTCTGCTGAGCAGCGAAAGGCGTTGACTTACGAGAACCGGGAAACGTCATCCCCGCACTCGCCCACGCTATTGTATTACCGTTAAGGTCGGTGATTGTCACTATTGTATTATTGAAAGTTGCCTGGATATGTGCAATACCTTCAGGCACATTCTTTCGTTCCCGTCTTCGTGAACGCAATCTTTATCTCCTTTATGTACTCGTAAGCACCTCTGTGGATATCAGTGTATCAACCACCTTTACGTGCTGCTTCTTTTGCTTTTCTACCGACAGAAATCGTGCGTGCTTTACCTTTCCTTGTACGAGCGTTGGTATTTGTCCGCTGTCCTCGCACAGGTAACTGCCGTCGATGACGTAATCCGCGATAACTGTTTATATCCATAAGACGTTTTATGTTTTGGTCAACTTCACGCCGCAGATCACCTTCAACTTTATAATCTTCATTGATCATATCTCTGAGCTGACTGACTTCGTTTTCAGCTAAAGCATCGACCTTGGTAGCAGGATCAATGTTTAGGTCATTTACGATCTTGGAGGCAGTATAACGACCAATGCCGTAAATAGCAGTCAGAGCAATATCAATCCGTTTCGTACGGGGTAAATCCACCCCTGCTATACGTGCCATGAAATACTCCTTGTATATATAAGTAGACGATTATCCTTGTCGTTGTTTGTGCTTCGGATTCGAAGGACAAATAACGCGGACAACGCCTTTTCTCTTAATTACTTTACACCGGTTACACATTTTCTTGACAGAGGGTCGAACTTTCATAATGAGCCTTCCAAATTCTTTACTAACGGCACACGGCGTGTGCCTACTACTTTTAAGAACATACTATGACGCTGATTATCTTCCTCTACGTCCCTTCAGTCGTCTATCCTTCAAGAATCCATCATAGTGTCGCATTGTCAAGTAAGATTCAATTTGTGAAACTGTATCCAACACAACACCTACAACAATCAAAATAGACGCACCTTCCACCATGCCCCCGAATTCACCTCTTCCCAGCCGACTGGTAATAAAAATTGGGATGACAGAAATCCCCGCAAGAAACAGAGCACCCGGAAGTGTTATCCGAGTCAATGTTGTATTAATATAGTCAGCTGTCTGTTTACCGGGTCGTAGTCCAGGTATGAAACCGCCATTTTTCTGTAAGTTCTCAGCCATATCAACTGGATTGATCTGTACAGCAGTGTAGAAATAGGTGAATCCTATAATCAACAACGCATAAATGGTAAGATACATTATGGATGGGTTACTCGGATCCATGAGTGCTGCCAAACCTTGTACCCATTCCCAATCAGGAGGTAAAATCCCGATCAGGAATCCCGGAAACATCATTATGTAGATAGCGAAGATAATAGGGATCATGCCTGCGGTGTTAACCCGTAAAGGTAGATGCATTGCACGTCCACCATATACTTTTCCACCTCGAATTTGCCGTCCGTATTGAACTGGAATTTTGCGTACTGACAGGTGTATGAAAATAGTACCACCCACAGCGACGACAATGAGCGCGATTAAAATGACGAGGTGCAAAAGACCGACATCTGTATTATTTATCAGATTATTACCGACTGTATATACACCACTCGGGAAACCTGCCATGATACCGACAGTGATAATAATTGATATGCCTTGACCAATACCGCGTTCGGTAATCTGTTCACCGAGCCACATCACGAAGGCAGTACCTGCGGTTAAGGTTATGACTGTCAATATATGCCACCAGACGGTCGGATTGTGAACGATTGTAACGTCACCAACCCCCAATTGTCCTGGATTTCGCAACAAAACAGTAATCGTAATTCCTTGCACAATACTGAGTAACACGGTACCGTAGCGTGTGTATTGTGTGATCTTCTTTCTGCCATCCGGTTCCTTAGAAAGTCTTTCAAGTGAGGGGATAAGCATTGGGAGTAGCTGCATAATAATAGCAGCACTGATATAGGGTTGAATGCCGAGAGCGAAGATCGTCATTTGACTGAATGCGCCACCCGAGAAGATATTAATCAGAGCCAAAACATCCCCGGTTCGTTTCGTAAGTTCCTCAAAAAATATTGCTAAGGCACTGTCATCAATTCCCGGTAGTGTGATGTGTGCACCGAGTCTATAAACGATTAAGAGTAGGACAGAGAAAATAATCCGTTTACGCAATTCCGGAATTTTCAAAGCGTTTTGTATAGGCTTAATCACTTATATCACCTCAACTGTGCCGCCTTTTGCTTCAATTTTCTCAATTGCGGATTTTGAGAACTTGTGTGCACGCACTTTTAGTTGTTTATCCAACTCACCATCCCCGAGTATCTTAATACGGGCATTTTTCTTTTTTATAATACCGACTTTGCGAAGCAGTTCAGGGTTCACCTCTACCTCTTCATCAAAGAGGTTTAACGTTTTTATATTAACAACATCATAGACTAAACGTTTATGTCCAAGTCTCCTTGGTCCCCGCTTCGGTACCCTTCTGACTAAAGGCATCTGTCCACCTTCAAACCAAGCAGGTATTGACCCGCCAGAACGCGATTTCTGCCCTTTATGTCCACGTCCACAAGTACCACCATATCCTGACCCCCGGCCTCGTCCAACGCGTTTTCGTTTCCGTTTTGACCCTGGAGCAGGTTTGAGTTCATTAAGTTTCATTGATTCTATTGTTCCTTAAGGTATGATTGCGTAAGCTCAACTATCAGAATTGTTGATGTGTTTATGAAATAGTTCATCTACCGTTTTGCCGCGAATTCGCGCGACTTCATTAACATCTTTGAGACTTCTCAGACCGATCATCGTTGCCTCTGCTATATTCTTGACATTTCTTGAAGATAAGCATTTTGTCAGCGCATCAGTGACACCCGCGTGTTCTAATATCGCACGTGTCGCGTGACCAGCGATGATTCCTGTACCAGGACGGGCAGGTTTTAGCAAAACCTTCGCTGACTTGAACTCACAAATGATTTCATGGGGAAGTGTACCACCGGTTAAGGGCACCCGAATCAGGTTTTTCCGGGCATCAGCAAAACTCTTACGGAGAGCACCAGAAATTTCACTCGCACTCCCAAATCCGATCCCAACAATACCATCACGATTGCCTACAACAGAAAGTGTATTGAAACTCGGTGTTCTTCTTCCTTTCCCAACACGCATTACCCGATTAACATGTATAGGTCTTTCTTCAAATTCATTTTCATAATCGTTAGGATTAATTCTTTCTTTTTGCAAAAATATCTCCTCTCAAGAACTTTAGGGCAGTTTTAAAACTTAAGCCCTCCTTCTCTTGCAGCTTCTGCGAGAGCTTTAATTCGTCCGTGATATAGATAGCCAGCCCGGTCGAAAATGACTCCCTCAATGTTTCGTTCTTTTGCCTTCTGAGCGATGAGTTGACCAACGTTCTGTGCAATTTCTATTTTTCCACTGTCAGTAGTATTTCCTTTTACTTCTGGGGACAAACTTGAGGCATGAACCAATGTTTCGCCATTCTCATCATCAATTATCTGTGCATAGATATGCTTTAAACTTCTATTTACAGCAAGCCTGGGACGTTCTATCGTCCCATTAATCTTGCGACGCACTCTCTTCTTTCGTCGTAGATAACTGAACTGTTTTCTTTTCGCTTTATCCAACCGAAAACCTCCTGTACCTAACATTCAACGTTATATTTCACACAACGATCTGACTATTTTCAGATAAATTAACCAGCAACTTTACCTTCTTTATCTCTTACACGTTCACCTTCATACCGTATCCCTTTGGAAGGTTTATAGGTTTCAGGTTTCTTTATTTGACGGATAGAGGCAGCAACCTGTCCGACAACCTGTTTATCAATACCGCTAACGACAATTGGGATATGCGTCTGACCATCAATATTTTCCGATTGGTCAACAGTCAACGTAATGCCTTCAGGAGGTGTGTATGTCACAGTGTGTGAATACCCTACATCAAGCGTAAGTACATTCTGACGATTGACTTCAGCTCGGTAACCTGTTCCCACGACGCGTAGTTTCTTCTCAAAACCTTCAGATACACCCTCAACCATATTTGCGATGAGGCTACGTGCCAAACCGTGTAATGCTTTCTGTTGTTTCCTATCACTCTGGCGGGTTAATGTGATAACATTGTCTTCTATATTCGCACCAATTCCGTCTGGTATCACCCAATTCAATTTGCCTTTGGGCCCTTCTACCTCAACTCCACTATCGTTGAAATCAACTTTCACCGAACTCGGAATTGGAATTGGTGTCTGTCCAATGCGTGACATTCTATATCTCCAATCTACAATCTCAACTTGCAGTATGCTTATTTTCTTTTACGTATGATTACCAGACATAGCAGAGGACTTCGCCACCGACTTTGGCGCGTCGACATTCCAATGATGTCTTGACACCCTCGGATGTTGATAGAATAGCTATCCCAAGGTCACCAAAGACTCTCGGCAATTTATCTGATTTTGCGTAAACGCGTCTCCCAGGTTTGCTGATACGTTTCAGATCGGTAATAGCTTTTTCTTTGTTACTTGCTCCGTATTTCAGATATATACGGATGATCCCTTGCTTGCCATCATCAATTAGCCGGTAGTTTCTGATGAAACCTTCTTCTGACAAGATTCGTGCTATCTCCAATTTAACCTTTGACGCAGACACCTCAACACGTTCATGTCCTGCCATATTAGCGTTCCGTATCCGAGTTAACATATCTGCGATTGGGTCAGTCATTGACATGAATAATCTCCTTCTTACCAACTCGCCTTTCTGACACCAGGTATTTTGCCTGCTCGTGCAAAAAGACGAAAGCAAATTCGACATAATTCAAACTTACGCAGATACCCTCGCGCTCGGCCGCAATGCTTACAGCGACTATATTTCCTTGTGCGAAATCGAGGTGTTTTTTTATTTCTGGCAATCCATGATTTACTCGCCAACTTTAATACTCCTTTAATCGTTAAGTGCACTTCGCAATTATTCAATCAGAATGGGGTTACTGTCTAAACGGCATACCGAGCTCACGCAACAATGCCCGCGCTTCTGCATCCGTTTTTGAAGTTGTCCCGATCGTTACGTTCATACCGCGGATATCGTTCACATCGTCATAATCAATTTCCGGGAAAATGAGTTGTTCGGTTAATCCTAATGAGTAGTTCCCGCGACCATCAAAAGCATCTGGTGAAACACCACGAAAGTCTCGAATTTGCGGCAGCACAACATTAATTAGGCGGTTAAGAAACTCATACATCCGAGTCTGACGAAGCGTAACTTTACATCCGATTGCAGAACCCGGGGTCCGTGTCTTTTTTGACGGACCTCTAATTTTGAAAGCAGAGATAGACCTTCTTGCACGCGTTATGACTGCTCGTTGTCCCGCAATACGTGTCAACTCTTCAACAGCATCTTCAAGTGCCTTCGGGTTTTCTAATGCCTCACCAACACCGATATTCAACGTGATTTTTTCTAATTTCGGTATTTGCATCACATTCTTGTAACTAAACTCTTTTTGTAATGCAGGAACAACTTCTGTTTGATAAAATTCTTTAAATTGACTCATTAACCTTATATCCTATGACCTAACGCTTATCTTGTAGTTGTTTACAAGATGTACAACAAATCTAATAACTAATATCTACAAAGTAACAATACAATTTATCTGTCAATCTTCTTTAAGTTTGAGATGTGAATGGTTCCTTCTCGTTCAACAATCCCGCCTTGTCCCATCTGATTAGGACGTAAGTGGCGTTTGATAAAATGAACCCCTTCAACAACTGCTCTTTCTTTTTTCGGGTATATTTCCAACACAACGCCTTGTCTACCTCGATCTTTACCACTCAAGACCAACACTAAATCATCTTTTTTTATATGCAGCTTTTTCTTTTTCGGCATAATCTGCACCTCCTAAATCACCTCTGGTGCAAGAGAAACGATTCTGGTGAAAGATTTTTCGCGTAGTTCACGAGCAACCGGTCCGAAAATGCGTGTACCCCTCGGTTCATTCTCCGCATTGACGAGAACTGCTGCATTCTGATCAAATTTGATATAGGAACCATCTGGACGTCTATATTCTTTTGCCGTTCGAACAACTACAGCGCGGACAACTTCACCCGCTTTGACCTGTGTATTCGGAGCTGCTTCTTTAATACTTGCGACTATTATATCACCAACGCGCGCATAACGTCTTCGGGTACCCCCAAGTACGCTAATACACATGAGATTTCTGGCACCAGAATTATCAGCGCAGGTTAATCGTGTATAAGATTGAACCATCGCGGTACCTTCCTTCCAAGTTAATCAGTAGCAGATTGTGCTGCTGATATTATAGATTGCACCCGCCACCGTTTATGACGACTAAGCGGCCGAGTTTCAACCACTTGAACAACATCACCAACATTGCATTGATTCTGTTCGTCATGTGCCAAGATCTTTTTGGTAGATCGCACAACTTTTTTATATAGCGGATGTTGATAACTCCGGACAATTGCAACGCTAACAGTTTTCGCCATGCGATTACTGACAACAGTACCTGTACGGATTTTACGGTGTCTACGTTTTTCCACTTCCAATTCGTCCTTTATATTCTATCTTCGGTTACGGCACACGGAGTGTGCCTACTACCTTTAAGTCTGACTTTCGCCCTCTAATTCGCGCGCACGTAGTATAGTTTTAACACGTGCAATGTCTTTTCTAAGCTTGCCAAGAAGCGTTGTATCTTCTAACTGACCCAAAATACCTCTGGCTTTTTGATTGAATAGATTCTCTTTTAAATCTTCCAATTCGGTTACCAGTTCGTCAGTGGATCTACCTCTTAATTCATGTGCTTTCATGACTATACCTCATTACGAGCAACAAATTTTGTTTTAATTGGAAACTTATATGCAGCCCGTTCCATAGCGTCTTTTGCGACTTCACGAGGAACCCCACTTAATTCATAAATTATCCTACCGGGTTTTACAACAGCAACCCAGAATTCAGGATTACCTTTGCCACCCCCCATGCGTGTTTCAGCGGGTTTTTTCGTGATAGGTTTATGTGGGAATATCTTAATCCACATTTTACCGCCACGGCGAACAGCACGAGTAATTGCAACCCTTCCAGATTCTATCTGGTTGCTTGTTATCCATCCTGCTTCCATCGCTTGTAAACCGTATTCACCGAAACTAATTTGTGACCCACGTCGCGGTTTTCCTCTGCGTTTTCCGCGGTGTACTTTTCGGTGCATTACACGTTTCGGCATTAACATCTGAATATGACTCCTTTATATAACAATTCACCAACGGAGGTGCAAACGAACCCGCATTGTATTATTTACGATCCCGCTCGTTAGCAGCTCTTTGCTGTCTTTGTCTGTTATTTCGTTGTGTTCTTTGTCCGCGTGATGTATTGCGGTTTCCTGACTGCCTGTTTCCTGACTGTCTGTTTCCTGACTGTCTGTTCCCAGATTGCCTGTTTCCTGACTGCCTGCTCCCAGATTGTCTGTTTCCTGATTGCCTATTCCCGCCTTGACCCCCACCAGACCGTGATTCTCTTGTATTACTCCGTCTACCGCTCTGCTGTTTCTGTCGGGAGTCGAATTCTCCACTTAATTCTTCAGGAACACCCAGTATTTCACCTTTGAAAATCCACGTTTTGACACCGATTTTCCCATAAGTCGTATTAGCTTCAGTAAACCCATAATCGACATTAGCTCTGAGTGTATGTAAAGGCACTCGTCCTTCCAGACTGGATTCTGATCGTGCAATTTCTTTACCGTCTAATCTACCACTCACCATGACTTTAACACCTTGTGCACCAGCTTGCATTGAAACAGCGATGTTTCGTCGCATCGCCTGCTTAAAACTGGTACGTCGCTCAATCTGTGTCGCAACAGCTTCAGCGAGGAGTTGTGCATCCAGTTCTGGTACTTTTATCTCCTCTACCTCAACTTTGACAGGACGTCCAACGAGTTTATGAAGCTCCTCTTGTAATTTCTCTGTTTCAGCACCACGTCGTCCGATCACAATACCGGGACGAGCGGTATGTATGAATACACTACATTTTTCAGCAACTCGTTCAACTTCTATTTTAGAGATGCCTGCACGAACCAATTTCGTCTTGATATGTTGCTGAATCTGTAAATCTTCATGCAACCATTTAGCATAATCTCGGTCGCTGTACCACTTGGAATCCCAAGTCTCAATTATTCCTAAGCGTAACCCGCGCGGGTGAGTTTTTTGTCCCACACAAACCTCCTGTTGGACACTTGCACATCTGTTTTTGAGAAGGCGTTGGTGTGCAGTAGCGGCTTCTACTCAACATCATCATCGCTCTCCTCATCCACAACAACAGTGATATGGCTTTGACGCTTAAATATACGGTTAGCCATACCTCTTGCACGGTGCCGTATCCATTTTCGTGTAATTCCTTCATCAACACGTATCTCTTTGACGTACAAATTAGCGGCATCAACTGTGGGGTCCTGATACTGAACATTTGCTGCTGCAGATTGAATCAACTTGTAAATCACAGGGGCTGCCGCTTTATGCGTAAAGAGCAGTTGATTTAGGGCATCATCAACGTACTGATTCTTGACCAAGTCGGCAACAAGTCGTGCTTTACGCGGTGCTACCGAAACGTTCCGAATCTTTGCCCTTCCTTCCATTAGTATCTCCTAAAACTTTATACACACTATCTTGCTGAGAGTATCTTTCAAAACTCCCATTATAGATTTAATATCTCAAAATAGAGAAGCACTACAACCTGATATTACTTACACATGTATCCTGAACGCGATTATCTCCGCGACGATGCTCCGCCAGCGTGTGAACGGAAAGTCCGTGTTGGGGCGAATTCACCGAGTTTATGACCAACCATGTTTTCTGTTATATAAACCGGAAAGAACTTCTTACCGTTATGAATCGCTACGGTATGTCCAACGAATTCCGGCGTAATAGTTGAACTGCGAGCCCACGTACGGATGACGCGTTTACTCCCTGATTGTTCCATCTCTGCCATATGTTTGGCAAGTTTTGCGTCAACGTAGGGACCTTTTTTAATTGAACGCGGCATTCAAGTCTCCTTTTAATACATGTCATGCATAATCGGAAATGACATTTTACTTACGTCTACTCATGATATGTCGACTGGATCTCTTCTTAGGATTCCTTGTACGATACCCTTTTGTCGGTACTCCCCAAGGTGTCACCGGGTGTCTACCACCTGAACTTTTCCCTTCACCACCGCCATGAGGATGATCAACAGGATTCATCGCGACGCCTCTAACTTTTGGACGTTTGCCTAACCAACGTGAACGTCCTGCTTTACCGACGACTATCGTTGTCACATTTCCAACTTGTCCGATGGTTGCCATGCACTTTACAAGCACAAGACGTATTTCACCGGAAGGTAATCGTATACGGGCATATTTACCCTCACGATCTACTAACTGAGCAGATGCACCCGCACTACGCACAAGCTGTCCACCTTTACCCGGTTGCATCTCTATATTATGGATAGAAGAACCTAAAGGAATCTTTTCAAGCGGTAATGCATTGCCAACACTTATTTCTGATTCTGAACCAGAGGTAACCGTATCACCAACACGTAAACCGACTGGGGCAAGGATGTACCGTTTCTCCCCATCCGCGTAATGCAATAATGCAATATGTGCGGAACGGTTCGGATCATACTCAATAGAGGCTACCTTGGCTGGAATATCAAACTTATCACGTTTGAAATCAATGATGCGATATCTACGTTTGTGTCCACCGCCGCGTCTGCGTACTGTTATACGACCTTTACTGTTACGACCAGCATTTTTCTTTAACCCTTTAACGAGCGATTTTTCAGGTTTCTGCCGTGTAATCTCTTCAAAGGTATATCCAGTCATGAACCGACGACTCGGTGTGACAGGTTTATATGTCTTAGCCACTTTTAATTCCTCTGATTAATACATTATATACTCTCGAAAACCGATATTCGAGTTCCTTCTGTTACAGTAATAATAGCCTTTTTCCAATGGGGTCTACGTCCCTTCTGATAACGATTCATTCTGCCTTTGACTTTTCCACGAACTTGCATCGTGTGAACGTTTATAATATTCCCCTTAATATCAAACATTTCTTCAGCTGCTCTTCGGATATCTTTCTTCGTTGCGTCCCGACTTACAACGAAGGAATACTTATTATCCTCACGGAGAAGTGTGCTTTTTTCTGTGATATGAGGCCTTAAAATAACTTGGTATTTATCCTTCATTATGTTACCCTTCTAAATTTGCAAACTTTGCTTCTAATTTCTCTGACGCACGTTCCGTAATCACCAGTTTATCATGCCACAATACTTGATATATATTGAGCGTATCCCAGGTGCAGCTATTGACTTTAGGAATATTGCGTAGAGAAAGAAAAATATTTGGGTTATGCTCATCAAGAACGAACAACACTTTTCCCTCTAAGTTCAGAGCATCCAACAGAGAAACAATCTCCTTTGTTCTCGGTCGTTCAAGCGTGAAATCTTCAATAAGGACACACTGTTCATTTTGGAAACGGTCAGCAATGGCACATTTTAATCCAAGTCGGCGGACCTGCTTAGGCGTATGCTGACGGTAACTACGCGGTTTTGGACCGAACGCGACGCCACCGTGTACACGTATTGGAGACCTTGCGTCACCTACACGTGCTCTGCCAGTTCCTTTCTGTCGGTATAACTTCCTACCGCTTCCACGCACTTCACTTCTACTCTTTGTTGAAGCAGTTCCAGTTCGTTGGTTAGCAAGATATGCCACAACACATTGATGTATAACAGCAGTGTTGACTTCAGCATCTATGAATGAGTCCGATAGTTCTTTTTCGCGAAGAACCTCTCCCGAACGATTATGAACGTTTAACGTTGCCATTTTCTTTTTCTCTTTCTCCGATATGCAATACTTGACATGAATTACCCCGGCTCTCTTATTGAGGGTGCTGGGGTTTCAGGTTTTATATCTATATCAAACTAACTTCCTTTATTGTCTGTTTCAGACGCTTTTACAGATTTTTTTATGAGGAGGATACCGTTGGGGGGTCCTGGAATTGAACCCTTAACAACCAACAAATTCCTTTCAGCATCCGCTTGAATAATCTGTAGATTCTGAACGGTGTGTCGTTTCGCACCGTATCGTCCCGGCATTTTCTTTCCTTTAAACACACGCGAGGGTGTAGCACTAGCACCGATAGAACCCGGACGACGTAGGTCTTGCTCACCGCCATGACTTTTTCTGCCACCCTTAAATCCGTACCGTTTAACAACCCCAGTAAACCCGTGTCCTTTTGATGTCCCTGTTATATCAACAAGTTCACCTTCAGTGAATAGGCTTGCATCAACAGTTTCACCTACATTAACATCTTCAAGACTCTCCACACGGAATTCCCGAAGTACACGGGTCGGTTCAACATCTGCCTTTGCAAAGTGTCCACGTTCAGGACTGTTGAACTTGCTTTCCTTGCGTTTACCAAAACCTAACTGAACTGCTTGGTATCCATCCCGTTCCTGCGTCTTTACTTGAACAATTGGACAAGGACCTGCTTCAATCACAGTAACCGGGATAACTTTTCCCGTGTCTTCAAAGACTTGTGTCATCCCAACTTTTCTACCTATAATACCGTTAACCATTTCCTCGTCCTTATAGTAATGTAATTTTGACATCAACACCAGCGGGAAGGTCAAGCCGCATCAACGCATCCACTGTTTTGGGTGCAGTTTCAAGGATATCCAATAACCGTTTATGTATACGCATTTCAAATTGTTCTCTTGACTTCTTGTCCTTAAAGGTTGACCGTTGCACTGTATAGATATGCTTCTTAGTAGGCAACGGGATTGGACCTGATACCCTCGCCTGAGTCTTTTTAGCCGTTTCGGCAATTTGCCTCGCCGACTGGTCAAGCAGTCGGTGATCATAAGCCTTTAACCGAATGCGTATTTTCTGATTGTTCATCACTTCTTTACCTCTTCAAAAGTAACGATGCGCTCCCTTGTAAACCTTTCTTTATTGCATGTATCTTGTCAGAACCCATCAAGTTATATCAACTATTGTGCTTTTAACCTTGACCATCCTGACAAGATACCTACACACGTTATATACCAGATTTACGAGGAACGACCCCTACAAATACCTCACTCGTTACTCAAGAATCTTAGAGACAACACCCGCGCCAATAGTGTGTCCGCCTTCACGGATAGCGAAACGCAGTTGTTCTTCCAATGCAATCGGCTTAGAGAGTTGAACGGTAATCTGTGCGTTGTCACCCGGCATAATCATTTCAACGCCTTCTTCCAGATTCATTTCACCCGTAACATCAGTTGTGCGGAAATAGAACTGTGGACGATATCCACTAAAGAACGGATTCCAACGTCCGCCCTCCTCTTTAGTCAAGATATAGGCTTCCGCTTCAAACTTCGTGTGGGGTGTAACGGTACCGGGAACAGCCAATACTTGTCCGCGTTCAACATCATCTCTGTCAATACCACGAAGCAGCGCACCGATATTGTCACCCGCTCTGCCTTCATCAAGAAACTTATTGAACATTTCAACACCGGTAACAACTGTATCAGTCGTGTCACGTAATCCGACGATCTCTACAGTATTACCAACTTCAACGATGCCGCGTTCAACACGACCTGTAACAACTGTACCACGTCCACTGATTGTAAAGATGTCTTCAATTGGCATCAAGAAAGGTTTTTCAGTGTCGCGAATCGGTTCTGGAATAAACTCGTCAACTGATTCCATAAGATCCCGAATCGGTTTACATGCCTCACTTGTCGGATCCCCAGCAGATTCCATAGCTTCCAGTGCAGAACCAGCAATAATAGGCGTATCGTCTCCAGGAAATTCATATTCGCTCAATAATTCGCGCACTTCCAATTCAACGAGTTCCAGCAGTTCTTCGTCATCCACCATGTCTGCCTTATTAAGGAAAACGACCAAGGAAGGCACATTCACCTGTCGAGCAAGTAGTACGTGTTCACGCGTCTGCGGCATAGGACCATCTGCTGCGGAAACAACCAGAATAGCACCATCCATCTGGGCAGCACCGGTAATCATATTCTTGATATAGTCAGCGTGTCCAGGGCAATCAACGTGCGCATAATGACGGTTTTCTGTCTCATACTCAACGTGAGCTGTGTTAATTGTAATGCCACGTTCTTTTTCCTCGGGTGCTTTGTCAATGTCCTCATAGGTCATGACATAGTCTTTGTCAGCGAGTTTTGATAAGACCATCGTAATCGCCGCTGTAAGCGTTGTCTTACCATGATCAACGTGGCCAATAGTACCAATATTAACGTGAGGCTTTGTCCTTTCAAAAGCTTGCTTTGCCATTTGTGTCCAAACTCCAAATTATAGGTTAGGTATCATGGGTTTTAAATATCGCTAAACCCGAGTTCCATTCAAATTCTCATCAGCCTACATAGTAGGCACACAACGTGTTTCAATTATGTCCGAACTTTTCGGACGTTTAACTTCTGCCTTACGATTTTTTTTCGTGTTGGCATCAATCTTTTATATGATTATGATTAAGTAACAATAAATAATAATTGTGTTCTTTACAAATACCACAGTACGTCAGTTCTATGAAGATGATGCTGCACTTGAGATCAATTCCTCGGCAACACCTGTCGGAACTTCCCGATAATGCGCGAATTCCATTGAATAGTTAGCGCGTCCCTGTGTTAACGAACGTAGCGATTTTACATAACCAAACATCTCAGATAACGGCACATCAACCCGAACAACCTGAATGCGGGACTTATCATGCACCTCAGTGTCCCGAATATGAGCACGACGTGAATTCAGATCCCCGATCACTTTCCCGAGATACTCATCCGACACTATGACTTCAACTGCCATAATCGGTTCAAGTAATACTGAACCTGACTTTTTCGCAGCTTCTTTGAACGCCATAGAACCAGCAATCGAAAATGCCATCTCTGATGAATCTACTTGATGGAATGAACCATCTACCAGACGAACCCCAACATCAACAACCGGATAACCGGCTAATGTTCCAACGTTCATCGCATTTTCAATCCCTTTACGAACCGCGGGGATATATTCTTGGGGAATCGCACCACCCCTTGTCTCATCGCTAAATTCGAAACCAGCACCCTTTTCAAGTGGTGATACTTCTATCACAACATGTCCGAACAATCCCTTACCACCGGACTGACGGACAAATCTGCCTTCAACTTTGACCGGTTTCAGAAGCGTTTCACGATATGCAACTTCAGGAGAACCGACATTGGCAGATACGTTAAATTCTCTCACTAAACGATCAACTATGATTTCCAAGTGAAGTTCACCCATACCAGAGAGAAGCGTTTGACCTGTATCCGGGTCTTGATGAACTTTGAAAGTCGGATCTTCCTCAGCCAACTTTGATAGTGCCAGGTTTAACTTGTCAATATCTGATTGTGAACGCGGTTCAACTGCCACAGACATGACAGGCAGTGGAAATACCATCGTCTCCAATGCAATCGGTGACTTGGGATCACAGATAGTGTCTCCCGTACTGAGTTCCTTTAGTCCGATCGCTGCTACAATATCACCAGCACTGACAGATTGGTGCTCTTCACGTTTATTTGCATGCATCTGCATCAACCTACCGATACGTTCATACTTTTCTGTCTTACTATTATAGACAGTATCACCCTTGTTCAATACACCAGAGTAAACGCGGAGATATGTGAGTTTGCCAACATGTGGATCGGTAGTGATCTTAAAGGCAAGGGCACAGAACGGGTCATCTCTGTCAGCAGCACGTGTCTCTTCTTCCTCAGTTTTCGGGTTGAATCCAACTACCGATTTTACATCTGTGGGTGAGGGAAGGTAAGTAACAATGCCATCTAAAAGAGGTTGAACCCCTTTGTTCTTTAATGCGGAACCACAAAGCACTGGAACGACCTTACTACTCATTACTGCTTGCCGCAACCCCGTTTTAATTTCTTCTGGTGTGAACTCCACGCCGTTGATGTACTTCTCACAGAGTTCATCGTCCCATTCACCGATGGCTGCAAATAACCTATCCCGATATTCGTGCACCATCTCTTCCATCTCTGCGGGGATATCTGTTTCGTGAATAACTGCACCGAGACTCCCTTCGTCCCATAATTGACCCTTCATTGAAATAAGATCAACAATCCCTTTAAATTGTTCCGCGGACCCGATGGGTAGTTGAATAGGAACAGCTGTTGTCCCTAAACGCTCCTCCATCATTTCGACGGTTCGGAAAAAGTCTGCACCCGTTCTGTCCATCTTATTGACATAAGCGATGCGAGGTATCTTGTACTTATCCGCTTGACGCCATACAGTTTCAGATTGTGGTTCAACACCACCTACAGCACAGAAAACAGCAACAGCACCATCCAACACCCGCAATGAACGTTCTACTTCTACCGTAAAGTCAATATGTCCGGGAGTATCAATGATGTTGATATGGTGGTCCTTCCAGTTGCAAGTCGTCGCAGCAGCAGTAATCGTAATACCGCGCTCCTGCTCTTGCACCATAAAATCCATGGTAGTTGTGCCATCGTCAACTTCACCGATACGATAAACCCTACCCGTATAGAATAGAATCCGTTCGGTTACGGTTGTCTTACCCGCATCAATATGCGCCATAATACCAATATTTCGCGTATGTGATAGGGCTGAACTTCGTAGCACCTTTTGCTTCTTTTCCGACACTGTCTTATGACTCCTTATTCCGTCAGACTCTATGAAACCTTTATTTAAGTTATACAATCAAATATGATTAATACGTATTACCATCTATAATGAGCAAATGCTCTATTTGCTTCTGCCATCCGGTGTTGTTCCGATTTCTTACCGATTGCGTTGCCTTCATTCTGAGAGGCATCCATCAACTCACCCGCCAGTCGCGCCGCCATACCTTTTTCACCTCTGCCACGGGCAGACTGAATAATCCAGTTAATCGCTAATGTTGTTCGCCGTTCTGCTTTTACATCAACTGGCACTTGATACGTTTGACTCCCTACGCGACGTGGACGAATCTCCAATACAGGTTTGACATTATTGATCGCTTGGTTAAACACTGTGAAACCTTCCTCGTTAGTCCGTTCTTCAATAATCTTGAAACTTGAATACACAATACGTTGTGCAGTTCCTTTCTTGCCATCCCACATCAGATGATTAATGAATTTTGCGACTAACTTGCTATTGTGAATTGCATCGGGACTCACATCCCGTTTTGCAACATTTCCACGCCTCGGCATCTCCAACTCCTCCAGAAATCGTCTCTTATAGGTTCTACAAAATATATCTCTTACTTCTATAAGAACAAATCTATACTATAATATCTAATTAGGTTTCCGCGCGCCGTATTTAGACCGACCTTGACGACGGTTCTCAACGCCAGCCGTATCTAATTTACCACGAACAATATGGTAACGCACGTTAGACAAGTCCTTTACTCGTCCGCCACGCACTAACACAACTGAGTGCTCTTGCAGGTTGTGGTCAATCCCAGGAATATAACAGGTCGCTTCATCAGCGGATGAGGTAAATCGTACACGAGCAACCTTACGCAGAGCAGAATTCGGTTTGTTCGGCGTTACTGTTTTCACCTGTAAACAGATCCCTCTACGTTGCGGACACTGCTGAAGAATCGGGGATTTTGTCTTTTTGCGGTATTTCTTACGCGGTTTTTTGATTAGTTGATTTATTGTCGGCATATCAATTCCTCATCTATTATGTTGAAAACAAATCATAGGGACAACTACTACACAAAAGAAAAAGCCCTCACAGGGCTCATTTTTCAAGTAATACAACAACGTTGCTCTGAAAAACGACGTCAGACTGCTTCCAAATTGAATGCCCCCTATGTTTTTTCTGACAAAACTTAGACTTTAACACTCAAAACGTTAATTATAATACCAATCATCGCTTATGTCAAGTTAAATTCAAAAAAATTGTAAAAAATATGAGTGATTTATTGCAAAATTGTGAATTTATGGCGTTTTAAGCACTTTTCCACGTAAAATTACGGACTGAACGTTCAATTCTCTATCAACGATTACCAAATCAGCAGCCTTGTCCGGAGCAATTGATCCTATACGGTCATCAACGCCTAAATTTCTTGCAGGTGTTAATGTCGCCATCGTTAAGGTTTCTTCTAATGAATATCCCCATTCCATCACATTACGTACGCCATCCATTAGTGTAATGATTGCACCCGCAAGACGTTCTGTAGGTTTACCGACATCCAGCCACATTGCACCATCTTTTATGTATTTTGGAGGAAACTCAGAATCTGATGCGTTCAAAAGGTATGCATCAAGTTCGGTATTGTAAACAGCGTTTTTCTGCCATTCTTCTGCAGCTAAACCTGCATGTTCAGTGCAATCGGTGATCAAACCGACACCTGATATCCCTTTTTTCTTTATAAGTTGTTTACCCCAAAATGGGTGGACATGATGTTCGTCAACAATCAATTCCGCCTGGATCTTAGGGTGGTCTAAAACCGCTTCCAATGCTCCCAAGTTTCGGTGATGCATTCCGCTCATACCATTGTAAGTATGGGTTGCACGCGTAATACCCGCATCAATTGCATCCATCGCTTGTTGATACGTTGCATTGGTGTGTCCCATCGCTATTACAATGTTGTTATATGCATCCGATCTGAATTCTGACAGATGTTTAACAAACTGCAAGTTTTTGTCATTCTCCGGTGCAAGAGAAATTACCTTTAGTGTGCCATCAGACGCTGCCCACATTGAATGGAACTCTTCAAAGTTCGGAGGCGTAATATATTTTGGGTCTTGCGCACCGTTCTTCTCAAGACTGCCAAATTTGCCTTCAACATACGATCCAATAAGTCTGGCACCATCCGCCACAGGGTCGTCAACAACATTCGCAATCGCGGTCAATGAAGCGTTAATCTGATCCATACTACCGGACGATATTCCCACCACTAACGCGGTAACACCGTGTAATGCATGTGCCCGAGCGATTGTTTTAATGTCATCCACCTTACCGGTCATACTATCACAACCGCCGCCCCCATGTATCAACCCATCAATCAGTCCAGGAATTACAAAGCAACCTGTTGCATCTATTACCGTGTCTGATGTAGGTGGATGTTCTTTCGTTAATGTCGTGATTGTATCATCTTCTATGACGATATTGCCAGGACCGAAGTGGAGCGGTGTATATATGTCACCATTTAAAATTGTTAGTGTTCCCATATCTCCTGAAGTCCAATTCCTATATCTGTTCTGTTACCCAAAGGACACTCTGAGCAAGAAATCGCAAAAAAGGTTCAAAGGTAAAGTCCTTCTGATGTCCTAATGAAGTATAACATACACGACCACCGTTATGCAAACGTGTCCACGCCACAGGTTCTGAATGCTCATCTGTATGTCCCAATAATAGCACAGATGTGTCGCTGGAAAGTGAAGGATTCTTGTAGAGACTTCCAAAACTCTCAAGTCCTGAAATTCCATCCACTATTGGATGTTCTGGATCAAGATATTCCACGCGAACAGTAGAACCCTGTCCGTAATGTCCCTGATAGTCACCCCCTAACACAACTTTATCAAATTCTAACCAGTTCTGGTAAGCGTGACTTGCTGTTCTTACACCGACGAGAGGTTTGCCTTGTTCACAATATGCCTGAAATTTTGTGAGTGATTCCCCTTTCGTATTTAGACGTCGTGTAAAAACCAACAATACATCCGCATCATCTATTGCTGCCAAAGTTGGATCATCATCTTCTGAAGCATATACAATCATATCTGCATTAATTTGGTAATATTCTTCAAGATACGACTTAAGTATGTTCAAAGAATCCTCTGAGTCGTATTCAAAAGAACCAGATAGCATACAAAGATTTAGCATAGGTTTAATCCAGAAAGAACATACAACTTATCTCTTTTGTAGAGTCAGAAAACTGTATTGATGTGGATTCTTCGTATCTGCTTTGTGGTCAGTCCGGCTAACTTCTTCCCATGCGTTCCAATCAAAATCAGGAAAATACACATCGCCATCAAACACTGCATGTATCTGTGTCAGGTAGAGGCGAGTTGCATACGGTAAAAACGCGGCATAAATCGGTCCCCCACCACATATCATGAGTTCTGTAGTGGTATTTAGAGATAAAGCCTCAGCAGTTCTGATTACATCCTCTACTGAATGTGCTACGATACATTCTTTCGGCGCAGCGTAATTCTTATTACGAGTCAGGATAATATTTTTCCGCTTTGCCAAGGGTTTAGGAAGCGTTTCGAAAGTCTTACGTCCCATAACAACAGGTTTCCCGATTGTCATCTCACGGAAGTGGCGAAGGTCTGCAGGAAGGTGCCATGGAATGTTAGGTCCGTCTCCGATGAGTCGATTCTTATCTATGGCAGCAATCATTGATATTTGCAATCTATATTCTCCTATAACAGATGCGGGGTGTTTGTTAGCAACATCAACATCAGTCTATTTAGTATCTAACTCAATAAGGTATGTCCACCTAAGTTTCCTCTTCCCCAACACGCTTTCACCAACAGCACCCCCAAAAACGTCATTGGGTCCTACTAACCTTTTTATTGGAATAGTCCGATTTTCTTCGTGGTTTTTACCGAAATCTATCTTGAAAACACCGTTACTGAGGCTGAAGGGAAAGTTTTTAAACTGATCAACATTATCGCCTCCGAAATAGTGCTTTTGTAAATCATGTGAAATAAGATTTCCAAAACTCGTGTTTTCAACTGTAAGGTCAACAAACAGACGTTTTCCTACCCGAAAAACAGCTAATACAGAATTTCTCATTTCACTTTCGGAAGTATGGTCATGTCTTCCTGAAAAACCTATCGCTTGAGGCTCATCCTCTTTAGTAAAATGCAACAACGCTCTTCCATCTAATGTGTTGATGCCTCTGAATGTGACATCCTCATTAAAGTTCTCAATGGGATCCAAAAGCAACCACATTAGTTTTTCTGCACCTTTACCTATATCAAGTTCTAAATGCAATCGATCAGCTTCTAATTGAGGATTGAATATTTTCCAGTTATCCTTGATATTGACCTGAACCGTGTACCAATTTCCATCACTCGTAAAAATAACGCGAGGTTTCTCTTCAACATTACAACCACTAAACAACAGTAAAAGACTGATGATGCATACTGTCCGGATTTTCATGGAATTATTCTCTAAAGTTTTAGGAGGGATGAGGAAACATTAACGATCTTCCAAATTTGGACGACTGTAGGAACGGTTTCTGTTTTGGAAAGTTCTACTTTGTTGGGTAATCTTTTCAGAAACTTTAAAGTTGACAACAAGAATATCGTCTCCTATTTTCTTCTTATCCTCAACTTCAGCATATTCATGTGTTTTCAGGTCATCAAGCATAATACTAATATGTTGATTAAGAACTATATCAGGATCATTTACCAATACATTTTTAACTCTATGATCCTTTATAGTATACTCCTTACCTCTAAATACTGCTTGCTGTTTAAGATGAGTCTTTAATCCAAATTTCGTAGTTTTAAAGGCGGGTACTTTTCTCTCCGTTAGATAGCAATAAGCCGTGATTCTGTCACCAACGCGATATGTGCCAGAATTTGGGAAATCTCCTTGCCTTTTCTGAATAACTTGTCCTTTCAAACCAGTTTGCACTTTCAAACCAGTCCAATTAATGTGCATAGACATTTTTCCATTGACAGGTGGCGTTACTTTCAATTTCACAACACCGTACCCATGCAACCTGTCTGTTCCCTCAATTCGGACAGTTTCATGCGGTTTAACAATTTCAAGCTTGAATTGCTCTTTAAGTGATATTACACGTTCTTCAGTCTGCTTGCCAGTACGGATATCTACATACAACTCCCTGTTTTCAAAGGTGGTATCAACGATTCTGGACTTGTTGCCCATAGACAGAAAAACTAAAAGAGACTCGTTAACCCTATAGATTTTATGACCAGGTTTAATATTACCACAACCAACCAATATTATAGTCGTACCGATGAAGAGTGTTAGTATTCTCTTTAAACTGGTCATTTTGTTCAATCCTATACAATCATTCTCGCCCGAATCGCATCATGATGCTGATAGTCTTTTAAACGTAAGTCCTGGATTCTAAAATTGTCAATTGAGGTAACATCGGTGTTCAAAACAAGCTCTGGTAGCGGATAGGGTTGCCGTCGAATTTGTTCCTTCACTTGATCAAAATGTGCATGATAGATGTGTGCATCACCTAAGACATGTACAAATTCACTCGGTTGGAGATCAGTCAGTTGTGCCACCATAGAAAGCAGCAATGAATAAGATGCGATATTAAAGGGCACGCCGAGAAACATATCACAACTACGTTGATACATCTGCAAGGATAGTTTGCCATCCGCCACAAAAAACTGAAAAAACATGTGGCAAGGTGCCAACGCCATTTGATCTAATTCACCAGGATTCCAAGCAGTGACAACATGTCTACGGCTATTGGGTTCTTCCTTGATCTGCTCAATCACATCTGCTAACTGGTCAACTCTACCGTTCTCTGTTCGCCATCTTCGCCACTGCACACCGTAAATACAACCTAAAGCACCGCTGCGTCCCCAGGCAGCAGCGTTAGCATTCCAAATCTTTGTCCCAAGTTTTTGAAATTGCTTTACATGATCGTAACCGCGTATAAACCCGAGTAGTTCGGCTTTGACAGATTGAAAAGCAAGCTTCTTTGTCGTAACGGCAGGGAATCCATCTTCCAAATTATACCGCATTTGCATACCGAACAGGGCACGGGTTTTCCCATTTCTACCTTCACGGTCAACACCCGCATCTAATATCTGTTGTAATCCTTCAATATACTGTTTCATAATAGACCCTATGCTCCCTTATAAAATAGCGTCTTTTTTATGGTAAAATCCATAATTACTTGCACACGATTGTAGCGTAAACTTTTAGTTTGCGTACACGACTGCACAAACTAAAAGTTTATGCTACAGCACGGTCAAGTCTGTCGGTTAAGTCCAATGGACCAAAAGTGTGCATTTGCTTTTGTATTTCACTATAAAACGTATCTGAAAGTATGAAAGTTACTTATCAGTGCTACCGAAACCCCCGCGAGATTCCGCATGCATCTGATCAACTTCATTCCATTCAAATGTAGCCACACGGACGAAAACACCTTGTGCGATCCTGCTCCCCCGTTCAATCGTCACAGGTTCATCAATGAAATTGTAGACCTGTATTTTTAACTCATCCTCTTCACCACAATAATCATTATCAACAATACCGACCCCTTGTGCCATCATCAGGCCCGTCTTACGCGGTGTACTACTCCGTAAGCAGACCAATAACATATATCCCTGTGGGGTCTCTACAATCACATTCCCTGGAATTAGAACTATTTCTTTGGGATTGATGACAGCCGTTTCACGGCAGATCAGATCAAATCCAACAGAACCGTCAGTTTCATATTTGGGTAATGGAAGGGACTTATCAACACGTTTGATTTTGACTTTCATGATGAACCTGGCATTATGAAACTGGGATTCCTTCTGCTTTACACTCTATTCTGTAAACGGATGTACTTGCCGTGATGAAAAGGCTTCTCCATTCATCACCACCCCAGGCAAGATTCGCGCACCGTTCTGGAACGAGGATAATTCCGAGGTGTTTTCCATCCGACGCGAACACCCAAATACCGTTCGGTCCAGTAACATACAGATTTCCGTTCTTATCTATCTTCATTCCATCAGGTTTTCCGTTCTCCCCCTTCTCTTCTGCGAAGATACGACCGTTGGCTATTGTTCCATCCTCTTCCACATCAAAAGCACGTACATGCATGCGTTGTGTATCATTAACATAGAGAATAGTCTCATCTGGCGATAAACAGATTCCGTTGGGTCTATCAAAATCATCAACAAGAAGGGTTAATGTATTCCCATCAGATGACAGATGATAAACACCGTGGAAATCAAGTTCCTTTTCTGATGCAGAGGACAACCCGTACGGAGGGTCTGTAAAATACATGCTACCATCAGTTTTCACCACAATATCGTTTGGACTATTGAGTTTTTTACCTTCGTAGTGAGATGCAATCGTGAGGACATCTCCATCCGCTGTTGTGCGGGATACGCGCCGGTTCGCATGCTCACATGCAATCAGATGACCACCTCTATCATAAGTCAAACCGTTAGACTTCCCAGAGGGATCTCTATAAACTGTCATACCAGATTCTTCATCCCATCGACGCATTTTATTAGCAGGAATATCGCTAAAGAGTAAGTACCTCCCAACGGAGTTCCAGAGCGGTCCTTCCGTGAATCTACAGCCTGTAGCCACCTGTTTAACTTCTGCCTCTGAATCAATTAAGTCTAAAAGACCTGAATCACGTATATCAAGAGCCATATTTTTCCTTTCTATTTTACAGAAGATATTAACGAGACATTATCCAGTCAGCGACTACCGACAGTTCTGGTCGGAGTAAAGACGCAAGTGTTTGGCTGGACACATCGCGTTCATTTGGTCCTATGGGTTGGTTTCATTTATAACTTGTCTGAATTCGTCTTCGTTTTCTGCCTGGAGCGCAGCTCGAAATAATACCTCAAGTCGCTGCAAGTCATTAATTGATTCTATGGAGTCCTTAAAGTTCTGTGCAATGTCACCTCCTAACTGAAATGTTAATACATCAAGGATGTGTTTGCGCGTGCCTTCTTGCAATCCTTGTTCATGAGCCAGTGGTGCCATGTGTTCTACAATTGATGCATGTTGCATGATTTCCTCCAATATATCCTGTATCGTTTGTGAATCGTAAACTAAATTTCCCAAAATAGCCAGACTCCCAAGATATGCTGCCTTGTTCGGCACATCTAAACTATTAGCAACTTGCATACAACGCCGAAGCCATTGGTCAGCATTTATATCCTTTGGGTGTCCCATCAACGGTGTAAAAGGGATCAATCCTGTAATCCTTGAATCCAAAATCTTTTGTCCATCAAGATCAATAAGTCGGAAAACTCGATACTCAATTGAGATATTATGATGTTCAATATTCTGTTCATATCTACCCGGATCATTTTTGCCAGCATCTGGTCGTAAATAAATCACATTAGAATAGACTGGCAAACGATATGCTTCAATCGCTCTCATGATATAACCAGCCATCCGAAGGGACATCTCTGGATCATAGCTATCAGTAGTTTGAAATTCAAAATGCACAAGTACTTCTTTACCCTTGTAGATCGTTTTTATGAGCGAATCCGCCTGATGCATTTCAACAGTTGGTTGTTCTGGTGTAATGATCTCCAACACCGTTATGTCTATTGCTTCAAATCCGAAGCAGAGATGGACAAAGTCTTCAGGATTTATCTCAACCTGTTTTTTAGAGGTAGTGTCAAAACTTGTCATTTAACTCCCTACAGTCCTTGACACACAATCATATTATATGATAACATAATATTCATTGAATGATACATCCAATAGTAAAGGGTTTCAAACTGAATAGAAACAAAACGTGCCTGGGGCGACTCGAACGCCCGACCTTCAGCTCCGGAGGCTGACGCTCTATCCAACTGAGCTACAGGCACACAGTTTTAATATAGTGTAACAAATTCAGATATTTTTGTCAAGATTTTGTTCAAGCACACAGGAGACATATCAGACATGATCAGCAAATTACAACACTTTTCAATTGGCAGTAAATGTAAAAAGGTCTTGTCCATACTTGGGATAATACTCTTTATAACTGCCTTTATGCCCGATATAAGCGAAAGCCGCAGGAGTTTCGGGGGTCGCAGTTTTAGTAGAAGTTCAAGCCGTAGCTACAGTCGTAGTACAACTTCAAGAAGTTATTCAAAACCTAAAACTTCATATAGTAGGAGTTCTTCAAAGAAGAGTTATACAACGCCAAGAACTTCAACATCAAGTCGCAGCAGTTACAGCGGCAGCCGTACAACGAGTGCAACTTCACCACGTGCCAGCACAACAGCACGACAGAAACAGACCGCAACCACCAGCGCAAAAAGAACAAATACCACGTCTACCCGTAATAACACCACTTCCCGAACTCAACAACGTCAGACTACTGCTCAGAATCGGAAACAGGTACGGCAACTCAAAGCAGAAAACCGAACCCTGAAACGGAAAGTTACGACAGCAAACCGACAAACAGCACAAGCACGTAGACAAACACGCTCAACCATTACTGTTAATAACTTCGGGGGATACTATCCTGTAACAGGTTATTCGTTATATAGTATGCATGCCTCCATGGCGTTTAATAACCTACTATTCGGTATCTATTTCCACGACTACTATAACCACTCTATCCGACATAGTTACTTGTGGCACTATCACCATCGTGGCTACGATCGCTCACATTGGAGTAAAGAGAAACAGGAAGAGTATGAGTTCTATAAAGAATACTACGAGAGTCAAGGGGTTGAACCGAATCCAAATTACGTTGATCCAGGAACAAATCCAGATGAAAACTACATCGCAAGTTATGTAGAAGAGAATCCTGATAAGTTCTACGGTGAGAACGCTCAAGTTGTAACGGTTGATGAACTTCCTGATGAAACGGCAATTAAACAGGAGCTCCTCGCGACTGCCGAAACCCCATCCGTAACGACGAACACACAACGCGCACCACCGGAACCGCGGACGGTCATCATTGAGAAGAAAACGTCTGGTGCTACTTGGTTCGTTCTTGTATTCTGTAGTTTGCTCATCGTCGGTGGAATCATGTTGATCTTGTATAACAAAGGTTATTTTTAGGTGGACAAATGGGATTATTTAGCAAAAAAGATGGAAAGTCTCTGTTTGGGAAAAAGAAAGAGACTGATAGTAAGAAACCGCAGCGGCATGAATTAGTTGACATCCCACTTAATAGCATCATTGAGCTATCCGACATTGCTACTTTCGAGGAGACCGGGGATACATCGCGTACCTATACGCTCATCACCCGAAAGAAATATACCGCTGCGGGTCTCCTCAGATATATGTATCACGTCCAAGACACTGAGGGTGAAACCGTGATCGGTGTTGACCATATTGCTGGCACTGAGGATGCGTATGAAATCTCGCGTTGGATTGTTGATGGCGAACAGGAACTCGATGATCCGTTACCCGATGTCATGACGCTCTACTATCCTGACCCAGACAATGAAGACGAGGAATTCGAGGTAACATACAACCGGCAAGAGATTGTCGCAGCGAAACTTGACGTCACCGACCAACAAGGAAAAGAAGAATTTGATGTAGAACTTCACGAATACATCAGTGACGAAGAGGAACTCATGTCTATAGAGCTCTGCGGCAACTGGCTTACCTTCTATGTTGGAATGTTGATTTCCCGATCCGACATTGAGATCTATCCTGCAAATGTGAATGAGCAGGTGCAAAGTTAATAGTAGTAGGCACACGCCGTGTGCCGTCCACGATGTGCTTAATAGTAGTAGGCACACGCATGAAGACTAAATTAACATTCAGGTGATTTCACCAGGCCGGTAGGTGCGATTTCCTAATCGCACCGGGTTTATCCCAACCCTTTCTTTGAAGGTTTCCTCGTAGGATTCGGTGCGATAAGGATATCGCACCTACCGGCCTGGGGTAATCAAAATTACCAGAACCATCGTAGGGGCGGGGTCTCCCCGCCCGTCATCAACGTGCAACCTGCATATCTAATATTCAAACTTGCTTACAGTTTGCACTACGAATTATTGCGGACAAAGACTCTTTGAGTTATTTATCAAACTCACGTTATGATAACAATATGAACTTTAAAGCACACTGTGATCGCTATCTACAGGCAATAAACGAAACATTATCCGACCCTAATGCAACCCCTGAACTCTCCTTTCACCCGCATCTGCAAGCATTCCTGCAAGAAATTACCGTTGAACATTTTGTCCACCTCAACAACAGCCCCAACATAAGGTTCACACTGGAACCCAAAACAATCAACCAAGTTGGTCGTCCCGACATCATAGCATTAAATGGACTGTTCCCCATCGGTTATATTGAAGCGGAGGAATACGGCAAAGACCTAAACAACCTAACAGGACACGCCAAAAAACAGAATGCACGTTTTAAGGAAAACCTTGATAACTTCATACTCACCAACTTCACCGATTTTGAGTTGTGGATAAATGGGGAACGCAACACAACAGCACGAATTACAGACAACACCAATGATTTAGAGATATTATTAGAGCGATTCCTGAACGCATCTATCCAAATCGGCACACCGGAAGCACTCGCAAAATACCTCGCCAGACGAACACGAGAACTCCAAACACAGATCGCAACGACACTTACCGATGAAAACAGTGAAACTTATGGCATGTTCACAGCATTCAAGGAGACCCTGCTTGCATCACTAACCCGTGAAGATTTCTCGGATATGTACGCGCAAACGCTCACGTATGGGTTGTTCGCTGCACGTTGCACAATACCGAATGCGACAAATTTTTCACGGTACACCGCAGTCGGTGCATTGTCGAAATCAAACCCATTCCTCATAGAACTCTTTCATCATGTTACCTCTCCGAGCCTTAAGACGAATGTCACCTATATTCTGGATGACATTGCAACGCTCCTCCAAAATGTTCCGACAGACATGCTCCGCACAGCGTTTACTACCAGAAATCCGCTTGAAGACCCAGTTATCCACTTCTACGAAACTTTCTTAAAAGAATATAATCCGAAACTCCGCTTTGATCGTGGGGTTTTTTATACGCCGCCACAGGTCATCTCCTACATCGTCAAATCTGTGGATTACTTGCTCAAAACTGAACTCAACAGACACGATGGACTTGCTGATGACGATACGCTTATCCTTGACCCTGCCACAGGCACGGGAGGATTCCTGTTGACAGTACTTGATCATATCCAAGAATATGTAACGACCAATTACGGCACAGGGGACTGGAATCAATATGTCAACGCGCAGCTTGTCAAACGGATTTTCGGGTTTGAACTACTTGTCGCCCCGTATACGATTGCACATCTGAAATTGGGGATGTTTCTGCAAGCCCAAGGATGGAAAGCGAATGAACGTCTCGGAATTTATCTTACCAATGCTTTGGAACAACCGGATGAAATGCAGACACCATTACCTTTTGCCGCGTTTATCTCTGATGAAGCAAACGCAGCACTCTCCGTGAAACGGGATGAACCTATTCTTGTCATCCTCGGCAATCCTCCCTATTCACGTCATTCGACTAACCCAAGTCGTGATAGCAAAGGTCAATTAACTTTCATCGGCAAACTCATTGAGGATTACAAACAGGTAGATGGAGAACCGCTTGATGAAACAAACCCAAAAGCACTTCAGGATGACTATGTGAAGTTCATACGGTGGGCTCAGTGGAGAATTGACAAAAACGGTGAAGGGATTACTGGTTATATTGTTAACTTTAGTTTTATTAACGGACCTACCTTTCGAGGTATGCGGAAAAATCTGTTAGAGAGTTTCAACACCATTTACATTCTCAATTTACACGGTAGTGCCAGAATACAGGAAATAGTGCCAGATGGTGAGAAAGATGAAAACGTTTTTGACATAATACAAGGTGTGTGCATCCTATTGTGTATAAAAGAACAAGACAATCCAGAAACTGCAAAGGTCTATTATGCTGATATTTGGGGTAGGAGAGATGAAAAATATAAAATACTTTCAGAAACAGAAATAGAATCCACAGAGTGGTCTGACTTACAACCAACATCGCCGCTTTATCTTTTTGTGCCACAATCAGTGGAATATAGAACCGAATTCGAAAATGGATGGAAAGTTAATGATATTTTCATAGGTAGTTCAATTGGAATCATTACCGCCCGAGATGGATTAACAATACATTGGACTGCTGATGAAGTGCGCGAAACGGTATCCGATTTTGTCTCACTCTCTGTAGACGAAGCTCGGGAGAAGTATAGATTGGGAAACGACAGCCAAGATTGGCAAGTTCATCTGGCACAGTCAGATCTCCGTAACCATTCCAATGCAGACCAACATATAGCACCTATCCATTACCGTCCGTTTGATACACGTTGGACTTACTATACTGGACAATCGCGCGGATTTCATTGTAGGCCACGCCCAACGAATATGCCTCATCTACTACATGATAATCTTGCTCTATGCACACATCGCCGTCTCAGGAGTGCTAATACTTGGCAGCATGCATTTATTGGGTATAATATTGTTGATGGCAATTGTCTATCACTTAAAGATGGCCCCACCCAGGTTTTCCCACTCTATCTATACTCAGATTCAGAAAGATTACTAGGCTCAACAGAACCAGAACTCAATTTCAAACCTGCTTTTCTCACCGCACTTGCAGAAAAGTTGGAATTACCGCAGATTTCACCGCTAAACCTCCCCGAAGATATTACACCAGAGGAGATTCTCGCTTATATCTATGCAGTACTCTATAGTCCAACCTATCGCGAACGGTATTATGAGTTTTTAAAATACGATTTTCCGCGTATCCCTTTACCACAGAGTATTGACCAATTCCGTAGACTCGCAACGTTAGGACAGGAATTGATTAATTGGCATCTGTTAACAGATGTGCAAATTCCGAATCGCCATCGGTTTGAGGGTGAAGGTGACGGCGTTGTTGGGAAACCTCGTCATGAAGATGATAATGTTTGGATAAATGCTACACAGCATTTCACAAATGTCCCTGCAGCAGTATGGGAATATGAGATTGGCGCGTATCAGGTGTGTGAGAAATGGTTGAAGGATAGGAAAAACGAAATGTTAAGTCATGCGGAGGTGCGGCAGTATCGTTCTATTTTGGTCGCTGTTGCAGAGACGTTACGAGTGATGGCGGAGATTGATGAGGTGCTTGAGTTTTAGAAGTGTGCTGCCATCGGAAAGGGTGTGTAAATATTTTGTCACCATAAGCGGCAATTTAAGAAGATAATTCCGACTATTAGTGTCCTCAGTCCCGTAGGGACGATATGTTTATAGATCATGATTGAATCGCCGTTCTTTAGTCCCGTAGGGACGATATGTGCAAAATAAGGCAATAACATAAACATATCGTCCCTACGGGACTAAAGAGGGATAACCACACGCTTTCTATAAACATATCGCCCCTACGGGACTAAAGACATATCCATAACAAATTAATCCTTGTATAATGATACATAAAGCAACAAGAGTTTTATATGCCAGAGGGAATCCAGGGACAAAACTTTACACACCCATCGGAAACGTAGACTACTACCTTAGACAAAATTGTGATATAATTGCAACGGAATGGTTTAACTCAATTCGAGACATAAGAACACAAACCAGAATTCGAAGAAGGCTTGACCAGATTGAAAGATGAGTAAATACCGAAAATGGCGAGAGATCGTTACAGAGCAACTTGCAGCCGATTGGAATGCGGCACTTGACTACATTCAATTCGCAATAGAAGAATATCAAGTTGATAAAGACACGCCTGTCCTTCTCCTGTCGCTCCGAACCTTTATAGAATCACAGGGCGGTGTCAAACAACTTGAAAAAGAAACTGGTATAAAAGCACAAACTTTCTTGAAAGTGCTTTCAAACGGTGAAGCACCACGGGTTGACATGCTTGCAACTATTCTTACCGCCCTTGGGTGTCAACTTTCCATTGAACCCTTAAAAACCGAAGGGTGTTCATCGCCGCATATTTACAAGATAGATACCTCCTGCAACCAGAAATGCCCCCGCTAACAAACTAAAGGTAAGTTCATCACCCAAAATGAGATGACTAAAAAACACGCCAGATAAAGGCGTAGCAAAGAAAAGGACGACCAACTTACTTGCACTATATCTTTCAAGTATTGAAGTCCAAACCAAAAAACAGAAACCTGCAATAACACCGCCTTGATACAACAGTGCTATACACCCAGAAAATGTCAACGCAAATGGGGCACCACGTTCAAAAATCAGACTCAACACCGCATAACACGGAAGACTCAAACTCAGATACCAAACTAAAAGCCTGTATGGATGAATTGATTGGACGTATAATTTCGTAACAACCACTCTTAAGCCTAAAAAACACCCACTGACCAAGACAATAATATCACCGATCACACTTGTCTGACCTTCTGTAAGTTCTGGGGCAACAGTAACGAATACACCAACAAAGGCAACGACAATGCCTAATGTTTTTGTGAGAGAGAGTCGGTCACCGGGTATCCAAAGATGCGCAAATAAAGCCGTAAAAAACGGATAGGCATTGATAAAGATAGTTGACCGGGAAGCAGATGTATACTTGGTACCAACGTTTAAGGTAATGATCTGTAAAATGAAGATCACTGTGAGTAGAGACAACCGAAAGAACTCTTCTCGGTTTACGCCAAGTGGTATTCTGCGATATAGTGCCCACCCCCCGACGATGACAAGACCGATAACAAAACGGATAAAAGCCAATGCCATCGGGGCAATGTCGTCCAGAGCAACCTTTATTGACAGCGAATTCCCACCCCAAAGGAAAGCAAGAAGTAAACTGAGAGCAATAATCTTACCGTGTGGGTCCTCGCTGATAATAATACGTCTTGACGATGTCCCGATGGATGCTTTGCTATTCAAAAGAGACTAAAGTCCTCATTTTATGGTGCATTTATAGTGAAATATGAAAAAAATTATACATCCTCATCCCACGGTAGGTGCGATTTCCTAATCGCACTATAGTATGAGTCTGTGACATCAGTCATAAGCACCGGGACGATGATTACCCATCAGCCTCTGTTGACGTTCTGTCGCCTGTTCTAAGATTGATTCGCTAAACTGAAACCGATTCAGGTAAGGCGGATATTTCTGCGTAATCATTCTATTGGCGTAATGCACCTGTAACAGATAGCGCGTCTGATCACTACGATTTGCGGTACCTCTGTGCCAAACTTCACTCCTGAAGATAACTACGTCCCCAGCATTGCACAGGATGCTCTGTTCCTTTGCCCCTTTCCACTCAGTTTCACCATCTGGTCGGCGACCCGAAAGATGACTACCGGGAACAAACTTAGTCGGTCCGAGGTCTTCATAGAGATCATCCAGATAATAGTGTGCGGTTGTGATATAAATTGGCACCTTAACGCGCGGGTCTTCCAGAACATCGGCGGGGAGTGATATGGGTATCCAATCTGAATGCAGTCCTTGATCAGGACGACCAGGACCTGTCATCCATGCCGTCATGCCAATTACATGACAATTACCGCCGTGTACAGCTTCCGCTAACTCGATAACAGGGGATTTATCAAGATAATGAAGAAATACAACGTCGCGATTAAAGGCATTATTGATATGTTTGTTAAGAAATCCACTCCCATTTTCTGGCACACTATGCTTATCAAAACTCTCAGGAATTGCCGTTAACCTATCCATAGCATCACGGAGTTCAGTAAGTTCCTCCGAATCAATGACTTGTGGTAGGTAGGCATACCCATCTTCCTCCATTGCTTTAACCTGGTTTTTGAGGTCAGGATATGCAATTAGTGGTAACGCTTCACTCATTTCTGTCTCCTTATAAAGTAGCGCAAACTTTCTAGTTTGCGAAGATGTGCTACAAACTGAAAGTTTGTGCTACAATTCACGCCTATCGGATACGAAAACGGCGTGAGTGAACACATCCGAAATGATTAATCAAACTGACGTTATAATATATTACCCGTTAAACAGCTGAAAAACACGGAATATCTTAACAACTAATGTCGGACATGTCAACCTTTTTAACGAACAATTCGTTATATATTTCAACAAAAATGAGAAGCGATCATAAAAAAGAAATATTCCAATAATGCTCCAAACATAAGTAATACCATTTCTAATTGATCAATGTCACTCTTTTGTAGCATAAACTTCCAGTTTGTGCCGTTACACGTTTGATTTCTAAACAGCCGGTCACGAGAGAAAAATTAATAGAAATGGTATAAGATATCTCAGATATACAATAATTTGAAAGGGGTCAAAAGATGAAAGCAAGAGAAATGAAACAAGACGACACCAGAAAAGATGACATGAATTCAACAAAAGATACAGCAATTCGTGTGCCAGGAGTCGTGTTAGAATCTTTACCCGGAAACCTATTTCACGTAGAATTGACCGAAAATGACCATAAAGTTGTTGCCTACCTTGCTGGTAAAATGATGCAACACAGCATCTGGGTTTTACCCGGTGATCAAGTAACAGTTGAATTGTCTCCTTACGACCTAACACGAGGTCGGATCGTATGGCGAAATCCTGGCGTATAGTTTGATATATCTGCACAATTGCATGGTCTTAATGGTATAAAATTCGATACCTCCTTCTCTATTTTAGATGTAAATGTGCATCCGAAATTGTGTATAGGTGAATCATTATCATTTTTTTGATAATGGTATCTCAATCCCGCTGTATTGCGGAAAAAGGAGGTATAAGTATGTTTACTAACCAGAGGAGGTGTGACACTTAGTGTTACGCCCATACAGGTGCAACACTAAGTGTCGCACTCTTTGGACAGGGACAGGGGATACACCAATCCCTTGTCCCTTATTCTTTTTTTAAACACATCCATCCTTCATTACACTCTCCGCACATCAAAAAACTTGATAAGGCTGTAGCACATTCATCCTTGATTGTGCTTCTTTGGACAACAACCATCCTTCATTGTGTATCTTTGCACAACATTGATAACACCCAATGCTGAGCAGATACTTTAGGGTGTATAAAACTCTTGTCATCTGATAATGCTAAGGTATAAAGTTCTCGTCTATATAGGTGTGAAATTAGCAATCTCCTCTGTCCTTTGCTTATAGGAGACCTGATGGTTGTGAAAAAAGCCTAAAATACCCAAGACTCCCTTCCGTGTCTTCCGTGTTCTCCGCGCTTTCCGCGATTCAGACAAAAAATGTGACAATTACTTTACACACCTGTCAAGATTGTGTACTTGACATTATTCGTGTATTATGATAATTTTTAAAACATTTCATTGTGTATTTTGTTCTTCATATTCTTGGGTTTATCTTAACAATGAGAAATCGACTGAGGTAATGAAAATATGTTCTTACGTAAAAATTGGTATTGGTTACTAACGCTATTCGTTGTAATCGGTATATTAGGTTTCATTATCTTGAAACCTAAGGCACCAGTCACTGAGACAAAAATCTTCAAAGTGCCCGACTTTAACCAGGTTCGCAAGAATATCTCAGATAATCGTGCTAAGCGCACAACCGAACAAGGTACTAAAGAGAAGACAGAAACACAAACCGTAGAATCAACGGTTAGTAATGAAGAGTTTACTGAAACCCCGACTGAATCTCCAACCGATGGTATACCTTTAGGTGATGAAGAGGTGGTATCAACTGAAACAGAAACCGAAGACTGGCGCGCAGGCGATTACGGTGAATCGCTATTTGGATTTGGTCCTTACCCCGAAATTCCTTCGGATTTTCCTGAAAAATATAGACCTATTTGGAGTCATGGTGTATATGATGTAACAAATTTTACAGAGTTTCCAGAGGAATTTAAGGTAGTTAGACGTGCTGAGGAATTGATGGATCGAGTCCGTGTTAAGTTATGGAAGGAGGGACGCACCGATATCACATCTATCAGTTTAGATCCTACAACAAACAGAGTATATCCACTTACGGCAAATAGTATAGTCGTTAGGTACGCTGGCACAGGAACTGAAAAACGTATCTTTTCTACTAGCACAGATGCAAACTTCCCTCAAGATTTAAGGAAACGAATCAGGGATGGTGAAAAACCGCCAGGTATTCAGATAATAGACGCTGCTACTGGTGGATTTAATGTGTACGAATATTTAGGATTATAAGGTGAAATTTAAAAGTTTTCTTTATTTTGAACCAAGAAATGCCATTCCGTTTAATAGACACCACAGACCTCTTATACCGGAAATCCTACCATCCTAGTTCAGACAAGTAACCTAACTTCACACACTTCATATAGACATTTTAGTTGCAATTCTGCTTTATATGTGTTAATATATGATATAAGATTGAAGTTATAATGTCTTGCTTGTAGGAGGACAGGCAAGTGGATGTCACAGTTTTGGTACTAAATGCCAGTTATGAAGCGATCAATGTCTGTAATCTAAGACGTGCATTGAAAATGGTTTTTAAGGGAACTGCTCAGACTGAGGAAGTATCTGAATCTGAAATTAAGTCACCCTCAACAGTAGTCAAAATACCGCATGTCATTCGTTTGGTGAATTACGTTCATGTGCCGCGCAGTGTGGTCAAGTTTTCCCGGAAAAACGTGTTAGCGCGAGACCAACATACGTGTCAGTATTGCCAGCGCGAAATGACTGCCTCTCTGCTTACGCTTGATCACGTCATTCCCATTTCCAAAGGCGGAAAAACAACATGGGAAAACGTCGTGACAGCATGCAAACGTTGTAATAACAAAAAAGGCAGCCGAATGCTTCATGAAACGCAGTTTAAATTGAAACGTGTACCGAAAACCCCATCAATCCTAACATATTTGCAACTTAACCGACACTTTCGTGGGTACCATCCTTCATGGAAAAAGTACCTATATATCAACTGATGTTGATATACGAGTGTCTATAGGTTAAATTGATGATAAGGTCGTGAGAAACGATTTATAGTAAAGTGAATAATTAACGTAGGGGCGAGGTCACCTCGCCCGATAGTTAGTCATTCACGGAAGGTTACTGTGAGCATTCCAAATAAGTCCTGATGTATGCCATACCAACCACATCCGGAAAGACTTAAGAAGTCTTGGGAATTTCAACGAGCCTATACTAAAGGTAGAAAGTATTGGGATAACTACTTCGTTATTTATGTTTGCCGTACACAATTACTTCAGACACGGTTAGGTATTACTGTAAGCAAAAAAGTTGGTAAAAGTGTCCAGAGGAATCGTATGAAGCGACTCATTCGCGAGGCGTTTCGTGAACTGAAACCGAGACTTTTGCCGAAGCATGATATTGTGGTTGTCGGCAGAAAAGCTGCCTGTAATCTGTCAGCACAGCATGTTGAAGTGAGTTTGAGAAAATTGTTCAACAGAGCATCGGTTCTTACAACAGAAGATTCTAAAAAATGACAATACTGAGTTGGTCGCATACGGATTGTTTGTGCCGTTCGTAACCATTAAGCCACGTGCAAAATTATCCCCTGATTAGAGATGTCAAAATAAATTTTTGTCACTTACAAGACTGTGACGGCAAAAAAGAAACATGAAACGACTTATACTCTTTGCTATCCGCGGGTATCGCCGCTTTATCTCCCCGCTTCTACCGTCAACGTGTCGTTTTTCCCCGACCTGTTCACACTATGCGCAGCAAGCTTTGGAACGATATGGTACTTTCAAAGGTATCTGGCTAACAATGAAACGATTGGTAAAGTGCCATCCCTATCACCCAGGGGGTTTTGATCCACTACAGTAGCAATTGAGACAGGTGGGTATTCAGGTTAGAAACATGGTCAATGACAACTTCGGTTTCACTAAATAACAGGAGCATTTAAATTTAAATGGGAGCACGTTACATACTCGCACTTGTCTTAATGATTGCAGTCATGATCATTTGGAGTCAAGTCTATCCAAGGTTCTTTGCACCAGAACTGACTGAACCCGGTACATCTGAAGAGACACCAACCACTGACGCACCTGAAGGTGTGGAAACAGAAAGAAACAGCAACGATCCTACGATTCCTGTACCAATTACGATGCCGGACAGTCCGGACGATCCGAAGGTTCACGTCAAGACTTCAACCTACAACATCACTTTTAATGAGAAGTGGGCAGAAGCGAAACGTTGGGAATTGGTAGAAAAGAAAGAGAGCGGAACGTTACGCTTTCCCGATAGATCCAATAGCGGCAAAGACATTCCCTTGAACCTTATCCCCGAAACAGCGGTTAACTGCCTGGCACTCTCTGGAATCGTAAACTTTAACGAGCAAAATAACCTGAAATACCAAAACTGGAAAGCAGATAAAAAAAATATAGAACTCTCAGATACACAAGACACTGAAACGCTTACCTTTACAACGGTGATTGATCAGCAACTTAGGGTTTCCAAACAGTTTGTTTTTTACAACAACAGTTATACTGTTGATTTAAACCTGATCTTTGAAAATATCTCTGAGACACCTGATCCAGTACGAATCGGCGGCAGCAATCCTGTCAATGGATATGAACTACAGTGGGGACCAGGTATCAGTGCCGATTTAAACGAATACGAAAAAATGACGGGGAAACGCGGAAGACGAGGCACTGAAGGCGCAATAACCTATATCGGCACAGGGAAACCGAAACGTGAATTAAAACAGGAAATTGCTACACAAGCAGTTCTATGGGCAGGTATAAGTAGCCAGTATTTTAGTGCAATCATGATCCCTCATCCAGAACTGCGTCCAACATATCTGTTAGTCAATGATGAATTAAACTCAGATAAAGAAGACGTTGTTACAGCACCAACAGAAACCGCAGTTTTAAGGATACCTCAATTTAGTCTCGCGCCTCAAGACAAACAGGAACACGCGTTTCGTCTGTACGTTGGACCAAAAGATGATACAATATTAAAGCAGATCACACCCCCTAATGCAGAAGATACAGAAATCAAACTCCCTAAGATCATCGATTTTGGATTTTTCGCACCGGTAGCATGGGCAATGTTATGGGTTGTCAAAGGGTTATATACTGTTTTTCAAAACTACGGTATAGCGATTATCCTGCTAACATTTTTGGTAAAAGTCATATCTTTCCCACTCACACGAAAAGCACATGTATCTATGAAGAAGATGCAGCAACTGCAACCACAGTTGACTGAACTAAGAGAGAAATATAGGGATGACCCGCAGAAATTCAACAAAGCATCCATGCGAATATACAAAGAAAATGGTGTAAACCCTTTAAGCGGATGTATTCCATGGATACCACAACTGCCGATCTTTTGGGCTCTTTTTGCACTATTGGGAAGCGCAGTAGAATTCAGAGGCGCACCATTTCTCCTATGGATAAACGATCTGTCAGCACCAGACACACTGTATAAACTGCCGGTTTCAATACCAATTATACTTCCAGCGTTTGGCACTATTGATGCAATAAGATTCTTACCGATCTTAAATGGTGTAACAACCATGCTCCAGCAAAAGTTTGTAGGCGGAATGTCGCCAACACCAGCATCAACAGGGATGCAGGCGAAAATTATGAAGTTTATGCCGCTTATCTTCGTCTTCATCTTCTATAACTGGGCTTCCGGATTCGTCTTATACTGGTTATGTAATAACATCTTCACTGTAGGACAACAATATATACAAACAAGGTTCTTCCATGACGGTGAACCCGACATAAAAGAAAACACACCAAAACGCAAAACAAAATAAGGAGTACTTCCAGTTGCAAAACTATATTGAGACTGAAGCCGATACTGTAGAAGAAGCTATAGATCTCGCTCTTTTGCAGCTCAAGGCAACGCGCGAAGAGGTCAATATCATCATAATAAATGAACCCACAAAAGGAATCTTGAGTTTTGGCGCGAAACCCGCTAAAATTCGCGCAACGCTCAAAGAAGATATTACCGCCGCACCAGATACCGTGCTGCGAGAAATGCTCACGCGTATCGGTATAGACGGTGTCGTCGAATCTGAGTTTCTTGACGGTAGTCTACATCTGAACATGAAAACCGATTCACCCGCACTGCTTATCGGAAAGCATGGACAAACACTTGATGCTATTGAACGTATACTCAATTGCATCGTCAATAAAAACGCACTGGCAAAAAAGAAAATTTTCGTCAATACTGAAGGATATAGGGAACGGAGAGAACAGATGCTAACAGACCTCGCACATCAGGTTGCAGCGAAAGTAAAAAGAACGCGGCAAGATGCGACACTTTCACCTATGTCACCAAAAGATCGTCGCGTCATACACCTTACTTTGCAAGATGACGATGATGTCTCTACCTTTAGTCAAGGTGAAGGTGATATGCGCCGAGTAGTTGTTACAAGACAAAAGTATTAAGACGGCACACGGAGTGTGCCTACTACTTTTAACGGATTAGCGAAATGCATCTTGATGATACCATCGCTGCCATAGCGACACCTCGCGGAGAAGGTGGCATCGGAATAGTTCGTGTCAGTGGTCCACTGGCGATTCAGATCGCATCTCACCTGTTTCGTCCCTCACAAACAGTCTCAGCAGACAAACTTCCAACACATACACTCACACACGGACATATTATAGATACAACTGCATCAGATGAAGTCGTTGACGAAGTCCTACTCGGTATAATGCGCGCGCCAAGATCCTATACGACTGAAGACATCGTGGAATTCAACTGCCATGGCGGAATTGTCACATTAACCAACGTATTAGACTTAGTCGTCAAGACAGGTGCAAGACTTGCCGAACCAGGGGAATTTACAAAACGGGCTTTTCTGAACGGCAGACTTGACCTCGCACAAGCAGAATCTGTCGCAGAACTGATCAGTGCTAAAACGGAACTCAGTAGAAAAATCGCACTTGATGCCCTGGCAGGTAAACTCTCAGAACGTGTAAACCAACTCAGTGACAAACTTGCTACTCTGTTAGCAGAAGTTGAAGCCTCTATTGATTTTCCTGATGAAGACCTCGATTTTATGCACACCGACATTCAACTACAGACTGTCCACACTATTCAAAGAGATATTGAACATTTGGTAAAAACTGCTGCGGAAGGCCGTCTGATAAAAGAGGGTGTCAATGTTGCTATCTTGGGTAAGCCAAATGTAGGGAAATCCAGTCTATTCAACGCACTCGTTGAAACTTCTCGGGCAATCGTCACAGATATACCAGGCACAACGCGAGACACGATCCACGAAACCATAAACATAGACGGTCTACCGATAAACCTTATTGATACGGCAGGCCTACGTCAGACAGACGATATTGTAGAGCAGCAAGGTGTAGAAAGAAGTCGTGATGTTCTCAGAAAGGCAGAATTTCTTCTGCTCATGTTTGATGCATCGCAAGCTATGAACAATGCGGACATTGAATTGCTGCAAATTGCCAATTCCCATCACACAATTCTAATTCTAAACAAAATTGACCTACCTGTTATGCTGCAGTCGCATGTCTTAACAGAACATTCACCCAAAACGCGGGTTATTCAGACTGCAATTACTGAAGGAAAGGGAATTGACACGTTGAAAACTGCAATTCGTGATGAATTCCTCAGTGGAGAGATTACACTGGGTGAATCCCCGATAGTAACGAACACACGACATTACGATGCACTACGAAGATCGCATGAAGCACTCAATGATGTTATTAGCAGCTTAGAAAATGAGATGCCACCCGACCTTGTTTCAGTTGACATCCGTATCAGTCTGGATGCTCTTGGCGACATCGTCGGTAAGACCACTACGGAAGATATATTAGACAGGATTTTCTCACAGTTCTGTGTTGGTAAATAAACCCAATTCCCAGGCCGGTAGGTGCGATATCCCTATCACACACGAAATTGTAGCACAAACTTTCCAGTTTGTGGCACATCTTCGCAAACTGGAAAGTTTGCGCTACATTTATCAAACTCACGCCTAACTCCCAGGCCGGTAGGTGCGATATCCCTATCGCACCGAAAATTATATAATCTCGCTTCTTTCTGGACAATCTAACTAAAACATGGTATTATTTTGACAATTACAGAAACGATACTGATTATGTCCCTGTTCAAGAGTTTAGAAGATACTTCCATTTATAGCCCTACAATAAGGGGAGAATTAATGGCACAAGAAGCGGGAAAAGCCCAGGTCAAATGGGGAACGTCTATTGAAGAGGCAATGAAACAATCTACCGAAACCGGTAAACCGATCATGATGGACTTTTATACAGACTCGTGAGACTTTTGTGATCGGCTGGATGCCGACACCTATACCAACGCAGATGTTATCACCCTTTCTGATAAGTTCATTACAGTCAAAGTTAATCCAGAAATTAAAGAACACCCCATCAACGCGGAAACAAACAACAAGTTCGGCGTTAGTTATTATCCCACTATTCTTTTTGTAAGTCCGGAGGGTGGTCTAATTACCCACCATAGCGGTTACGCGTCACCTGAGAAACTCTTACCCGTGATGCAAGAAACGTTGAAAAAAGAGAAGGCATTTCAGGAGAAATTAGCAAAATTGAAGAAGACGCCTGATGATGTTAAACTGAACCGTGAAATCGCAATTCTCTATGTCCAACGACACCAAATTGAGAAAGCAGAACCGATTCTTGAAATGATGCCTGATGATATGGATATAAACCGAGAATTCGGTATCTTCTATCTCAGTAAGAATGAAATTGAGAAGGCACTTAAAATAAGCGAAATGATGCCTGACGATGTGAAGCTAAATTACGAATTTGCAGTGACGTACCTGGAGCAAGGACAGATTGAGAAGGCACTTCCATATAGTCAAAAGGTCTTAGATAAAGACCGTGACAATACGACGGGTTTACTTCCTAATCTACACTTGGAAATCGGAGCCACTTACGCAAGTATGATTCAGAGTAGTTTCTCAAAAGACGCTAAAAAATATGGGAAAAATGCTGTTAAGTACTTACAAACTGTCATTGAAAAGTACCCGGATAGCAATGTCGTCTTTGAAACTGCACAATTTCATCTGGGTGTTACATATTCACGGACAGGTGATTTTGAAAAATCAATTGAAGTACTTGGAAAGTTGATAAATCACGCCACTGATGAACGGATAAAGGAGGTTCTACCTTATGAGATAATAGAGGTCAAACAGTTAGCTGCGTATAGAGCTGCACAAGATTATGTGGGTGTTACGTTTTCACCCATTACACAGGATTTTGAAGTAGCAATTGGAGTACTTGAAAAATGGATGAATCACCTCAACACTGATGAACGGACAAGGCAGGCTGTACAAAAAGAGTTTAAAAAGATCAGACAGTTAGCTGCGGAAGCAGAAACGAGTGAATAGGATATCATAAAACAAAAAAATGTCCTATTAATTTCTACTTTTACTATACTAACGTCAGTTTGATTAATCATTTCGAATGCGTTCACTTACGCCATTTTCGTATCCGATAGGCGTGAATTGTAGCACAAACTTTCCAGTTTGTGGCACATCTTCGCAAACTGGAAAGTTTGCGCTACATTTATCAAACTCACGCCTAATTCCCAGGCCGGTAGGTGCGATATCCCTATCGCACACGAAAATTACATAATCTTGCTTTTTTCTGGACAATCCACCTAAAACATGGTATTATGTTGATAATTACAGAAACGATACTGATTGTGTCTCTGTTCAAAGTGTTTATCAAGTCGTTTAAAGGACACTTTTATTTATCGTCCCTAAATTAAGGAGAGAATTAATGTTTAATTCTGTTTTCTACCGACACGTTCCATATCTGACTGGACTTGCTGTTCTCTTGATGATTGCCGTTGCTATGCCAGCAATTGCATTAGAAATAGAAGCAGAAGCAGAAAAAGCCCCAGAAGCGGAAAAGGCACAAGTCAAATGGGGAACGTCTATTGAAGAGGCAATGAAACAATCTGCTGAAACCGGTAAACCGGTTATGATGGACTTCTATACAGAATGGTGAGGCTGGTGTAAGCGGCTGGATGCCGACACCTTCACCAACGCAGATGTTATCACCCTTACAGATAAGTTCATTACAGTCAAAGTTAATCCAGAAATCAAAGAACAACCTATCAACGCGGAAACAGGCAAGAAGTTTGGCGTTAGAGGTTATCCCGCAATCCTTTTTGTAAGTCCGGACGGTGGTTTAATTACGCACCATCGTGGTTACGCACCACCTGAGAAATTCTTACCTGTGATGCAAGAAACGTTAAAAAAAGAGAAGACATTTCAGGAAAAATTAGCAAAGTTAAAAAAGATGCCTGATGATGTTGATCTGAACCGTGAGATAGCAATTCTCTATATCCATCGTCACCAAATTGAGAAAGCAAAACCGATCCGTGAAAAGATGCCTGATGATATGGATATAAACCGAGAATTCGGTATCTTCTATCTCAGTAAGAATGAAATTGAGAAGGCACTTAAAATAAGCGAAATGATGCCTGACGATGTGAAGCTAAATAATGAATTTGCAATGACGCATCTAAACCGAGGACAGATTGAGAAGGCTCTTCCATATAGTCAAAAGGTCTTAGACAAAGACCCTGAAAATAGAATGGGATTACTTCCTGATCTACACTTGAGAATCGGATACACTTACTTGGGTATGATTCAGAATAGTTCGGGAGAAGTCAAAGAAAAAAATGGAAAAAATGCTGTTAAGTACCTCCAAAGTGTCATTGAAAAGTACCCGGATAGCAATGTCTTTGAAACTGCACAATATTATCTGGGTGTTACGCATTCACTGACAGGGGACTTTGACAAATCAATTGAAGTACTTGAAAAGTTGATGAATCACACCGAGAATGAACGGATGAAGCAGAGCGCACAAAGTGCGATACAAAGAGTCAAACAGTTAGCTGCGGAAGCAGAAACGAGTGAAGACGACAATTAACTTTGCAAATTGGCTACTTCCGTAGGGGTCAGAAAACGATACTGCCCCTGCGGAAGATTGCCCAATTCTAACCCTCCAATATGTGTCCTTTTCAAACGAATTACCCTATGTCCAACTGCCTTAAACATCAAACGCACCTGCCGTTTCTTCCCTTCGTGGATTATCACCCGGAATTTTGATACAATCTCTTTCCTTTTCTTCTTTTTCCTACCACTTGGTATAGAAACATACTCGGTATTGAGTCGTTTTATTTTTGCTGGAGATGTCAGGCCGCTGGGAATTGCAACGCCCTTACGTAAACGGTTAATTGCCCGTTCAGTTGGAACGCCTTTTACCCAAGCATAGTATGTTTTTTCAATCTCATGGCTGGGATGCATCATTCTATTGGCAAAATTACCGTCATCGGTAAATAACAGAAGACCTTCAGTTTCCAAATCCAGACGTCCCACTGGATAGATAGATCGGGGTAGATCCTCTAAGAGGTCCATCACAGTGGGACGTCCACGTTCATCTTTTCGGGTTGTCACATAACCTGCCGGTTTATTCAGCATGACATAGAGTCGTTCATTTAACGGTTCAACAGGTTGTCCATCAAATTCAATAGCATCCCTTTCTATGTCTATTGGGTGTCCCGGGATAAGAACCTTAATGCCATTAACGGTAACACGTCCCTCTCGAATTGCGCGTTTCACTGCTCTACGGGAGGCAATACCTGAAGTTGCGATATACTTTTCAAGTCGCACTGTTATGACTATTGTCTTATGAAGTCTTCTCTTGTAGGTCGGGTAGAGCGAAGCGAAACCCGACATGATAAACCACTACATCAAATATTACTATTCAATCTGCCATTTTCGCGCTGTCGCTATTCTACGAAGCAAGCGATTAGGATTTACAGCTACAGGATTTCCAAACAACTCAAGTTTGTAGACATCTGAATGATGGTTGCCATAAGCATAGGAGGATTCTAAGTCAAACCCATACCGCAATGCCAAGTCCTTAGCGAGGGCTGCCTTGTTCTGTGCATAAGGTCGTATACCGACCCTTTTACCTGTGAATCTTCCATCAACTACCTCTAACTCATCTGCTATCATAATGTCTGTCTGAAGATGTTCATGAAAGAGTTCAACAAGAAACGACAAGGAACCAGACATAAGAACGATAGTCCGTCCCTCTTCTCGATGGGTTTGTATCAATGCCGATATATGAGGTGTAATACTTGCCCGAAGTGAATTGGTAAAACACTCCTGGGCAAGGTTGCATAAATGCCCCTGGTCCAAACCACGTAAATGGACTTTGTTTGATTTTGCTTTTGGATATGACCTAACTTTCAAAAAATGTGATGTCCACGCAAGCAAATTAGAAACAGGAATTTCCCCGTTACTTAATAAATGTTTTAGGAAGACCTTTTCAGAAGATTTGCTGATCAGCGTTCCATCAAGGTCGAAAATCGCACATGTTTTTTTCATATTATTAATAATGTCCTATTCTTACATTTTAAGATTTGCCCAAGTTGTAGCGAGTTTACCTCTCGGATCAACCGCAAAGAATACGCCTTTGTTCATATCTTCATTCACTTCTTCTTCCGATAAAGCGCGGTTGTAGACGGCTACCTCATCAACATAACCCACAGTTCCAGCAAGGCCTGTTTGTGATTTTCCTATACGGAAAACAATATCAACGCTGTTTAGTTTGCCTGGTGCTGCGTATTCAACATCTAATTTTCCATCTATATATTGCCGAACTTTATCGCCATCGTAGGTAGATGCAACGTGATGCCATTCATTTAATGCCGGTTTGATAGTCTGTTTACTCCGTGAGCCCTGCCAGTTACCAACATACATCCATGTCTCAATCTGTGGTGATTTTGTAGGATTTGAGCTCCATTGCAGACAATACCCGCCGACGTTACCTGATGTCCTGCGGCCCATCAGATTAGAATCACCTTGATCCTGTTCAGGTAAAAACCACGTTTGGATTGTGATTTCATCCGTAATATCAAGTTCAGGAACTGCATCTACCTCAACATATTTTTCGGAATCAGCTAAATATATGCATCCACCGATTTTGCCGTCTTTAGACCAAGTTGCCCCGTGAAATACAGCTTCAAGGTCATTTCCGCTTGCGTCTATAGCTTTGTCTCCGTCATCCTTATCAAAAGGGAGATACAGCATGAGTGACGCATCATTGTTTATTCCCCAAGCACTTATACCAATGCATAAAACAGTTAGGATTATACTAACAGAAATATGTTTCATCTCAATACCTCATTTTATATTGTGATAGTTATACGATTTCTAATTGATAATGTCTCTTTTTTGTATATCTGTAGAACGATATTTTTCAGTAGAAACAGGCATAATTGGAATCTCAATTGCCATTGAAAGTTATTGAATAAGACAGATAGTATTGGGATTCGTTCGCGAACAACGGTTTCAAAGTCCATACCCGTAAAACCTATGGACAGGTTGGATTTCCCGCGTCCATTACAAGTGGAATCTGAACGTAGTTCGTCTACCTATTCATCACTCAAAACACGACTTCCGAGTAGGAATCTTTTCTCAAGAAATGTGTCGAATTGAGTCTGATTGAGCATGTATTTCTCCTAAATCATATCTTCTTAATAGGTACCCCTTCCTTCATGACAACAGGAAAGTGGTCCCCTTCTAATTTTTCGTTATCCTTTACAGTAACAAATTGCTTCATAAGATGATTTCCAGTCTCATAATAGACTGTTTCGCTTGTCATATAGTGTACTGCGATAGCACGTCGTGCTGCATCACTTGCGTTATCGTGCGATCCGTGCCAAGTTAAGGCGTGATGAAAATGAACGTGCCCTTTCGGAACAGGACAAAGTTCTACAGACAATTTGTTATCTTCAAAGTAGTCATGCATTTTATGGATGTCCCCGACAGAACCTAAAAAAGGCATCTGTGGACCCCATTTATAGGAACCCGGAACCATTCTCATACATCCGTTGCTTACATCAACGTCATCCAAAGCCACCCATGCAGTTACTTGACTCGTTTTTGGCATGAGGATACCCCATAGTGGTGAATCCTGATGCCAACTATTGACACCGCCAATTTGGGGGGGTTTGTATTGAATTTGGTCGTGCCAGACGCGAACTTCTGTTGCGGATGTCAACTGTCCAATTTCTTCAACAATGATGGGATTATATATCAGTTGCTGGTAAGCCGAACTCGCCTCCCAGATATTCACGATTTGCCAGACAGGACTTTCTTCCCGTCCACCGAGGTTCGCAATTCGCACAGGTTGTGGAACATCTGCCTTTTCATAGTCATCAATAACCCGTGCTAATTCTGACCGTAATTCATCAACTTGTTCGTCAGTCAAGGCACGATTACCGAGAAGAAAACCTTTTTCACGAAACGTGTCAACTTGGGTTTGTGTAAGCATATCAGTCTCCTGTAAGAATATATGCCTCTAATTATAACATTTTATCAGATTCAAGTCAAATTCAGGATTTATATTCTGAACTGAATCTGCCTACAACTAAATACTCCACCCATTCAAATTTTTCCCTACATTAAGTCAAAAAATATGATATAATTGACTATCAGTCCATAGATATTTCACCTTATACAGACATTTATCAAATACACACTCTGGAGAACGCTTATGACATCCGCTGCAGTACAAACCTACCTCACACCTGAAGAATACCTCACCTTTGAACGAAAAGCGGGCATAAAGCATGAATACCGGAAAGGACATATCGTAGCAATGTCGGGGGCGAGTCGTACACACAGTTTTATAACGGGTGATATTTTCGGAGAACTCCGCGAACAATTGAAAGGGAAGAAATGTGAAGTGCATAGCAGTGATATGCGCGTTAGAATCCTATCTACAAACGCCTACTTCTATCCCGATGTGGTTGTTAGTTGTGAAGAACCGAGTTTTGAGGATAATGTCTACGACACGCTCCTAAATCCGAGAGTTATTTTAGAAGTCCTTTCTCCATCCACAAAAAGTTTTGATAGAGGCGAGAAGTTTGAATTTTATAAGCAACTTCTATCATTACAAGAATACTTACTCGTCGCTCAAGATCAGATTAAGGTTGAACACTTTTCTCGGCATAATTCTGAGTGGGTCCTCACTACGTATTGCAATGTTAAGGATGTCGTGCTGCTGAGTTCAATTGATTGTGAGTTGCATTTACGAGAGGTCTACGCCCGGACACAACTTGTGCAATAAGACCAGGACTTACGCATTCCCCTTGATAAGGGGGTTAGTGATTACATTAAAAACGCAGAAATTGAGGAAAAAAGAGAACGTTAATACATTCGGAGAAATAACAAAATATGCAAGACCAACAAGGATACTTAGAATTCTTCTCAAACGGATCAGTCATAGTGCTGGGACTGATCGTCATCATCGTTACCGGGGCGTTGTGCTGGGCAGCATGGCACCGTAGCAATTACCGAAAACGGATCGGTTTACTTGAACTACTCCGCTTAGTGCTTGTTTGCCTCGTTGTCATCACGCTAAATCAACCCGAATGGTTAGAATCGCAACCCCCAGAAGTCCGTTCTACACTCGCAGTGCTTTGGGACACATCTAACAGCATGCTAACAAAGGATGTCATTGATGAACAGGACACCACTGAAACCCGTAAAAGTCGCGCAGAGACGATTGAACCTTTGTTGTCCGAAGATGTATGGAAGCCAGAGCCTGATTCAGAACTCAATGTCATATTTGAGTCGTTTTCTTCACTCCTAGAACCCGCAGAAGAGGCAACAGATATAAACGCCGGTCTATCCCACATCTTTGAGAATCATACAAATCTTCGCGGCGTAGTTTTAGTCTCTGATGGAGATTGGAATGTCGGAAACTCACCGGTTGAGACTGCAACCCGGTTTCACATGAAAGGTATCCCTATATTTACGGTTGGCGTTGGCAGTGAAGTGCCATTACCAGACCTTGAATTAGTTAGTATGGATGCCCCAACTTACGGTGTAACAAAAAAACAACTACGTATTCCGTATGTGGTACACAACACAATCGGACAGGATAAAATTGTAAACCTCACCATGAGCGTTGATGATAAAGCGACAATTTCAAAGACTATCACTGTCCCCGCAATGGGAAAAGCACAAGACAGTATCGCGTGGACTCCGAAGGAGACAGGTGATTTCGAACTCAGTTTACGTATTGAAAAAGACATGGAGGAATTGATTCCTGAAAACAATCAACTTTCCGCTCCTATATCTATACGGGAAGAGCAGCTGAAAGTCCTTGTGATTGAATCTTATCCCCGTTGGGAATACCGATACCTTCGTAATGCTTTAGAACGGGACCCTGGTGTTGATGTGACATGTCTACTCTTTCATCCTGAGCTGCCGGAGATGGGTGGTGGTAGAACTTATATTAAAACGATGCCCGATGAAAGGGAACTTAACAAATTTGATGTCGTGTTTCTTGGAGATGTCGGCATTACATCAGGACAGTTAACAGTTGAACAAGCACAGAACTTACGTCAACTCGTCAGCGCACAAGCTGCTGGAATCGTATTTATACCGGGACGTAAAGGCGCGCAGGAGTCGTTAACAACAGGTCCATTATCTGACTTATATCCGGTGGTGTTAGACCCCGCGATACCGAAAGGTGTTGGGACAAGTAATCAAGGCTATTTTGCACTCACCGAACACGGACAACGGAGTCTGTTAACCCGGCTTGGTGATTCTGACCTTGATAACAGCGATGTCTGGCGTGGATTGCCGGGCTTCTTCTGGTATGCAGGCGTCCAACGTGCTAAAGTAGGAACGGAGATTCTGGCAGTACACGATCAAATCGCGACTGTATCCGGACGCGTACCCCTCATCGTTACAAAGACTTACGGTACAGGTAAAGTGCTATTTATGGGAACTGACAGTGCTTGGCGTTGGCGACATGGCGTTGAAGATAAACACCATTATCGTTTCTGGAGTCAAGTCGCACGTTGGATGGCATATCGACGACAGATGGCACAAGAAGAATCCATACGGTTGTTCTACTCACCTGACAGACCCCATGTTGACGATGTGTTGACCCTAAACGCTAATGTAATTGACAATGTTGGTGGTCCTTTGGATAGAGGTACCGTAACCGTGCAAGCGATTTCACCATCAGGTAAAACGGATACCATACGTCTTCAACCTGGGGTAGAAGACGCATTAGGATTATTTGTTGGGACGTTTGTGCCGAAAGAATCTGGCAACTACCGTCTTGTAGCAACCAGTAGTGAGACAGGCGCATCTGTTCAGACAGACTTATCCGTGCAAGGTTTGAACAGAGAGCAGCAAGGCCGTTTGGCACGTTTTAATGTGTTGGAAGAAATCGCTAATATTACGGATGGCAAGTTAGTCTCAATCGCTGATGTAGGAACGTTATTAGATCATCTCTCAGCATTACCAGAACCAGACCCCATTATCAAGAGAACACGAATTTGGGCACACCCGTTTTGGGGTGGATTGATCGTCTTACTGCTTGCATTATTCTGGGTTGCACGAAAAATGGCAGGGACGATATAAACTTATATATGTTGATTAATCTCTTATAGAAAATTTTCTCATTATCTGCTATCATGCTGACAATCTTGTAGGTCGCGTGATTAAAAGAGTTTCTATTCATTCACGCATCATAGTTTTACAAAGTCACTTAAAGGAGCAAATATGACAGATCAGACCAATCAAAAAATGTCTCGTATTGTCACCCGTATTCACTCTCAGATAGGACAACTTTACGGAAATATGCCCTATCGCGATGATGGCGAAGGTGTAGATGATGAAATTATTTTTGACGTGGCGACACTCATTTCACGCGATGTTAAAGCTGCACTTGAATTGTGTAATATTAATGATAACACAGATGCAGTTATTATGCCCCCTCAAGGCAGTAAAAATAAGAAAATGCGCCTTGCCGCGGAAAGAATCTGGCACAATGCAGGTGATCTTAAGGCTGAACTGCGGGCAGATAGTGATTTAGATGTCGTTGTACATATGCTTAATTCTATAGTTCGTGACACAAATATCTTGCTAAACTATTCTAAAATTACAGACTGAATCTTTTGCAGACTAACTCTTTGAGATTTGGTCATTAGGATTCCAATTATGCCTCTGATACCTTCTTTATATTGTAAACGGCTGGGGATAGTTAACTAAATGTTTATTGAATTTGGTCAGGATATAGGTTATACTTTAATTTTTCATAATTATTTCTTAAGGAGTATAACCCTGAGTTATCCTAACGCAAAGTATTATATCACATTTCTCACTCAATATTATAAGGAATTTGAAGCATCTTTAGAACCAACCGTCTGGGTTGGACATCCTAAGAAGTATATTGAAAATGCCATAACCTTCATATTGTCGTCGTCCTGTTGCTACAAATAGCAATGTTAGTCAACTCAATTTGGAACTTACCGAGTAAATAGGTTTCAAGGATGAAAAGTTTATTCCGATTAACAATAGGGGTGAAAATATATCATTTTGTAAACTATGATTCTGCCCATCTCTCAGTTATTTCAGGATAAAATTTCATAGAAGATAGGTTCAGAAACTATGTCAAACAAAGAGGATCTTATTACAACAGCATTTATCAATGTGCTCCGTCCAATGCGGCACGGGTGGATAGTCACCCAACATCCATCCAGACCTTTTATTGAAAATGACAAGGAACCTGATGCCATCGTCATTGAACCCAGGCGTAATCCTATCGCTATTGAAGACAAGGTTGACTATAAGCGTGGCGCAAATCTGAGTGGTGAAAAACAACTCAAAGACAAATACCTCGGCAAAACTTTGAAAACAATGGGGCGTAAAATTCACACTGGCATCTCCGTTCGGTTTCCATTCAGGTTTAAGGGAATGGAACAAGCTAGACTCAACATAAGAATGAAAGAAGCCAAAGATATCTCATACTGTCTTCTCAGTATAGACGAACCACATCGTTTTCCAAAAGAAGGTTGGTTAACTGGCAGCGTAGCAGACATCGCAACTGCTATCCGTGAAGGCTCGACTCCAATTTCAAAAATTGAGGAAGCAGTCCAAACACTCAAAATTGGTGTTAATCACGCTGCAATCCGTGCTGAACAGACGATTGAAGAACGTCCTGATCTTGGGAAGCAAATTGCCAATATTCTTTACCAAGCCCCTGGTAAGCAAACAGTACAAATGGCAATGCTAATCATTGGAAATGCCTTTGTATTCCAGAGTCTCCTTGCACATAAACCTGACCTTGAAACTATACCTAGCCTCAGTGAGATAAAAGAAGAATACGGAAAACTATCAGTCTCAGAAGTCCTAAAAGTTTGGAAACATATCCAAGATATCAACTATAAACCGATCTTCGGTGTGGCTGACCGACTCGTACGTGTTCTCAGTGGTGATGACCAGTTAGTTGGTGATGTACTGCGCATTTTGCGAAAAACGGCTTTTGACTTACAAAACATGGGACTTGCTCATGAACATGAACTCGCGGGGATTGCATTCCAAGATTTCATCAAAGATCGGAAAACTATCAAAGCCAACTACACACGGCCCGAATCGTCTACGCTCCTCTGTGCGCTTGTCTTACCAGAACTAAAGCAAAAAGCGAAAAATATCAAAGTCGCGGACTTTGCCTGCGGCACCGGTACGCTTCTCAACGGTATGTATCAACGCATCCTTAACTTTCACGAACAATCAGGTGGTAAAGGGAAAGACATCCATAAACACATGGTAGAGAAAAACCTCCTGGGGTGTGACATCCTTCCCAATGCTACACACCTTACCGTTTCTATTATTGCTGGCACTTATCCTGACATCCGCATTGGCGACACGCGTATAAAAACAATGGCTTATGGAACACCACATGGCGATGGAAGTTATGCAATCGGAGCACTCGATCTACTCAACAACCCGGAACAAGGGACTCTTCTTGACCTCGAAAAAGTTGAAGCTGTCACTGGGAGTGGAACCCGTTCAGAAGAACTTCGTAAGCATTTTAAGCCGCATGAATTTGACATAGTGATTCAAAATCCACCGTTTACACGAATAGGCGCGGACAATAACTCGTATATGCCAAAGCATATTTTTGCTGATAAAAAAGTCGCTAAGGAAATGCGGAAATCACTTAAGGCGCAAAAAAGCAAAATTGGTCATGGACAAGCAGGTCTCGGTTCTTATTTCGTTGATCTGGCCGACAAAATGCTTAAAAATAAAGGAAGAATGGGCGTTGTGCTCCCCATTGCAGTAACCGCGACTACCAGTTGGAGCAAAGTTAGAAATTTCTTTGCTCGTGACTATCAAGGTGTAACAGTTGTTACAATTGCTACGCCTGATATAAAAAACTGTTCTTTTTCTGCAGATACGAATATAGCTGAATGCCTCATTATTGCTTCAAAAAGTAAATCACTTGATGCTGGACGTGGCATCTTTATTTGTCTACACCGTTGCCCAAATAGCGAATTAGAAGCTCTCGAAATTGCAAAACGGATCAATCAATTCAAGAAAATCCGCCAACTTGAAGATGGTCCGGTCGGAGGAAACTCAATCAAGGTTGGTGATGAAATTGTAGGACATATATTAGATGCTCCTCTTAAACAAAAAAACGAATCCTGGGCTGTAACACGAGTGAAAGATATGGTCGTAGTTCAATCTGCGTACCAACTTGCTAATGGTCAATTATGGCTTTCACATCAAGATAGACCTATAAAGATTCCAGTTTGCTCCCTCTCTGAAATTGCTACTATTGGTAAAAGAATCTTGGATATAAAAGATGATGCTGGAGAAAAAGCCTTTAATGTTGAAAAGAGGTATATTGAAACAGCAGATTATCCATGTTTGTGGCATGTAAAATCTGAAAATCAAAGAGCAATGGTTGTTGTTCCAGATGCCCATGCTTTACCTCGACCAAATGCGATTGAAAAGGTTGCAGAAATAAAAACCTGGAATGGCAGATGTCACTACAACAGCTGCATACAGTTTAACGCTAATTCTCTTGCCGCAATGTTTACTGAACAAAATACAATAGGAGTAGCTCTAATTCCAAACGTTGTTTTTAAAAATAGAAATTATGACTATGCATGGACACTCTGGGGGAATTCAACCTTGGGTTTGTTATGTCACTGGATGCATTGTGGTAAACAACAAGAAGGACGAGGAATTATAAGAAAAGAGATGCTTGGTCTTTTGCCTACTTTAGATTTACGTAAACTCAATTCATTTCAGCTAGCAATGGCAGAGTCAATTTTTCAGGAATTAAAACACAAGCGCATGCTTCCGTTCAACGAAATGGTAGATGATCCAGTGAGACATGAACTTGATCGTCGGCTGTTATCAGAAGTACTTGGTTTTGGAGAGGATACACATGCGGAGATCCATGAAGGAATTGATCTCCTTCGTGCAAAGTTGTGTGCTGAACCCAGCATCTGCGGAACTAAACATTCGAAGTGTGATTTGGAGGAGGAAGCACAAGAACTTGATATTCAGAGTGAAGATTCGGATACAGTGCAAGGTGAACTGTTTCTATAAAACGAATTTTTAATACGCCGCAATACTCAATCGGTATTTATATCATAAATCATTTAGGAGTATAAATAAAATGAATCTTGATACAATTTTTACTGTAAAAAATGAACACCTTAATCGACTTGATCAAAAAACATCAGTAGAATTCTTTCAAAAGTTACTTTGGGCGAAAGCAAGAAAACTTGGAGTCGAAATTAGTAAGATTAACGTTTCAAGTTGGGTTAATGTTCGTGATGGTGGAATTGATGCTAATGTTGATGATGCTCAAATTGCAATGAGACAAGGGTTAATTAAGCCTGGAAAAACCAGTTATCAGATCAAAGCTGGAGAGACGTTCGAACCATGGCAGCCTTCAGCTATCAAAAAGGAACTGTTTGGGAAAAAGACACCTGATAGACAGAATCTTGGAGAGAGTATTCGCAAATGCCTTGATGTCGATGGCACTTACGTTTTGGTCTGTACCGGAATTGATCCTACTGAACTCAATCGAGGAAAAATTATCCCAAACATAGAGGATTATCTAAAGCAGTGTGGTTATTCAAACCCCAAAGTAGAGGTGTTTACCCAGAGTAACCTGAAGGGTTTTCTTGAAGTGTTTCCATCGTTAGCATTGTGGGTAAAGGGAAACGCTGGCACTATTTTTCAGACACATCAGAGTTGGTCCGAAGATGCTACTATGCGAGTAGCATTCTTCCCTAGTCAATCACAGAGTAATTTGGTTGCGAAAATTCAGAATGAATTGCGAGCAAATAATAACACAATTCACTTGCGAGTATTGGGGGAACCTGGTATTGGTAAAACGAAGCTCGTTTTAGAAGCAACGAAGGTTGATGACTTATCTCCACTTGTTATTTACTGCACCGCTTCCCAGTTTCGCGATAGTGATTTAATGAATAAAATTCTCCGTGACGATAATCACTTTTCTGCAATTTTAATAATTGATGAGTGTGATCCGGAAAATAGATTTTATATCTGGGATAAACTGCAACACCGTGGACCTCGAATTAAATTGATTAGTATTTATAACAATCACGACCCGATTGCCGGTAGTGGTATTACCGAATTTGAAATAGAGCACTTGGAAGATGATCAGATTCTCACTATCATTCAAGAATATGGAGTTCGCAAAGAAACGGCAGATCTGTACCTGCAATTTTGTGGTGGTTCTCCGCGAATGGCACAGCACACGGGTAAGATTCTAGCCAATTATCCTGGAGACCCATCCCAACTTTTGACTGATGATTATCTTTATAAGAATTTCTACATTGACTTTGGAAAGGAGGATCCTAATAGCCCAGAAGTTCAACAGAGAGAATTGGTGCTTCGACATTTAGCACTCTTTAAGCAATTTGGATTTGAAGGGTCTCTTGTGATTGAAGCACAAGCAATTGCCAAAAAAGTTGAGGCAGCTAATTCACAGATCACTTGGCACAGATTTCAAGAAATCATTGATAACCTGCGAAAACGCAAAATCCTTCAAGGTGGATATACCTACTACATCACACCAATAGCTCTCCAGATCAAATTATGGGTGGAATGGTGGCAAATTTATGGAAACCCGTTTGATTATGATACTTTCATTGAAGATTTTCCACCTAAACTGATTGAATGGTTTAATGAAATGTTTCGGTACGCCTCTGAATCAGAACCCGCATTAAAAATAGTTGAAGGTCATCTCGGACCAAAAGGTCCTTTTCAGAATAGTGAATATCTGAACACGAGGTTGGGCAGTAGTTTTTTTCTCACACTGACTGAAGCAGCTCCCAAATCTGCATCAAAATGCCTGATGCAAACAATAGGTAGCTGGGATAAGGTATCTTTATTAGATTTTACAGAAGGACGAAGGAATGTGGTATTGGCACTTGAAAAAATAGCTATGCATCGGGACCTGTTTGTTGATGCTGCAAAGTCACTTCTCGCGCTTGGTGAAGCAGAGAATGAAGGTTATTCAAACAATGCCAGCGGAATATTTGCTGAACTTTTCTCATTAGGACCGGGTGCGGTAGCACCTACAGAAGCACCACCTATTGAACGTTTACCTGTCTTGAAAGAAGCATTTGAATCGGGATCAAAAGAACGGCGCAAGCTAGCATTGAATGCCAGTAATAAAGGCCTGCAGTCGGATTATTTTACACGGATTTCTGGTGTAGGAAATCAGGGACTACGTGGGATCCCTAAACTTTGGGAACCCAAAACATACGATGAATGGTGGGATGCCTACCGTCAAATATGGCAACTCCTATTTGCACAATTAGAGCATTTACCTGAAGATGAACGGGAAGAAGCTGTAGAAATAATGCTGGGACAGGCAGGATCGATTGCAAGGATTCGCAAATTAAGTGATCTGGTTGTGGACACAGTCAGAAAAATTACTGAAAACAGATATGCAAGCAAAAAACAGATTATTGAGACAATAAGCCAAATTTTATTTTATGATGATTCTTATGTGGAGAACAAAGGTCTACCACCCGAAATTAGACAGCATTTTGAAGAAATCCGAGACGAATTAGTTGGATCCGATTTTCACTCCCTCATGCAACGGTATGTTGGGATGGACATCCTTGAAGACCATCCTCTTGAAGATGAGGTTGATAAAATTAAACCTCATCTTGAAACACTCGCGAAGCAGTCTATAGATAATCCTGTCCTCTTAGAATCAGAACTATCATGGCTTGTGACTGATGAGGCACAGAATGGAAACAAGTTTGGGTTTGAACTCGGACAGAGAGATGAGTCTCTTTCACTTTTACCAATGCTTCTTGATGCTCAACGAAACGCGTCAGACAATGCAAGTGCTTATTTTCTCGGGGGATATTTCCACGCAATCTTTGGTAGAGACTTAACACTGTGGGAAAAACAACTTGACTCGCTCTGTGAAGACACTACACTTAACGCAATAGTACCATATCTTACCCACTGCTCGGGTCTAACTGATCAAGCTGGACTTCGCATTCTCAAACTTGCGAAAGACGGTGTTATTAACATCAACAATTTTGGATTATTTATATATCGAAACGCAATTACCAGCCTATCTGCCAAAGTTTTTGAAGCTTGGATAGAACTTCTGTTAAGTGCCATTGATAGATCTTCCGTGCAAATAGCATTAAAGTTGTTCTACAACTATCATATTTCTCGAAAACCGGAGTCCACTTTACCCTGTGAACTTACATTCCGCCTCCTTTCGCATCCAGAATTGTTTAAAGAATCTGACAATTATCGGTATGATACAATGACAGATTTCTATTGGACAAACACAGCAAATGCCCTTCTACACCAACATCCACAGAAAGCTTTAGAGTTGGTAAAACTCATGTTAGGTTCCTTTGGAAGCAATAAAACAATGTTTGATTCTTTCGCGCAAAGTTGCTCCTTCCTCACTGAAACAACTAAAAAATATCCCGCGGAGGTCTGGGGGTACGTTAGCAAATACTTGGACAGTAAAGATAATTTTTCAAGAACAATATCTTTGGCAAAATGGCTCAGAGAAGCGGATCTTTCGGAAACAGAAAAAGAGAAAGGGGCATTAACCTTAATTCCACGCGAAAAAATATGGGAATGGGTTGATAGTGACGTTGAAAATCGGGCGTGGTATCTTGCCAGTGAATTTGTCCCAAAAACTCTCCTGATTGAAGAATGGAAAGATTCTTTAGCTCGAGATATCCTTATTCGATATGGAGATAGTGAAGATGTTAGAAGTACATTGATATCAAATTATTCAACCGAAGGATTTTGGGGACCTGCTAGTCTATACTATGAAAAGAAACTACAAAAATTAGTTGACATCCAGAACAGCGACAATGAGGAAAAAGTTAATCTTTGGATTAATGAATTTATACCGTATCTAAAAGAGCAAATTGAACATGCAAAGATTTACGAAGAAAGGAAGTTTTAGTACACTGGAGATTTTAATGCAAGACCAACATGAATACCTTGAATTCTTCTCAAACGCTTCTGTCATAATGCTGGGACTGGATGTCATCATCGTTCCCGATTCTGGAGTTAAATAGTAAGGTGGATGCCGTATCGCCGACAGATGGCACAAGAAGAATCCGTACGACTGTTCTACTCACCTGACAGACCGCATGTTGACGATGTCTTGACCCTAAATGCAGAATTATTCTGGGTTGCACGAAAAACGGCAGGTTCGATATAAACTTGCATATAAATCATGACCCCGATTTGCCCCAACCAAATGAAAGAAATGCTCTACTTATTGACCAAAAGTGATTTTTCAAGTATCATAAAAAGCAACGATAATTTTGGGTAAAGGCACATTAAATAAAGAAACTACAAATTGAGATCGGTCTCGTTAAGGACATTAAACCTAAGATGAACAGTCTAACCAATAGAGGTATATTGAAATGGAGTTTTCTCGTAGAGTTATAAGGTTGGTTTTACTCTTGGTATTCATTTTTTCATTAGGGACGTGGTATGCTTGTGAGAAACCGAAACCGCAAGTGCGAACAGTAACCGCAACAAAATTGATGTCTGATTATATAAGGGATCCGAGAATTGCGGACGATACCTATGCCAATAGTTGGAATACCTTCATAGTGACAGGTATCATAAAGGAACACAATAAAGAAGAATCTGATAGTCATGTCAACCTATATAACCATTCAATTTGGTTGCATGTTGATGATTTGAAGTCACCTCTGGACAACAACAATAACCTTTATGCCGAGGTGCTTTGTAGATTTTACCTCAAACCACCGTATTTTCTTCGTGATCTCAAAGTAGATGACTTTGTAAAAATAAATGGGTATGTGAAAGAGCAAGATGGCTTCAATGCAGAAAACGTCAACAAAATGAAATTCGGTGGATTACGCAAAGGAACTTACAAGAACACAGGCGAAAATTATTTCTACGTAATTCTTGAGAATTGTAATTTAGTAAATAAGTAAGTTGAATTGAACCTATATGGAACAAGTAATACATTATTAACTGGCAACAAGCGGAACGACTTGATGAATCCACGACTAAAACTGGTTGACTGCAGGATTCTTGTTCCGTTTTGATTTATGTGAGAGACAAGTATGAAACAAATAAGGAAAAGAGAATGGGACGGTCGGGAATGGAAACTGTGGTCGGGATCTATCGGTGATCTTCGACAGGAAATTCCTACTTTCACAATTGGCGATTTTCGTATGGGAACAGGAATAAATAAATATAAATCTGTCATAGTCCGCGAACCTTATGGTGATGTCGATATTGGAGATACGGATGAGGATGATTCCATGAAAAGTAGGCGTATACCAATTGAAGTTGTGAGAAAGAAACATGAAGGGACTATACGGGATAACTATAAACATAAAACTGTTTTACTAGGCTATAACCTTGTTCAACATCATGACTTACTTGATGATGTATTGAAAACATTGAAAATATTCAGCGATAAAGAATCAATGGGTATTGCTCGTATTACCCGTCTTACTGATGCAGAGGATCTTGAGGCAAATCTGGAAATTACCACATACGGTGCACGCATGCGAATTGAATTTCCCGTGCCCAATTACAAATATGATGTAGATGATGGAAAGCCCTATGGACTCAATGTGATTTGCCGTAATTCGGTAGACAAACGTATAGCTGTTGAAGTCAATCTATATTTGTATCGTGAAAATTCACCCGAAATTCCTTTTAGAGGCTTCTATTCTCGCCACAAACCAGAGGAGCTTAAGGATGGAGCAATCGAAAAAGGCTTAAATGAAAAACTTCTCGATATTGCAAGCGGGAAGTGGCTCAAAGCAACTATTGAAAAGGGAAAGGTTGAAAACTTGACTAAAGAAATTCTTGATAAGAAGGGTGCCCAGCAAATATTAGATGCTTTAAATAAAAGTGATGAGGCAGAAGATGTTTTGAATAAAAGTGATGAGGCAGAATCTGATCATATAAATCTCTACTGGTTTCGTACAAAACTCAGTGCACTATCAACAGCAGTACCTAAACTGGAACTACGAGATCAACAGATGGGAAGAATTATGAAACTGCTACATGAAGTAGATAAAGTAGTGGAAGAAGAAACGAGGGAACAGAAAAGTGGAAACAATTAACCTTTTAGAGGGCAATTATGCAGACTAAGGTTTAGATGTACTTAGGCAACAGTGGTCAATAATCCAGAACGATTGGTGGAACAGAGATGACGACTTCAAACGCAAAAAAAGGAAACAACTTTATGCGAAAAATCACGAATGAAGAGATTCAATTCTTCAATGATAACGGTTATCTTATCCTCAAAAAAGTAATACAACCTGATGAACTCACAGTAATTCAGCAGGAAAGTCAACGACTTATAGATGAAATCTTGGACGAGGGGCCCGCAGATGAATGGTGTATGCGGGGTCCCGAAGGAATTCCTTACTATCTCACCTATCTTCATTCACACCCAAACGAATTTTCACTACGATTACTCGGTCATCCCTTTATCGGTGATCTATTGAATAGAATTATCGGACCAGATTTTGTACCGTGTTATGAATCACTCGTTTTCAAACTACCTAAACACGGGTCTTCTGTTCGATGGCACCGCGATGGAAATGCAATTCGTGAAAACCTTCCGATTTTCAACGTTGATATCTACATCGATAAATCCACTGTTGATAACGGTTGTGTCTGGGTTATTCCGAAAAGTCATCTATGGAGTATCGAAAAGGCACAAGAGGAAATAGATAAAGGTGAAGAGAATTTTAACCGTTCCGATGCAGTGCCAGCTGAAGTTGAACCAGGTGATATTCTGCTGCATCATACGAAAGTTCTTCATGGGAGTAAGATCAATACAAGCGATACATTGCGAAGAGTTATCTATTTTGACCAGCGGACACCGAAATGGAATGAACATTACAAATGGTGGCAAACCGATTTCCTTATACAACGTTGTAAAATGTATCAGCGCGCCCTCCATGAACGCAGTACCAATTATTATGAATCTGATACTGAGCAATTCGCTTATGAAGTGCCATCAGATATGCCGACTTGGGATCCAGAGGATGCATTTGATCTACGTATAAAACATGGGGATTATAGATATATAGAATAGGTGATATATGAATGTTTTGCTCGTTGGTGGATCGGGACATGTTGGAACGATGACTATACCTTACATGAAGGAACATCACAATTTCCGCGTTCTTGATGTCCATCCACCCAAAGATGATTCTTTAGAATATATTCAAGGGTCAGTAACAGACCCAAGCATTGTCCAAGAAGCCTTAAAAGGGATGGACACATTTGTCTATATGGTCATGCTACGTCCGACGAGTGATCGCTCATCCGTTGCGGATTTTCCAGATATTGTTGCGAACTATGATGTCAATGCAAAAGGATTGCATATACTACTCCATGCTGCCAAAGAAGCAGGGATCAAGCACGGCGTATATACAAGCACATTCACTGTTCATGAACGCACAAGAAATAGTTTTCCGTATGAGGACATCGTGCCGCGGGACAATCCTGGTGTCTACGGACTTACCAAAAGTTTCGGTGAGCAGGTCTGTGAGTATTTTTCAAGAGAGCACGAAATGTCCTTAATTGCACTACGAATCACGGGACCTTCAACGCGTGAACAGTGGTTAGAAAGACGAAATCTGCCAAAAGATGCATCCGTTCATATATGGTGGACAGATGAAGAAGATTTAGCACGCGCATATCTTGCAGCAATTTCGGTAGATCATACAGGTTTTGACGCCGTCTATATAGCAGGAGACCATGAACAGAAAGAAATTAACCTCTCAAAAGCGTATAGACTTCTCGGTTGGCAACCTTTGACACATACGCTGATCCCATGAATTCTGTAGCACATTCAGCCTTGATTGTGCTACACATCCCCTCGTCACACCCAAAAAATTTCCTGCTTAGAATATGATCTTATCAGTCCGTAGCACATTCATCCTTGATTGTGCTACGAAACACGCCATCCCACGCACATTTCTGTTGATTTGAACTTCGATTCCCGACTATCAAAACGTTCAATCGGGAATCGGCCAGAATTATGTTAACTTGCCTCCTACAGATCGCGAATTTATGGTGTATTATGGAATTATTTATACACTATCAATACTACCCAGGCCGGTAGGTGCGATTTCCTTATCGCACCGGGACCTACGCGAAGACCTACTATGAAACTGTTTAGGGCAAATCCGGTGCGATAAGGATATCGCACCTACCGGGAATGGAAATGTGTAATTATTTTAATGTTTCACCATAATTATTTGCAGACTTTACCTTATATGCGTTTCCTTGCTTACATTTGAGTTCTGTAAGATATGCTTTACCGAGTTTTGCCAACGCGTTTTGTGTGAGCTGTGTCACGCGTCCCTCCGATATGTTGAGTTCTTGTGCAATTTGCACGCCGGTATATTCTCTAAAGAACTTCATTTGAAGGACGCGTTTTTCTTTTTTAGTAAGTTTTTTAATGAGTTTGGGTAAACACCTTCGTAAAAATCCGATTTCGATCTGCTGTATCACACTGTCTGCCATATTCTCAATAGCACACGCTTGTGTGATCAATTCTGCTTCTAACAGATTTTTCTCGTTTTCTTCAGAGCATTCTTGATATGGGTAAGGTGTCTCTCGCAATAGTTTTCTTTGCTCGCGCCATAATCGTATACAGACCTTTGCCTTGATAAAGGTAATGAAACTTGCGCCACTTGGATGCTTTGGGTCATAGTTAGGTGTTTCTTCAAGGATGGTCAAAAAAGCGATCTGTCGTAAATCTTCATAATGACTTTTTAGGTATGCGTTGTTGCGGCATACACAGGAAACACACTGATCTATAGATTCTTCTGCGGAGAGCGGCTCATTTGGTACAATATTGAATGGACATCGTTCTCTGTGTGATGGATTTCCGTAGATTGTTTTCATCCCGGATCACCTCCATTTTTCAGAATGAATATATCCCTATATTAATTATATCGCTTTTACAAGAAATTCTTTAGCTTTTTTTTATATGAGTGCCGTCTCATCTCACACACCCGTCCTATATTTAGAAGTGGCATTTACTGAGTCAATGTTGAAAATCTATTGAAGATTTATTAGAGGAACTCAATTTGAGTAATTTTCACGGATTCTTTCGTTTTTTTGCCCATTTTGACTGAAATTTTAGAAAAAACTCACTTTTTTCGTTTTATGCGTCATTTTATGCACCTATTTGGGGAAAAAAAATGCGTCTTAAGTGATGAAAGGTAAAAATGTGATCAAATGATGAAATTTTTTTCTTCACTTGCACCCTATTAGGTCGAAACCTGTGTCTTTAATTATAGAGGGTATAGTTATTTTTTTCTACGCAATTAGTAGTTTCGGACAT
>JAAXGN010000150.1 GCA_012267415.1 Candidatus Poribacteria bacterium | reverse complement strand
TGTGTTGTCTGTTACGCCTGCTGGAAAAAAAAAGACCCAGTGGGGAACAATAAAAAGTAAAAAGTGAGGTCTTCATCCCCTCTGTCCCCATTGTTATACCATCAGAGATACTCACAGGATTAAATTCCAGTGGCGTTCCACCAGCATCACCGATCCCAGCCTTAACCTTAGCGGCAAGACGTCTCAAGTGGAAGTTACAAGGTTTTAATTACACCTACCGGCCTGGGGGTATTGTGGCTTTCGTTTTTCCTTAAAATTGACGCTTATGGTGCGATACGGATATCGCACCATAAGCGTCAATTTAGTGATATTCCCAGGCCGGTAGGTGCGATACGGATATCGCACCTACCGATATGAATCAATTAGAATGTTTGCGTTAAACGAGCGATCGCTAAACGCCCAATATCTGGTGTTCCAACAAATTGGTTGTGTTTACGATCCAACAGATTCTGTACTGTAACAGAAAAACGAGGTTTCGGACCAAGTGGAATATCGTAACCCGCATTGAGATCAAGCGTATAATAGGATTCCACTTCCCCGACATAGACCCCGGATCGGACAGGAAATCCTTCAACAAAACGAGCTCTGAGTCCAACTCCTAATCCGAGATCAGTGTTAAAATACTGAACGTTTGCCCCGAATTTGTTCTTTGGTGCATTCAACGCAATTTCACCGATTCCATCAATATTTTGGAATAAATCCTTATTGACAAACGAATAATTCCCGCCAACACTCCAATTTGAACTTAGAAAGAGTGTGAAATTCAGGTCCAAACCGTTTAGGGATATGTCTCCATAATTTCGGTAAGTCAGCATAACAGCGTTTGGGTCGACTGCCTGTTCAGGTGTTACTGTGCCGAATGGGATTGATGCGATAGTCGTTATCAATTCGTCAATAGGTGTACCGTTCCCGTTACCACCATTTTCTTTAGCGTCTAACTGAAGTAAAGATTGATTAAGTGCTGCGTTATTAGGATCCGCTAAAGCTTCAGTAATTTGCGCGCCAAAGGTTGCTTGAATTGACGCGGGATCAAGAAAGACATTTGGTGTTTCAACGAACAGAGGACCAATGAAATTGTTGATTCGTGAATGATATACATCAACAGAGAAAGCGAGTATATTCATCAGTATCCCTTTGTATCCAACTTCATAAGTCTGTGTAATGGTTGGTTTCAACACGTCAACGTCTTTAACATCTTCCACATCAAGGAACGTTCCTGTCTCTGGATCAAGCGAACGTATGACGTTCTTTAATCCTAAGACTTGCTCAGGCATAACAGCCGCTAATTCAGCAGATTGTCCTTCTATCAAAGTTGCAGAAAGCAGGTCTATTGCTGTAGGAGGCATCGTTTCAAATAACTGCAGTACCGTCTGCTGTAATTGTTCCGGTGATAGTCCTAAAATGTCACTGGGTTGTATGACCTGTTGTACCGCTGCTGCTAAAGTTGGAGGGAGTGTTTCTATTATTCCGACTATTTCTTCTGCAGGCATACCCGCTACAATTGTTGGCAGTGTCTCTGCAGTGATTGCTGCCTTCAACCCATCTTCAAATCCTTTGATGACAGCACCACGACCGATACCCCACATGACATTCGTAAAAAGTGGATCATCAAGAGGAATGTATGCATCCGCTTCAAGATTTGCCAATGGTGCGAATGGAGATCGGAACATGGGTCTATCATCCGGGTCCCTTTCAAAAGTGAAGCCACTATCAGACGGTACACCTTGCGCGCGAATATCAATATTGGGACTAAATCCCAAAGTCGATTGAAAATTCGCACCTAACCCATACGCATCTTCAGCTGACAAGATGTCAAGAAATAGATTTGATGTGCCCGGTGTGTTAAAAGCGCGGTTATAGGTTAGTCGGATGTTATGGTCATCATCTGGTTGAAACGCAAGCGCGACTCTCGGCGAAAGGACAATATCGCTTAAATGATTGTGATAATCTGCTCTACCTGCAGCAAGTAGTTTTACCTGCGGGAGTATATTCGTTTCAGATTGTACATAAGCACCAATTTCGTCAATATTGTCGCTCTCCTCATTCACACCATTGATAGTGCCACCTGTGTCTGGACGGGTCAGTAAAACATCCAGACCATAGGTAAATCTTTGTATATCACCTATGCCGATACTGTGTTGTAACTGACTTACATACTGGTTTGAATTATCAACGATATCCTCCTGAGAACGTAAAACATACGTATCACCTGCATCGCTTCTATTGATGAAAGCTTGGAAGAATAGGTCTTTGTAGATGACCCGTGTTTGAGCATACCCATAAGTCCAATTTTTTGCGCGGCCAGCACCGATACCTGTCAATTCCAGTCCGGAAGCTTGTGTGAGACCACTTGCAAGAATGACTGATGTATCATCATCTGGACTATAATCTACTCGGAATTCGCCACGGACGTGTGAAGTATCAAACAACGAGTTTCTTGGGTCTTTTTCGTCAATATCTGCTTTTAAGCGACCCTTCACCCACTCATCTTCCTGAATCTGATAATCAAGATCCTCTTTAAAACCGGGTTCTACGTCATCTCTCAGACGTCCCGCTGCCCAATCATTACCTTGTGTGTAATTGGCAGTCAATTTATAACCGATCGTATCATTGATAATACCTGCATGTCGTAGTGAACCAAGAAGCAAACCTCGTTCACCCCCTCCAATGCTAAGGGTTGTACCTTGAGAATTGAAAGGAGAACGCGTAAGGATATGCATCACACCGTTTGCACTATTTGGACCGTATAAGGCTGCACCAGGACCTGATACCACTTCAATCTGCTCAATGTCTTCACTGATTGTAGGTATCAACGTGTAAGCGTTTACACGTAATGATGGGACGCTGGCGATACGATTGTCTACAAGTGATAGCAGGTTGCCTGAAAAGACGTTGTTGAATCCACGCACAACGACATAAGATGTGCCGATCCCGGAAGTTATGACATCTACTGCGCGAACAGATTTTAGGTGTTCGGTAACACTCAACGCCACACGGTCTTTGATTTGTGAGTCATCAACTAGCGCAACAGAAGCTGGTGCTTCAAGCACTTTTTCTTTTCGGCGAGAAGCCGAAACTGAAATCTTTTCAAGTTCAATTACTTCTGAGTTAAGTGAAATGGTTATTGATTTTGTTTCATCATCGTTTAGTGAAACATTCGTCATCACATTGTCTGTGTAACCTTGTAAAGATGCAGTTATTGTATATTCACCCGCAGCTAAATCAGCAAATGCAAGTGTACCATTTGCATCGGTAACACCGTTATCGGCATCACCTGTTTCAGGTTTGACAGTAATGGACACATTATTTAGATTGTCACCTGTCTGTTTATCTGTCACTGTAATGTTCAAAATTGCTGCTTGTACAGATACAGTAGCCATCCCGATTATTACAATAATAGTGCAGATTGTCAGACTAATTATGCTCAGTCGTTTCATTACATTAACTCCTTTGTTAAATAAGACTGTTTGGCAACATTGCTGTGTGGCCGCTACAACAGATAAGTAGCACAACAGAATTGAGTCTCTAACTTTACGATAATCTGTTAATTCTCTATATTATGATTATGGTTGATTCATTCATAATAGGTTATTGACACTGATAAAGTATTACAAATCTGAGAAGAAAAATCAAACTTTTTCTGAAAACAACCGTAATTATGATACCATTTCTAATTTATAATCTATCATTCTTTTGTAGGTCGGGTAGAGGAACGAAACCCGACATGATCACCACAATCAATACATGTCGCCAGTTAATATTTTAATGGCGTTCCTCTACCCGACCTACTGTTCCATAGAAAGAAACTGTTCAATCTCAGTGTGTGTAGGCAATGATGGGATTACACCGACTTTCTGTGTTGCTAATGCTCCTGCTGCATTCGCATAACGCATAATGTGGTTGAGTTGCTTCCGTTTAAGACTTGACAGATCCTTATGCTTAATCAATTTTGAAAGCATTGCGGCGACATAAGCATCCCCTGCACCGAGTGTGTCTACAACCTTAACCTCAATCCCCTCAATGAAACCTTCAATAGTGCCATTTGTATAATAGCAACCTCGTTCTCCCAGTGTTACAACCAGCAATTTGACACCAAGATCGAGTATCTTCTTTATTCCATTTGGCAGTTCAACATCACCGGTAATAAACTCCCATTCCTCTTCAGATATTTTTACAATATCGGCATAAGGCATAACCTTCCAAATCCAGTGTTTTGCTTCGTCAGGTTTATCCCACAACATCAACCGTAGATTAGGGTCATAAGAGATAAAAGCTCCAGCGGAACTGGCACATTGAATTGCTTTGAGAGTTGCTTCACGGGTTGGTGAATGACTAAGACTAACAGAACCGTAGTGGAATAGTTCTGCCGATATAATGTAGCCTGCGTCAATCTCATCAGGAGAAAGCTGAATGTCTGCTCCGGGGTGTCGGTAAAAGGTAATGTCTTTCTTACCATCAGAACGTGTTGCGACGAAGGCTAAAGTAGTGCGCGATTCTTCTCCAGCAATGAGATATGAAGTGTCTACGTTGTTCTGCTGAAGTGTTTCTATCAGGAAATATCCAAACGGATCTGCACCAACTTTACCGATGAAACCCGTATCTATACCGAGTCTTGCCAAACCGACAGCAACGTTTGCAGGTGCACCACCTGGTGCCTTAACGAAACCCGGTGCATCGGTAAGGGTTACATCTGGTGTTGTGGATACAAAATCGATGAGTAGTTCACCGATACATAACGCTTTTGGCATGACTCTAAGCTCCTAAAATTCATTAAGGTTCAATGTAGACGATTTCATAAGGTTGAATGTTTTGTAATTCGTTACTTAGTTTACTCATTAAAGGCAGTAGTATTTCTAACTTGTTTTGTGGTGCAACAAGTACTACAACAGTGATATTAAAACATTTGAGATTCTGTTGTGATTCTATATTTTGATCTGCAGTTAAGAACACATCAAAGTTCTTTTCAGCTAGCTGGAGTAATTCCCCGTTTTTCTTTCCTGCCCATCCTATTTCTTGAACAGTGAATACTGAGAATCTGTCTAATTCCTTCTTCAGTTTTTTGGGTAAACATTCATCAATTAGAATTTGCATAGACGTGTGTTAGCAGCATTTCCTTGGCAAGTTGTAGAACGTTGACTGCCTGATTGCGTTTGACAGATGGAAAATCTTCCAAAAATTCATCAAGTGTTTCTCCACTCTCTAAATAGTCAATTAGGTTCTTTATAGGGACACGGGTATTCTTGAAAACTGGAGTACCACTCATTACCTCAGCATCACAGGTAATGAGACCATCTACTGAGAAGGTTTCTTGTTTTTCAAATTTCATTTTTTCTCCTTTGGGTCTTGTATATAGATCTGAGCATTCGCTATGATGTTTTAGGTGTCAATCCAATTTAACATCCCATAAAAGCACTGTTCCATCTCCACTTGCACTTGCGATTGTGTGGCCATCCGGACTGAAGGAGACTTCATTGACGTTAGAACTGTGTCCTGCAAAACTGACTATTGCATTGCTATCAGATATATGCCACACTGTCACATTGCCGTCTCTGTTGGCACTTGCAACTGTACGACCGTCCGGACTGAAGCTGACATCTCTAACCCAACCACCTGTTGCACCTGCAAGTGTTTTTGTCAATCCAATCCTTCCAACAGGGCGAAGGAGTACCCCGTTGTGTCCTCCGGTAACTATTGTTCTGCCATTTGGTGCGAAACTCACACCATACCCCAGACTGTTTGACATGAATCTTGAGCGTCTACCAGTAATGAGATTCCATAATTGTAGCTTATTCGTATGAGTTACGATCTTTTGTCCATCAGGTGAAAAACTAACGCTGCTAACAATTTTGTCATGTGGTAGTATTGTTAGGTGTTCACCAGTGGTAGCATCCCATAAGCGCACCGTTGTGTCCCACCCACTACTTGCGATTAGTCGTCCATCAGGTGAAAAACGAACGCATAAGACAATGTTTTTATGTCCAATCAGTGTTCTTATGAGGACTCCTGTTTCTACATCCCAGAGTTGAACTTTCCTATCGTCACTACTACTGACAAGTATCTTACTATCCGGTGAAAAATGGACGCTTCTGACTCTGGATATATGTCGGTAAAAGATAGTGTGTAGTCTACCGGTGACAGCATCCCACAAACGCGGCCTTCCGTCTTCGCTGCCCGTAGCAATTTTTTGACCATCCGGGGAAAAATCAACACTTCGCATCATAGTGGTATACCCTCTAAGCGTCCTAAGGAGTTCTCCAGTAATAGAATCCCAAAAATTAATGTTCGTATGATTAGCTGCGGTTATTGTTACCCCATCCGGTGAAAAACATATCCCTTCTCCATAGTGAAAGAGATCGTCGTCAAGTGTTTTAAGAAGTTCACTGGTGTTAACATTCCACAAGAGTATTTTTCCGCCAAAAGATTGGCTTGCGAGCGTATCACCGTCTGGCGAAAAACGAACACTTCTGACCCAAGTACCATGATCTGAAAATGTTGTTAGGTTTTTTCCTGTGCTTGTATCCCACAGACGGACAGTCCCGTCGTTGCTGCAAGTTGCCAATATTCTACCATCTGGTGAGAAATCGATGCTGTTAACATCACTATCATGCCCTTTCATTGTGTTTAAGGTTGATCCTGTCTGTACATCCCATAAATATACTGTACCATCTTTTGTTGCAGTAGCAAGCATCTTACCATCTGGTGAGAATCTAATACTTAAAATAGGCTTCGTGTGTTTTGTCGAACCTTTTAGATGTTCTCCAGTGGTAGCATGCCACAGATGCAAGTGTCCATCATGACCGGCAGTAGCGAGTATCGTTCCGTCCGGTGAGAAAGTGATAGCAGTAACCATTAATTTATGTTCCTTCAACGTATATAAGAGCTCGCTGGTGGTAGTGTCCCATATACAGACTGTACCTCTATAGAAACCAGCTGCAACCTTTGTACCGTCAGGTGAAATGCTGCCACTATATACATAGTCAGTGTGCCTCGTAAATAGTGACAATTCTTGAAGTGTTACTGCATCATAAAGCCAGACCCCGATTGAGCTAAAAACTGCGAAACGGGTACCATCCGCTGTATACTCAAATCCGTGTATCGTTCCCTTACCAAGACGTGCTTTGGATCCCTTAGGCAAATTGAATTGTGTAGATGGATCATAATCGGTCTCTAACGGTTCTGGAAGATGTTGACAAGCAATACTGCCTGAGAAAATTAGAAATCCCAAAAATAGGAAGGTCCTCTTTGCAAGTGTGAACATAATATACCTTTTATGTTAGTGGACAATATCAAAATGTAGTTCGCAAGTTTTGTGCTTGTCCTGTCTCAGCAGAGCGGTAGCCAGCGTCAAAAATCTCTATGACATGGCGTGCATGCTCCGCTGTGACGATAGTCGGTTTATCCTCTCGAATCCAGTCAACAAGTTGCATGATATCTTCAAAAACATGTGCTTCCTGTATACTACGGTGGGGTCCAACTACATGGGATAATTCTCTCTTAGGTGCATCAATTGGCTTTCCGTTGATGGTGCTGCCCTCAATGACTCCCATTGTGCCGTTAATTGCTAATCCGCCTCTGATAGAATGTCCAGCAGCTGCACCGTAGATAAAGCCGAAGAATGCCTCCCCAAAATCCAATAGAATAAAGGTGTTGTCGTCCATGTCACACGGAAGCATTTCCCCGCGAAATTCGCGTTCTTTGACACGGACACCAGAGAATGCTGTCACCCGTTTGACAGGACCAAGGATACCTGTCATTGTATGCAATCCGTAGACTGTCATGTCATAGAGTGGACCACCACCCGGTTTACGGAAATACCATGCAGGATTGATGTTGGATAATACATCGTCACCGTGGCGAACTGATTCAGCTTCGTGGTATCTTCCGAAAGAGGAACCTGTAGCTGCCCAGGTGAGTGTTCCAATTGCGCCATCTTCTATAAGTCTCTTGATTTCTTGATGTATTGGACGTAACATCTGTCCGGGAGATGCAACTAATTTAACACCCTTTCGTGCTGCAGATTCAATCAGATCATCCGCCTCATCAACGGTGGTAGTCATTGTTTTATTGAAATGTGCATGGACACCGTGTTCTATCGCTAATTTTCCTTGTTCATAATGTATTCCGATTGGTGATGCGATGCTTACAGCATCAACATGTCCTTCTGACAACATCTCTTGATATGTGCGATATGCATGCGGTACATTAAACTTTTGGGATGCAGCTTCTGCTCTGCCAGGAACTGGATCGCAGACAGCTGTTACTTTCAATCTATCTTGGACATCGTCTTGTGTAAGGTGCGGAAGAATACCGCGTACGGATATACTACCAACTCCCACGACACCTATACGAACTATATCAGTTGTTGCCATGTTGTTTGCTCCATAGTATGTGAAGATATGCTATTGCCGCCATGAAGTTTCGTGTTGCCAACCGACTGCGTTTTTGAGTTTATCGCAATTGATAAACGACTGATGCCCTTGCAACGATTTTACTTTTGTAAGGAATTCTGGCTTGAACCTTTCCACGAGTTCTATTGAGGGTTCTAAGGCAGCCGTATCATCTGCGTTGAGGAAATAGACATCATGTGGTGGCAATGTCTCTGCCTTTTCCATTATCAAGCGGTGTGCACTTGCTACATCTTCGCTTCCGACCCAGCACCAAAGCCACGGTGACCATCCACCAGTGGGTTTTACATTTTCTGCCATCTGCTTTCTGCGTTCTTCTGGTGTGATACCTGCTGGACGGGTTACATAAGTTTTGATTCCATAAGCCCGTGTATAACTGGCTAATAGGTCTTCACCACAACGTTTTGTGAAACTGTAGGAATCCTCTGGATAACACGGATGTTCCTCGTCTAATGGTAGATAATCTATCGGCATGTGTGTTTTACTGATGCGAAAGCCGTGTCCTAACGCGCAATTACTACCAGACATAATTACAGACTTTACATCCGCTTCAATTGCTGCTTGCATCAGGTAATAAGTACCCAGCATATTGGTTTTGAAAGTGGCATCAAAAGGTATACCATTTTCTTCTGCATTTGCCCGAAAATCGGGATGGTCTACGGGGCCTGGTTGTGCGCCAAGGTGTTGGATTGCGTCTACACCTTCAACAGCGCGTTGACAGTCTTCAAAATTGTTTAGGTCTCCTTGAATAAATGGTAGTTTGCTAAAATCATCTGAGGGTTGTCGGCGTGACATGAGAATAGGTGTATGCCTTTCTTCTAATTCTCGAATCACATAAGGACCGAGTCTTCCGCTTGCACCCGTTATCAATACTTTCATTGCCCTTACCTTTCGTATTGTATTATCTGTGTCGCTTCAAAATCTGTTGACAGTTCTCAGGAAAATGTCTATTATAGTCGTATTATAGCATGATTTGCGTTTTTGTCAAGTAAGCCAAATCAAATTAGGAGTTGCTAAATGTATAACGCGGTAAAACACTTTGAGAACTTATATGCCACTGTTCCAAGGAAACATGAATTTAGAGAGACTCAGCGGGAAGGCTTATTAGCATGGCAAGCGAAGTTTCGTCCTGAATTGCGTACTATCCTTGGTTTGGATAATATGGAATCTGATCTTGCAGATTATGTGCCGAAAGCCGAACAGCTTGACGTCTTAGATATGGACAACCATATACGCGAAAGTTGGTATTTGTGGGTAGAACCGACAGTGCCTCTGCCATTTTATCTTCTTCGTCCGAAGGAGATTACCAAGAAACTTCCATTGATTCTTGCACCGCATGGACATAATCATCCCCATATCTACGCAGGCATCGCGCATTCAGAGAAGGAAGAGAAAGAGATGATTGAAGGTGAACGCGATATTGCTCGACAGGCAGCTGTTGAAGAGGGATATATCGCAATCGCTCCGACAACTCGTGCTTTCGGAGAAACGCGCACTGAGTCAGATAAGCAGAACAATAATACACATTCTTGCCGTCACCAATTAGTCCATGGTGTTCTTGTTGGTCGTACTCCCATTGGGGAACGGGTGTGGGATATGTCTCGTCTGATTGATTGGTCAATAGATAATCTTCCTGTTGATGAGGAACGGATTGCTATAACAGGTAATTCTGGAGGCGGAACTGTGTCTCTCTTTGCTGCAGCGTGTGAAACCCGAATCGCTGTTGCAGTTCCGAGTTGCTACTTCTGCACATTTGAAGGGAGTATTGGCACTATCCGACACTGTGAATGCAACTATGTACCTGGTGTAATGCGTTTAGGCGAGATGTATGACGTTGCGGGTCTGATTGCACCACGGCCGTTCTGTGCCATTTCAGGACGTGATGATCCTATCTTCCCAATTAAACATGTTGCGTTTGCGTTTGAAAGGCTGAAAGAGATTTATGCTGTTGCTGGTGTTGAAGATAGATGTGAGTTATTCATCGGTGATGGTGGACATCGGTATTACAAGACAGGGGCATGGCCATTTGTAAAGCGGTTCTTTTCAGATTAATCCGGAAGCACTAACACCTAAAATGCATTAGGAGTGAGACATTGTGGACAAACTAAAGATAGGAATTGTAGGTGCACATCGTGGTAGTTCTTATTTTCAACCGTTCAATGCTATTGCAGTAACCGACGTTGTGGCAGTATGCGATATCAATGAAACAACACTCAAAAACACAGCAGAAAGGTTCAATGTTTCACAACAATTTACAGATTACACAGAAATGTTAGATGTGGTTGACCTTGTTGTGCTGGCTACTCCTGAGAATCTGCATGTACCACAATCAATAGAAGCGTTAGATGCTGGAAAACATGTGATTAGCGAGGTTACTGCAGCAGTTAAGTTAGAGGAGTGTTATGACCTTGTTCGTGCCGTTCGGAAATCAACTGCAAAGTATACGATGGCTGAAAATACATGCTATTTTAGGCACAATGTGCTAATACGTAATATGGTAGAGAAGGGATTGTTTGGTGAGGTGTATTTTGGTGAGGGAGAGTATCTTCATAACATCAAGTCGCTTCATCACGATGCTGAAGGAAATCCTACATGGCGATATTACTGGCAGGTTGGAATTAATCGGTGCAACTATGCAACACATAGTCTTGGTCCTGTGCTGCAATGGTTTGGTGAACGGGTTGTGAGTGTCTGCTGTCTTGGTACTGGTGTTCATACGGATCCTGAGCATGCCATGGAGGATACTGTGATGATGCTGTGTAAAACTGAAAGTGGGGGATTAATTAAGATTCGGATTGATATGCTTTCGAATCGTCCAGCGAATTCCTATTTCAGTCTACAAGGCACAAAAGGGAGTTATGAAAGTTCGCGTGGTTTTGGAGATCAGCCAAAGATTTGGTTGCGTGACTTTGAATCTGGTGAAGTGTGGAAACCGTTGTCAGAATATGAATCTGAGTTTCTACCTGAACGTTGGAAAAATCCACCAACTGAAGCACAAAACGTAGGTGACTTGGGTGAGTATTTTAAGGTGCGCGATTTTATTGATAGTATCTTAACTGATACGTCCCCACCGATTGATATTTATACAACTATGGATTTTACGGTGCCGGGGTTGGTTTCAGAGCAATCTATTGCGAACGGCGGTGCACCTGTGAAAGTACCTAATTTTCGCGAAGTTGAGTAGTCAGCTTGCGTTCCAACTTATTTGGAATCTACCTGTAACTCTTCCTCTACAGGCTTAAAGACAAGTCCGCAGCTGCTGCAGCGATATCCACTTTCCGGTTTTGAATCCACAATAGGGAAGAGCATGCCACAACAGGTCGGACAAGGCTCGTCAATTTCCATTTCTGCCTGTTCCATTTCACCGGAGCGGTTTTCAAATTCTACTATCATTGATTTTCTCCTCTTGATTCAGTAATTGTAACGCGCATATAGATGTCACGCAAGGGGATCTTGCATTCTACTGAGGGGATTATCAGCACATCTTCAGGTGAACGAAATTCGGTGTGTTGCCAGTTTCGATCTTGCCGACAATAATGTTCAACACAGAACTTGTGCTGTGAAACGAGGATGTAGTCTTGCAACGACGCCAGTTGCTTATAGTGCGAAAATTTCTCCTCTCGGTCATAGGCTTCAGTAGAAGGTGAAAGTACTTCTACGATAACAACGGGGTTCAGAAGTGTGTCAAAGACATCATCCTCAAATCGTGGTTCATTACAGGCAACAACGACATCTGGATAGAAATAGGCTTTTTGACTCGGCTGCACACGCATATCACTGGAATGGACTTCACAATCGGATCCCATTAATTGGTTGTAAAGTCTATTGGATATGTTGCTTGTGATAAGGCTATGTGCGCGACTTGCCCCAGACATTGCAAATATCTGACCGTTGAGATATTCGCTTTTGTGCCGTGCCTTTCGTTCTTGGGTGATGTACTCTTCAGGAGTGAAGAGCGTCTGTGCAGGAAGAGATGTCATGTACCTTACCCTTAATTGCAGTGATGTTAACAATATGATACTATATTCTTTGGTAAAAATCAATCCCTTTATGTCGTTTTCAAAATTCGGTATTTCACTGTGAAAAGTGTTAACTGTAACGTTTCAGAGTCGGATCAATTTCTACTGCCCACTGGTCAATACCTCCAATAAGGTTTTTTGCCTCAGTATATCCATTTTGCTGTAGATAAGCAGTTGCATAGAAACTGCGTTGACCATGATGACAGTAGACGACTATTTCTTGATCTGTTGGTAAGCTGTCTATATTGTGTGGGAGTGTGTTTAATGGTATTAGTTTTGCACCTTCAAGATGCACGATATCGTATTCGCTTTGTTCACGTACGTCCAATAAGAACACAACTTGGTTTTCGTCCAATTTCTGTCTTAGTTCTTGTGGTGAAATTTCTGGGAGTGAAGGTTTTGTCTGCATTATTCAGTTTCAGCCTCGTTTTCATTCTGTGGTATAGGTGCACATTCTGGACATGGACACGTCTCACGTAATACGTCAAATGGATAGATGCCGGTATTGTGTCCATCCGTCCAACTGAATTGAAGAGCATACCGACCCACCAACTGGATATCGGTGGGTTGAATTATCTTCAGACACCTCTATTAGTGTTACATCCCCATCCCCTTGTGGAGAGAATAGAGAATGTATATCCTTACCTTTGTGTCGGATGATGGCGCATTCTGCACACGGACACATCTGCCTGAGATAACGGTATGGATACCAACTGGCATGTCCATCCTTCCATTCTATATGAAAGGTATTTTCGTGTTTCTTAAGAGTTTTCGGACTTTTGCTCACAGTATTCATTGTTATTTTGTCTAACGACAGATGCAGTGATTCTAAGCATCTTGGAAATCTTGCCAATCAATTCCCAATTGTCGAACAGAAGCACGAATCGTTCCTAATCTCAGGTCACGACTACCCCAATCTGGTACAACAGTACCTTGTTGGGTACTGGGATTGAACCATTTCCGATGTGATCCGCCGCTCCTTCTTTTTCGTTCTTGACAGCCAAGGGTCATTAATTTTCGAGAAACTTCTCTATATTTCACGATGCAGTTACCACTGTTTCCAACCACACGAGGCTCTTCTTATCAGAAATCTGGATATTTTTTGGTAATGAACGTCCTAACTCTTCGTAAAGCTCCATGACTGCTACAAAAGCATCCTTGACGTTTTCTAACGACTCGTCTAAGGAATCACCTTCGGTAACCAACTCAGGCAACAGGGGAGAAGTCACTGTATACCCACCTTCAGGTTGTGGTGTCAGAACAAGAGGGATTTTGTATTCCATCAGTACCTCATAGATTTGTTAGAAGATGCCGAGTTCGTCTCTTGCCTCTTCGCTCATCAATTCGGGTGTCCAACGGGGAGTCCACACAACTTGAACATTAACCTCTTCAACACCGTCCAACTGTTGCGTAACGTGCTGTGTGCCGTTGACAATTTGTCCACCAGCGGGACACCCAGGACTTGTGAGTGTCATCGTTATATCAACGGTTGTGTCATCAATGTCAACTTCGTAGATAAGTCCCATATCAACGATATTAATACCGATTTCGGGGTCGATAATTTCTTTGATAGCTTCGTATACAGATTCTTCCGTTACCATTGTAATTTCCTCCAAAAGTAGTAAAGGGTGTTGTGCTTGCAAAGCGAATTAGTCAATACAAACCAAGATTTCGTCGTCCTCAATTTTGATAGGAAAACATTCAATGTCTTCAACAGCGGGCATGCAGAGTGCCTTTCCTGTCTTGACACAAAATCGTGCGCCGTGCCGAGGACATTCTATCTCATCCCCATCTAAAAAACCTTCACCCAAAGGACCGCCATCATGTGTGCAGACATCCTCCATCGCGTAAAACTCGCCATCTACGTTAAAGAGTAGCACAGGGACGAAATCTACTTCAACTAATTTTTTTGTGCCGGGTGGCACTTCATCAACTTTTGCAACTTTGTAAAATTCTGACATGTGTTCCTTTCTTATGAATCTTCCTCACCGGGCCAACCTTTTATACCGTAAGCACCCGCTTTGAGGACTTTGAGTGCTAATAAAGCACATTTTACACGGACAGGTCCCAAAGGGATTCCAATCATATCCATAATGTCATCTCGGCTTAGGTTCTTAACTTCCGTGAGTGTCTTTCCTAAAATCTTTTCAGTTAACATAGAGGCTGCGGCTAAACTAATGGTGCATCCGTGACCAGAAAAGCGCACCTCTTTAATAATATCACTCTCAACAAGTAGGTCCATCCGAATCTTGTCTCCACAGAGTGGATTATCTTCCTCGTGTGAGATATCGGGGTTCGGAAGCGTTCCGTAGTTGCTTGGATTTTCGTAATGGTCCAATAGTTCTTCCTGATATATGTTCATTAATTTCTCCGGGTCATGAGTATCTGTGCTTTTTGCAGTCCTTCACATAACCTGTCTACATCTTCAATTGTGTTGTATAGATAAAAACTCGCGCGGACAGTAGCGATAACATCTAATTTTTTCATCAAGGGTTGCGCGCAGTGATGTCCTGCACGGATAGCAACATTATGCGTATCCAAAATGCCTGCAACATCATGCGGATGTATCCCCTCAATATTGAAGGAGACAACGCCTGATTTCTGATGCGGTGCTGGTCCATATATTGTGATACCATCAATATCTCTTAAGCGGTCATGTGCATATTTAAGGAGTTCCTGTTCATGCACATGAATTGATGCTAACCCCACTTGTGTGAGGTAATCTACGGTAGCACCGAGTCCGATCGCTTCTGCGATGCTTGGTGTACCTGCCTCAAATTTTGCGGGAACATCTGCATAAGTTGAAATATCGCGTTCAACAGAGCGAATCATTGAACCACCGCCGAGGAATGGTGGCATCTCCTCAAGTAATTCAGATTTACCATATAACACCCCGACACCTGTTGGTCCACACATCTTATGTCCAGAAAATGCCAGAAAATCACAATCAAGTTGTTGTACATCTACATGGAAATGTGGCACAGATTGTGCTGCATCAACCAAGACTTTTGCCCCGGCTGCATGGGCAGCTTCAACAACTGACTGAATCGGGTTGATTGTACCGAGAACGTTAGAGACATGTGTGATCGCGATGAGTTTCGTTTTTTCAGAGAGTAGGTCATGAAGTTGTGTGAAATCCAGTAACCCTTGCTCTGTTATCTCCAAATACCGTAGATTTGCGCCGGTTCGTTGTGCCAACATCTGCCATGGTACGAGGTTGCTATGATGTTCAAGTTCGGTGAGAACGATTTCATCAGCCTGCTGAATATTGACACTTCCCCAACTGTACGCGACGAGATTGATGGATTCTGTCGTATTTCGTGTGAAGACGACTTCGGTTGTGCGTGGTGCGTTGATCAGTCGTGCAACTTTCTGTCGTGCTTTCTCATACTGGTCGGTTGCTTCCTCTGATATCCGATAAATGCCGCGATGGATATTAGAACGATAGGTATCATAATATGCGTCCATTGCATCAACGACTGCCCGCGGCGTTTGGGTTGATGCGGCACTATCAAGGAATGCCAAAGGTGGTATTTCTGCAAAGATTGGAAAATCTTCGCGTATTGCTTGGACATCAAGTGGACGGTAGTCTGAGGTATAGTCTGTTTTTTGTGTCATATTAGTTCCAATGGATTTAATTATCGTTTTCACCCGAATATTCTTCAAGATGGATGGTCGTTTTGCCAGTTGCTTTAGGAAAGACTGACATGTATTTTCGTTGTTTGGTAAAGTCTGTTATGGTATTCAGCATGATTTTTTCGTCTGCTGGTGTCAACTTTACTCTAATACTTTATCAACGAGTTCTATTTTCAAGTCAACACCTAAATCTTCGGTAATCTTTTTTAAAGTACTTTCTTGATTCTTTATAGATAGTCCTGATACTATATAATATTGACCCCGTTGGTGTTGTGCGCGTTGCAAGTCTTTAGTAGTTGATATAAGAGGAATCTTATTCCGGATTATGTTAAGATCTTTCACATCTTCTATTCCTAACTTTTCTGTAACTGCGATGAAAGTATCTATACTGTTTTTATGTTCAATTGGTTCTTCACCATCGAAAGTAACACGTAGACGTTTACGCTTTAATGTCCTTTTGTATGGTTTTGGCTTTACAGATGGAACAGATAAGTTTTTCAAGAAGGATACAACCTGTTCTTCTGTAGGTTCATGTCCGACCTTATCATTGGCTTTTTCCATCACCGCAAGTAGCAAATACTTATTTTTTTCCTGCACCAATTCGGTCCACATCTCTGGCAATCTTTCCTCAATTTTTCTCTGACCAACAATCCTTTGATAATCCGCGGCTATGACTTGAGCAGCTTTTCCTGTTTTTACAGACTCAAAATTCAAGTATCTGTCAAGACAATTGCTACATTCTTCACTGTTTTCTGCGATGAGATCTATCTCTGCTACCATACGGTTCTCATAAGAACCTTTCCCCGCAGGATGATAAAATCGCCATTTCTGACCGTCTGTGAGAACAACAATAGGAATCCCTATGTGAAAAGCATATTCAAAGAGTCGTCTGATTCTCTTATCAATGTTTCCAACCCGCTTCGCTTCTATGAAAACGCGTGGTGTTGATGCTGGATGACACAGTGCGAAATCCACTCTTCGTCCTTCAACTACGTATTCGTCAACGACAATCCGAGGTGTAAATATAGGCCATTCTAACGCCTGAAGCAGTCTATTCACAATACGGCGAGAGATTATACGTTCTCTTTCATTCGTAAATGCACCTTGTTTTAACATATCACCTATGTCATCAATATGTTCTTTAAGTGTCATTCTAATAGTATCCCTCCTTTCAACATTTTGTTGCACAGCATGTTCCTGAAGAATTTTAACAATCTTGGGTGCAATTGGTCGTAGTCTTTCTTCTAATTTCTCATCATCAATAGATAATGCTCCCTGTTCATTAACCTCATACTGTAATGATCGGGTGATCAGTTAGACGAATCACCGGCGGATCAATTTTATGTGAAGCAAACCTAAGGCATGCCACAATATCTTCGGAATCAAGGTCCGGCATTTCCTCAAGAATCTCTTTAAAAGAGATCCCACTTGCAAGTAAGTCTATGACATCTGTCACCCGAATCCGCATACCTCTGATACAAGGTCTGCCACCGCACTGTTCTGGATCGGTTGTAATTCTCAACCTTTCTGATAGTTTCATAGGACGTTCCTTGATCTTAATTCAAATTAACCAGTATTTCTATCTTAGATTAAGTGTCATCTGTGTATCCGTAAAATGCCGTTCCATTTTCCGCATCGGTTCAAGCCACCGCTTCGGTAAACGTATAAGGCTCCGCAGAGAATTTGGATTTTCAAAATAAGCATCGTCTATCTGCCAGAACTGCAGTTTTGGAAAAGTCTCGTTGTTATGCAAGAACGTGCCCATATCCGCTGCTTCTTGACGCATACCTGCAGTGACAGGTTCAATTGTGATAAAGACACCGATCGCATTATGTTTATCCATTGTGTGGCAAAAAGACTTGACCTGATCAATAGTGGGTTTACCGCTTTTGACTTCAGCAAATATCCGTGTGTTAGTCGTTTCTCCTGCCTCTGGGTCCCAGAGCGTGATATGTCCAACCTCTGCCTCACCATCCCTGCCGCCATCGCCGACAGATTTTGTTGGTTGGAGACCGAGCCGTGTAACTGCCCAGTTAGAAAAGTCGTGATATTTCTTTTCGTCACGGACAAGCATACGCACTTCTTGCATATTTGTGGGATAACCGTGGATTTCGTAGTCTCTTGACGGTTCTAAACCGTGCCTGTCAGCGAGTCGACGCCGCATCGGGTCAAGTGAGAGGATTGTAAGATCAATCCCTATCCAGAACCGATTGAGCGTGTGCGCTGCATCTATTGTTGTACCACAACCCGCAAAAGGATCCATGACGAGATCACCTTCGTTACTGGAGGCTTTAATCATGCGTTCATAAAGAGCGCGCGGTTTTTGTGTTGGGTAACCGAGGCGTTCTTTTTTTGACATGTGTCCCGCACTAGGAATATCAACCCAATAATCTTCTATAAGTTTTCCACGTTCAGAATACGCATCTTCTAATGCTTGAACTTCCTCAGGTGTCCGATTGCCTCTTGTAAGTGAACTTGCACCCGTTCCCGTAATACGTTTGTAGGCAACCCGCACACCATCAGGATTAAAGAAAGAAGTTATAGTTTTCCCATAAAAAAGAATTATATCGTGTTTACGAGGAAACCACCTTTTTGCACTGCTAGGTCCTTTGTAACCCCATACGATCTCATTTCGGAAATTTTCACCCTCAAACACTGCATCCATTATGCCTTTGAGATAATGACTTGCTGTTGGGTCGCAGTGTAGGTAAATACTCCCCATGTCTGTGAGGATTCGGTGCATCTCCGCCAACCGCGGTCCCATAAATGCCAGATACGCACGCATTGCCCCTTTGTTACCGGACACAGCATTTTGCAACACAAGGTCATACCCTTTTAGACAGGAGTCCAATGCCTTGTAAGTGTCGCTGGTGCGGGCACGTCTTTCTATGTCGGTACGAGAATCTTGAGCGGGATCATCCCATGTCCAGGTATCCGTAAACGCTTTGGATTGTGCAAGCGAGTCGGTGAGGAAAGCATTATAGTCACGTCCGCTATTGAAGGGCGGATCGGTGCAGATTAGGTCGACACGTTGGTCGTCCATCTCGCGCATCACTTCTAAGTTATCACCGAAGTATAAGGTGTTCATACCTATATACTACCTCTAATCAATCGTAAGCAATCTTAGGTAATTTGTCATGTGTTATCGTTCTGACGGTTCGCAAGTTGCACACGAAGTCGTTCTAACTCTGATTCTGCTTCCTGTCGACGTTGTGCTTCTTCTGCTGCTCGTGTTTCTGCAGCCTCTTTAAGATGTTTTTCTTCAATAGATGTTGTAATCGGAGTGCCATCAGGTAGGAACGGACGTAAAAGTCTAACGTCGTCGGGCTGTTCCTCCCATCGAAACCAGAGACCTAACTCTTCACTGAACAAACCCTCTTCAGGGTCTGGCTCCATCTCAACAATCTCACCGGATGGCATCCGTTTCCACCCACGAAACTCTGCACGCTTATCCATCTCAGGTTGATGAATAAAGTATTCTTGAATACCTATAACATTCAAATACAGTTCAACTTTTTCATACCGATCCTGATCCGCGGTTGAATCTGAAAGAAATTCAAATGCTACTACAGGAACCGCACCTTCTGCCCACGTATAAAAACTACGCCGTTCGGTGTTCTCAACACCAAAGACAACGTAAATATCCGGAGCAACAGACTTTGTGATGTCCCCTTCACTGTAATAGACAAAACTGTCTGCCCCGACATATACGTATTCATTGGGATGAAAATATCTTGCGAGTTGATCATAAAGGGTATTAATTTGCTTACCGTGAAATCCAGTTGCTGACATAGGTTCATCGTCCTCACACGGATAACCTTCAATATAGACGGTCGTTTTGCCTGTCGCTTTAGGAAAGACTGGCATATATTTTCGCTGTTTGATTTCAAAGTCTGTTATGGTATCCATGGTCTTCTCCGTATTTATGGTGTCAATTATGTGTTCGGGGAAGTGCTGCCTATTCATTCGCCTTGTTAAAACTTGCAAATGGGACATTGAATTTCACTAACTTACACTCTGATTATTTATCTACCACTTCTACTTTCAATTGAATTCTAAGATGTTTTGATGATGCGCGATATAAAGAAAACTCATAACAGGAAGTAGCGCGCTTAGAAAGCGCGCATACTAGTGTATTTAAGTTGTCTATCTGCTCGGAAAACCAATACTCACTGGAGACGGTCCGTGGTCTTCGCATGCCTGATCAGTTGGGACATCGGTTTCGGCTTCGTTGGGTGCTACAATGCCTTCCTCAAGCAGATATGCTTCCACTTCATCACCGCTGACATCGGCAAGCATGATGTCGTCTATTTGGACGCACGGTTGATAAGGTTGACGTGTCTTCTGTACCATTTCACGATAGTTGTTTTCGTCGTTGATGATGTCTCTGTCTTCATATTCCAAATTGTATTTGGCGAAGATGGCTCGGACACCGTTACTCCAGCCACAGACTGGTTTCATGTATGCGATAATTTTGGGTTGATCCATCATAATATTCGGGCAAGGGACACCGCATCTTTAGCTCGGTGGGGAATGCCCGCTCCTATCTATATTGAAAGTTTAGTTTTGTGAGGATGCGAAAACTATCAGATTTTGCTCCTCTTACAACTCGTTTACAACTTGATATTTCACTAAGATTGATACCACCTCTTGTGTCGTATCCTGTCACACGCAGGAAACCGTGTTTGACGTGTTTCACAAGTGTATTCTTGACAATACCTAAACACATTGTGCCACCATATCTGGGTCTTTTACCGCCACGCTGCGGGTTCTGTCGGTGCAACTCACGCCTTCTCATCGGTATCGGTGAGATGCAAAATATATCCCTGTTGTCAGGAATACTAGCACCACCAACAATATGATATGATAAACACCAACTATCCACACAATGTGCCGCAAAGGTTGCTGATAGTTTCTGCTTTGATTTCTTGAGACCGAGACTGTCTCTGATCTCTTTTGTTTTCCAACCTTGCAGTGTTAGCAGAGACCATCGCTTTTTGACTTCCGTATAGAACCACTGCTTACCGACCTCTAACGGACTAAAGGATTGATTCCACTTTTTAGCACGTTCAATACTCCGTGCTTTGATGTCTTCTACACACACATAGGTAATAGGATACAACTTGGATAGCCAATCAAGTATCCGAAGTTTCCACTCCCATCTTGCCCGCGTGCCAGCAGGGATGCGTTCCTTGTGAGCAAGTCGGTTCGTCCTATTCTTCCGATTTGGACACTTGCGTGAACGCCTACTTCTGCGGAGTTCGCGTCTTTTCTCAATCTTCTTGCCAACATCTTTGTGAGCATCTGCTTGCACATTCAGATAGGTGTGAGATATGGATTTTACTGTGAAACCTTCCTTTTTAGAACCCGGATCCACACCGACTGCGATCGCTTGGGTATATTCTGATGTTTCGTAATTCAACCTGATACAGAATATGCCGTTTGACCAGTAGGGTGTTGCTTTACCACTCTTGATTAGATGGCGTGCAACTGGCGGAGTGGTTGGCATCAGTTGTTTGCCTTCTTTAGATTTTACTGGAACATACATCGTATGTAAAACTCCTTTTCAGGGTATATGTTGCCCCATCCAGATCAGGTATCCGTAGAGGAATCGGACTTGGGGAGCATCCGAAACGTACTCCGGACTGCCACGCCCAGGATACCCGATATATTACTGTAGTGAAGATCTCAATCCTTGACAGGGAACGTTTGGCTACGCTATGTCAAAGCACCCACGCTTTAGCGGGGTGATCTTTACTGTTATAACTCCCTTTGTTTGTGGTTGACGGCACTCGGAGAGTGCCTACTACTATGCAAGTTTCAGTGAGATAAACTCATCCATCTCTTTTCTAACAGTTTCCATAGGTATACGTTCAATGACTGGTTCAAAGAACCCGTCGACAATTAATCTTTCTGCTAAGTCGTAAGGTAATCCACGACTCATCAGGTAGAAGACTTGTTCGGCATCAATCTGTCCTGCTGTTGCACCGTGTGTGCATCGGACTTCATGTGCTTCAATTTCTAATCCGGGTAATGTATCCGCATGTGCGCGTTCACTGAGTAACAGATTGTCGTTTTTCTGATACGCATCGGTGTAGTTTGCATCAGGATACACATAGATATTGCCTCCCCAAGCAGTCTGTGATCTGTCTTTCAGGACGTTTCTATAGAGCAGATCGCTTGAGGTGTGCGGTGAAAGGTGTTCCTGTGCTGTGCTGACATCTAAATGTTGTCGCGCGTCGGTAAATGCTAACCCTAAGAGTTGCGCGTTACTACCTGTTCCTTCTAACACTATCGCTTGGTTCAGTTTACTTAACCGAGCACCAAACGTTGCCGTGACCCAACAGAGCTGCGCATTTTTGCTAATTACGGATTGTTGTGATGCGAAATTCCATACTTGACGATTCCAGTGTTGCACCTGTCCGTAGGTGACATTGGCATTCTGTCCTGCAAAGATTTCAACAGCACCACAATGAAAACCACCCGCCTCTGGATTTGCGGATGCATTATCTTCCAAGATAACCACTTGACTGTCCTCTTCTGCAATGAGTAGAACGTGGGACAAATCTGCGTGTTGGTCTTCCGAGAGCTGGATATAGACTCGGAGTGGGTTCTCTATTCTGACACCTTTCGGAACGTGTAGCACATATCCACCTTGCCAAAATGCACCGTGGAGTGCGTCAAATTTGTTACGAGTTGCGATATTCCCGCTTTTTAGTGTTGTCTCTAAAGTAACTGCCTTTGTCATAAAGTAGTCACGTAAAAGATCACCGCGTTCCTTTATAGCCGTGTGCATATCGGCGAAGTAGATGTCCTTTTGTTCTAATTCAGGGGACAAGTACGTGTGTTGCGTTTTTCCATCAACCTGGATTATAACGCCTTCCCCATCATCTACTTCAAGCGATGTACTGCCATTTGTTGCGACAGCAGGATGATAGTTTTCCACTGCGAAACCGCGGAGATACCGACGAGTTCGACGCCAATAATCCTGTGTCCGCATATCAACGGTGCGCCGCCATTGATCATCATCAGTGGTATGTGGCATGGGTAACGATTCGTAGAGCGAGTATGCTTCTAACCGTTTGTCCCGCATCCACTGGGGTTCATCGCGCGTTATATGTTCAAGATAGTCTTTTGAAAAATCACCTTTTTGCAATTCGCCACCTTTCCTATCCAATTGATCCTTCCATCTGAAGTTGGATGAGTCTGTTCATCTCAACAGCATATTCCATCGGCAGTTCTTTGACGAGTGGCTCAATAAACCCGTTGACAATCATAGTGGATGCTTCTTCCTCGGATAGTCCACGACTCATCAGGTAGAAGAGCTGCTCTTCACCGATTTTGCTGACGCGTGCTTCGTGTTCAATGTTGGTATCGTTTTCATTGATTTCAATGACCGGATAGGTATCTGAACGCGATTCCTTATCAAGTAGTAACGCATCGCAAACGACGTGAGACTTGCATCCCTTAGCACCTTTTGCGACATCAACCCACCCGCGATAACTGGAACGTCCGCCATCTTTACTGATAGACTTTGATGTAATCTGTGAGGTGGTGTGTGGTGCGCAATGGTAGACTTTGGCACCTGCATCCTGATGTTGTCCCTTGCTTGCGAACGCAATGGAGAGGATTTCTCCCCGTGCGCCGGGTTCCATCATATAGACACTCGGATACTTCATCGTCAGTTTACTGCCGAGATTGCCATCAACCCATTCCATTTGTGCATCTTGGTAAGCGACGGCACGTTTGGTAACGAGATTGTAGACATTTCCAGCCCAGTTTTGGATCGTCGTGTAACGAACGCGTGAACCTTTCATGCATACGATTTCAACAACTGCGCTATGTAAAGACTCGCTGCTGAATGTGGGTGCTGTACAGCCTTCAACATAATGGACCTGTGAACCTTCGTCAGCGATGATGAGTGTGCGTTCAAACTGTCCCATATTCTCACTGTTGATTCGGAAGTATGCCTGCAGTGGATATTCAACCTTTACACCAGGGGGAACATAAATGAAACTACCACCACTCCAGACAGCACTATTCAGTGCAGCGAATTGGTTATCGGCAGATGGAATAATGGTGCCGAAGTATTTCTTCATAAGGTCAGGATATTCTTTGACGGCAGTATCCGTATCGACGAAAACGACGCCAATTTTATCCAATTCTTCAACGAGATTGTGATACACGACCTCAGAATCGTATTGTGCGCCGACACCCGCGAGGAACTTCCGTTCTGCTTCTGGTATGCCGAGTCGGTCAAAGGTTTTCTTGATGTCGTCTGGTACGTCGTCCCAGCTGCGTTCGCTGCGGTCCGAGGCTTTGACGTAATAGTAGATGTCGTCAAAATCGAGTTGAGACAGATCGCCACCCCATTTTGTCATGGGTTTCTGTTTAAAGATTTCGTAGGCTTTCAACCTATATTCGCGCATCCAATCCGGTTCATCTTTGATGTCGCACATCTGATTGATGACTTCTTCGTCCAATCCTTTTCTGGATTTGAACGTAGGTTTGATATCGTCGTGGAATCCGTATTTATAGTCTTTACTGATTCCCATATCTTCCAGTTGTTTCGTTTCTGGGGTTGCCATTTGTATTCCTCCTTCAGAATAATTATAGTTGTGAATGTCAAGGGTTAACAATTCGTTGTTGCTTTAGTTTTTCTACTTCCTCTGTAAGAATCTCAATCTGTTTTTCCAGTGTGCGATCCCTTTCACTACGCCGCGCGATGAGAATTTGTGGTATTGCTACAGCTGCAACTATGAGTGCGATTAGTCCGTAAGTTACATTTGTTGCGTGCGTGACCTGTTTATCAATACCCTCAAGTTTTCCTCGCATCCATGCCGATTCTGTTTTCAAGGACCCGATATCGGCTTTCAAGGACCCGATATCGGATTTTATTGGCTCAAGTTCCTCCTTGACTTCCTCTTTGATAATCAATCGGATTTTATCAAGATCGGTATCTGTTAACTGACCGAGAGCTGGTAATGCAATTGCACATAAGAGGATAGAGAGAAGTAGAATAGTTTTCATCGTGTTTATACCTTGCAATACTTGTGATAGATTTACTCAGTGGTTTCTGCAATACCGTGTTTCTCACGAATAGGATCATAACCTTCTGCTTCTAACAACTGTGTGAGTTCGTATCCACCGGATTCAACAATCCTACCATCAAGCAGTATATGCACAAACTGCGGACGGATGTAGTCTAACAACCGTGGATAGTGTGTGATAATCAAGACACCGAGTTCAGGTCCTACCAAGCTGCTGACGCTTTCACCGACAATGCGAACAGCATCAATATCAAGTCCGGAGTCGGTTTCATCAAGTACAGCGATTTTCGGTTCAAGCATGGCGAGTTGTAGGATTTCTGCGCGTTTTTTCTCACCACCAGAGAAACCGTCGTTGAGATACCGTCTCGCAAACGAATCATCCATATCCAGTTGTGCCATTTTTTCGCGTAGTTCTACGCGAAATTCGCGCATCGGTATGAGTTCTATGTTCTCAGAGCCGTTTGTCTCTTTAGCACGCACTGCACTAACAGCACTCCGTAGGAAATTCGCCATAGTGACACCTGGTATCGCTGTAGGATATTGAAATGCCAGGAATAGTCCTAATTTTGCGCGTTCGTTCGGTTCCAATTCCAGAATATCCACGTCATTGAATAGCACTTCCCCCGATTCAATTTCGTAGGAGGGGTGTCCCATCAAACCGTAGGCGAGTGTGCTTTTCCCTGACCCATTCGGTCCCATAAGGGCATGCACCTCACCCGGTTTAACAGTTATATCCAACCCTTTGATGATTTCATTTCCTTGCACACTGATGTGTAGGTCTTTAATTATCAATTCATTGTTCATCTCTTGACTTCAAACTCCTTATTATCTTAAAATTTGAAATTGTAGTATTTAATTATTGTCGTTAATCGATTCAATTCAGCAATCTGTTCAATAAGGCATTCACGCCATGTTCTCATATTTGTTTCTCTCGATTTATCCACCAATTCTTGACATATTCCGTTCAGGTTTGATAAAGTCTGCAGCGTTGATCTTATGTCCTGCTTCTTTCTTGGCAACCGCATCAATTATTAAGTTCTCAATCACTTCGTCGTCTGCACCTTCGCGTAATGGGGTAAGTAAATCAGTTTCTGTGAGTGAGAACAGACACGTCCTGAACTTGCCATCCGCAGTAAGACGTATCCTGTTGCAGTTTTCACAGAACGGTTCACTGACTGAGGGTATGACACCAAGCTCAGTGCCGTTATCAGCAAAGCGGAAACGTTGTGCAGTGTCGCTCTTTGAATCACCGTTTAGTGTCATTCGCTCCAGCGGATAGACACTACTGATTTTATCTATAATCTCTTTACTGGGGATGAACATATTGCGTCCCCAAATATCATCCGCATCAAGTGGCATAAACTCAATGAAACGCAAGTGATAACTATTATCGCGTGCAAAGGTTGCTAAATCCACGATTTCATCGTCTGTAAACCCACGCATTGCAACGGCGTTGACTTTTATCGGATTGAAACCACAATCGTGTGCTGCCTTGAGTCCTTTTATAACACGCGCGAGCACTTTGCGTCTTGTCATCTGCTCAAACTTCTCTTCGTTGAGGGTGTCTAAACTGACATTGATCCGTCTCAGTCCAGCATCATAAAGTATCTGTGCTTGGGTAATTAGTCCAATGCCGTTAGTCGTCAAACTGATGTCTTTCAACGCATCTATTTGTGTTAGTTGCTTAATCAGTTGGGACACACCGGGTCGGACGAGGGGTTCTCCTCCTGTAATTCTTATCTTGTTAACACCTAACCCGACAAAAATGTGTGTGAAATGGAGTATCTCGTCGTAAGTCATCAGTGCAGAATCTGGCATAAAAACCATGTCTTCAGGCATGCAGTAGATACACCGAAAATTACATACATCTGTGACAGAGATTCTTAGGTTCGTATGGATACGTCCAAAACCGTCGAGTAGTGTCTTTTTCATCGTCTAAATTACCCCGTGAATTTATTTAATAGTATAGCACATTACCGACCTGATTTGCAAGTCTTTTTTATAGTAAATACTATAAAAAAGATTGACATTACTTGACAACCCTCATCTGCTGTGTTAAAATTGAATACATCACTAAGATTTGGAGTAAACATGGCTACTTATAATGTTGGAATTATTGGGGGTGGACCTGGAGGATATGTAGCTGCTATCAGAGCAGCACAACTCGGGGGTACTGTGTGTTTGATAGAGAAGGGAGAATGGGGCGGAACGTGCCTAAATAGAGGTTGTATTCCAACAAAAACGCTTTTTTCTATCGCTCATCTTACCGAACAGGTTCAGAATAATCCTGCTGTGAGCATTCCAGATACAACCGTTGATTATTCCAAAGTGTTGACACACAAGACAGAGGTCATCCAGAAGTTGGTAGGTGGTATTGGGAAACTCCTTAAAGCGAATAAAGTACATACCATCAATGGTTCTGCATCACTTGAGGACAGAAACACAATTGTCGTGCATAAATCAGATGGTACGACAGAACAGATAAATGTAAATAACATCATCATTGCTACCGGGTCTGAACCTGCCGAACCACCCGTTTTTGATATTGATGAAACGGATGTGTTGACAACAACGGGAATTCTCAACCTCAAAGACCTACCGGAAAGTCTTATCATTGTTGGTGGAGGGGTATCGGGATGTGAATTTGCCTCCATATTTAATGCGTTGGGTTGTAAGGTGACAGTCTTAGAACTGCTGCCTACCATTCTCGCGACTGAAGATGTTCAGGTCATAAGACATATCCAACTGTTCATGAAACGGAAAGGTGTTACTATTCACACGGATGCTAAAATAACTGGTGTGATAAAGTCGGATGAAGGTGTTACTGCAAACCTTGAATCAGGTGAAAGTCTGACAGCAGAAAAGATGCTTGTTTCAATCGGTAGACGTTACAACAGTGTAGATTTAGGGTTGGAAGGGGTTGGTGTCCGGACAGAAAATGGAAAGATCCTTGTGAATGAACAGATGCAGACGAATGTACCGAATATCTATGCTGTTGGTGATGTTGCGAGCCGTTATCTTTTAGCGCATGTAGCATCTGCTGAAGGGAAGGTCGCATCACAAAACTGTCTTGGTGAAACAGTTGAGATGGATTACCAAGTTATTCCGTGGTGTGTTTTCACTTTACCTGAGATTGGTCATGCGGGTATGACAGAAAAAGAGGCTATCGATGAGGGATACGAGGTGAAGGTAGGCAGGTTTCCTTATGGTGCAAGTGGCATGGCATTAGGGATGGGTGAAGCGGATGGATTTGTCAAAACTGTCACGGATGTTGGTAGTGGTGATATCCTTGGGGTTCATATCGTGGGTGTACAGGCATCAACGTTAATTCATGAAGCTGCTGTTGCAATTCGTATGGGTGCATCAGCGATGGATATAGCACATACTGTGCATGCACATCCGACGCTATCAGAGATGATAATGGAGTCTGCTGAAGCTGCTTTTGATCGTGCAGTGCATGTGATTTAGGTTGTGCCAATATTACGACAGATAAATAGTATATTTCGGTTGCATATAGTGTTGAGTTTGGTGTAATATATGATGTGATTTAAATCTCAATAATGCTATAGTTGAAACGATAGTGTATTCACAATATTTAGTAGCGTAAACTGTCAGCTGTGTATTTACAGCACAACCTAACAGATTATGCTACATAGGTTGCAGCTTAGGTTAACATAGTCAATCCGTCATATTCTTCATGTGACTGTATAAATCAAAATCCCGATTAGGCAAACAGGTATTAACGTGAGTATTCTTCTTAAGTCCAATATTGACCATGATGCCGAGAGTTTTGACAGTTTAGCTGCTCTATATAACCATACTAAAGAGATAGTTTTTGATGAAATAATAATTGATATGAGAGAAACAGAGTGGTTTGCTGCCGATATGTGCGCGGTGTTTGGTGCGATCCTTCATAGCCTGGGAAATAGGTTGAATGAGGTAAAGTTAATTAATATAAACTCTGCAGTTGAAGAGATTCTATCAAAGAACGGTTTTCTTAGTCACTATGGAGTCGCACAAATTCCAGATGAATGGCATACGACGATTTCTTACAAAAGGTTTGATATAACAGACGAACGACATTTTGCAAATTATATTGATAGTGAGTTTATCAATCGTTCTGAGATACCTGGGATGTCAGACATACTGCTTAAAAAATTTAGAGAGAGTATTTTTGAAATATATAGTAATGCAGTATTACATTCTCAAACAGACAGGGGTGTTTTTAGTTGTGGTCAGTTTTTCCCGAAACAGGAAAGACTTATCTTTACCGTCGCTGATTTAGGAGTTGGAATTCGAACTAATATAAACAACTATACAGACCAAGAACTCTCTGCAGAAGAAGCCATAATTTGGGCTACAAAGGAAGGAAACTCAACTAAACCTAATGGCTTACCCGGAGGTCTGGGTTTGAAATTACTTCAAGATTTTATTGACTTAAATGGGGGTCGAATTCTGATTGTCTCAGATACTGGATATTGGCAAAGTAAATACAGTGAAGTTCAGACCAAGTTGATAGAATATCCTTTTCCTGGTACAGTTGTTAGCGTGGAAATTAACACAGCAGATTTAAACACTTACACACTTGAAACTGAACTAAATTCTGAAGATATCTTTTAAGGAGTTTACTATGTCTGAAGAGATTAGGATAATGATGTATGAAGTCATAGGTAGCCCTTTGTGTGTTGCCTCAAGCGATGGTCAGAAGGTATTTGAACGAATCCATACTGCTCTTAATGCGAATCGGAAAGTTCTACTTTCTTTCCATAATGTGACTGCGTTAACATCGGCTTTTTTGAATGCTGCAATAGGGCAATTGTACGGAAGGTTTGATGAGAATCATATTCGTTCTCTGTTGAAAGTTGAAGACGCAGAACAAGATGACTTGGCACTACTAAAACGCGTTGTTGACAATGCTAAGTTGTACTTCAAGAATACCAATAAATTGAATAAAGCAATTCAAGAAACTATAAACAATGAAATATAAAGCAATAGATGTACGTAACTACAATTTTACTGAAAAGGATAAATTATTCTTAGATGCCAACATCTGGTTATATCTGTACGCACCGCACAAACCAGGTGATGCTTCCGTGAATACCTATTCCAATGTATTTAACTGTATTTTGAAGGCAAATTGCCAGATTTACATTGATGTCCTTGTCGTATCAGAATTTATTAACGTATACGCGAGAATAAAATGGAAGCTTATTACTCAACAAAAACAAGAATACAAAAAGTTTCGCAATAGTTCCCGTTTTGATCCTGTTGCCAAAAACATAACAGCCGATGTTAGACAGATATTGAAACACTGTTCACAAGTAGAAAGCGGCTTTGATTCATTGAAAATAGATGACCTACTAAATGAATATGCCAAAGGTGATTCAGACTTCAATGACCAAATGATCACAGAAATATGCAAAAATAATGGATTTGCATTAATTACAGATGATGGTGACTTTAAATCTCAAAGAATTCCAATCTTAACTGCAAATAATAAATTACTGAAAAGTTGATAGGTTTTCAAAATAACTTCTCTTTGACGTCTCAGTGTGAGACTCATTGATATATCAAAACCATGCTGCTTCCTGAAGTTCCTGATAACGCGCCTCAATTTCCTCAAACTGCACAGTCCGCTGCCGGTTGACACTGAAGTCCTCAATGTTAAATGAAGCGATGACTGTTCCATATATCATGGCTTTGCGGATAGAACGCTCTGATACATCATCGGTTGAAGCGAGATAACCCATAAAACCTCCAGCAAAACTATCTCCTGCCCCAGTTGGGTCTATTACCTTTGTCAGCGGATACGCTGGCGCGCTAAAGTAAGATGATGCAGTGATGCTAATTGCACCGTGCTCCCCTTTTTTGATGATGACACGTTTTGGTCCATAACAGAGGATTTCTCGCGCTGCTTGTATTAGATTAGACTCTCCGGTTAGCAATCGTGCCTCGCTATCGTTTAGTATAAGGATATCAACCCGTTCTATTGTTTTCTCTAATGCTTCTCGTTCTTCGTTGATCCAGAAGTCCATGGTATCACAGACGACAAGCTTCGGGTCTGATGATTGCTCAATGATGCTAAGTTGTAATTGCGGTGGATCATTCGCTAAGAAAAGGAAAGATGTATCCTTATATGCATCGGGTAAGACAGGGTGGAAATCTGCAATGACATTCAACTCTGTAAAGAGTGTATCACGTACATTGAAGTTTTCAGAATATCTACCGCCCCAGCGGAAGGACTTGGCATTTTCAACCTGTGTTAATCCTTCAAGGTCAATTCCACTGGATTGCATGACGTCTATGTATTCCTGTGGAAAATCATCCCCTACGATTCCCAAGAGACGAACAGGTATTCCAAAAAAACTTGCGGCGATGGCTGCATAGACACCTGAACCTCCAAGTACATCTTCAACCCGTTTCTGCGGTGTTTCGACGGTATCTAATGTGACCGTCCCAACAACTGTTATCGCCATTTTCTCTCCATCGGTATGACTAAAATGTACCGGGACGGTTTTTGTTTTCTCGGAATGCCTTGACGATACGACGTATACGTCGAACCAGTATCACGGCAAGTACAATCAGAAGTGGATACAGTAAGAACTCAAGGAGTGTGAAAATTAGTGGAGGAAACTGAATTGTACCTGTCCGTGCTAACCATATCGGCAGCAACAGCACTGCTGAAATGAGTAGAAGTGTACCTTCCCAGATTTCAGTTTTTTTCATAGGTACCAATAGCGACCAAAGTGAACCTTAAGTCCCCATCTCCCATGAGTTGAGGTATTTCTCTTGTTCTTCTGTTAGTGCGTCAATGTCTACACCCAAGGCAGCTAATTTCAACCTTGCGACTTCATCGTCAATAGATGCTGGAACATCATAGACGTTATTTTCAAGGCTCTGATGGTTCTGTGTGATATATTCAAGTGACAATGCCTGATTCGCGAAACTCATGTCCATAACGCTTGCCGGGTGACCCTCCGCGGAGGCAAGGTTAATGAGTCGCCCTTCGCCAAGAAGATGGAGTTTGCGCCCATCCTTCAGCGTGTACTCTTCGACATAATTGCGCACTACGTTCTTTTCGATGCTCAGCTCCTCAAGATCCTCGATGTTGATTTCGACGTTGAAGTGCCCCGAATTGCAGATGAGCGCGCCATCCTTCATGGCTTCAAAATGCTCGCGTCGAAGAACGTGTATGTCGCCCGTGATGGTTACCACAACATCAGCCTCGGTCACGGCTTTGGGCATGGGCAAGACGCGGAACCCGTCCATTACCGCTTCCAGCGCGTTGAGCGCATCGACCTCGGTGACGATGACATTTGCGCCCAATCCGCGCGCCCGGTTCGCAAATCCTCGACCGCACCAACCATAGCCGGCTACGACGACCGTTGAACCCGCGATTAACACATTCGTTGCCCGAATGATACCGTCCAACGTGCTCTGGCCCGTACCGTACCGATTATCGAAAAAGTGCTTCGTTTTGGCATCATTGACCGCGATAATGGGGTACTTCAGCACGCCTTCGTTCGCCATGCTTTTCAGCCGAATCACGCCGGTGGTCGTTTCCTCCGTGCCCGCAAACACATTTTCGACAAACGCGGGGTTCATGTCTTCGCCGTGAAGTCGAGACACGAGATCGGCGCCGTCGTCCATGGTAATCATTGGGCCTGAATTGATGGCGGCGTCGATGTGTTGGTAGTAGGTTTCGGTGTCTTCGCCGTTGATGGCGAACACAGGTATTTCATCGTGCACGACGAGTGATGCCGCCACGTCATCCTGCGTGCTCAATGGATTCGAGGCGCACAAAACCACCTCCGCTCCACCCGCTTTCAGCGCTCGCATGAGATTGGCGGTTTCCGTTGTGACGTGCAAACACGCAGCCGCTCTAATCCCCTCCAACGGACGATCTTTCTCGAAACGCTCGCGAATTAAACGTAGCACAGGCATGAATCGATCCGCCCAGTCAATTCGTTGTTTTCCTTCTGCTGCCAAATCGCGACTTTTTATATCGCAGTCCATTTCCACTCCTTCAAATTCCGACTTCCGATTTAAGCAAATCGGTGTAGTCTGTTAATTCCCACGTAAAGCCCGCTTCATCACGACCAAAATGTCCATAACTTGCCGTATTTCTGTAAATTGGCTTTCGCAAATCAAGGCGCTGGATGATTCCATACGGCGTTAAATCGAACTCCTTCTGAATAATTGCAGTGAGCTGTTCGTCAGCGATTTTGCCGGTCCCGAATGTCTCAACCATGATTGAAATGGGTTCCTCCACTCCGATGGCGTAGGAGACCTCCACTTCACATCGATCGGCGAGTTCGGCGGCAACTATGTTTTTTGCCACATGCCGAGCCGCGTAGCATGCGCTCCGATCAACCTTCGTCGGATCTTTGCCGGAAAACGCGCCTCCACCGTGTCTGCCCATCCCGCCATACGTATCGGCAATAATTTTTCTGCCGGTTAAACCCGCGTCACCCTGCGGTCCTCCCACGACAAACCTGCCTGTGGGATTGATGTGATACTTGATGTCTCCGCTTCGCAGATCGTCGGGAATGACGTGTTTGATAATCTCTTCGACCACGCCCTCCTTCAACACCCCGTCGGGCACGTCCGGATGGTGTTGGGTAGAAATGACGACCGTATCCACTTTCACGGGTACCCCATCTTGGTACTCGACCGTGACCTGAGATTTTCCGTCCGGGCGAAGAAACTCAAGTACGCCTGCTTTCCGCACTTCGGCCAGACGCCGAGTGAGTTTATGCGCCAGCGTGATGGGCATCGGCATCAATTCCGGCGTTTCGTTGCATGCGTAGCCGAACATCATGCCCTGATCGCCTGCGCCCCGGCGATCGACTCCCATTGCGATATCGGGGGATTGCTCGTCAATCGCCGTCAATAAGGCGCAATGATCGCAGTCAAATCCATAATTCGCGTCCACATAGCCGATGTCTCGAATAACACTTCGGGCAAGTGACGGGATATTGACGTGAGTTGCGTGTGTCGTAATCTCGCCGGCGACAAGCGCAAGTCCGGTTGTCACGAGCGTCTCACAGGCAACGCGGCTCATCGGGTCTTCCGAGATAATTGCGTCAAGCACGGCATCGGAAATCTGATCCGCAACCTTGTCGGGATGTCCTTCGGTTATGGATTCTGATGTAAATAAATAGTTTCGGCTCAATTTGTATCTCCCCGTATGTTTTATTGGAGGATGTAGTAAGCAAGATTTAGTATTAGAGTTTTTCTCCCGAGTCTACCAGTGATGAATAGGATTGGAAGGATGGAAGATGCTTTTCCACACTACCCTCAAGGTGTAAAGTCTATTCTCCGAAATTGTTCCGATGTTGATTATGGGCCGCTTTTCTCGGCGGACAGTTTATCTTGATTCTGACTTCGGTTAATTGGTCATTTGAATGCCTCAAAATATGCGGATGTTCGATCATACGCATGAATAATCTACCGCTGTCAAACGCAGAACGGTCAAACGAGAATATCCGAAAGTTCACACGATTTATTGAGAATCTGGGGTCAAATATGAGACAGGCAGACTTGTCGTGATCAGCTGGAAGGGTTTTCATCAACCGGTTGTGCGTAGGCGAGGATTGAAAACAGAATGAGGTGGGACACGACATCCAAATGGCAGCCTTGCGGGGCAGGTCAATGCAAAGATAAGCGCATGGGCATAGACAGCAGCCGAACGGTTCACTGAAATATTAAGCCGTTAATCGTCCATTAAAACCTGAACCTGACAAATTCGTCACATGCCGTACCCGATGGTTTATGAAATCCAAGCTGTCCCACTTGGACGCGCCATAAAGAAGGTGGGATCAATTTTGAAGAATTCGCAATGACAGGTTTTGAAAATCCCTTATCGTACTGTTGCAGTTAGGGAATCAGCTATCCGAATTTGGCTTATCTAATTCCTCTTTGAGCAAAGCGCCTAATGTTGACGGTTCTTCTTCGCTACTCTCGGTCTGTTCCTCTTGATACTGAACCGTTGTTGCCCGTTCCTGCTCGGCTAGCGCGGCTTTCAAACTTAAACCGATCCGACGCTCGTTGACATCAAGATGAATTACTTTTAAGTCCAATCGATCGCCAATCGAGACAATCTCTTCCGGCTTTTCAATTCTTCGGTCGGCTAGTTCCGAAATGTGGACAAGACCTTCAACGGCATCCTCCAGCTTGGCAAATGCACCGAAACTCGTCAAGTTCATGATCTCGCCGGTCACCACGGAGCCAATCTTGTATTTCTCGGGGACTTGCAACCAAGGGTCTGGTTCGACCTGTTTCAACCCTAACGACACGCGTTGTTCGGCGGGATCAATCTGTAAGACCACGACTTCGACCTCGTCGCTCTCCTTCAAAATCTCACGCGGATGTACATCGCGCTTGACCCAAGAGAGATCCGAGACGTGAATTAGTCCGTCAATTCCCTCTTCGATTTCCACGAATGCGCCGAAATCGGTGAGGTTGCGTACTCGACCCGTAATCTTTGTCCCAATCGGATATCTCTCTTCAAGAAGTTCCCACGGATTGGGCTCTAACTGCTTAAGCCCGAGAGAAACCCTTCTCGAAGATTTGGTAATATCAAGAACAATGGCCTCGATCTCGTCATCTTTTGTCACAAACTTGGAAGGTGCGACATTGCGCCGTGTCCACGACATTTCCGAGACGTGAATAAGCCCCTCAACGCCCTCTTCCAACTCCAGGAATGCCCCGTAATTGACGATGTTGACCACTTTCCCTTTGACGGTGGAGCCAATGGGGTATTTTTCCTCGATACCCTCCCAAGGATTTGGCGTCTTTTGTTTTAACCCTAATGACACTTTCTCCTTTTCGTGGTCCACACCAATGACGAGCACCTCAATCTCGTCGCCGATGGAAACGATTTCAGAAGGCTGATTTACCTTCTTCCACGACATATCGGTTTTGTGGAGGAGACCATCAATGCCGCCCAAATCAACAAATGCGCCGAAAGAAGTGATATTCTTGACAACCCCGGTTCGGGTCTGTCCGACCTCGAGACCACCAAGGAGTTCCGTTTTGCGTGCGACGAGTTCCTCTTCCAGCAACGCCCGTCGGGACAACACAATGTTATGACGCCGTTTGTTGAGTTTAACTATCTTGAGTTCAAGCGTCGTCCCAACGTATTTGTCCAGATTTGGAATCGGACGCAATTCTATCTGTGAGGCAGGAAGAAACGCTCGCAAGGACCCGACATCGACACGCAGTCCGCCTTTGATTCTCTCGACGACCTTGCCCTCAACTGTCTGTCCCTTTTCACATGCCTCGGCGACCTCATCCCAAATTCGAGTCTGGTCGGCGAGTTTCTTTGAAAGAATAAGCTGACCGTCGGCATCTTCCCTCCGGACAATGTATACATCAATTTCTTCGCCCACCTGCACTTGGGGCATACCATCTTCGGTCGCCTCAAACTCGGATGACGGAATGTATCCTTCGGATTTGAACCCTATGTCAATCATGACTTCGTCACGACTAAGTTCCACCACCGCGCCTTTAACAATCTGCCCCTCGGTAAACGCTTTGATGGAGTTGTCATACGCCTTTTCGAGAGACTCGTCGCTCAACAGAGATGCACCGGTATCTGGTTCATTGTCTGGAGTTGGCGTGTCGGAGACCGGTTGCTGAGAATCCTCCGTGACTTCGCTAAGCGCAGCGGCTTCTGGAGAAACAGCGGAATCTTCCTCCACATATTCTGAAGCGTCAATGTCCTCCTTGTCACCTGTCGAGGCATCTTCCTCAACGGCGCTCTGCACGCTGCCCTCCGGTTGGTCGCCTTGAGACTCTTCCTGAAGGCTTTCCGAAGTATCGGTTGCTGCTTCCATCACGTTAGTATCTCGATCTAAAGTTTCCCCTTCTTTATGTGAATCCTCGTTCATCAACTTATCTGGCTTCATCCGAAAACGAAAAATAATTCTAAATCTAACTCAACCAGACTCCTCCTTTGTCATGGTTCTATCCTCAGGATAGGGTCATTACCGCCCACAATCGGTTAAAACTTGTATAGTATAGCATACGCAAATAATGACTTGCAACAGCAATCTTTTGTTCAATTAAAGCAATTGAGTCAGATTTCAATTGTCCATGGGAGCGATCAACTGAACGGATAGTGAAGGATCAAGCGAATGGATAGTGAGAAGGACTAACTATTGCAGTGGGATGTCTATCGCGATTCGCTCGTTTGATGACTGTTTGCAAACAAAAAATTTCCTCTCAATTTCGCTGAATTTGTATAAACCGCAAGTTTGATTTGCTTTGACTTTATTGTTCCGTTTCTGCTACAATAGGCGGGTAATATCTGATGAAGATATATTACGAAATTTAGTGTGGCAAGAGGAAATTTAAAATGGGAAACAGGCCAATGACCGTTCGAGAAAATTCCGATGTAACCGTTATTGAAGTTCAAGAAGACCTTGGAAGCTATGTGGCTTCCGACTTGCGAGAAACCCTGGAAGATCTTCTCATGAGCAAAACTCAAAAAATCATCGTAAACATGGGAAATGTTGATCATATCAACAGCACGGGTGTCGGAGCGATAGTTGGTGCGGCAAAGCGAATACGCCAAAGAGGCGGTGATGTAAAAGTGTGCGGGCTTTCGGACAACATCAAACGAACTTTCGATCTCACCGGCGCTTCTAGCGTCGTCGAAATCTATGAGTCGGAAAACAGCGCGATTACAGCCTTTTGACGCCGAGTCACAATTCCCTAGATAGCCTATAAACGTTCATGCACCGCAGCATATTGATCGTGATACGTGTTCGATGACACGCGTGATTCAACGTTGAACCAAAGCCTGAATACACGGTTTTTCGAGGCACGATTGTTCCAATTGGTTGGTTCGAACTTGTTTCCGTGGCGGCAACATATGCATTACAACCAGAGCGACAACTCATTTTTTGCGCTAAAACTTGCGGTAAAGACATGGGACAAAAGCATATTGAAATCCAGTTGCCCAGCGGTTTGTGGTATATCGAGCCGGTTCTCGCCCTTCTCAAACAATTGGCTCAGCAACTCGGATTCTGCCAACAGCGCATTGCGGACATTCAACTTGCGATTGATGAAATCTGCGGGAATGCAATCGAGCACGGATCGGAAGGCGACGACACGGGAATCGCTATCAGCATTGATGTGAACGACCATCAACTTGATATTGTTGTCAGCGACAAAGGTATGCAGGACAGAGGGGATTGGTTAACTACGGAAAAACTCAAGGAAATATACCAACGACGAGCGCCTGATCGTGAACGGGGACATGGAATCTACATGGTAGAACAACTATCGGACGAGGTGAAAATGGAACCGAACTCATTTGGCGGAACGGATGTTCGAGTCAGCTTTAACCTTCCCAATCGATGAACTGCGCCCACGGAACACAACACCTTCCACCTGACCTTCCCTTAAAGTCCGGTTTCGTAGATTTAAGCAGCATAACAAGCCGTGTCAATCAACCGCTCCAGATATTAACTTCCATATTAACGCTTCCAACTTTCAACTGATGGCATCGAAAGATGACTTTCTACATTCAAAAGAGGGTCATAACGAAGATTGGACAGATGCTTTTTAGTCATGTAAACCATTTCGCTTGAATAACAGTGCATAGAGTCAATCGATTATTTCGTTAGGAATTACACGGTTACGCAGGTAACCCCGGTAGGAGCGATCTCCGAATCGCGACTTCAATTC
>JAAXGN010000164.1:19288-23694 GCA_012267415.1 Candidatus Poribacteria bacterium | reverse complement strand
AATGGAGGATCCGCTGGATGATCCGCAGCAAGGAGATTTCCACGACGGCGCGGAAGTGAGTGTTGGGAAGACCCGTATCAGGGATATAGAGTTTTCTCCAGATGGCACCCGTTTCGTGGTTGCGACTACCAAGGGAATTCTGCTTTATAATACTCAAACTTATGACAAACCTAACCTGCTCAAAGGACATACAGGTCGCGCATGGAGCGTGTCGTTTAGTCCGGACGGAATCATGCTCGCAAGTGCTAGTACGTACTTTACCAATCAACTACTGAATGTAAACACAGGACAACTTATTCAAACGATCAAGAGACGGAAGGGATCAGCGGTCTCTGGAGTATTGTTTAGTCCGGATGGAAATATGCTCGCAAGTTGGAACTCGGAAAGGATCCTCCATCTGTTCAATGTGGATACAGGTAAACGTCAACAGACATTTTCTGGGCTTGCGAATCGACGTAATAGAAGTGTAGCGTTTAGTCCAGATGGCAGGATTATTGCTGCAGGATGTGATAATATCATTCGACTGTGGGATGTGAATACAGGACAACTCATCCAAACAATTAAAGGCCATACGGACGATGTCTGGTCCGTGACATTCAGTCCAGATGGGAAAACACTCGCAAGTGGAGATAGAGATTTAAGTATTCGTCTGTGGGATGTGAACTCAGGACAACAAATTAAAACATTCAGTAGATCTGTACATGGTCAACTCTTTGGTGTGACATTTAGTCCGGATGGAAAGATTATTGCTTGTCATAGTGGATACGCTATTATCTTGTGGGATGTGAACACAGGACAACAACTCCACATACTTTCAAAACAGATGAGTGGCTATGGTATACATCTTGTAGAGTTCAATCCGGATGGTAAGACGATCGCGACTTGCAGTTCAGGTGAAGTACATCTTTGGGATGTGAACACAGGACAGCACATCCGCACAATCATAAGTCGTTACTGATGCTGTCACGCTACGACATGTTGAAGTATCAATTTATAATAGTGGATTTACCTTTTATGATAACATCTGTTTGCACACATGTCTATCCATCTTTTAGAACTATATTCTAAACTGTCTGTTACTATGTTCTTTGTAAGGAGAAAAACCATGAAATATATGAAATATTGTCTGTTGATTATTCTGGTTCTCATAACAATACTGCCAATCGGCTGTTTATCTGGTGGTGTAATACACAATGCAGAGAAATTAGTCGAAGCAAAGGATTACAGTGGTGCAATAGAAGTTTACCAAAGCATAATTAGTACCAAACCCGGTACTGCTAATGCCCGTAAAGCACAACTCGCTATCGGTAAACTCTACATTGAACACATGAATCAATCTGATAAAGGGATTGATACTTATGAAGCGGTTATTGCTGAAGCACCCACCAGTGATGAAGCTGCGGAGGCACGATATCGCCTCGGAAGCCATAGTTTTCACAAGCAAGATTATGACACGGCACAACTCCATTTTGAAACTATCGTTAACCAATTTTCACATCTAAAATTGAGTCAGAACGCACAACTCATGTTAGCAAAGAGCTTTGAGAAAGCAGAGAAATTTGAACACGCGGTAGAAGTTTATGATAACTTTGCGAACCGCTACCCACAGAGTAAACGTGCCCCACAGGCACTCAAGAATAAAGCGCAGATACAGCACAAATTTCTTAAAGATGTTGATGGTGCAATACAGACACTTCAGTTGTTAATCAGAAAATACAGCAAATCTAAAGGTGCAGAATCGGACATTAAAGACGCCAAAAAAGTACTCATGGAAGCCAATCTATCTCCCTTTGGTTTCGGTGCTTATCCTGAAGTCCCTGCTGATTATCCGATTCAGGAACAGATTTGGGATAATGCCACACCAGAGCATGAGTTGTTAGTCCGAGTTGAAGTTAAACTATGGAAACAAGGCATTAAGACGAAAGGTGCTATGTTTGGTGAGAATGGTCTCGTCTATCCGACTATATCTGGTGTGATTTACGTGAAATGGGTTACCATTGAAGAAGGAGACACAAATTTAGTAGGACGACGGTATCCGGGGCGGGTCATGGGTGATGGAGAAACTGCTAAGAAGTGGTTTTCTTTATATCTTGATAAACAACGTTTTGAACGGACAGACATAAAAAATGACCCAAAAGTGTCAGGTATTACCGTTTATGAACTTCCCGATGGTGGTATAGATCCTTACAAATTCCTTGATTTACCGAAGTATAGAAAATAAAACGTGAGTATGACAAATATCTCAACTGATATTTCTCAAAAGTTGTCAAGGTTCTTTTAACTGTGAAATCAAGTCTTATTGCTTCACGATTGGGTTATGATATAACCTTGCTTCACACCAGATGAACAGGATCACCTGTCTCCAAAGATTGGTTTGCTGCTATTGACAGTATAGCAGTTTTTGCAGCATCAGGATACGGTGAACGAATGGCACTTCCATCACCTGTGCGGACAGCTTCAATAAAGGTGCTATCCATATCAATGGTGCAATTGTTTTCAGGTTTCCACTCAGTTTTCCCTTCTGATGTAGATAGTACAAGCGCACGTCGTAAGTGGTACTCAATGGAACCGTCTTCACAGAAAATGTCTAACCCAGAACGTCTGAGTCCACTGGTTGTAAAACAGGCAGAAAACATGATGCCAAACACACCACTTTCAAATTGTAGAGAAACTGCGGACGCTTCTTCTATATCATAGTCGGTATTGGGAATAAGGTCATATCTTGCGACAGCATAGACGGTTTTGACTTCCCCAAAGAGATAACGTGCCATATCAAATTCGTGTGTCGTCTGTTCCATGAGTTGCCCACCGGATTTTGCCTTTTCACGCCACCAACCACCTGGCATACCACCCATCCAATACCCCATGAAGAAACCGACACGCCGAGAAGCAAGAAGTTCCTGTGCTTTGTCAATAATATCAAGATACCGTTCCTGATATCCACATGCAGTGATGATTCCCTTATCCTCAATCTCGGCAGCGATCTCTTTTGCTTCGTCAGCATCCATGTGGACAGGCTTTTCAACAAACATCGGTAGACCTGCAGCGATGACTGCTTTTTCAGGCGGACCGTGTGCAAATGGGGGTATTGAAATATACACTGCATCCAATTGCTCTTTTGCAAGCATTTCATTATAGTTGGCATAAGCCTTGCCTCCATACTGTTGCACAGCATGTTCGGCTTTCTCAACTACAATGTCGCAGAAGGCGACGAATTTGCTGCCGCCAATTTGTGTTAGTTCGCGTAGATGGCGGTTCATATTTCCACCTGTACCGATGAATCCTAATCTAACGTCTGACATAAAGACTCCTTTTTCACTCAAATAATGTGTTTACTCTACTACCATTCAAATACTGTCCCGAGCAATCGCATCGGTTCATCACGTAACCAGCGATATATTTGGGAAACTTCATTGAGACGCACCTTATGACGAATCAGAGGCGCGATTTTAATAGAACCTTGCCGTAGAAACCGACAAAGATTATCCAAATCATCCCGATTAAAATGACTACAATGTAGGATACTAATTTCCTTGAATTGTGCTACGTTAAAGGTATAATTGACATCAAACCGTCCAGCGACTAATAGCAACCGTCCGCGGTTCTTACATGCACGTATCATTGGCGTGACAAGATCGGTTGACCCAGCGAAATCCATGACAACATCATATCCACCCTCTTCAATCTGTGTGTTCCAGACATCTCCGCTGGTGTTCAGTATCTTTTCAGCGACACCAATTTTCCGTGCCTCTTCTAAACGGGATTCTTCAATGTCGCATACTGAAACCCGTGCACCCATAGCATAAGCAATCTGAGAAGCAAAAATACCGATACATCCTTGTCCAACGATCAGAACCCTCTCGCCGATACGCGGATCAACACGCCGACAACAGTGCATTGCTACCCCTGCTATACCAAATAGCGCAGCTTCTGCAGGATCAATATCTTCAGGGAGTTTTAGCAATAATCCGTTCTCTGCGATTGTGAACTTTTCGACATGATCAACACTGGCATAGATCATATCTCCAACCTGAAGATGTGTTACATCAGGACCCGTTTCTATGACACGTCCTACATTTTGATATCCACCTCCACATGGTAAGTTTTCATCAGATGGCGCATAGTTGCCACCAATCAACTGATTACGTTCTGTACCGTTGGTTAGACCGGTAAAGACGGTATCGCATAATACTTCGTTTCGGACGGGAGATGAGGGTTCTTTCCAATCGGTTACGAGGATTTTTTCGCGTCGTTTGTCGGGTAATAGTTTAATGACAATTGCTTTCAAGGTTTAATTCGCTCCAGATATACTATGAAAAGTAGGTTTTTGTTTGACATTATTAACTTACCTTATTTTGTCTTATTTGTCAAGCATAACAGGAGTGTGTAAAGTATTTGGCAAAATA
>JAAXGN010000164.1:0-19273 GCA_012267415.1 Candidatus Poribacteria bacterium | reverse complement strand
ATTCACCGCCTACAATGAATATGTGGGTTAATGCCAAAAACTTTACGCACCTGTGAGACAATAAAAAAATAGACTTGACAAATCTCAAAATTGGTTGTAATATATTCAACAAAATAAATGATGAGGAACGAAGATAAAGTTAGGTAATATGAAAATGAGTCTCAATATCACAGCAGAAGCATTTAGGGTGTGCTATGGTAAACTCACAAAAACAGGAAAGGGAGAGAAATATGTCTAAAAACCGAGGCATTGTCATTTACGCAACTATGCTTACTTTACTAATGATGATGTTGCCAGGTATGGTTCATGCTGAGACGATTACTCTATATTCAGGACGGAGTAAGAGTCTTGTTGAACCGATTATACAACAGTTTGAGAAGGATACCGGGATTGAAGTTAAGGTTTCTTATGCCAATACTGCTCAGTTAGCATCTAAACTGAAAACGGAAGGCGCAAGGAGTCCTGCGGATCTGTATTTGGCTCAAGATGCGGGGGCACTTGGCTCTGTTACCAAGGATGAATTGTTCGCTAAACTGCCACAATCGGTACTTGAAAAAGTTCCAAACACCTTCCGGCACAAAGATGGATATTGGATTGCTACGAGTGGTAGAGCGCGGGTGCTTGCCTATTCACCTGAACGTGTTACCAAAGAAAACTTACCAGAAAGTGTGTTTGACTTGACGCAGCCGAAATGGAAGGGAAAAGTGGGATGGGCACCACTAAATGCCTCATTTCAAGCATTTATAACAGCAATGCGGAGTCAAGTTGGCGAAGAACGCACCGAAAAATGGTTACGGGATATGAAAGCGAATGGGGCTAAGTCATATCCGAAGAATACACCGATTATTGAGGCTTTGGCAGCCGGAGAGATTGATGTTGGTCTACCAAACCATTACTACCTATTCCGTTTCAAGAAAAGTGATTCAAAGTTTCCTGTGGAACAGACTTTCTTCAAAGCCAAGGATCCTGGAAATCTTGTTAATATTGCAGGTATTGGGCTCCTAAAAAGTAGTGATAAACAGGAAACCGCAATTAAATTTATTCAGTATCTCCTCTCAGCAAAAGCGCAGCAGTATTTTGTAAGTGAAGTATTTGAGTATCCAGTAATAGAAGGGGTTATCCCAAATGCTAATCTGTTGCCGTTAGAAGAACTCATGAAAATAGTTCCGAAGTTTGACTTAAATGAGATGGATGATCTTGAGGGAACGATTAAACTTCTTCGCCGCGTAGAAATACTGTAGGTAAGGTGGAATTTGTTAGCTGCTGTGTTGAGAGGACTCATTGATAAGCAGAGAATATCTGACCTTGTTAGGCATAGATGGTATTTCTTCGTTCCCGCATCTGTTGTTAGCATTGGTGGTTTATTTCCTGTAGGTTATCTGATAGCAAAAGCGTTTGATGTTGAGAGTTCGGAACTATACGTAAATCTGTTTCGTTGGCGTAATGTTGATCTTTTCCTCAACACACTTTTGCTGACTGTTGGTGTATTAATAGTTAATATCCTGATTGCTACACCTGCTGCATGGTTGACGAGTCGTTCTGACTTAGGTTTCAAACGTATATTCAGTGTTCTTTGCGCGTTGCCGTTAGCCATACCTGGTTATGTAATAGCTTATGCCTTATTGGCGTTGGGTGGTAATAACGGCATTTTCGCATGGGTATTTGGTATAAGCATCCCACGGTTAAGCGGTTATTTGGGTGCTTTAATCGCGCTCTCCTTCTATACAACCCCCTACCTTTTTCTCAACTTACGTGCAGCCCTTTTAGGACTTGATACGAGTCTTGAGGAGTCTGCGCGCAGTCTTGGTTACAATAAATGGCGTGTATTCATTCATGTTGTTCTGCCGCAACTCCGTCCTGCGTTCTACGCTTCAGGGTTGCTAATATCTCTACATGTGATTGGTGATTTCGGTGTAGTATCATTGATGCGGTTTGAGACATTCAGTTACGCGCTTTACGTTGAATATAGCCTAACGTATGCTCACAACTATGCAGCATGGCTTGCGTTAATGCTTCTTGCTTTTACGGGTTGTTTGCTTTTCCTTGAATCACGATTACTAAAAGGGATAACATTACACCGCGCTGGACACGGCACATCTCGAAATCAATCTATGATTTTACTCGGTGGATGGCGGAAAGTTGGTTATCTTTACTTGATTTTACTCTTTATGGCAACCGTTGGAATCCCAGTAGCGAGTGTAATGCTATGGCTATTTAGAGGATTTGATGTATCAGCGTTAGATACTATCTTTGAAGCACTTATAGGTTCGTTAGGTATTGCTATTCCCTCCGCAGTAATCTGTGCGATGTTAGCAGTCCCGTTTGTATATGTTGGTTTACGGTATCGCTCTCACATGGCGAATGTGCTTGAACGAATTCCTTATGTAATTTACGCCATACCCCCACTTGCCTTTGCGTTATCCATCATATTTGTTATAGGTGGTAGTGAGTCGATATTGGTACTTATCTATGCATGTATTCTTCATTTCCTTGCCGAGGCGATAGGTCCTGTCCGTAGTTCGTTATACCAAGCATCTCCGAATATTGAGGAGGCTGCGAGATCACTCGGTTGTTCGCCTTTTCAAGCGTTTATTAGGACGATTCTACCCCTTCTTTCGCGCGGTATGCTAACATCTGTTGCTCTTGTTTTTCTTGCAACGATGAAGGAACTACCCCTTATGTTTCTCTTAAGACCAACTGAATATGAAACGTTGGCATTCAATGCATTTGACTACACACAGGAAGCGATGTTTGCCGAGGCAGCACCCTATGCATTTCTCATCCTGCTTTCATCAGCATTTTTCATCGGTCCTCTTATACGTCAAGAGAAAGCGTGACACGTTTTTCCAACAATTTCTTGACTATCCTGTCTTAATTTGATAGAATCCAAAAATTGATTTGGACTTTTCCTTTTTCAAATAATAATTCTGTAAAACTTTCTGGATTAGATATTTTGTCAGATTTCATTACAATACCGTCGCTTATCTCGCTTGGAGGAAATGCGCTCAGGATACTCTTGTCCTTTGCTTTGGGTGTGTTTATTGTTCTAATCTATCAGTGGACTCATGCCAAAGTTCCACGAAAGTCGTTTACCGATACACTCATAATCCTCTGCATGATTATATCAGTAGTGATGGTGATTATCGGTGAAAGCATTGCACGTGCTTTTAGTCTTGTCGGAGCACTCTCAATAATTCGCTTTCGTACCGCGATTGAAGATCCGCGTGACATTGGGTTCGTCTTTTATGCATTAGCCATGGGTATGGCAGTGGGTGCTGGCAAGCCAGTCGTTGCTATTCTTGCCACATTTCTGATTGGTATTATTATCCTTGGCATGTACTACTGGAATCAGCATTTTGACAAGGGTAGTGATTTTACGCTTGAGTTTCGTCTATTACCGGGTGAATTATCGGAGACCGTCTATCGTGCTATTTTTGACAAGTATGTTATTCAAGAACGTATGATCGACAAACGCATCAAAAAATCACAAGTGGTCGAATTGAACTTCCGAGTAAAACTTAACAATCCTGATGCTTGGACGAACTTCTATAGTGAACTTTCCGCACATAGTAAAATTACTGATGTCAGATTAGATAAGGAATAAATTACGAACCTTGATACCATTACAGTGTCTTAATTTTTAATATATTTCAGGCTTAACATTTTTAAAGGAGTGAAAATAATGAAAAAAATAACTTATGTAGTATTTGTCGGATTACTGTTTCATTTTGGCATGTTCGTATCCGCGCAGGAGAATGGAGAAAAAATATCACTCTCAGAAGAACAGAAAAGGTTTGATCTTGATGGTAATGGTACGCTTAGTGCTGACGAGAATCAGCTTATGCAGCAGGTTAAGAATATAGAAACATTGTCGGGTAGCAAACTTTCCTCTGAAGAGATTAAGAGATTGACTACCAATAGTACGGACGGACCTCCCCCAGGTTTTGTCGGTGTACCTCCCCCGGGTAATGTCGGTGCGCCTCCTCCACAAACTGGTAGGGGAGGAGGGAGACGCGGACCTTCACCAGCGGTAAAAATTGTTGCAAAGTTTGATACAGATAAAGATGGTAAATTAACGGGGGATGAAAGAAAAGCAGCACTTGAGTCTCGCGGTGAAGCGTATTCACCCGAACAACGCGCGGGAACACCAACAGGTGATATTCAAACAGATTTGAAGTCAAGTGAAGCAACAGCACCGACAGATTCTCCGGGGTTGTATGATGCGGGGACACTTCGCACATTATACCTACGTTTTCACGATGAGGATTGGTATGCTCAGTTAAATGCTTTCTACAGAACTGATGTGGAGGTACCAGCGGAATTAGTCGTTGATGGTAAGGTATATTCAGATGTAGGTGTTCGCGCTCGCGGCACATCATCCTACTTTACTGTCCGATCCCCGAAAAAGTCTTTCAATGTTGCAATAGATTACGGCGATGATGACCAACGTCTGTATGGATATAAGACACTGAACTTGCTAAATGGACATGTTGATGCGTCTTTCCTACGTGAAGTACTTTACAATCGCATTGCACGGGGTTACATGCCAGCAATGAAAACTAATTTAGTGAAATTGGTTATCAATGGTGAGAATTGGGGTGTCTACATCAATTTACAACAATTTAACAAAGATTTTTTGGATGAGTGGTTCGGTACACGGGAAGGTGTACGTTGGAAGGTGGGGCCTGGTGGCGGCGCGTTAACTGTAGCTGGAGATAGTGCTGCAAACTATGAACGAAATTATCAACTGAAAACAGCTAATGTTGACGATCCTTGGACAGATCTCATTGCACTCTGTGAAATGCTTGATGCAAAGACACCTAATGAGAAATTGGTGACAGAATTACCAAAAGTATTCAATGTGGACCGTGCGCTATGGCAGTTGGCAGTGTCTAATGTCTTTATGGATGATGACAGTTATATCCATAAAGGTGGAGATTTCTCCATTTATCAGGATGTGGATCGAAGGTTCCATCTCATTTCGCATGACAACAACGAAACATTTCGATTTGGTCGTGAACGGCGTGGGGGTGGAGGTGGTCCTCCCAACGTTAATAGACCTACTGGTACTCCCGGTGGCGGCGCGCCTCCTGCTCGTAGACCTGGCGGTGGCCCTGGTGGATGGTCATGGGGAGAATTAACTTCTGGGATGGTATCTCCTACAACACATATTGACAACGATAGGCGCCCTGCTATTAGTCGATTGCTTAATATTCCCGAATGGAAAGCTCGGTACATCGCTCATGTAAATACTGTCGTTGATGAATGGCTCAATTGGGAGGCGTTAGAACCTGTCATTACCGAATACCATAATCTCATTGATGAAGAGGTGAGAGAAGACGACAAGAAGTTATACAGTTATGAAGATTTTGGTAACAGTATTGATGGAGAACAAGGAGGACGTGCACCGAGTTTTAAACAGTTTGTAACCAAGAGACGAGAGTTTCTAAAGAATCATCCAGAATTGAACAAGCCTACACCGAAGATACTCTCAGTCAGTGCTCCTAAGAAAGTTTTAACAGAACAGACCGTTGAAATCACTACAAGAATAGATGATAAGATACTCTCAGTCAGTGCTCCTAAGAAAGTTTTAACAGAACAGACCGTTGAAATCACTGCAAGAATAGACGATGCTGTTACTGTTGATGCGGTTAAATTACATTATGGTACCGATCTACATGCAGCTTTTGATCACGTTGTAATGTCAAAGAAAGAAAATAATTATATCGGTAAAATTCCAGAATTCCCAGCAGGAACAGTCGTTTATTATTATGTTGAGGCGAGTGCGGTAAAATCCCATGGCACAACGACCTTTTTCCCAGCACGCGCTGAGTTTGGTGCAGCACATTACCGAGTCGACGCACCACAGGCAGATGAAGTAACCGTTGTAATAAACGAACTCATGGCTGCCAATACGAAGAGTATTGTTGACCCACAGGGAGATCATGAAGATTGGCTTGAATTACACAATGTCACAGATAAAACTGTTGTGCTTACAGGCATGTATCTTACAGATAAAATGGACAATCCTAAGAAATGGAGATTTCCTGATAATACAATGATTCCACCGAAAGGGTATTTGATTGTATGGTTAGATGAAGATGGTAAAGCAAAAGAAGGACTGCATGCAAATTTTAAGTTGTCCAGAAACGGTGAAACTGTTATGCTGTTAGATACAGATGAACGTGGTAATCAAGTGTTAGATACGATTACTTTTGAACAACTGGAGAGAGATACCGCCATAGGACGTTATCCAAATGCTACTGGTGCTTTCCAAGTTGTAAAAATGACACCCGGTAAACCGAACAGCAGTATGACAAGAAATTAACACATCTCCGAAAGAAAATCCGAACTTTTCCGAAATGGCAATGTCATAAGGTTTAAAAGTGAAAAAAGAACAGAAGATACAGGAAATAGTTTAGGAATACTGGAGGAGATAAATGACTATTACAATAGCCGCTGATATGGAAACCTACTCGGAAATAGTCCAAGTGGAAGAATTTGATACCGAACAAGAACGCGAATTAATCTTGCGTTGTCAAGAAAAAGATTCTGCTGCGATGGGAACCTTGATTGTTCAATACCAACACTGGGTTTACAATATTGCCTACGGTTTGTTGGGACATCGCGAGGATGCACAGGATACAACACAAGATGTTTTCCTTTCCGTTTGGCAAAACATACATAAGTTTCAGTTCAGATCACGATTCTCAACTTGGCTATACAAAATCGTAAAGAACAAGTGTCTCAATGTGATCGACCAGAAAAAACGTAGAAAAACAGACCCGATGGAGATAGATGACACACAACCTTGGGTTCCACTTGATACTGTAACACCTGAACAGGAAGTATTGCGAACCGAACAGACCGAAATACTACATGCTGCCCTTGGAAAACTCAAAGAAAGTTATAGAACAATATTAATTTTACGTGAATTACGTGAACTATCTTATGAAGAGATAGCGGAGATTCTGAACTGTACACTTGGGCGAGTCAAATCCCGTTTACATGAAGCCAGAAAAGCTTTGCGACAAGAACTTGAACGTATTGATTGGTAGAGGTCCTTCTTGACTGAAAACCAGAACTGTGATCATTCATCACATATCTTTTATATTTGAAAAATGAAACATCAAAGTATTCAGAAACATCTATCGGCATATTTAGACAACGAGTTGGCACCGCCACTGCGTGAAAAGGTGAACGTACACCTCCGAGAATGTGAAGAGTGCAAAATGTTACTGGCAGATTTTAGCGAAAACCAGCAACGTATTGCCGACCTTGTCCATCCTGTCCCATCCATGAAGGACGTTATTTTAACGAAGATACAGGAAATGGATGTGTTACCCCGTGAAAGATTCGTATCAGTCTTCAAACGTTGGCTATTTCGTCCTTTCACTGTTGGTGCGACTGCATTTTCTACAGTCTGCATCCTTGTTGCGGTTTTTTTCTTTACATATTCCCCCGCACCGCAATCTGATGGCCTCCTTGATTTCTACTTTGGACTTCAATCAGAACAGGCAGAGCATAGTCCTTTGAAATCAAACGTAGCTTCCCCCATCAGTGATCCTCCAACATACACTGAGGATTTCAGCGAAGACACTGAAACATTGCTTAATCTTTACTTGGGAGATTAGTGCGGGATTATGGTAGAACATAGAATTAATTTTACATTCTTTCCTGTAGGAGGTAACTCCGCTTCCCGACTATCAAACCGTTCAGTCGGGAATCGGCCGGAAATATGTTAACTGACCTCCTACAGAAGATGTGTAAACATAATTACATATTTCACCATAAATTCTTTGGTTGAACCTATGTTAACTAAATCAGTATATGTATTTTGCTTAACAGCATTTGGATGTCTGTTATTACTAACATGTTCTGTACATGCTGATGTTCCTGTGCTTAAAGAGATAGCGGAAGCAGAACGGAGTATAAGTTATGTTGGCGTCCGTCTAAAGATATTCGGTTCTCGGACACTTGAAGAGGTCGTCATACATAAGTCATTGAAGGATTCATACCGTAAGGTTTTACCCACTGTTGGTGGAGAGAGTACACTATCAACAGATCAAGGACGTGAAGGAGATCGGGATACCAATGATAGGAACAGGGATAGACGTAGAAGAGACAGAGAGTTTAGGTGGGAACGACAGCGAAGCCAATTCTCCACAAAAGAGGTGGAATTAATTGCACAGAACTATAAGATAGAAAGACGTCCCTGGGGAGAAAAAATTGCTGGTCATCAAGCGGACCTCTTAATCATTAGACCTAAATATCCCAGTCGTCCGACAAAACATATCTATTTTGCACGCAAGAATAGTGTCATACTACGTGTTGAAGATTTCGACTCGGCAGGTGTGCGAAGAAATATGTTCGTATATACACGTATCGGTTTTGATACGAAGGCTGTGGATGCAAGATTCAAAAGCATACAAGAGGAGATTAGTCGTGCACCGGGTCGAAACATACCCGAAATCACGCTTGATGAAGCTCAAAAAGTACTCACGGGAAAATTAATCAAACCCCAGTACCTACCTAAAGGTTTTCAACTTCAGAGTTTACATAAACACCAATTCCGTAGTAGCCACCCAATTCAATTGAAATATACAGATGGTATGTTGGATTTTAATCTGTTTGAAACGATTGACACGGGTCAGAACCGTGATGGTCGGAATAGGGGTGGAGAGGTAATTACGATTGGTGACACGCCTGTCAGAAAATACCGTCGTGGACCGACCCATGCCTTTAACTGGTCAAGTTCAGGTATCCATTTTTTCCTATCCAGTCCATTGCCTGCCTCGGAAATGGTAAAGATTGTTGAATCAATTATTGATCCCAAGACTAAGCAAAAGTAATTTCAATTAAGTTGATTATAGTAAAGTTAACAATTTATGAGACATTTCACACCGTACACCGATGACGGAGACCAGCGAGCGTAGGGGAGAGGTCCCCTCGCCCGTTGTGGAATGTTACATTAATTCTGAAGTTCACTATAGTTAAATAAGATGCAATCCAACTTCTTTGCTAATTACATTTCAAGGAGATTTATGAATACACTATGTTTGATGTTATTGACTGTGTCTACTACTTTTATGTTTCTTACAGTTGGCGTAGAAGCTGATGAGATTAAGACCGAGCTTGAGGAGTCACCACGACACGGAGAGTGGGTCGAGATCACCGTAACAGATGAACGTAAGCTGAACGCTTTTATTGTATATCCAGAAGTGAAAGAGGCGGCTACCTCTATCATTGTCATTCATGAAATATTTGGGTTAACCGATTGGGTGCGACTTGTGGCTGATAGACTTGCCGCTGACGGTTTTGTTGCAATCTGTCCGGACCTACTTTCAGGAATGGGACCTGATGGAGGCGGAACAGATAGTTTTGAATCAGGGGACGATGTGCGTCGAGCGATTCGTGGACTATCAGCTGACCGTGTTAATACAGACTTGGATGCTGTGCGTGAATATGTTAGTGGGTTGCCATCAACGAATGATAAGGTAGCGGTTTCAGGATTCTGTTGGGGAGGGAGACAGACGTTTCAATACGCTGTTCATTCAGATAAGATTGCGGGTGCATTTGTCTTCTACGGTTCTGCACCAGCAGTAGAGGATGTACCCAAGATCACGGCTCCTGTATACGGTTTCTACGGTGAAAGCGACAACCGTATAAATGCGACGATTGATGCTACTAAAGCTGCAGCAGATGCTGCAAAGGTAACTTATGAACCCGTGATTTATGAGGGGGTTGGACATGCGTTCTTAAGACGGGGTATGATGGCAGATGCAAGCGACACCCAGAAATCTGCCACAAAAGCCGCGTGGGAACGTTGGGTAAAATTGTTAGGTGATCTCTGATGGTAATAGATGGGCGGGGAAACCCCGCCCCTACGATTGTTTTTTTGGACTAGTTTTCTGTAAACAATCAGATCCTACGGGACTTTGGTATTACATGGCGTAGTCTGAGGGTTTGAACCCTTTTTTGAATGTGCCGAATCCGAAGAACGTGGGTGAATAATCTCCGACATAATCAACGACACTGACATCAGGGATATCGTCCTCCATTTCCATGCACCAGTAACATCCGTTCACAAGCAGTCTTCGGAGTCCTTCACTTTCTAAATCTACAGATGCTCCCATGGTGGTATTGAAAACGCGTGAAGTATTTCCCGTTTCACCTGTATATGTTTTAATCCATGCCAACGGCATCGTTGTGGTATCTGGTTTCGGTGGATCTGTTGGTTTCATGCCAGTCAGGACTTGACCGTGAACTAAGACTTGTGCATCACCCGTTAGTTCTCTAATACCGTAGACATCGGAAGGTCCCCAAATATCTGAAACACCTTTTAGTATAGGATGGTCTTTGTGTCCTTCGTCAATGACACCGCGTGCGCTCTCTTTCCCGTGATGTCCATGATGGTTGATCCATGTCTCTCCTAAGACCTGTTTACCGTACCCACCTTCAAACTCTCTGCTGTTGAAACTATATTTTGCATAGGGACTTTCAAGGTTTTCTTTATAATTGAAAGCGTGCGTTGCGGTTCGCAGTCCCATCACAGGATTCCCCGCATTCGTATAGTCAACGATATATTTCATCTGTTCATCAGGCAATTCGCGGAAACGTGTGAACAGTATCATCATATCCGCAGATTCCAGATGATGTAGTCCTGGGATATTTGAATTGACATTTGGGTTTATTTCACCTGTTTCTGGATCAATAGCGAATAGCACAGTGCATTTGAATCCGTGATGTACTGCTAACACTTTTCCTAACATTGGCAGTGCTTCTTCGGAACGATACTCCTCATCTCCGCTGACCAAGACTACATGTTTCCCTTTGCCTGGACCTTCGGTTCCTTCATATACAACCCATTCATTACTCATCAAAAATATTCTCCATTTCATAAGATTTTAGATTGTTAGTATAGCATACGAGTGACAAAATGTCATGTAGATTAAGGTAAGTACGGGTGTGTAAAATTTTTGTAGAAATATGCAGATAAGACTTGTAGGAGCGATCTCCGAATCGCGACCTGTCGGGAATCGGAGATCAAATCAACGGTATGAATCATGGCGAATGCCATGCGCGCATTCGCCCAAAGGCATTCACCGCCTACAGCGTATTTTTGGGGCTTATAACCAAAACTTTACACACCCGGTAAGTACCTGCTTGAATGATTACTTTTCAGTATCTGGACGAACTATGTTGTATTTATTCATTTTCTTATACAGATTGCTTCTTTCTACCTCTAACGCATCTGCTGTCTGACGAATATTCCATCCATTGTCATGTAAAGCGGCAAGTATACATTGTGATTCAGCAGCATCGACCATTGTGCTCAATGGTGTATTGCGTTGATAGGTTGCAGCTGCTTCTGAAGTGTGGGTCTGATCTGTCCCAATTGGTAACACATCCGCAACATCCGAGGGGAGTATAATATCTCTGTCAACCATAATGAGTAGACGTTCAACGATGTTTTTTAGTTCACGGATATTACCTGGCCAATGGTAAGATTGAAACTCTGTGTATACATTTGAATCGAACATTTTGGGTGTTGATCCCATATTTTCCTGGAGTCTGTCAGCGAAGTAATTAACTAAAATAGGTATATCATCTAATCGTTTTCTTAGGGGTGGCACATCAATAGGTACAATCCTGAGTCGGTAGTATAGGTCTGTACGGAACATACCGTTCTGAATTTCTTCGGATAGGTTCTTGTTGCTTGCGGCAACGATACGGACATCAACATTTCGGATCTGTTGGCTGCCGAGTCTTTCTACTTCTCCATATTCAAGTACTCTAAGTACTTTTGCTTGCGCTTTAAGGCTCATATCTCCTATTTCATCCAGAAAGAGTGTACCGCCGTCAGCGAGTTCAAATCTTCCCTGTCGCATAGAATCAGCACCTGTAAATGCGCCGCGTTCGTGTCCGAAGAGTTCACTCTCAACGAGTTCTTCAGGTAAGGCAGCACAGTTTAGAGGAATAAAAGGCTTATCCGATCGTTTACTATATTTGTGGATAGCTTCTGCAACAAGTTGTTTACCGGTTCCATTTTCACCTGAAATAAGTACGCCGAGATCACTTGCTGCAACTTGCCGAATCTCAGCTCGCAGCATCGCTATCGCCTCGCTTTCACCGATCAGTTCTTCATCTTCAGGAATTTGTGATTTTAGGTATTCATTCTCTTTTGTCAGTCTTGATAATTCCAGGAACGGATCTATGTTGGACATTATCTTATCCATACTGGCTGGTTTTGTAATGTAATGTTTAGCACCGAGTTCCCATGTCTTTACAGCGATTTCAATATCTTGCTGTGCGGACATCATGACAACATGGAGACTCGGGTTCTGCAGAAGCAATCTCTTCAATGTTTCAATACCGTCTATTCCGTTCTCCATCATGATGTCTAAAAGGACGAGGTCAACATCTTCAGATTGGCATCGCTCCAATGCCTCTTCTCCACTTGAGGCAGTTAACGTGTTATATCCTTTTAGTGTGAGTCCTTGTGAGAGCGTTTTCTGGATGTTTTTTTCATCGTCAACGATGAGGATGGTACTCATAGTTTTTCCTCTCCGGTATGATACGAACTATTTTTGAATGTAATCCGAACAGTGGTACCTACGTTTTCTTGCGATTTTACGTCAATTTCTCCATCATGCACTGTGATGATACGGCGGACTATTGGCATACCCAGACCCGTTCCATCCGCTTTTGTTGTAAAGTCAGGGTTAAATAGGTTTTTCAATACTTCTTTGGACATGCCATGTCCGGTATCCTTAATCTCAATATGGGTTTCACTGTCTTCTTCAAATTTATCATCAGTGAAGTCTTCTGAAATAGGGGTAGCGAAGGTTCGTAACGTGAGGACACCACCGTTTGGCATTGCCTCTATGGCGTTTTTTACAAGGTTACCTATTGCACGCTCCATCTGTTCTCGGTCTAATGAAAGCGGTGATAATGAACTCAGTTCTTTGACAATTTCAATTTTTTGTGCTTGAGACAATTCCATATACAGTTTGACAACGGTATTTACGATTTCATTTATACTGATTGGATGCCTATCCGGTGCAGGTAATCTTGCATATTGATGGAATTCATCAATTAGTCCACGTATGCGGTCAACTTCTTCAATAATTGTGTCTGTGCACTCTTTAAATATCCTCTCAAATATCTCTGGTTGATCTTTTGCAGCTTGTAGGTTTTCTACTGAGAGACGTATTGGGAACAGTGGATTCTTTATTTCATGTGCCAGTTGTCTTGCTACGTCTCTCCATACAGCGATTCTTTCGGCGGATCTGTGTTCCTCCAAACTTTTTCTCAATGCAAGTGCCATGTTGTTGAATCCTTCAGCGAGTTCCCCGACTTCACCTTTAGATTCAACGGCAATTTGATAGGATAGGTTTCCTTCGCCTATCTCGTTAACACCTTTCTGTAGTTCTGCGATGGGTCTTGTAATTCGTCTACTGACGAGGAAACTACTGACGTATACCAAGAACGCACCAGCACTCACACTCCAAAAGAGTATGATCAGCATACGATCTTGCCATTGAATCCGTTCTTCGTGTGAATAGGCGATAATGAGCTCCACGAAAGGCAATTGATTGGGAGGTGTATAAGGCGCGCGAAGGATGTCCGCGCGAAAAACAGTATAGATGGGTGTGTCTAATGTTTCAGATGTTGTGTCTAATGAAACCGATTGTTGGTTACTTGGCATCGTAACGACCAATTCATCAATAGGTTTGCCTTCAGCTTGATTCAACTTCAGCTGCTTTTCCCATTCTTCCTTTAGATTGGGGGACTTATGTGCACTGTTGTTTAGGGAAACCCATTCCTCCTGTTCGTTTTTTCTCTTCACAAGAAACACAGGATGTTCGGATGGTTGGCTTAACAATGCGCCGATGAGCCATTTCTGAAGCGACTTTCCCCCCGTGATGAATCCCCATTCCCACCATTGCGTGACTTCAACAACTAATTGTGGGTCTTCGTCAATTCTGATTTTCCTTTCCCGTATTGTATCTTTCACGTCTTTATGGGTATCATCGGTTTTAATTTTTAGGATCTCAGTATTAATCCTTCCGATTCGGGGGTCATTAGCGAGTTGACTCAACACTAAGATGCCTTCAGAATTCCCACATTCAAAGACATCAAAACTCGTTGGTGGTATTTCTCTGCTGCCGCCTCTTTCAGCTCTCCTTAAGGCTTCTTGAACATCTTCATCCTGACCTTTTGCAGCAACTTCATCACGTATATCTTTCAGGAATTGCGCATACATATTTGAAATACGCGTTCTCAGATCATTGACATCTTTATCAAGCTGGGCATTAAATGCGCTGTTGATGAGTATAGTGGCAATCCCAAATATAACAGCGAACATCAGCATGAACACAAGACTATATGTGAAAAATATCTTGTTATGAAGTCGAAATGATGAGAGTTTACTGAACATGTCTTGGAGTCTTGCACACTAATTGTGCTGTTATGTGGTTTGTCTCTGCATGTGACCTAACCTGTTTTTTCTCTTTTCATTTCCCGTGCAATTTCTGTTGTACGTATCTTGTAACCTTCGACTGCTGACTGGTGATAAGTCAACTCGTCCTGAAGAGAAAGCTCGCCGTCTGATTGGTGAAGTCCTTGAAGTTTCCCTTTGACTGCCACTGTGTCCATGAGTGTCCGCATCAGTTTACACACGTTGTTGATACTTCTATCCGGCAAAGTCAAAGTAATATTTGGAATTCCCTTATCAGTAAAGTCCATTTCTGTACCGCGATAGGATGCAGTCTGACTATCGTTCATAGAAAGTCCTTCAAAAGCATCAAATCCATAGCCATCACTACTAGTCGGAATTGTTAAATCCTCTCCGAGGTCTGTCCAATGGATAAAGATGACTGCTTTATCCCTCGGTCCTGCCAGAATACCGTTTAGTATGGAGTGATTGCTGGTTGGCCCTTTTGCTGCAATAACGTTTGAACCGATCCCTCGTTCTTGTATTGATTCGGTATAGAGTTGTACAAACCATTCACCGAGTCGGCTGTTGTCTGCATAGTTATAGAATACAATACTGGATGCACCATATAATTCTTCCACATTCTGAAGCCAAAATGCAAGGTGGTATGCAATGTTGTTTTGATTAAGATAGGGTTCGTTAAAATGCTCATCTGCAGTCTGGACACCTTTGATTGCAGTGTGAAGTCTATCCTCTGGACTTTCGTTCTGACCGGTTGTCATGGCTAAGAAGAATAACCCGACTGGAGAGAAAGCTGAGAAACGTCCACCAACACCATCAGGCACTGGGAGTATACCAAAAAATGGAGATTCTTGATTAAGTTGAAATAGAAGACTTTTCTCGGTTAAACCTGTTGTCGCGACGATCTGATTTCGCCAACTTCCGTATTCCTTCTCAAGAATATCCCGTATAATCATCAACGTAGCCAACGTCTCACCCGTTCTGCCTGATTTGCTAATTACATTGAAAACCGTTTTTTGTAGTAAGTTCCGTGATTTTAGCATATCCATTAACGCTTTCAATCCCATCGGATCGAATGTATCACCCGTAAAATATATCTCTGGTGCACCACCGCGCTGTTCAATTGAGAGTTGATTGTGATATGGGTTATTGGCGATCTCATGAAAAACACGTGCACTCAGGTCAGAACCACCAATCCCGATAGTAACGAATGCGGAGAATTCTGAGCGTGCTTTCTTGGATAAATCAAGGACCTGTTGTATGTGATCTGTTTCTAAATGGCTGCGTGTCCATGCACGCTGATTGTCTGCTAAAATAGAAATTGGTGCATTGACTTCCCGTTTGAATAACGTTTGAATTTTTTCTAAACGTTCATCGGATAACTGATCGCCTTGTTCCTCACTCGACCCTGCACAGACCATCATTTTGATTGTTATGTCCTTTTTATTGCCAAACGTTATCTGTTTAAACTCTGAATTCATTGATACGACTTATTTATACCTCCATATATAATGGTTAAGTTCAACATTTTTCAAACGCGTCCATATTTATCCTTAATCCTGACAATATCTTCCTCATCAAAATGTCCGAAGGATATTTCAAGTATACGATAATCCTGTGCTGTTCCTATAAGCTGGTGTTTCGCACCTTGCGGAATAAAAACGGGCTCCATCGGTTCCGGATATAAAATCTCATCCTCTAAACGTATACACGCGCCTTGGTCAAGGGGTATCCATAGTTCGCTTCGATGGTCATGGTATTGGTAACTGACTTCTTCATCAGCACGTATTTCCAAGATTTTGACGGTAACAGGTTTGTTGAGCACGTACTGTATAAACCGTCCCCACGGTTTTTCTGTAGTAGATATTTCTGATATAACTTTAGATGGGTCTATATCTGATGACATATGTCTACTATTCTCGTTTGTTTAGGCTATTTAATGATGATAATTTAGCATAACTCTATTGGTAAAGCAAGAGGAAAAGTGGTCAGGACAGAAATATGCAAGGTACTCTAATCTTAAGATTACCAATATGCTAAAGAAAAAGAAACTCACAAAGGCGTCTTAACTCACTTCCTCGTGCTTTATAGGAGATAACATTCCCATCTTTATCAATAAGCCATGGAGGTGGAATTCCTCTTACTTTATACGTTTTGCGGATAGGTGTTTCCCACCCTTCACCTGTGAATACCTGTCTCCAAGGAAGGTTGCATGTATTAAGATAGTCATACAACCGTTCTTCATCCTCGTCAAGACTTATTCCGATGACTTCAAAACCCATAGCATTGAATTCATCGTAGACTTTTCTGACGTTAGGCATTTCTCCAATACACGGACCACAAGTAGTAGACCAGAAATCGAGCAGCAAGACTTTACCACGGAAATCTTTGAGTGAAACCGTGTTGCCATCAATATCTGTTACTGAAAAGTCAGGTGCGGGTTTTCCGATCATTGCCAACCTTGAATCTGCTTTGTTATAGTACGCATCTGCAAGTTCGGCATTACCTGTCTCTTCATGGATCATAGCAATTTCTCTGAAAATACTTGTCCTAAACGGATTCTCTTTCTCGGTCTCTTCAAGGTGCAGTAGAAGTTTAAGTGTCTCCTGATGCTCACCACTAATTTTAAGCATTTCTATATACGTCCAATAGTCCCGGAATCGCATGATGTTTTCGTCATGTGGTTTCATGACCGATTTGAACCTATTAATCAGGTTTTCAGCCGCTATAACCTTGTCTGCTTGCAGATAGAGACGTTGAAGTTCAGGATAGAGATAGAAGAACCCTGGATCGTCAGGAACAATTTTCAGTGCTCTTTCATGTCCTGATATGGCTGCTTCCAGATTACCAAAAACACTAATGGGTTGTTTTCTCCAACCACCCTTCGAAATATATATTGTATTGGAGAAGCTTAAGTTTAAATATAGGTTTGAATCTGAGTAAGGATATTTGGGATGTGAACATTGAACAATAGGATTCTTCCCATCGTAGACGTGTCGTTCCCGTTTTAACCACTGTTCATAGTATTCAGGTGTGCAATCATAGGTGTAACTTACCGGAAGATTTGGGTCGGTGTCGTAAGGTAGGATTGGTACGCCTTTGTCTTCATCTGAAGGACAGACTAAGAAATCAGTATTTGTCAAGTATTTCGGGTAAAGTTCGGATAGCCATTCTGGAAAACATCCATTACGGTTTTCATAAGCATGTAAGGCTTCTCCGATTGCTTTTAGATTATGTGTGCAGGTGTTTATGTTCTCAACTTCCTGTTTGGTTAGTTGGTGTTCATTCTCTAAATCAACGTTAATATTAGGTTTCTCATTCCTGCTTTCAAGAACAGCAGAAAAGACAGAAGAACAGATTGAGATGTATGGCATTAGCACTCCTTCGTGATTTTTAGATATTCCAAGTGAAACGTTCACATTTACAATTACACATCAATGGATGCACTTTCAGACTTGTTGGCATTCTTCAGGACACAAACTGGAAAGTTTGTGCTACAAAAGACACATTATGCATTTAAAAAGGGCATAAGTTTTTAACCAACACGCGCAGGCGTGTGGAATCTACAAAAGAGGTGCAACTACATTCTCCGTGTTGCATATAAAGATAAATCGTCAAGAGTTCCAGCACCTCTTTTTTGAGCTGCACGAACCGAGGATAACTGACAATATTTTAAGAATGATTTTTTCTTCACTTGCACCCTTTTAGGGTCGAAACCTGTGTCTTTAATTATAGAGGGTAATGTGAGTGATTTACATAGATATTATCGATTTTTACTTGTTTTTACTAAAAATGTCAAAAAAAGTTCATTTTTTTTCTTCACTTGCACCCTTTTAGGGTCGAAACCTGTGTCTTTAATTATAGAGGGTATGTGAGTGATTTACATGGATATTATCGGTTTATTACCTATTTTTACTAAAAATGTCAAAAAAGTTCATTTTTTTCTTTACTTGCACCCTTTTAGATCGAAAGTTGTGTCATTAATTATAGAGAGTATTACATATCGACTTGGAAGTATAGTGGAATGGACAATTAATAGGACACTTCTGTAGCGCAAAATTAGACGAAATACTTAATAACCTGCCGCCTCAGGATCAGAAAGTCATGGAACGGTATTTAGATAATCAACCTATTGAAGAGATTAGCAGAAGTTTAGGTATCTCTACTATTGATGCTGAGACAAGTGTCAAACGTGTGATTAGAGAGTGAAAGAAAACCGCTAAGTAACTTTTTACAAAACAGAGGATAATATGCTTCGCTACATTTTTACAAACAGATGGATTACCTTTAGTTTCATTTTTCTGATTGTTATAGCTGCACTATTCATTGTCTGGATCTTACACGATTTAGCATCATTCAATAAACGGATGTCAATAAACGATGATGTTATCCTTCAAGAGGATATGTCTCAAAAGGCACAAAACAAGGTTCAAAGAGATGTCCAGCGAACAAAGTCTTTTAATTCTATGGAAAACCAGTCAGAATCTGTGGAAGATACGTCGGTTCCCACAGAGGAGACAACACCAACAACCGACACCGTTGGTAACAATGTAAATATAGACTTAGCTTCAGACACGTTAACTTCACCCTTTGGCTTTGGTCCGTATCCCGACGTTCCTGCCGATTATCCGGCTCACGAACTACTTTGGGATAATGCCACACCAGAGCATGAGTTGTTAGTCCGAGTTGAAGTTAAGCTATGGAAACAGGGTACGCAGACTAAAGGCTCCATGTTTGATCCTAATAATGGCCTTATTTATCCCGCTATTCCTGGTGTCCTTTACGTGGAATGGCGTTACATTGAAGAAGGTG
>JAAXGN010000089.1 GCA_012267415.1 Candidatus Poribacteria bacterium | reverse complement strand
ATTCATACCGTTGATTTGAACTCCGATTCCCGACTATCAAAGGGTTTGGTCGCGATTCGGAGATCGCTCCTACAAGCAAGGTGTATAATCATTTTCCTGTTTCACCATAAATAATGAATTATCAATTTTCCGATTTTCCTGCAGGTGCCAAACCTGTAGGGGCGGGGTCTCCCCGCCCGTCATCAACGTGCCACCTGCAAATTTAATATTCAAACTTGCTTGTATTATGGTGGATTATGGAATTATTTATACACTATCAATAATGCCCAGGCCGGTAGGTGCGATTTCCTAATCGCACCTACCGGGGAATGGAAATGTGTAATTATTTTCATATTTCACCATAAATGGATTAAAGAATCGTTTGGCATGATTATTGCTAGTATACTGATAAGTAGTAGGTACACGCCGTGTGCTGTCCGCAATTCCAAAGAGACCCAATGAATTACGGAACTACAAACGGTATTTCTATTAGCTTAGCGACACCTGGGGTTGTCCTTATTGTCTTGTTGGATAAAATAAGGTAACCCTTGATTCATCTTAAAAATAATAATGGAGAAAAGCATGTATAGAAAATATTTGATAGTATGTTTAACACTGTTCCTAACTATTTTACTAATTCCACACATCGTAGATGCCCAGACACCTATTAGAGGACCTTGGTTATGGATGATTGCACCGACTGAACCTGGAAGAGGAGGCGCAGCATCAACAAACATTGACTCCCTCGCAGTGGCAAGCGGAGGTGACGTTACCGAATCTGAAGTCGCATTAAAAGGAGCAAACGCAGGAGACATTGTAGGTAATTATAGATGGACGCTTGGCACGCTAAATCAATCGGGTAATATCAACGCAATGCTTGTGGATATTGGAATGACAAATAGCTATGATCTAAACGATCATTCATCTTATGCTCTCATCGTTCTGGAGTCTGCAACCGACCAACACAACATTACTATGGGTGTAAGTAGTGATGATTCAATTAAAGTCTGGCTTAATGGTCAAGTTGTTCATACGAATCCAATCGACCGTGGTAGAGGCAGTCCTGCAAGTTATCAAGATACTTTTCAGATTCATCTTCAGCAAGGGAACAATCTATTGATGGTAAAGGTTGGAGAACGTACAGCAGGTTGGGGAATGTACGTTGGTGTTGACGGCATTTTTACTACAAACATACCTTCACAGAGCCTAACGTATGTAGCAGGTGATATACCACAACCTGACCCGCAACACATCTACTGGGTAGACATAAGTTCAAATGTAGTCCAACGATCCAATTTAGATGGATCGGATGTCGCAACCATTGCAAGAGGTGATGGAAGACCTGTTGGCATAGTTGTAGATGCAGATGGTGGAAAGGTATATTGGTCTGACAGAACGAGTAGTAATCCCAGCGACTCTTCTGGGAGCAGTAGAATCTACCGTATGAACCTCGATTCCACTGAAAAAGAAATGATAATCCAAGGTGGCTCTACCGTCATGGAATACTTAGCATTGGACTATTTTTCCGGAAAGATATACTGGAGCGAATGGAGTGATTTAGATGCGAATCATAAGATTCGACGGGCAAATCTTGATGGGTCAAACGTAGAAGACATCATCACAGGATTAACGCACCCTCGTGGAATTGCTTTGGATAATGTCGGAAGGAAGATATACTGGAGTCAAAATGCACAAAGTAATCGTAGAATTCAGAATGCAAACCTTGATGGATCTGATATACAAGATGTCCTTGTTACTAATGGTGCACACGGCATCGCTTTAGATATGGCAGGTAGAAAAATCTATTGGACAGGTTGGTCTACTGGTAATGTTCAACGTGCTGATCTGGATGGAACAAATGTAGTTCAGCTTGTGAGTGGATTAAGAGAACCTGCGGGAATCGCTTTAGACCTACAGAACAATAAAATGTATTGGGCAGAAGCTGGGGTAGGTAGAATCCAAAGAGCAAATTTAGACGGGTCAAATGTTGAACCCGTCGTTACAGGATTGGCAAGTATCATCGGTCTTACACTCAGTATACCACCAACAGACGTTGGCGATTTACCCGTCTATGTGGATTACACAGTGAGTCTTTCCCCCGCGCAAATTGAGTCCCCTATATCTGGTGAACAGTTGACATTTTCCCTTAACATCACTGATTCAACGAAAATTGCAGGATTTCAAGCTGCAATACAATTTGATGAAACAGCACTCCAGTATGTTTCAAGTGCTACTGGTGAATTCCTCCTGGTAGATTCTTACATGGTAACTCCTGTAATTGCCGATAACATGGTCACCATAGCTGCGTCCTCTCTTACGGGTGAGAACAGTGGTAATGGGACTCTTGCCACAATTACGTTTAAAGTCGTAAATCAGAAAGCTTCTTCCTTAGTATTGGCAGAGATCCTACTGACCGAATCCAACGGTCAAGTGAAGATACCCTATACTGAAAATGCAGAAATAACAAGCATACAATATCTCAGAGAAGATGTTAACCGTGATGGGGTTGTGGATCTGTTGGATTTAATGTTAGTAGGGGCTGATTTAACTAAGACAGGTGATTTTGATACGGATGTTAACGATGATGGTGATGTAAATATAGCTGACCTTGTCTTGGTTGCGGGAGCAGTTGGAAACACGGCGTCCGCTGCTTCACTGTTGAGTGACACTACTGTTCATACGCTAACAAAGAATGATGTAGAAAACTGGTTAGAGCAAGCGAAACAGCACAACTTTACGGATGCACAGTCGCTACTCGGTTTACATTTACTGCAGCAGTTGCTAACAGCAATGACACCAGAAAAAACCGCACTTCTTGCAAACTATCCCAATCCCTTCAATCCAGAGACGTGGATACCGTATCAGTTAGCAAAACCTGTTCATGTGACACTTCACATTTATTCTGCTGATGGGAACGTCGTCCGTAAGTTGACATTAGGACATCAGAACGTTGGACTCTATCATAACCAGAGTCGTGCCGCACATTGGGATGGTAAGAACGAATTAGGAGAAACGGTTGCAAGTGGTGTCTATTACTACACGCTTACTGCAGGTGAATTCACTGCAACGCGTAAAATGTTGATATTGAAATAATTTGTCTTCTGTTCAAATCTTATATAAAAACAACTCTGGAGGAGAATCATGAATCGAAAATTATGTGTAAATGGCTTAGTGTTTTTTATTGGGTTATTTCTGATAGCATTTTCTGCTAATTCACTGCAACCCATTCACGGACCGTGGTTATGGATGATCACACCGAATGCGGAAGGGAAAAGAGCTTTTGAATATACCGATGTAGATTCACTTGCTGCAAGTGGAGGTAAAGTTACTGAAACAGATGTTGCAACAAACGCTGTTGATGCAGGCGATATCGTCGGTAACTACGCATGGACAGCAGGAACACTAACACTGGAATATAATAGCATTAACCGAGTAGTTAATAACATTGGTATGAATTCAAATGAGAATATTGACAATCATACTGCTTATGCCTTGATCTGTATTGTTTCGGAAACAGACCAGTCAAATGTTCCAATGGGGGCAAATAGTGATGACTCAATTAAGATTTGGCTTAATGGACAAGTCGTCCACACATACCCTCATAATCGTGGATTTGGTGAATACTATCAAGACAATTTTCAGGTGAACCTAAATGAGGGGGAAAATCTACTCTTGGTGAAAGTTACTGAAGGTTGGGGAGGTTGGGCAATGTTGGTCGGTATTGATGCTAATGTTACCTTTAAACTTCCATCCACAACTGGTGAACCTATCGTTGCTCCACCACCAATACAGGATCAGATGACACTTACAACAGACGGTCTCGTAGGAGCTTGGTTGTTTGATGATGAACAAGGAACTACAGTTGCCGATTCATCAGGGAATGCTCTACATGGTGAAGTCTCAATTGGTACGCCAAAATGGGTCGAGGGTAAATTTAACGGAGCAATGGAATTTAGCGGATCAGAGATGGTAACCGTTCCAGATAATGATGCACTTGACTTAACGTCTTTCACAATTGCTGCATGGATAAAAACACCAACGGCAACGGGTAAATGGCGTGTTATTGCTACCAAAGAGACTCGAGACCCGACAGAACGGAATTATGGGATATTTGGACACTATATCAACGGTTATATTCATTACTCTTTCACATCTGATGGATGGAAATCCTATGATGCAACAACCAATGTTACAGATGGCACATGGCATCACGTGGCTGCAACATATCAAAGACCGTATTTCAGACTCTACATAGATGGAAAACTTGACGCTGAAGGCGTGACCGATGCTGTTCCAGAGACAAATGACGGTCCACTCTATATTGGTGGATACGACGTTGCAGACTTTTGGATGACCGGAACAATCGATGAGGTAGTCCTTTATAAACAGAGCTTTGCATGAAGCAGAAATCGGTGAACTGATTGAAAACGGCATAGTTTCCGTAATATCGGCAGAATCGTTACCGATAACAGAAGAGACCCCTTATATAGACGCTACAGTTAGCATATCTCCAACCCCAGTAGAATCCCCGTTAGTCGATCAGCAATTCACAGTTGACCTAAACATAGAAGGCGGGAAAAACATTGCGGGGTATCAAGCAACTATCCAATATGATGACACCGCAGTCCGATATGTATCAAGTGTAAATGGTGATTTCCTCCTATCAGACACTTACGCTGCAACACCGATTATTGATGGAAACACCGTCACGGTTGCAGCTGCCTCTTATGCTGGTGAAACCAGCGGAAATGGCACACTCGCTAAACTAACGTTTGAAGTTGTCGCAGAGAAAGAATCCACCATTATGTTAACTGAAGTCCTCTTCAGTAATAGTGCGGGCATGCTCACCAGACCTTATCTTGAAGATGGGCAGATTATAGAACCCCCATATCTTAGACAAGACGTAAATCGCGACGGTTCAGTAAACATCTTAGACTTGGTATATGTTGCTGGCAGAATCGGCGTAACAGAAAGGACTACAGCAGACGTAAACAGAGACGGGTCCGTTAATGTCTTAGATCTTGTCTCAGTAGCAGGTGCATTTGGTAAGACTGCATCTGCTGCCTCATTACTAAGTCTTGAAGCAGGAACTATCCCAACAAAAACTGAAGTAGAATTGTGGTTAAAGGAAGCACAACAACTTAATCTTACTGACCCGAAGTCGTTGCGTGGTATTAACTACCTGAAGCAGTTGCTATTGGCATTAGCACCACAAGAAACTGCACTCCTTGCCAACTATCCAAACCCGTTTAATCCAGAAACTTGGATACCCTATCAATTGTCAAAACCTGCAGAAGTGACATTACAAATCTATGCAGTTGATGGTAGCCGCATTCGTACCTTATCATTAGGACATCAAGATCAAGGCATCTATTTGGCTCGTAAACGGGCAGCATATTGGGATGGTAAGAATGGAATTGGGGAGTCTGTAGCGAGCTGCGTCTATTATTATACGCTCATCGCAGATGAATTTACTGCCACAAGAAAGATGCTAATACTCAAATAGTATCAAATGACACGACAAAGGTTCTATGGAAGAAGTTATCCATAATTCAGACATATTATGAAAACTAAAGAATCTTACTGAATCTTACTGGAGGAATATCATGTTTCAAAAGATATATGTACTTGGTTTATTTTGTGTTATATTGTTTCTAACTATGGCATTTTCTGATGTAGCCGTAAAGGAAATTTCAGCTCAGGAAAATCAGACTCTACAGAGTGATGCGTTTGATGGAGAAGAACTCCAATCGTTCTGGGAAGTCCAGAATGGAGATCAGAGTTCTTATGAGTTAAAAGATGGTAAACTCGTTGTTCAGGGTAGCTTTAATCAAAATATTTGGAGAGATGATACAACTACAGGGTTTTATCAGACAACTGATCAACAGAAATTCTCTGTAGAAACTTCGTTAATATTTGATCATCGCGACCTTTGCTCAGAAGCTGGATTAATCATAAAATCTCCAAGCCAGAATGAATGGGTAACATTGAAACTTTGGGGGCATGGCGTTGATCATGGTTGGATTATGAAGCCAAATTCCGTGTATCTGCAGCTTCTACATCGTGGACGTGAAATTGTAAGGATTGTTCCAGGCTACAATCCACCAGCTGGCAATGTTCCTGTAGCCTTGCGTCTTGATCGAGATGGTGACAACTATAAAACCTGGTATAAACCAGATGCCCAAGGTGAATGGATGCATGTTGCAGACACAACAGTTTCGCTGCAAGGACCAGTGCAAGTCGGTATTTATACTGCAATATGTCAAGCAGAAGCACCGGGTCATCTAACAGTCTCCTTTGATAATCTTGTTATAAACACAGACCCAATGTCAACGGTAGTAGCGGATATCCCAGCAGAAGAAAATCAGACCTTACAAAGTGATGCGTTTGATGCACAAGAACTACAGTCCTTCTGGAAAGTACAGAATGGAGATAAGAGTCCTTATGAGTTGAGTGATGGTAAACTCGTTGTTCAGGGTAGCTTTAATCAGAATATTTTTAGAGATGATACATCAACACGTTTTTATCAGGTAACAGATCAAAGCAAATTCAGTGTAGAAACATCATTGATAATTGATCATAAAGACTTATGTTCAGTTGTCGGATTAATCATAAAATCACCAAGTCAGAATGAATGGGTATTATTGAAGTTATGGGGTCATGGAACTGCACACAGTTTTGTTAGGAATCGAAATACAGTGTATTTACAGTTTCAACACCGTGGACGTGAAATTGTACAGTTTGTTCCAGGTTACAATCCACCAGCAGGTAATGTTCCGGTAGCCTTGCGTCTTGATCGGGATGGTGACAACTATAAAGCGTGGTATAAACCTGATGCTCAAGGGGAATGGGTGCATATTGGCGACACAACAATTTCACTACAAGGTCCAGTGGAGGTTGGTATTTACACTGGAATTTGCCAACCAGAGGCAGAAGGTCATCTAACAGTCTCATTTGATAGCTTTATTGTGTCTTCAGAGAACGTGCCATCGGATAATCAGGATGTGTCTACGGATGAAACGAAGACAATTCGCATAATTGGGGGGAGATCAACAGATTATACCGATTCACAAGGACGCGTTTGGAGTGGCGCAGCACAGACTAACCAAGATTGGGGTGGATGGGTAGAAACCCGTCCTTGGGTGACACAATTCCGACATTTAACCAATGCAGCTCAAAGTAAAGCAATCGCAGCAGGATACGATCCAGAGTTATTCTACGGAGTCAGTTTCACAGATTATCCAAATCCTCTCAAATATCAGTTCAAAACAGGAAATGGGACGTTTGATGTAACCTACCTTGTCGGAGAACACTGGTCACCCAGAAATCGCGGTTTTGATATCATCATGGAGGGTGAAACTGTTGAACCTTTATACGTAACCCCTGCATCACATGAAATTGATATCAAAGTCTATAAAGGTATAGAAGTTAAAGATGGAATACTTGACATCACTTTTCATGGCAACAGTGCAACAGGTGTTGGTGATTTAAACCCAATGTTTAGCGCATTAGAGATAATCCCTTCATCCAGCGAAATGCCCTCTACAATGGTTGAACCTGAAGAGATAGAACAGGTATTGACGAGTAATAGTGACCCATCACTGATTCTGTATTTCTCCTTTGATGAACTGAACGGCAACCAAACAATTGACCATTCTACGCATCAGAACCACGGAAGATTGGTTGGAAATCCACAGTTAGTTGAAGGACGATTTGGAAATGCATTACAATTTGATGGCATTTCTGATGCTGTGGAGGTTCCTCATGACAATAGCCTTACGGTTTCTGAAGCAGTGACTGTAATGGCATGGATTCATACCCCGCGTCATAACCATCCTCACTCTAATTGGCAAGGTATACTTGCAAAAGGAGATCAACACCCAAGGTCTTATAGTTTCTATACTGAACGAGGCGGTACTATTCATCTTGCTCTTGCTAATAGCGGCTCAAGTACAGTTTTAGAGGTAGATGGTGTACCTGTTTCACACCATGCAGATAACATACCGAGTGAGGGTATGTTCCAATTGAACCAGTGGCAGCATGTCGCAGCAAGAATTGCTGATGGAGAACGACAGTATTGGATTAATGGTGTAAAGGCAGGTACTACTGAGGTGTTAACACCTTTTCCCGGGTTGGGTGACACAGCGTCAGTTTTGATCGGTAGCACACATGAAGGGGCAAGGAATTTTCAAGGTTTAATTGATGAAGTGCGAATCTACAACAGAGGTTTGAGTGAAGCTGAAATATTAGAACTCATGCAGGTAGGATATCAGGAACCCCCTGATATGCCTGAACCCATGTTACTTACTGAAGACATCAACAAAGACGGTGTCGTGGATATCCTGGATTTAGATTTGGTTTCTGCAAACTTTTTACAGGTAGGAGAAAACATCGCTGATGTAAATAACGATGGTACTGTCAACATCGTAGATCTCACCTTAGTTGCAGCTGCATTTGGTCAGACAGCATCGGCGGCACCGTATATGTTCGCTTCAATTCCTGAAAATATTTCAATCACAAAAATTGAGAAATGGTTACGTGAAGCACGTAGTTTGAATCTGCCTGATGCTAAATTTCAACGAGGTATCTTAGTTTTGGAGCAGCTACTCAAAATGTCTGCACCGAAACAGACAGCACTGTTACCAAACTACCCGAATCCATTCAACCCTGAGACGTGGATACCGTATCAGTTGGCATCACCAGCATCGGTGAGTGTCTCTATTTATGCTTCGGATGGAAAGCTGATTCGTACATTAACATTAGGACATCAGGTTGCAGGTGTATATCATGTTAGAAGTCGTGCTGCGTATTGGGATGGCAAAAACGCACAAGGTGAAGCAGTCGCAAGTGGCGTGTATTTCTACACCCTCACCGCAGGCGATTTCACCGCAACACGCAGGATGCTAATACTGAAGTAGCCTAAGTTGCTAATTATGTAGCACAATCTGCCAGATTGTGCCATAAGGGGCGCAAACTGGCAGTTTACGCTACGCGCAGAATGCTAATACTGAAGTAATTTTATTCATGGAAGGATGGAAGGGCGGAAGATTTCAAGATGATGTGGTTAAAATCCTCACTTGAAAAATATCACTTTAACAAGACCGACTAATACAGCGGTAGCGACGGGTGAAAGAATAGTTAATAACCAATTAAACTTTGATGTTAGCACTCGGACATCACTCTTGACAGATTCTATTTTCATAGAAAGTTCGCTGTGATCTTGTTCGTTTTTGATAAACAAACTTTTCATTTCAGAAAGTTCTTTTTTCATTTCAGAAAGTTCTTTTAGAATGTGTTCTTGAAATCTTTCTTGTGTCATTTTAAAATTCCTTGCCTTTCAAAGTCTAACTATAGAGACTATTTTAATTATATGATATGTCATAAACAGAGTCAAGTCAATTTTCGATGTTGGAGGGTGGACATTCTTGACAATCGTATAAGACTATGGTATCCTTTCTAATATAGACACCATAGATGACACCTAAAACGCAAATGAGTCCTCTCATCTCATCACAGCCAATTTCCTCAAAATAGTATACGTTTCCCCTTTTGCTTCAACAGAAATCTGACAGACATAGATACCAGCAGATACTGCCAGACCATACGCAGTCTGCTGATTCCACCATGTGCGCCATATACGACTGTCAATTCTATCAGAAACACCATCTATCCTTTTTATCAAACTTCCCTTCACATCAAACACATTAACTCTCATATCAGTTATCTCCAAATTGCCTTCAATCCGAAATTCGGTCTGATTGCTGGCTCTAACAGGATTCGGATAAACATTGACATCCTTCCAGATAAAAGCTTCATCCAATACAACGGATCGCCTGACAGAATTTGCACCTAAGGGAAAGAGTGCAATGGCAATCAGGTTATTTGCCCCCGGAGACAAGGGGACAGTAGCAGCATAAGTCTGTTTCTCTTTATCCAACTTTGCGACAACCTCACTCGGGTGAAATACGATCTCTATCGGATAGTCAGACTTGTAAGTGCCAGTGACTTGAACCGGATTCTGCTTGACGAGAGGAGGTAATTCAAACACGATTTGAGGTAACTGACGGTCTGGTTGAAACATAGTTGTAAGTAAGTTGTCAATAGTTACTAAGACTAATTGCGTCACCTTGCTGACTAAACTAAAGTTAACTTTATCAACAGTATCTCTAAAGGTGTGATAGTAAGGATTTGCATCGTAATTCTGTGAATCACGCCACGGTGTTGAACTTTCAATCAATGTAACGGCTGGATACCCTACATCCCAAAAAGACTTGTGTGACGAAATATTGATGTATTCATCTTGTGTTCTTCTAATTTTAAGTCCGATTTCATACCATGAGTTGGATATTGTCAAGGCACGACTGATCCAAGAGGAATCTCTATTTGTAATCACCTCAACCAGATCGCTTTTCCAGTTGAATCCAATCATATCTAAGTTGATAACAGCTGTTATCCTTCCTGAAGTTGTGAAATGTGTATCGGTTAACTTATTATTCCTTGTATCACCAGAATTGATAGAATCCTGAATGAAATTATGGCTACCTTGAAAATCAAGTTCTTCTCCACCAAGTGCAACAAAAATCAAGTCGTGGTCATATTCATACTGGCTTAAGATGTTGGCAATTTCCAGCAAGGCAGCAACCCCTGTACCGTTCTTATTTGCTCCTGGTGCTTTGGAAGATAGCGGATTCCAATTCGGTTCACGCACAGCGTGTGTGTCGTAATGTGCACAGATGATAAACACTTGATCACTGATAGATGTCTCTTTTTTTGGCAGCATAGCGATCACATTGCGTATACCCCCCACGTTCTGTTCAGTCACAAGCAAACGTTCCGATCTACTTAGCATCCTCTTGATATAATTTACAGCAGTTTCTGTTGCGTCCCGATGGTGTGCACTTCGGGTGTTGTAAGCATCTTTAGCAAGATTGTAAGCAACATTTTCCTGCAAAGAAGTAACATGTGAAACCAAAGCATCTTTCTGCACTTTGGATAATAGTTCCTCACCTCGATCTGCAGAAGCAGTCAACAGAAAAAAGAATGAAGATAGTACAATTATCAAGATTATCACGTTGTTATAATGAGGATATGATGGATTTGATTGTCTTGACATTTGAAAGAAAAATTGTTATTATGTTGATACTAAGGAATTAAGGAATGTTTGCTTATGAATGTATTACTTTTGTAGGCAATACCATGACATCTTGATTCTATCAGTTATTTTAAGAGATTGCAAACAAAGATTTGGGGTGCGTAAAGTTTCTGTCACTTAACTGTCTGCGGATCGGGTTACACAAAGAACGGAAACTCTGAAAGTAAACTTTATATATGCAAGAACACCTTCCGCGTCTTCCGTGTCCTCCGCGTAATCCGTGATTCTGACAAAATGAGTAACAATAACTTTACACACTTAAGATTTGGAGTTCAGTATGCCTGCCAATCTGCCACCGACCTACTATAAACTAAAACATCAGCATGAATCAGCAAAGACAGATGAAGAACGACTCAGTCTATTAGAAGAAATGCTAAGTATTGTCCCAAAACACAAAGGGACTGAGAAGGTTGTCTCTGATCTACGAAAACGTATTGCTGTTTTGAAAAAAGGTGCTTCAGGTAAATCAGGAAAGGGTGGTACCAGAAAAGGTTATAGCGAACATATACCAAAACAGGGTGCTGGACAGATCGTCATGTTCGGTCCGCCCAATAGTGGTAAATCACACATACTTGCAAAGTATACAAAGGCAAAATCGGAAGTGTCGCCAACACCTTATACCACCACAGTACCAGTCGTCGGTATGTTACAATTTGAGAATATACAGTTCCAACTTATTGACACCCCTTCAATTATGCAAGATTTTGTAGCTTCAACGGTATTGACACTCCTGAGGAATTGCGATCTCTGTCTAACCGTTATCAGTTTAGCAAGTGATAGTCTGTTGGACGAATTGGAACTCGTGCTGACGACATTGAATGAACAGAACGGAGATGCAGATGATCCAACCGTACCATTTATGGTAGCAGCAAATCAGTTAGATACTGTAGGTGCAAGGGACAGATTAGAAATCCTACAAGAGTTTTATGCGGAAAAGTTCAAAATCTATCCAGTTTCAGCGGAAACGGGTGATGGTATTGATGATCTGTTTAAAGGGATTTACAATACACTCAATATCGTCCGTATTTATCCAAAAGCACCGGGTAAGAAGTTAGAACGAGATGATCCAATTGTACTGCCGAATGGCTCCACTGTGCTTGATGCAGCTATGGGATTACACAAAGATTTTGAGGACTTCAAACTTGCTCGAATATGGGGTCCAAATTGGCACGATGGACAACCTGTGAGTCGCAATGATGTCATTTTTGATGGAGATGTCGTAGAATTTCATCTATAACTATAAACTACTATATTATTAAATTGGAGAAAATGTGAACATCAAAATTCAGAACCTTGAAGGGAAAGATGGAATCTGTGTCTCAAAGAATCTGTTGGATTCAGCACAGATCAAGGCAGATGAGGAAGTACAAGTTACCATTCAGAATGGTAGAATAATTGTTGAATCTGCTGCTAAAGCAATCAAGCGGATTAAATTAAGGGAATTAGTATCAAAAATGCCTAAGGACTACAAACCTATGGAATTAGATTGGGGTAAACCGGTAGGAAAAGAGGTGTGGTAGATGCCTGATTATATTCCAGAGAAAGGAGACTTTGTTAGACTTTCCTTTGATCCACAAACGGGGTATGAACAAAAGGGAAGACGTCCAGCTTTAGTTATAAGTAACACACTATTTAACATTCACACACATCTTGCAATGGTTTGTCCTATTACAAACACATATAGAGATATACCATTCCATGTAAGAACTCCTGATGAGTCAGTACTAACTGGGTATATAATGGTTGAGCAGATAAAATCTGTAGATTATATCAGTAGACATGTTGAGTTCATTGAGACTGCACCAACTTGGCTTCTTGATGAAGTTCTTAGTATCTTAGATTCTTGCCTATCTTGAGATTAACTGCAGGAAGCAAGAATTGGATAATTATAGATTGTTTCCTCTTTTGACAGACACATGATGAAATTACATAAGTCTTCTTATAAATATCTTGTCTACTCATGCAGCATACACATGATCATTCTATTGTGTCTATGGTGGTTGAATCCTATTGTTGAAAACCACGTGCATGAACACGGTTCTTTTGATGGGGAACTTATTTACTTCCCTCGACCCAACTTAGTTAAACCACCTATACCACTTGAAAAACCTATTACGACTGAGACTGAATCCACTGTTGAAGTAAAAGTTGAAGAACCACATATCCCAAAACCAACAATAAACTTGGAATTGGGATGGAATGTTAGTAACAATAAAAGCGAAACTGACACTGCTAAGGATATACGTCAAACGAATACTCGCAAACAGAAACCTGATGGCGTTTCTAAAGACAGATCACCTTTACTTGTTTCCAATATACCAAAGATTCGCACAACCCCAGAAAGTGTCAATCGAGAGGCGTTGACGTTGTCACGTTCAACAGGAACAGACAATGAGGATATTCAAGAAGATACCAAAAAAGTAGAATTTGATATAAAGAACACATTAAGCAGTATTTCACCTTCTGCAAATGCTCCAAATGTACAGTATACAAGCAGACGGGGTGACGCGTTACGTGCAACCAGCATGAGTAATAATTGGGGTGGAAGTGGTAGTTCAGGCGGCACCAAAACTACTGGGTCATACATCAAGATGATGAAAGCTATCGCTGATGAACTCATCAAAGCAAACACTTCAGAAAAGGTTGATCTGATACTATTAATTGATGAAACTGCAAGTATGGTTGACAATATACGCGGGATACGTGCATATTTCGATCTGATTTTCGACGCTTTTGAAAGAAACAAAATTGATGTTAACTATGGATTGGTGACATTTACAGACAAAACTAAGACCGTTGGATTTACCAATGACTTCGGCAAATTCAATAACTGGTTATTTAAAATCAATGTAGACCATGGGGGTGACATTTCAGAAGCAGGATTAGATGCACTGATGGATGCTGTGAATAAGTTCAAATTCCGAAAGAATGCACAGCGACATTTCATCTATGCCAGTGATGCTGCGTTTCATGATGCAGATTACGATGGGAAGTCCCGCTATAGCCTGGATGAAGTAATTGCCACCCTACAAAGGAATGCTGTCAGAGTTGATGTGATTGGACTCGATTATCTCCCAATCAAGCAAATTGCGCTTGCAACAAGGGGAACTTGGCGTACTATACCTGGGAAAGGTTACCTTGAATATGTTCCCCGGATAACACAGACCGTGAAAATGCTATCAAAATTAGGGACACTCAGCATTGATGGTAATACGCATGTGTCTGATACGATAAATGTGCATATTAACAATCCACCACGTCCTAAACAGTTGACACTTACTTGGAAAGTGCTGAATCCTTTAGGGGAAAGATGCTACGGTCCCTTTACACAGAAAACAGAGATACCAGATGATAATTCAACGATTGTGAAATTAAATCCAAAACTTGACCAATCGGATTTTCAGACTATTCCTGGCACCTATACAGTCATTTATAAACTGGAAAATGATAGAGGACACAAGAGTATTCTACGGAGAACTATAAAATACAGTAAATGAAAGAGCTAATTTTTGATCACTGCCAACGCCATTACGATGACATCGTCTCAATTCGGCGTGATATTCACCAGCATCCTGAAATAGGATTTGAAGTTGAACGCACTGCAGGAATCGTCGCAGATTCACTAAACAGACTCGGTATTCAGGTCAAGACCGGTATTGGAAAAACAGGCGTTGTCGGCAATCTTGATGTTCCTGGCGCAACAAAACGGATAGCACTACGCGCAGATATGGACGCATTACCTATACAGGAACAGACAGAAGTGCCGTTCAAGTCTAAGTTTGATGGGAAAGCACATCTATGTGGTCATGACGCACATACGGCAATGTTAATCGGAACTGCAAGGATATTGACAGAACTTGGAAGCAGACTCAAGACGCATATCCGACTGATTTTTCAACCGTGTGAGGAAGCATATCCCGGCGGCGCACAAGCTATGATCAATGATGACGTTTTAAACGATGTGGACGAGATTTATGGGTTCCATGTTTTCCCTCTATATCCTGTCGGTCAATATGCTACATGTAAGGGACCCATGCTTGCACAATCAGACACCTTTGAAATCACTATCACGGGTAAAGGTGGACACGCTGCATTCCCACATCTGACAGTTGATCCTGTGCTATTAGGTGCACAGTTCGTCAATGCTGCACAATCTATTGTTTCAAGAAACGTCAACCCTTTGGATTCAGCAGTCGTAAGTATCACAGAATTCCATGCAGGGGATGCTAAGAATGTTATTCCCCCGTCAGTCAGATTAGGGGGGACGGTACGAACCTTAAATCTCTCAGTCCAGAAAATGATAAAAACAAGGTTAAAGAATCTACTTGTAGGATTAACAACTGCAAACGATGCCACCTACCGTTTTGATTACCAAGAAGGATGTCCGGTTACATTTAACCATGAACCGTGTGTTGAAAGTGCCCTCTCTTCCGCAAGAACATTAGTGGGTGAAGAGAATACCATCTTCCCAATTTCACCGATACTCGGGGGTGAAGACTTTGCATGCTATTCGCAGCACATACCGGCATGTTTTGTTATGGTCGGTGCAGGGAATGAACAGAAAGGTATCGTAAACATGTGTCATCATCCACAGTTTGATATTGATGAAAAATCAATGCTATACGGTATGGCATTGTCAGTGTCTATCGCGCTAAAAGGATAACTTGATAGAATGATAAAGAAACTGCTAAATTACGACAGCATATATCGCAATACTCTCGGACAAGTCCTATTTAGATTGTGCATAATTCTATTGGCAATTTGCATAACGAATACCGGTTTCGCGCAGATTCAACCTAAGAATGATAGCGCACAATCGAGGTTAGAAACGATAAAGGCAATTCAGAAGGCAAATGACCACTATTATGAAAAACGTTATACACAAGCAATAGAGGCATATCAGACACTTCTTAAAGGCGATCTCACTGTTAGTCAAAAAGGTTCTATACGTCTCATGTTAGGACAAAGTTATGGAAGACTTAATAAAGACGCAGAAGCAAAAAAAATCCTTACCGAGATGATCAATGAAGACCCTAACGGTACCTATGCAACCCAGGCTGTCCATCAACTCACGAGTCTTTACAGACAACGTTACCAGATTAAAGAAGCTATTGTTTTGAGCAAACACTTAGTCAAACAACATCCTGACACTGCTGCTGCTGCTGTAGCCGCTTACCTTAATGCTTACTTTGAATATATGGATGGACAATTTGATGCGGCAATTGAAAGCTACAAACTATTCTTGAAAAACTACCCAGATTCAATATATAGTGCTACCGCAATAAACAGTTTAGTGCGATTATACACTGCAAATGAAAAGTTCGCTGAAGCAGAAAAACTCATAAATGAACACATTAAACTAAATCCATCAGATACATCACTCTTAGAGGGATTAGCAACACTTTATCAACAACAGGGTAAACATCAGAAAGCCTTGGAGCTATACAAAAGTGTCCTTGAAAAGAATCCTACCAATGCAACCATTCGTGAAAAACTCGGCTCACTCTATATTGAAATCGGAGACAAGGAGAAGGCAATCGCAGAATGGGAAAAAATGGTAACAGATGGTTTCGATAGATATCAGCAGCTCGGAACTATATACCTTTCACATAAAATGTATGATGAAGCGATAGAAGCATTTGTTAAGTCAATTCAAGCAAACCCAAAGTACGGCTATCTCTATACACAACTTGCCTTCGCATACAAAATACAAGGAAACATTGATAAAGCTGCGAGCACTTACCTTGAAGGATTACGGCAGATCGGTTCAAGTGTCAACCAAAGAGCATCAATATGGGAAGCGATGCTCGAAATCTATCAAGGAGAGCAGCAGAAACCGCTAAGAGAAAAACTGATCGCAGAATATAGTAATGCACTAAAGACTTCACCAAATAATCTGAATACAGCAATCATATTAGGAGAACTCTATTTCTATGCCGGACAGTTTGATGATACGCTCAAAACTTACAAACTTATTCACCATTTCTTTCCAACAACGATTGAGGCAGCATTACAAAGACTGGCAAGAATCTTAGAGAGAGACCAAGACCCCCAAGCAATAGCGTTCTTCACAACGCTGCTAGCACTATCAAGAAGCACAAGTATTTTGACAAATACACGGTATTCTTTGGCGAAGATATACCAGAATCTTGAACAATGGGACCAAGCAGCAGCTACCTTGAAGGAACTTGATAGAAACAGTGCAGCATCAATAGAAAGCCAACTGATGCGTGCAAAAATCCAGTTATACGGTCTCCACAATCCAAAAGAAGCACAGATAACACTACAACCATTATTGACGAAAAGATTAGACTATAATCAATATCAGCAGGTACAATTGACTCTCGGTGAAATCCATTTACTGTTAGGTAGGTATACACTCGCAAGACAGGTACTGACACCTATAGCAGATAGTATAAGTCCTTTTAGCTCTTCAGCCAGAAAGTTAATCGGAGATTCATACCTCTTTGCTACAGAATTTGATCAAGCTCTTAAAGAATACAGAAAAGCAGTATTAAGAACACAATCAGATAAACTCACTAACGATGCACTTGAACGGATAGTACTCATCCAAGCGAACACGGATTATCTTGGTATACCTTTAAGCGATTATGTTAATGCACTTCAACATTACTTAAGTGGTGATGCCAAAACCGCAATTGTCCAGTGTGAAGACACAATCTCACTACATAACAAATCACTGATTATTGATGACATGTGGATGCTTCTTGGACGAATGCATAGATCGCAGAAGTCTTATGGTGATGCAATACATTCATATCGTCAAGTCGTTACGCTGGAAAGTTCTTTAGCACCACATGCATTAGCGAACATCGCAGATATATATCAACAGAAACAGGATTGGACGAATGCACTTGAAACGTATACAACACTGCTAAGTACATTTCCTAACAACACCATCGTGCCACATGCACGGCAGCAGATGGATAATGTCACAAAGAATATTAAAAACACAGGTTCAAACACGCCTTGAAAACCAGCCTTAAAACATCGTCAAAAATACCGATAAGAATTCAGATAATACCCCTTATTTGGCTACTATCCAACATTCTACTACTACCCACCATAGCACAAATACCGACTGTTCATTTTACCGACCAAACAGAAGAATCTGGCATTACCTTCCGTCACATAAATGGTGTATCTAAACACAGGTATCTTCCGGAAACTATGGGAGCAGGATGTCTATTTTTTGACTATAACAGTGATCACCTTCTTGACATCTATCTCGTCAACAGTGGTCGTTCTTGTGAAAACATAGACCTTCCGAGACAGGATCCGGACGAAATGAACGCGCTCTATCGCAATAACGGAGATGGCACGTTCACAGATGTAACTTCAGAAGCCGGATTGGATAAGAATATTGGTTATGGGATGGGGTGTATCTCTGCTGACTACGATAACGATGGTGACCCCGACCTATATCTCACAAACTATGGTAGAAACCAATTCTATCGCAACAATGGTGACGGAACTTTTACCGACATAACACAGACGGCAGGTGTCGCGGACCCTAATTGGAGTGTGAGCGCATCTTTCGGAGACTATAATCTGGATGGATTTCTTGATCTGTATGTCGCAAACTATCTCGACTATAAGATAGAAACTGCACATCCATGTTCTCTTGAGGGTGTTCACATATATTGTGGACCACACGAGTATCCGGGTATATCAGATACACTCTATCGTAACAATGGTGATGGCACATTTACTGATGTGACTACCACGGCTGGCGTTAGGAACAGTGGTAAAGGATTAGGCGTGATTTTTACAGACTATAATGATGATGGATACCCAGATATCTTAGTTGCTAACGATGCTGTCGCTGACTTTCTCTATAGAAACAATAGAGACGGTTCGTTTACTGACGTGGCTATCGCTGCAGGTATCGCATTCAATTCTGAGGGACGTGAAACCGGCAGTATGGGAATCGCTGATGGAGACTATGATAACGATGGAAGAACTGATTTCCTCATCACGAACTTTTCATTAGAAGTTAATAGTCTCTTCAGGAACGAGGGTGATGGCAATTTCACAATGACAACATATCAGACCGGTATTGCCGAACCCAGCTTTAATAACCTCGGTTTCGGTACACAATTCCTTGATGCTGACAATGATGGACATTTAGACCTATTCGTTGCCAATGGACATGTGTGGGATAATGTATCCCAAATTACCCCTACACTATCCTATAGACAGAAAAACCAATTCTTCTATAACACTGGAAAGAGAAGACTCACGGACAGGTCCGATACGGTGGGTGAATATTTCCAGAACCCAATCGTCGCACGAGGCACAGCGATAGGTGATTATGACAACGACGGGGATTCTGACATATTGGTAACAACTTCCAATAACAGACCCTTTCTATTGCGGAATGACTCGAATACACACAACAATTGGCTAAAAATAAAACTCATAGGTACAAGCAACAACCGGGATGCAATCGGTGCGAAAATAACGGTCAAAACTGAGAACCTAACGCAATTCAAAGAGGTGTCTTGTGGTGGCAGTTACGCATCTTGCAGCTCCCGCATACTTCTATTTGGGTTAGGAAAGAACAGAATCGTGAAGTCATTGGAAGTGAAATGGTTAGACGGCAAAATCCAGACGATCGAGAATATACCAACAAATGAGACTATTACAATCGAGGAATCTCGTTGACCCTACGCCGTCCTAAAATCAATTACCGTCTGACGATACTCCTCCGGAAGACCAATGTCAAAACGCCGACCCTTCACCACATACCCAGAAAAACCATCAGCTTTCCGCAAATCGTCCAAACAAGATGTCAGTTGAAACTCACCCCGTTCACGGAAATTGTGCTCTATGTTCTGTTCAAGAAAACCGAATATCTGCGGCTCAATCACATAGATACCAAACACTGTCAGGAAACTCTCACTCTGCATACCATCTACATGTAAATGTTCTCTGGCGTATTCTGGGTCAGGTTTCTCGTAAAACTCAGTGACCGACAACATTGACCCTTCTTCCTTCCAGACACCTGTCACACAACCAAAATTTGACAACTCGTCAATTGGCGTCTCTTTTAATCCTACGACACTATGACCAACGCGTTCATAAGCATCCAATACCTGTCTTGCACACGAACTCGGTTCTTCAGACCCGTAGAGATGATCCCCCAACATCAACAGAAAAGGCTCATTACCTACCCACTCCCTTGCACAGTAAACAGCATGACCAAAACCCTCCTGAACATCTTGAACAACTAAGGTTATACGACCTCCTAATTCAATAAGATAGTCGCAATATGCCTTATTCTCTTTACTAAGTTTATTGTAATGTTCAATCCGTGGTGGTGTCTTGAAAAATGATTCAAACAGGTCTATATCCGCTTCCTGAACGATCAAACAGACTTCTTCAATACCTGCATTCACTGCTTCTTCAATGATCGCCATAATCGCTGGTTTGGCACGTCCACTCTGATCAACTATAGGAAATAGTTCCTTCTTCATCGCCTTAGATGCAGGAAAAAGACGAGTGCCAAAACCGGCAGCGGGAATCACGGCTTTTCTAACATGCTTACTCGCTTCTATGACAAGTTTCAGGCAAGACATCTTTAAATCCCTCTCAATTATCTCAATCACTCTACTCTGACTCTCTTCATCCTTAACGATGAATTGTGCAGAACCATCCCCTTGAGAACCCACACCTTTACCACCCCAGATATAAGGTTGAATTGGCTCATAGTTCAGAACTTTATGTAGAACCGGTGCGGTCAATTGCGAAGGACATGCAGGAATCAGATGTTTGTCAAACTCTTGCTGTGCACGTGTCATCAGTTTTCCGACTGCTTCTACATCTCCCCGTCGAAGAGCTTCATAAGCATCTAATGTAATCTCTTCACTGAGTGGGCCAAGAAAGTGTTGAACATTTCGCTGTAGATCATTCTCTGCAAATGGAAAACAGTGATGTAATTGATTTAGTATCAGAAGTGTATCTTTTCCAGCACCTAAGTCAACGATCACCATATATATATTTGTTGGTACACCGAATTCCTTCACATCTATAAGATCACCATCAAAACGCATCAGGATCGGATGTTGGTAAGCACACCCTTGATCCATTCTACCGCAACGAGATGGCGTGGTCGTTTCCCCACGGTATGCGTATTCCATTTCTCCGCGTGTCGTCATTTTAAGATCGTATATCCGATTGAATGCCCTGGCAACCATAACGCAAATTGCTGCACTTGAAGATAGTCCTTTTTTTACGGGTAAATCTGTCAGATAGTTATCTATCTCTAAACCTTGCACGCGGTAGTTTGTCAGGATCTGGTATGCGACCCCAGCAGCGTAACTGAAGAAACCCCCTTTTTCCGCCTCCTCAAGCAGGGATGCAGGATCCATAGGTAAGGTGTAAGGACCGTGTCTTGTTCCATCACTAAGACTGGTTTTTAAAATCAGACTTGTTGGATGGGGTTGAACATCCGCGTAGACACCTTGGTTAGTGCTTGTGATGAGTGTATAACCCATGTGAAGTTCCGCATTATTCAGACGGTAACGGGCTGCCCAATCACTGTGTTCACCAAAAAGACATATCCTTCCTGGAACAAATAATTTCATCGCATATCCTTCTGTTATGGCAAAAATTGATAATAATTATACTCTAACCCACTTAGGGTAGGTGCGATTTCCTTATCAATGCAGAATACCAAACGCGTATTCTGCCAGAGCTGACAGGTGTGTTTCTACAAAAACTTTACACACGCCACATATATATTATAAACTGAAATGCAAGTTTGGTCAACATGACTTTTCAATAACTATCGTAACTATTTAACCTATTTTATGGTATAATTGGATGGACAAGATGAGAAAAAACTACAAAACCCTTCTCACTATAAGGAGTAAAACACATGAAAAAGAAATGGATATGGGGACTTGGTATCCTCATTGTGTGTATTATCCATACGTTCCTATTTGTCACGGTCAACCAGAATGCAAAGAAACTGCAACTGCAACTTAAAACCGATTTAGTAGAAATACAGAAAATGTTAGAAAAACATCACAAAACTGCCAATACTGTTAAAGCTATAGATTCTTCTAATGTTAAGTCGACTGATGAAAAAGGCTATAAATTGGTACGGCAGGGAGACCACTGGCACAGAGTTCCAGTTACTAATCTTTCTGACCGTTGATTCGGAATACCTCCGTACGACAAAGAATCACCAATATGTTTATCAATAAGCTGATACATCTCAGCAGACAAGACTCTGTTAGAAAACTCACAATCTGGAGTCTATCAATACTACTCCTATTTCTCGGTTTTTACGTTAACCTGTGGCATGCCGCAAAACCAGCATGGTTCGAAAGTCATCAACGCGACACAGAAGCGCATATTATGGGTAGAATGGTCAAATCACGGCACGACGGTATTTTTTCTGCAGGTGGATTAAACGGAGATGGTATAATAGAAGACATACCGAAGCAGTGGGAATCTGCATCGGGACTCCAAAGACAATATATAGCCTATCTAAACGATCTTTCATTTAATGCATTCTCAACATACAACTCGCAACCCGGTGGTCAGGGAATGGTATTCAGTCTAATTGACAAACTGTTACCTCTACCACCCAATGTCAAGCTGCAGCTTTTCTATGTATTGACAGCTTTACTTACAGCAATCGCCATATCCGCAGTCATATCATGGTTCTACCAAGAATTTGGCTTATGGATTGCGGTATGTGTCATGGTGACAACGTTATTCTCAGGGTGGTTAACAGTTTTTGGTAAAAACCTTTGGTGGAGCACCTGGGCATTTTACCTGCCAATGATTGCAGTCTTGTATTACCTGAAACGTCAAAGAGAAGATACAGACCTTCCATATCTTAGGTTTGGCATACTCGTTTTCATCGCAATTTCGATAAAATGTTTCATCAACGGCTATGAATACATGACAACGACACTTGTCATGATGATTGTTCCTTGTGTATATTATGCTATTCTTGACAAATGGGAAAAACAGACAATACTAAAATTCACACTTGCCACTGGCATCGGGTCGGGAGTCGCCATTATATTAAGCCTGATCATCCTGTGTTTCCAAATCGGTGCTATAAGAACGGGATTTGTAGATGGGGTGGCCCATGTCATCTACTCAATCGGTAAACGAACTTACGGGTCGTCAGAGAATTTCCATCCCGTCTATGCAGCAAGCCTTGATGCTGGCACAATAGAGGTCGTCCTAAAATACCTAAACGGTGTATATTTTGATCTGAATAACTACTTAACGAAAGAGATTCCCTTTGTCTCCAATTGGATATTTAGAATACGTTATTCCTACCTGATTGTTTTCTTTATTGGAGTCACTGTTCTGTTGCTGCTACAGATCAAGCAAACATCAAGGTCAGAACATCGTCAACACTACTTTGCCTTGATATGTACAACGTGGTTTTCAATCTTAGCACCGATGTCTTGGTATGTTATTTTCAAAGCACACTCATTCATACACACCCACATGAGTTTCCTATTATGGCAAATGCCTTTTACCCTATTCGGTTTTGCTCTGGCTGCTTCGGCATTTGGCAAGAAAAAGGAGATGAATCATTAAGTCTCTTTGTCGTAGGGGCGGGTCTCCCCGCCCGATTGGATGTATTGATCACCCAGTCATTTCACAAAATCCAGGATACTGCTTATGGTAAGATTGTCTAACGGGCGGGGAAACCCCGCCCCTACGATATAACTTTAGGTAAATGGCATCAACTGGAGTATCTTGAAAATTAAATTATCCTATACAAATTCCGCTTGAACTATTCTCTTTGAGATGTTATTATTATTGTAGTGGAGGTGCTACTGTGATGACGATAGATGAACTTTCCAGATCATTGAAAGATGGTTTTGAAGCATTAAATAAACGATTAGATGATATAGATACACGTCTTGATGGTATAGATACACGACTCCGTTCTGTTGAAACCGATATTGCTTGGATAAAAGGTAAATTTGAAGGGAGACAGGAAGGCAGAGCGAATGTCTGGCAGCTTGTCACGACTGCTACTGCTGTTGGCGCAGCAGTCATTGCGCTTATTGCGCTGTTCTTGAAATAATATTTAACTATGATGAGAGTCCCTGTATTTCTTTTTCTTTGTATTATTTCCATCGGAGTCTTCAGCCATGCAAAAGACGAACCGCCAAAGGTTGGAGACATAGCACCAGATTTTACACTGCAGGATGTTAAGGAGAAAGAGCATACACTAAAAAAACTGCGCGGAAAAATCGTCTTTCTCATCATGGGAAATCGAAAGATACGGAAAGAGGACGACAAATGGGCAGAAGCATTTCAAAAGGTGTATAAAACAGATAAAAGGATTGCAACGTACATAATCGCTGATTTACGGAGTGTACCAGGATTCGTACCTAAACGATTCATCCGGTTCCAACTAAAAAGAAACCCGCCCCCTGCACCGTTTCTGCTTGATTGGAAAGGCAAGGTACATCAACGTTATCATACAGACAAAAAGAAGCCTAATCTCTATCTGATTTCCTCGAAAGGAGAGTTAATATATCATAAAAAGGCAGACTTCACACCAGAACTATTTACGGAACTCAAAAATCAGATTGACGTGAGATTAGTCAATTTGCAGAAAAAGTAAGGGCACAATTTGAGCAACTAACAATGAAAAAGAGAAAACAGATGCTTACAGAACCAACAATAAAAAAATACTTAACATTACCCGTATTTCTTATCAGTAGCGGTTCGTTTGTCGGTCTCATTGGATGGTGGGGTTTAGCACAGACAGCAGGTGGAATCATATTCTTTATCGGTTCAATGCTACTATCACTCTCCGGATCAATTACAACTTTGTGGGGACTCCTAAGCTTGGAAAGAGTTGAACCGAGCCCATTTAAAATAAAGAAACTAAAGGAACGGATATTAAAAGAACTAAAAATAGAGTATCCATCCTACATATTACAAATCGAGAACCTGATACGAAAACATGTTGAGTTAAGCAATAAGTTTCCTTTCTACCGTTCATGCTTTGAGGACTTCAGAGGCGACACAAGACTGATTCGGACTGAACTAAACAATTTAGAAAAACAACTTGAGAATAAGCTGAGACAGAATGCCGCTAAAATTGACCATGATAGCGCGGAAGGGATCGCTCAGAAGATCCTTTGGTCCGAAAAACAGATATATCTCACACAACTCAATGAATCTTTAGAAAAACTAACAGACCTATTTACATCTTCTGATGTTGAACAGTATCGGCTTGAGTTGACAAACCTGAAAGGAAAAATCTCACATCTGGAACACGGAACTGACACCTATCGCGAACTGATGATACTCTGCAATAAGGAAGATGCTCAGTATGATGAAATCCAACAACTAAAACAGAAGATTAATGACTTAAGCGAGTTAATGTCGCATCAAGAACGCAAATTACTGGACTTAGGAACATGGATTAAAACAAAGTATGAAAAATCTAAAAAGGAACTGTCGCAATTTCGCAAGCGAATTACAGATTTTGAACAAAGAGGAACGGTATGAAATATCTCGTCACAGGTTGTGCAGGTTTTATTGGTTGGAAGGTAACTGAACTACTGCTTGCTGATGGTCATACCGTTGTCGGTGTTGACAATCTAAATGACGCTTACGACGTGAGAATGAAGAAATGGAGACTATCACAACTACAGTCATCCTCTAATTTTCAATACAACTGCATAGATATCTGTGATCGCGCCGCAGTAGAGTCAGTCTATGACGAAAAACTTGATGGCGTGATAAACCTTGCTGCACACGCTGGTGTCAGAAAGTCTGTAGAGAATCCATGGGAATTTGTAGATGTTAACATCACTGGAACACTCAACCTACTGGATCACTGTCAGAAGTATAAAATAAAGAAGTTCATACTTGCTTCCACCTCCAGTCTATACGGAGCCAGTAACGCGCTGCCATTTAGCGAAGATGCAAATACAGACGGTCCTCTTTCTCCTTATGCCGCATCAAAAAAAGGTGCTGAAGCAATCTGCTTTAGTTATCACCACTTGTTCCACATTGACATAACAGTTTTTCGTTTCTTTACTGTATACGGACCGGCAGGTCGTCCAGATATGGCAGCATTCAGATTTGTTCAATGGATTAGCGAAGAAAAACCTGTTACCGTTTACGGGGATGGTAAGCAATCCTCGCGCGATTATACATATCTTGATGATATCGCAAAAGGTGTTATAGCAGGACTAAAACCCCTCGGATACGCAGTCATCAACCTCGGTTCAGATAGTCCAATTGTCTTAATAGATACGATAAGGATAATCGAGGAACTTATCGGAAAAGAAGCGATACTCTCACATCAACCGGTACATCCTGCCGACCCGGACGCCACTTGGGCAAACATACAGAAAGCACAACAACTCTTAGGATGGAGACCACAAGTCTCTTTCCGTGAAGGTATTGAATCAGTCGTTGATTGGTACAATGAGAACCGCGAGTGGGCAAAACACATTTCAACAGGATGAACAACCGAAATATTGAAAACTATAGTGAAACTTAGAATTGTTTAGACACTTATGTGTTTGTTGTAGGGAAATTGTGAAGATTAAGATTTGAATTAGGTAATATCTCAACGGGCAATGAATTGCCCTACTACGAACCTGCCCGTTTGTAGTAGGGCAATTCATTGCCCGTCATGCCAAGAATGTCTTGGTATTTTTAGGGTTCACTACGCCGTTAGTATTTCAACTGCCTTCACGAGTGCGGTTTCCTCAACCTTAAGTCTTGCGTTTTCGACTTCCCGTTTCACATAAGTGATTGTATTTGCTAAGTTCATCGGGGTAGCAATCTCATCCACAATTTTGTGCAAACGTTTGATGTCTGTTTTCTTGATCCCTGTCTGTTCCTCAACACGTGAATGTAATTCCGCAGCGGTTTCAGGTTCACTGACTTTTTCTTTCGGTTTTACTGAAGTTGACTTGGTGCTTGTAGTACGTGGTTTAGTCGTACGCGTGCGTTTCCGGGGTGTACTTTTCTGGATTTTCCCCGCGTCCAACGCTTTCACACCACATTCCTTACACAATTTTGCGGTTACTTCACCCATCGTCATTGTAACAATTACCTCGCTGATAGCACCACAGAGTTCACATTCAGTAAGGCTTTCAATGCTGGAAAGGATCTCTGCATGAAGCACAAACATCTTTTCCTTATCAGTTTTTGTGGTTTTCTCTTTCTGACACAGCGCGATGAGTTTCTGCGCTGATTTTTCAATTTGGTTCAATCTTCCCATATCACTCCTCAATCCTGATCAATCAGGAGCTTATACTCAAAACTCTCAATCAGAGCTTCGTAGCTTGCGGAGATTATATTCTCAGATACACCAACAGTTCGCCAACTGTCACTACCATCACCTGCTTCAATAAGCACTCGAACTTTTGAACCTGTGCCAGCTTTTGTGTCCAACACGCGAACTTTATAGTCCATTAATCTCACTGTTCTGAGTTCTGGATAGAACTGTTCAAGTGCCTTCCGTAATGCCGTGTCCAATGCGTTCACAGGGCCGTCTCCATCCGCTGCAGTGTGAATAGTATCTCCTTCAGGTGTTGAAACTTTTACAGTCGCTTCTGATCGCATCGTGTGGTCGCTGAATTTCTCTATTATCACGCGGAATCCCAACTGTTCAAAAAATGACTCGTATCCGTTGAAGACTTTGCGCGTTAAGAGTCTAAAAGAGGCTTCAGCTGCTTCATATTGATAACCGTCGCTTTCTGCTTCTTTGAGACGTCTGAAGAGTTCTAACACTTGGGGAGAGTTCTTGTCGTAATTCGGATACTCTTTTTCAATCTTCTTCATAATCGTTCCCCGTCCCGCTTGGTCAGAGACGAGAATGCGTTGGGAATTCCCTACCTTCTCAGGTACGATATGTTCATAAGTAAGCCGATTCTTACGAATGGCATCCGTGTGTAAACCACCCTTGTGTGCAAAAGCCGACCGTCCCACATAAGGTTGCCGTTCATCATGTGGAAGATTTGCCAGCTCACTAATCAATCGGGAGACACTCGTTAACGACTGTAACTGTGTTTCACTGAGACATTCAATCCCTAATTTTAACTGAATTGTTGGGATGATTGACGCAAGATTTGCATTACCACACCGTTCTCCATAGCCGTTGAATGTCCCTTGAATATGATTTGCTCCAGCTTGCACTGCCAAGACAGAGTTTGCAGCACCCATCCCAGCGTCATTGTGTGCATGTATGCCGACAGGTAATAACAGTGTTGACTTAACCACTTTTACACCTTCCTGAATTTCTGAAGGTAATCTTCCCCCGTTTGTATCACAGAGAACGAGACATTTTGCACCACCATCAGCAGCAGCGTGTAAAGTCTTGATCGCATAATCAGGGTCATCGGCATACCCATCAAAAAAGTGTTCAGCATCATAAATCACTTCTCGTCCATTATCAACGAGATACCGCACAGAACTCTCAATTAACGCTAAATTTTCATCAGCGGTCACCCGGAGGACGTCTGTCGCGTGAAGTTTCCAACTCTTACCAAAAATCGTAACGGTTCTTGCACCTGTATCAAGGAGAGCTGAGAGGTTAGGATCAGCATCAGCAGAAAAGGTGGGATATCGGGTGCTGCCAAAGGGAACAACGGTTGCTGTTTCCAGCGACATATTCTTTGCTCGTTTGAAAAACTCTATATCTTTCGGATTAGAACCTGGGTAACCGCCTTCAATATAGCGGATACCTAATCTATCCAATTCCTCAATGATGATGAGTTTGTCTTCAACCGAAAATGCTACGCCTTCCGCTTGGCTTCCGTCACGGAGCGTTGTATCGTAAAATTCAACCATAAATCTACCATAGTATGGGTGCCATAGTTTATGTGAAAAATCACCCGTTAGATATACCCTTAATTCTATCACATTTTATCTCAAAAGTCAACTATAATGATTTTCAAAACAGTGTCTTATTTGGTTGATTTCATAAATACTTCTTCTTTCATTTTTACCGAAATTATGCTATTATGATACTCATGAAAACCTATCGTCTTATTCTATTTCATTTTATCATTTTACTAACGGGTTGCGGTGTCTTCAGTACCAAACCTGTTACTAAACCCCCTACAAACCAAGTTGACCCACTTGTCAGACTGAATGCCGATATTGATAAACTACTACAAAACCCCATATTCACAATAGCCAGTATCGGTATAAAGGTCGTTTCGGTTGAATCTGGTGATGTTCTTTATGCTAAGAACGTTGAAAAACTACATCATCCCGCATCAACGACTAAGTTATTTACGGCTGCAACTGCATTAGCCAAATTGGGACCCAATTATAGGTTTATCACCTCTTTGTATGCCGACACAACAACGGATACACAGACAATAGACAATCTCTATCTAAAGGGTAAAGGGAATCCAATACTGCAGACAGAAGATTTAGAAAAACTCTGCGATTCCTTAATACTGACCGGCGTTAAGACAATTAGAGGGGATATTGTTGTAGACGAAACCTTCTTTGATACAGTAAGGGAAGGACCCGGATGGATGTGGGATGACAGACCGTTTCAAATGAGTGCATTAAGTATACGAAACCTTCTACCTGACAAAAATGCAGAGAATAGAGCGATTGCTTGTGGACATTTTCTTAAAACTAAATTGACACAAGAAGGCGTTGCTGTTAAGGGTAATGTCGTATCAGGTAAAGTGCCTTCTGACGCGGAAAGTGTAGCTGGACATCTCTCGCCACCACTATCGCACATCGTTAAATCGATGAACAAACCGAGTGATAATTGGATCGCGGAGATGCTATTCAAGACAATCGGTGCTGAAGTCAAAGGTGAACCCGGTACCTGGCAGAAAGGAAGAGAAGCAATCGGTGAATTTTTAGACGAAATAACAGACGGACAGAATACATATAGATTCGTTGATGGCTCAGGTCTATCTCGATACAATTTGCTCAACACAGAACTCTTGACAAAACTACTTGTCTATATGTATAACAATTTTGAGTTGATGCCAGAATTCACCGCTTCTTTACCAATTGCTGGCATTGATGGCACCCTACGCAATCGGATGCAAGGTTTGTATGCAGAGAAGGTATTGCGGGCAAAAACAGGTACCCTCAGCGGCGTATCTGCACTTGCAGGATACACCCGAACTGCGGATGGTAAAGTCATAGCCTTCGGTATACTAATCAGTCATTACGTCGGGTCCGCAGCAACAGCACGCGGTATCCAAGATGGTATCGGAGATATCCTGACAAGGTTTAGCTTGGAACGATATGCCGAACAACCCCTTGCATTTTAAACCTAATTGTGATAACCTTTTATGTTGTAGTGAACATTGAAAATAATGGTACAAAGTCCTTGTAGGAGGGAACTCCGATTCCCGACTACCAAATCGAAAGTTTACTATAATATGGCACATCATAGCAAAGGAGACAGAATCTATATGTTTAAAGTCGGAGTAATAGGGGACGAAGTATCTCAAGACTTCGCAACAGTCGTCAATTTCGTAAAAGAACACAATCTTGATTCCATGGAAATTCGCTCTGTATGGGACAAACAACCACACCAACTCACGGATACGGATATAGATGAAATGAAACGTCTTTTGGACGGTTCAGATATTGAAATAATCGGTATCGCTTCACCCTTCTTCAAATGTGATATGGACAATCAAGATGAACGCAAAGAACATCTTGACATACTGAAAGGATGTATCCGCACTGCAAAAGCGTTCAACACAAACCTTATCCGCACATTTGTGTTTTGGGACACCGGAAAAACAGAAGAACGATGGGACGAAATCATAGCATCTTATGATGAACCTCAAAAAATAATTGACGGTGAAGGTATTATACTTGGGATGGAGAATGAATCCACAACATCGCTGAGTACAGCACAACTAACAGCGAAATTCATAGAGGAAATAGACTCTCCAAACATCCGCGGTATCTGGGATCCAGCAAATGAGGCACATGCAACACATGGCGTTACACCTTTTCCTGATGCATACAACCAGATGAAACCGACAATGATACATGCACATTTGAAGGATGCTGCACCAAATGCCGATACAGATGAGATGGAATCTGTTCCTGTCGGAGACGGCATAATTGACTGGCAAGGTCAGCTGCAAGCCTTTGTTGATGATGGATATGAAGGACATCTTTGCCTTGAAACACACTGGAGACCTACCCTTAAAATCGACGATGATCTCCTAAATAGACCCGGAGGACAAGCATTCTCAGAAGCAGGCGAAGAAGCATCCCGAATCTGCATTGAGAATCTCAAAGCAATGATCAATAAGTTAGACTCGTAGGGGCGGGGTCGCCCCGCCCGTTTGGCGGGACAGGTTCTACCCAACCCATCGTAGGGGCGGGTTTCTCGCTCGTTTGGCGGGACAGGTTCTCCCCAACTATCGTAGGGGCGGGGTTTCCCCGCCCGTGAGACGATTGAAAGGCATGCAGAATAATAGTGAAAATTAGAGACGTCCGAACAACACTTTATGACATACCACCTCAAGTCAAACGGACTGACGCCATTCAAGCATTTGTTTCAATGGAATTTCCATTCATTGAAATTGAAGATGATGATGGCGTTGTCGGTACAGGATTCTCATATACAATTGGAAAGGGCGGAGAAGCTATCAAACAGGTGATAGATGCTTATCTCACACCAATCCTATATGATGAAGACCCATCTAACATTGAGAGAATCTGGAATCGGATGTGGATGGAGACACATTGGGTCGGTAGAGGCGGAATTGTAGGGTTAGGGATCGCAGCCGTTGACATTGCGCTCTGGGACCTCATGGCAAAACGTGCCAACTTACCACTCTATAAACTCCTCGGCGGTGCAAAGGAAACTGTACCTGTATACAATACTGATGGGGGATGGTTACATCTGACAGAAGAGGAACTGGTCAGACAATCTGTTCAATATGTGGAACACGGGTATAAAGGGATAAAGATAAAAGTAGGCAGAGATAATCTTCACGAAGATGTCTCACGTATCTTTGCTGTTAGAAAAGCAATTGGACAGGAACCCTACCTTATGATTGACGCAAATATGAAGTGGAATGCTCGTGAAGCTACGCAACTCGCTTGCCGCATTGAGGAAGCAGATATCTTCTGGTTTGAAGAACCGATAGAAGCAGATGATGTTGATAGCCATGTTGACCTACGTCAGAAGACGACTATCCCAATTGCAATTGGAGAGACGATCTATAACAAATATGTCTTTCAGGAGTATATTGCACAAGGTGCAGCAGACATTTTACAACCGGATGCTGTGCGCGTAGGCGGAATAACTGAATGGATGAAAGTTGCACATACAGCCGAGTGTTTCGGATTATCAGTATCTCCGCATTTTCTTATGGATTTACATGTCCATCTGTCAGCAGCGGTTCAGCATTCTCTTTTTGTAGAGTTCATCCCATCCCTTGACCCTGTCTTGAGCGAAACGTTAGAACTAAAAGACGGACATTTTTCGCCACCCGACAGACCAGGGCACGGAATCATGTTTGACAAAGACAAATTGGAACAGTATAGAATTGCAAAGTAGTAGGCACACTCCGTGTGCCGTTCTTACAAAGTAGTACACTCCGTGTGCCGTCCATAAAAGTAGTAGGCACACTCCGTGTGCCGTCCATATTGAGATTGTTAGCAGGCATAACTCGTTACATTAGGAACAAACTATGAAACTTAAAGACCGGATTGCAATAATCACTGGTGGTGGTCGTGGGATAGGTCGCGCAACTGCAATCGCGTTAGCAAATGAAGGCGCAAACATCGTACTTGCTGCCAGAACAGAAAAAGAAATAAACGTTGTCGCTGAAGAAGTTAAGAAACTTGGCAGAAGTGCCATCGCTATTCAAACAGATGTTCAACAGAAATCAGAAGTTGACACACTGGTCAGAAACACTCTTGATACTTTCGGTAAAGTAGACATACTGGTCAACAATGCTGGTGTTGCTATCCATAATCCGATACCGAAGATTCGTGAAGAAGATTGGGATTTTACGATGTCAGTTAATCTTAAGGGTGTTTTCTTATGCACACAAGCTGTCTTCTTTCACATGTGTGAACAGAAGAGCGGACATATCGTCAACATATCATCTGTATCAGGAAAAATCGGACATGTGAATGGTGGTGCATATTGTGCTTCTAAATTTGCTGTCATCGGTTTTACTGAAACAACCAATAATGAAGGGAGACGATATGGTGTAAAGGCTTCGGTTGTCTGTCCTGGTCCCGTTGATACAAAGATGCGTCGTGATAATCATCCTGACGATGTGATTGAGCATCTTACACGACCCGAAGATGTCGCAGAGCTAATACTCTTCCTCGTCACTCAACCCAAACGTGCCCACACAATTGAGGCTGTCATTAGAACACCTCTCATGTAGTCTTGCAACAATACGCACCATGCTAATTGATTCGCACACACATATTCAAGTATCCCAATTTGACCATGATCGCGAAGAAATGTTACAACGCGCAGTTGAAGCCGGTGTTACGCATATTCTCATCATCGGAATCAATCTGGAAACGAGTCTTGCGGCAGTGGAACTTGCAGAGAAACACGATCATCTATATGCCACCGTTGGAATGCATCCACACAATGCCGTAGATTTCACAAGTGAGATGCTTTCTACTTATCGCGACCTACTATGTCATCCAAAAGTGATTGCACTGGGTGAAATCGGTCTTGATTACTACAGAGACCTTTCTCCGCGAAATACACAAAAGGATGTATTTGAAAAGCAATTAGACCTTGCCGAAGAAACGGAAATGCCTATCGTAATACATAACCGCGATGCTTACGATGATATACTGCCTATTCTTGGAAAACGAAAAGGTAAAATCCGCGGCGTCCTGCACTGTTTCACAGGTGATGTAGAACGCATGCAAAAGAGTCTTGATATCGGTTTTCATATTGGAATCGGTGGGATTGTCACCTATCCAAAGGCTGCAGATATTCAACTCGTTGCGAAAGAAGTGCCTATTGATAGGTTACTCATTGAAACTGATTGTCCTTGGTTGACGCCACAATTCAGACGTGGGAAACGTAACGAACCTGCTTATGTGCGTGCAGTCGCAGAGAAGATCGCAGAACTAAGGAACACTTCAGTGGAAACAGTGGGTGAGATGACTTCACGAAACTTCTTTTCTCTATTTGAAGTTATAGTAAAGTGAATAATTAATGAGACATTTCACTCCATACAACGATGACGAAGACCACCCCGCGTAGGGGCGAGGTCACCTCGCCCGTTTGGTTGGACAAGATCTTCCTAACCCCGCGTAGGGGCGAGGTCACCTCGCCCGTTGTGAAGCCAGTCAATATTTTAACTGCATTAATTCTAAAGTTCACTATAATACGACTTAGCAAATACAGCAACACACATGAAAAAACTAAACTTACGCATGTATGCAATGGTATTTGCATTATTCTGTATTTGGGTTATCTTTACACTTGTAACCGATGGTTTATTCCTTTCTGGACGTAATCTATTCAACCTTACCCGCCAAGCTGCTGTTACTGCAATTCTCGCTATTGGTATGGCTCTTGTCATCATCTCAGCAAATATCGACCTTTCAGTTGGGTATGGTGCAGGTTTGCTTGGTGCTGTTACCGCAATACTCCATGTTTGGTGGAACCTGCCAGTTACTTTAACACTAATTATCGTCATCTGTTTAGGGGCATTTATTGGCGTTATACAAGGGTATCTTGTTGGATATCTACGCATACCAGCGTTTATTGTTACGTTGGGTGGTTTCTTGGTTTACAGAGGTTTGATGTTAGCAGTAACAAAAGGTGAGACTATAGCATTACACGATAATTGGTTAAAGGCGATTGGAACTGTATATATACCGAAAGCATTTGGTATCTATCTCCTGTTGTTCTGCATCATCGTTTTTGTGTTAGTGTATATTAGACGACTTCAGAAAACAACTGTTCAAAGAACTCTCAAGACAGAACTTAACTATATTCTGATAAGTATTCTAATATGGTTCATTATTATCGCTTTTGTGTTGCGTATCAATTCCTACAAAGGCATACCTGTGCTTGCTTGCATCATGTTCGGTTTAGCATTCATAGTTCATTTCATAGCAAACTATTCCCGATTTGGGAGATATGTGTATGCTGTCGGTGGCAATTCAGACGCAGCCTATTTATCTGGAATTGACGTTAAGGGGATTACATTGCGAGTCTTTGCTGTCATGGGAGCCTTAATGGCAATTGCTGGTATCGTTATGACAGCGCGTTTGGGGAGTGCTGGACCTGAAGCAGGACGACTGCTTGAGTTAGAAGCAATTGCAGCATGTGTCATCGGTGGTGCAAGTCTCATGGGGGGACGCGGAACAATCTTCGGCGCAATCTTAGGAGCATTTGTTATGGCAAGTCTCAGCAATGGCATGAGTATGGCAAACATGGGACCCTCATGGCAGGACATCATAACCGGCACTGTACTCGTCGCAGCCGTCGGATTTGATATGCTATCAAGGAAATGATGGTTATTAGTCTGTCTACCTTTGAATTACAGGTGAATTCGTTCAATGGCAATTCATTGCCCGTTCTACCTTCAAAAACGGGCACTGAATTGCCCTACTACGAACAGGGTTACCTCAATTTCAGACTGGACAGTCCACTATACCGTATAATTAAACCCTGTTTTTTCACATTTTCTTAAACCAAACGCGTTAATTCTTCCCTCTTTACTACTGAATACAATTCTTGTGTTATTCCTGAGGAATGTAAATATGCATTACGAATCTGTCTCTATATGTGATCAGAAAGACGTAGATTTAGTCCGTCTTGTTCAAGCACGTGATGAAGCAGCTTTCAAAGAACTCATGTCCCGTTATAATCCATTAAGCTGGAGTATCATTAACGAAAACGCCAGACAACACCGAGATGCAGAAGAAATACTTATGGATATCTGGATGGTTGTTTGGGAAAACATCATCGGTTTGCGAAAAGCAGAGAGTTTTTCAGGATGGTTACGAAGAGTAGCTTTCACTGCATGCAAAAGATACTACGCAAGAGGGAAGTCTCATCAGAACGAACTCCTACTCAATTATGAAGATTTGGCTCTACAGATAGATAGAGAAGCTGAAAAACGTTTCAATGATGACAGAATACTGGAAGATGCCAGAGAAGCAGTTCAGCATCTTCCACAGAGTATAAGGGATGTTGGGATTAAGTACTACCTTGAACAGTGGACTATCACAGATATTGCGGATGAACTAAATCTACCAACTGGAACAGTGAAGACAAAACTAAGTAAAGTGAGAAATCTGCTGCGTAAAGAATTTGAAGTCAAAACTAAACCAATGAGGAGGAAAACAGTGTCTACTGGAAATATAATCACAGAGAAAACCCAATCAAGGGTTAGAATCATCGGAGTGGGTGGTGCAGGATGTAATGTCGTTAGAACCATGGCAGAGACTGAAAGTGCTGACATCACATTCTACGCTATTGATACAGATAAAGAAACGTTGAAAACATGCACAGGTGCAATGCAGATGCAAATCGGCGCAAACACGACGCATGGAGATGGAACGCATGGTAACCTGGCACTTGGAAGACAGGCAGCTGCAGAAGGCATGGATCAGTTACGATCAATTGTTGAAGATGCACAAGTTGTTATCGTCACTGCTGGATTAGGTGGTGGGACAGGCACAAGTGTGGCACCCGTTCTCGCATCGCTTGCACGGGAACAAGATGCATTGACTATCTGTGTTGTAACAAGGCCCTTTCATGCTGAAGGCAAAAAACGGGATGACAGTGCAGAAATAGGATTACAGGAACTGCACAATACCGCATCACAAAGAGCAGACGCAGTGATGACAATACCTAACGAGCAAGTATTAGAAATAATCAACAATCATGTATCTTTACAGGATGTATTGAAAGAAAGTAATGAAATCTTGATAAACGGAATCAGTGCATTTACGGATATAGTAAGATGTACTGGTGAAATAAGCGTCACCGTAGATGACATTAAACAATTCGTGAGTGAACAAGCGAATATACAGATGAGTATTGGTAAAGCAAGTGGTGAAAACAGAGCAAAGATCGCAGCACAGAACGCGATGTCCTCACCTTTACTCTCAGGAAACAGAATAGCTGATGCAATGAGAGTACTCATAGGTATTGAAGCACCATCAAGTTTTGATCAACATGAATTGGCCGATGCTATGATAACTCTCACTGATAAATCAGAAATGGAATCTTGTATCTTTGGAATGACGCATAAAGATGAGTTAGAGCAATCAGGTGAGGTAGTGATAACCGTAATTGCATGTATGCCGGACGATAAGAAAAAGCAAGACTCTAAACCATCAGAAAGCATTCAAGATGATGCAACGGGAGAGAAGATTGGAACATCCTTAAGTTCATCAGAATATGCAAATCAAGTCAATTACAGTGAATACGATCTATCGCAGCATCTATCTAATGATGCAAGTATAGTGCGGAGTACTATTGAGAATAGTGTATCCACTACAGTCAAGAATCAGGCGAATACTGATATTCGTGTAAGTCCTGTATGAAGATAAAAATCTAAATTCGGAATATCTTGACGGGCACTGAATTGCCCTACTACAAACGAGCTGGTTCGTAGTAGGGCAATTCAGTGCCCGTTGGTTAACGAATTATTCTCTTAATCTTCATCATTGCCGAGAAAAAACCGGAAACTAAATACCCATGTAAATTTCATTGTTTATCTATCAAAAAACTGATATAATTGGAAAACGTTATACATAACCTTTTGATAACCTAAATTGCTACCTATAAGTTTTTAAGCTGGCAGATGCCGCTTTTATGCGAGAAAAATTCATAATTCCCGAAATATCGTAGCGTAAACTTTCAGTTTGCGCCGTTTTGACACAAACTAAAAGTTTGTGCTACATAGATAGCAACTTGTGTTCTGATAGATAACGGGCAAAAAACAATGAATATAAATGAACGTTTCCAAAACTACACACAATCTGAATTAACACCCAAATTTAAAGAAAGACTTGACAAAAAACAGATCACTGAGATTGCCTTATCACCTGACGGAACAAAACTCGCTGGTAGTGGTGAAGGACGTATATGGGTCTATGATCTGAACAGCAACGAACAGATAGCAATGCTCGCAGGACATGCGGATCGCATACGCGCTTTGGCATTTGCACCCGACAACATCTCTATCGCAAGTGCAAGTGAAGACAATACGCTCAGACTATGGGATACGAACAACGAAAACGAGATCGCAACAGTCGCAGGTGATACGTCAAACCTTGCAACAGCCTTAGCATCTTCCCCTGATGGCGTTCCTTTGACAGCCTGGAACGAGGAGACTGTCCGGCTGCTCAGCAGTTCTGGTACTGAACCTTCACGTATCAGAACACTGCGGTATTCAGATGATGGAGATACCCTCGTCAGTGGTGGCGTGGATGGTAAGATACGTGTCTTTGAAATTGAAACAGGTCGACAACAAGCATCATTTGCTGCGCATGACGGTTTAGTCTTATCTCTCGCTCAAACTTCGGGTGGTCAATTCCTTGCCAGTGGTGGCTCTGATACTACCGTTCGCTTATGGGACATGAGTGATCAACGTCTGCTGGCTACTTTGACAGCACATGCTGATTCTGTCTATGCAGTAGCATTTTCCGATAACGCAGAAATGCTTGCCAGTGGTGGAAGAGACCCCCACATTCGGCTTTGGAATGTTACCGCCAGAGGCCTCATGCATACTATACCCATTCAGGACGGTTTTGTCTGGAAATTAGCATTCATACAAGACAGAGACAGTGATTCAGAAAAACTCGTTTGTATCAATAGAGATGGAACTCTCTTGAAGTGGGAATGATGTTTACGAAGATCACCCACGTAGGGGCGAGGTCACCTCGCCCGTTCGTAGTTGAGGTCACCTCGCCCGTTGTGGTGTTTCATTAATTCTGACCGATTCCCACTATCAAAACCTCCATTCTTTCCATTTACTGCCAATTGTTTCCATCCTCTGCTATCAAACCTTCCTTACTTTTTTCTATGATGCTCTTCTTGAATAACTGCAATTGATCATGTTCACTCTTCTCAAAATGCTCAAAATGGACTTCAAGGTAAATCACCCATAGTAGGAGTGTGAACTCACGATCAATATAGATATCCTCTGTTTGTATTTCAGGAATTTGTTCAGTTCTGACTTCACGATACACGCGAATGAGTTCATGCTCAAAAGACCGATTTTGTCCTGTATAATACTTTACTGTGTCATCAAATGCATACTCAAGTTCACGCTTCGGTTTATAGCCTTTGGAGACGCTGTATATGGCACTGTCATAGCCACCAAGTATCTGTTCATACAGCCAATATGACATATCCGAAACAAGGTTGACACTGTTCTTTCCATTTACCTTTGAGACACATCGAAATCCGAGAGTACCAATACCATCAGCAGCGGGATGTTGACTTACGGTTGCTATGTCTAACTCATCTGCTTCCTCAAACCAAGAACCCCCGCGTGTTCTATGATATCTACCGTGTATATCGTTTGCATCTAACCTATCTAAACACCATTCATCGACATTACCGATCATATCGTATAAACCGAAATCATTGGGTTGATAGCTGCCAACTTTTTTTGTTGGTGGAACACGAAAACTAACTCTTTCGGTGTATCTACCGAAGTTTGCTCTGTTTTTAGGATCGTCATTACCCCAGGGATACTTCTTCTTTTTGAGTAGACCGCGTGCTGCTCGTTCCCATTGTGCTTGTGTGGGTAAATCCTTACCTACCCATTCCGCATACGCTTTTGCAGCGAACCAACTCATACCACAAGCCGGATGATCGGCTCTACCTTTCGGATACATATTGTTTTTCCAACCTGAGAGATATGAATCTCCAACCAGAGAGATGAGTGCTTTGTCCTGTTGCCATAGTGGATTGGCATCCAAGAACGCCTTAAATTGTCTATTTGTGACCTCATGCTTGTCCATATAGAAAGCTTCAAGTCCATCACCCGCAGGTATCAGAACCATACCATCAGGCACATCGGCATAACCCAAATTGAGGATTGTCATTGTAAATAGAAAGATCGTCATTGTGAGGTATATTTTCTTTAGGTTTTTCATTTTATTTACTCCAAGTTCTCTCATCGTAGGGGCGGGGTTTCCCCGCCCGATTATTATCAATTTCCCGCCCGATTATTATCGGATTGTGATCATAATCTTCATAATTGAGAGTCTTAACTCCTAATTTTATTTTTACTGTGTTCTTTTTTCTAATTCTGTTTCTACATTTCAACTGCCGTTTTCTGATATAAAACACGCTGAACACCTATCACAGCAGTATTTATCGTGTGTATTGGTTTTTGTAATGTTCAGTGTCATTCTTGAATGACACAGTTCTATTTGCAATTATTATGCCAATTTATCTCCATCATACCATTTCGTAGGGGCGGGGTCTCCCCGCCCGATCTTGAAACAACGCATCCTTTCGTAGGGTGGGGTTATGAAGATTAAAAAATCCTTTGTGTAATTGACGGGCAATGAATTGCCCTACTACAAACGGGTGTGTTCGTAGTAGGGCAATTCATTGCCCGTCGAGATATTATACCCGATCTTGAAACAACTTATTCTATAAGGTCTTTGACTTTCTTAAACTTATCCTCTGCAAATCGACCCCATTCCTTAATCTTCTCATTTCGATAAACTGCATTGTCCCATTCTTTCTCAGCCATCGTCGATGCTTCATCCTCCGTGACTGGCATCTGAACAAGTGCTGCAATTGCTGCTTCGCGTTTCTCAGGATCATCAGTGCTGCTGATTGCAGTCCAAGCATCAACAAGATCCTTATGTGAATCTATGATCAGTACACCGAACAGATCATTCACAATATCCCATCGCTTGCTTCCTTTTTCAGCATCATAAGGAAAGGGTTCAACATCATCCGGTAATTCGAAGGGATTGGTTACAATAGACCTTTCCCCCAATTCATCATATAGTGATTTTATGACACTTGCGCGATTGAGTCCACCTTCCCAATTCGGACCTTCGGGGTCATCTTCAGGAAGCATCCAGAGTTTTTGTGCCTTCTTGGATAAAACAAACGCAATGAACTTTTTCGCTACCTCCATATTTGGCGCACCTTTCAATATTGCAATTGAATCCGGATTGACCACAATACCATCAGTCGGTAATACATACTTGATTTTGTCTTCTCCTACAGCAGCAATTTGACTATATGCATAAAAGTCAATTGCCAATCCGTAGACCACCTCTCCATTTGCAACATCTCTCGGTATAACGTTTGCCCCAGCAGAGAATTTCTTGACGTTCCCACCCAATTTCGTCAGGAGTGCAAACCCTTTCTCCCATCCGTGTGTTTGGAGAATTATCTCATACATCATGTGAGCACTACCGCTTTCTCTTGGATCCGCAGCCCCGATTTCGTCGATCAGTGCAATGTCACCTAAGTCCTCCCATTTTGAAGGTACAGGTAGGTTTTTTATCTGCCGCACTTGGTCGTTATACATGATACCGAAACTGGACAACACTGCTCCATACCAACGATATTGCGCATCATATACCGGTATACCTTCATAAGTTTGGGGTATCAGTTTAAGTTGTTCCTCTGGAAGCTTATAGGGAGTCAATAGATCCAATTCTGCCAATCTAAGGTAGCTATCCGTTCCACCGCCGAAGAAGATATCATGCTCAATTCCATCAGGCAGACGATCAAATTCTGTTGTGATCAACTTATAATTGGTAGATGTTCCGCCAGCATCCCTCCAATTGACTTCCACTGTTTTACCTGTCTGTTCCTCATACCACGCCTTAAAACTGCTGCCGAATACCTCTTTAATACCATCCGGATGTGGTGATATGATGACGAGTTGATCGTCTGATTGTTTGCTTGGTTGACATTGCCAGAATACCATCAAGCCAACCAGTATGATTACCAATGTTGCGATGTGTCGGATACTATCCCATTGCCGAAACGGATTAGACATAGACATTTTTTGTATTTCTCCTCTGAGTTGTGAAAATTTGGGTCAGACATTAGAAATGTGAGACGATATCTTTCATTTTCCATGCTAAGACAATGATAGCACCGAGAAGGATCAGATACCATATAATCATGGATTTTACATGTTTTCCCTTGAAAAATGAACGGTTGGGTCTCTGCTGTTTCATCTGTTAGTTCCTCTTATGGATTTTGGATAGATAATAGCATGTATCTGTCTTATATGTCAAATTCTTAGAGTCAAATCATTCTGTAGCACATTCATCTTGATTGTGCTATTTTCTAAAACATTTTTCATCATTAACCCCTCTCCGCTGAATAACCATCGTGATATTGCTGTAGCACATTCATCTTGATTGTGCTTCTTTGGACAACAACCATCTTTCAATGCCCCTCTCTGCACAACATTGCTAAGACCCCATTCTAAGCAGAAACATTATCGCGTGGGTTGTCGTGCTGCGTTGCACAATCAAGATGAATGTGCTACAGTTTGATAACGCCAAATTCTGAGCAGATACTTTTTTGTGCAGTATGACGTTCATCATGACGTCATGCCAAAAACTTTACACGCTTGAGTCAAACGGTTGTGTAAATGCTTTTTCACCATAATCGGCAATTTAAGCAAATAATTCCGATCTATTAGTGTCCTCAGTCCCTACGGGACTAAAGAAATGGTGTTCAATCCTAATCTATAAACATTTCGTTCCTATGGGATTGAGGTGCAAACCGAGGATAGTAGAGATAAACCGATGCCGTTGTGTGTCCTCGCTTATGCAAGCTAACTATACCTACGTCATAACATCCTGTGTATTCAGTGGTGATATACCTAAGTCCAAATGCTGGAAAGAGGGATCGGAGGAAATGATGCAAGAATCTCCTTTTATTGAACACTTAATTCAGAAATATAGTGAACAAGGTGCGCGTGAAAATTCCATCAATAATATTCAGTCTGTGCTAACCGAACGGTTTCCGCAGAGCGATTTGCAATCCGTAGCACAGGCACTTGAATCTATATTGGACCTTGAGCATCTGACAGAGCTGCACCGTAGAGCCGTCCATACACCCAGTGTTGAAGATTTTTTACAAGCAAAACGGAGCGGAAATGTAAACTGGTACAGTCCCCTCTTATCCTGAAAATCCTGGTTCAGACAAATTCAGGAACCCTCCCAAAACACCCTTCCGCGTCCTCCGTGTTCTCTGTGTAATCCGCGATTCAGACAAAATCGGTGGCAGAAACGCAACACTCATCCAAAAAAACTCAACTTGACAAACCACCCTCCCATCAAGTATAATCAATAAAAACTATAGGGAAAGTATACGACTTAACATGGCGCAATATGATGAAATTATAAAACATCTGATGGATCGGTTTGCAGTTGAGTTTGCATCGTTATCTTTTGGGACAACCGATGTCCAAGTCTTAGAAACACTTGACACTGAACAACAGACGATAAAGGTTCATCGCAATGACATGAGCTATAAAGTGCTATGGCAGAACCAGACAGTCCTTCTTCATATAGAGGTGCAAACTGAGGATAGTAGAGATAAACCGATGCCGCTCCGCGTATTGTCCTATGCAAGTGCACTCCTACTACGGTATGAACTGCCAGTGTATTCTGTCGTGTTATATCTAAGTCCAAATGCTGGACATAATGACCCAGGTGGATATAGGTATGGAAATGATGATTTTGGTTTGCAGTTTATGTATCAGGTGATTCAGTTTTCTAAGTTAGATGGTGATTCATTTTTGGATTCAGAAATGGTTGGACTCTTACCATTTATGTCCTTGATGAATCCACCCAAGGACATGACAACAGAAGCATGGCTGCAAGAGTGTGTTGAGAAGATAGAATCTGCTCCAGTTGATACAAAGACGCGCGGGACGCTGTTGTTTGCACTTTCTCTACTGGGTGGTTTAGTCCATGATCCTACACTGTTTCAGAAACTCATATCGGAGGACATTATGCAAGAATCTCCATTCTACGAACTAGTTATACAGCGGGGTGCTCGGGAAAACTCCATCAAGAATATCCTGACTGTACTTACAAAACGTTTTCCAAATAGCGATGTGAATCCAGTTGCCCAAGGACTTGAATCTGTTCTGGATATTGACTATTTAACAGAACTGCTTAATAATGCAATTGATACACCCAGTGTTGAGGTGTTCTTGCAAGAATTAAACGCAACGGAAACATAAATCGGGTTTATTTTTCATTACCTTCCATCAAGTATAATCATAAGCCTTACTGAGAAGGATTGAAATACGGATGCGCCATCCAAAAGTCACCGTCGTTGGCAGTGCAAACATTGACCTCGTCTTACGCGCGGAACGGATGCCTATCAAAGGTGAAACACTCATCGGAAACGCATTTGACATCTTCACCGGTGGGAAAGGTTTCAATCAAGCCACAGCTGCAGCACGTCTGGGAGCAGATGTTACACTCATCGCAAAAATAGGTGATGACCCTTTCGCTGATATACTCCAATCCGCAATAGATTCTGAAAATATCAACAGCGAATTTATCAAGACCGATGCTGAAGCTGGCACCGGCGTCGCAACGATAGTCGTTGAACCGGATGGTGAAAACAGCATCATCGTGGTACCACGCGCAAATATGCGTCTGACACCCGCGGATATAGATGTCGCTAAAAATAGTATTGCAGAAGCTGATGTTTTGCTGTTACAATTAGAAACACCGATTGATACTTCAGAACACGCAATAGAGATTGCTAAAGCGAATGAGACGATAGTTATCCTTGACCCGGCACCCGCACGTCCGCTGCCAGCAAGTCTCTTATCTCAGGTGGATATCCTGAAACCTAACGAAGTGGAAGCAGGTGTGTTATCTGGATGTGCTGTTAGCACACCAGAGGAAGGGGTTGCAGCTGCTAAAGCATTACAATCTCAGATTGCATCCGATGGGATCTCTGCTGTTGTCTTAACACTTGGGGAACAAGGCGTATTGATATATACACAATCACAGACGACCCGCATACCCGCAATTGCAGTTGAAGTCGTGGACACAACAGGAGCAGGAGATGCATTCAGCGGCGCATTGGCAACTGCACTTGCAGAGGATAAACCGTTGATTGAAGCAGTGAAATTTGCAAACGCTGCAGGTGCAACCGCAGTAACAACACTCGGTGCAACACCATCAATGCCAACACGAGAAAGAATCAAGGAAATCCTTTCTTATAATGAAGATTAAAAAATGTTTGGGTAATTCATCTGATAAGACTCATCGTAGGGGCGGGGTTTCCCCGCCCGTCATCAACGTGCCACCTGCAAATTTAATATTCAAACTTGCTTAAGAAACTCTAATACAGAAATATGGAAGGCGAGAGGAGAAGACAATGAAAAGAATAACCGCACTCTTCATAATCTATATAACATTAGTCGCTACTGTTATGACATCCTTTTCCCAAGAGGAATGGGAACAAGATATGAAAAAGGGATTTGAAAAAGTTCTGTCAGCTAAAAATGATTGGGTTAATAGACATCGTGACTTCATCACTGATTGGCGTGGAAAGGGACACCTTGCTGAACTTATACAACTATACGAAATAGAAAAGGTCAATCGGACAGACGATGCAGCTTTTATTTATGCATTAGGATATGCTTATGCATTGACAGAAGAGAAAGAGAACAGAGAAGCAATAGAGAATGCTGAAACTCATTTCAAAACTGCAATTACACTTGATCCTTCTATGTTTTGGGCACATTATAGTCTCGGGGCAATTTATCAGAGACAGCAGAAATATGACGAAGCACTGACTAAATTTCAAACCAGCCTCTCACTAAACCCTAAATACTATCCTGCGTATTACTACATTGGCGAAATCCAGATCAAAAAAGGAGAACATGCTGAAGCACTCAACTCTTTTGAAACTGCACAAGCAATAAATCCGAAGTGGGTATACCCCGTATACGGTATAGGTCTCGTATACCTTGATCAAGGAAACGTGAATATGGCACGCGAGACTTTTGAACGCGCTATTCAGAATAACCGAAAGTTTGCACCTGCTTATGTCAAACTTGGACAAGTGCTTGCAATGGAAGGTTTTTTTGACGATGCGTTGATGGAATATCAGAAATCCGCTGAATATCAACCGTATACTGCAACAGATGTCTTTGAACTTGCGGATATTTTTGCTGAGGCTGACAATCCTGATGGTGCTATTCAGTTGTATCATCGGACGCTTGAAATAGATCCCAACTACGGACCCGCACACCTCGCTGTAGCAGATGAACTATACGCTCAAGGGGACACGGATACCGCAGTTGTCCACTATAAAAATGCAATCGAATTTGATCCGACACTCAAGGACAGTTTCTTTGATGCTTTGCGACCACATTTCGTTGGTAAAATTGGGGTTGCTGAAGCACGTATCATTATGGATAAAGCGATGGCTGTCCTTCCCGATGATCCACGTTCTCACTTCTACATGGGTAAGATTGAAGCAGATTCTGGAAATCCGGAAAAGGCTATAGAACACTATAATAAAACGCTTGAGATCGTTGAAGTTGACCCCGGTTATTTAGAAATGGAACTTCCAGAAGGACATTTTAATGATACCTACCTAAAGTTAGGTGATCTGTATCGTAAACAAAACGATTTGACGAATGCATCAAAGAACTATCAGCGCGCACTTGAACTGAATCCTACATTAGCCAATCGCTTCATAAATGAAGGTAAGGATGCTTATGAAGCAGAAAACTATGAAGGCGCAATTGAACCTTTAAGCATTCATCTCATCCTTTATCCAAAAGACGTTGATGCGACATATCTGTTGGGACAATCCTACGATGCGAAAGATGATAAAGATAACGCACTCATATATTATGAAAAGACTCTCCAATTAGATGCCAATCGCACAGATGTGCTTTACAAAATGGTGGATATCTATCAAGAGAAGGAATCCCATCAGTTGGTCATAGATACCTTGAAGAGAGTCATCGCATTGAACGCAAACGATGCACAAGCGCATTACAATTCGGCACTCGCGTACCTTGCTCTGAATCAGTCTGATGCTGCCTTATCTTCATTACTCGAAACTGTTCGAATTGAACCAGACAATGTCAAAGCACAATATCAGATTGGTCTGATGTATCAGAACAGAGAAGATATCAACAAGGCAATCGTCTATTTTGAGAAAACAATTGAATTAAATCCTGACAATCCTGAACCGTTCTTCCGTCTCGGTGGTATCTATGAAAAACGACAAGACGAAGACAATATGATCCGCGTTTATCAACCTGCGTTAATACTTGAACCGAATCATCCAGCTATACATCACAAACTTGCAACTATATTTGAAAAACGTTTCAAGAAAGGACCTGAGGAGAACAGAGAAGAGAATCTACAGCAAGCACTGCATCACTACGGATTAGCAAACGAACATGATCCAGAACATTTTGAATGGCACTACAATTATGCGCTGCTACTTGATGAGAAAGCAGCATCACTGGAAAATTATCACAAACATGCAGCAATGGCAGTGAAAGCATATACTGACACAATTGCGCTGAAACCTGATTTCGTTGATGCTTACTTTAAACGCGCAATGATCACGAATCGCTATAAACGGATAGGAGAGGAACTCTATCTGAGTGCGCAGATAATAGAAGATTTTAAACAGGTTGTCATGCTAAAACCTGATTTCGTTGATGCATACTTTCAAATGGGAACGTTACAAGTATGGATAGATGATTTCGAACTGGCAGAGGAAAACTTTCAAAAGGTCATTCAGTTGAACCCGAAATATAAAGGTGTTCACACCGAGCTTGGTAAACTGGCAGAACGCGAAAAAGATTGGAAAAAAGCGATACAACTCTATGAAAAAGAGATAGCGATAGATGACAAAGCAACAACGGCTTACCAACGTCTCGGAGATCTCTACTATAATTCTGAGATGGAACTCAATAAAGCAAAAGCAACCTTGGAAAAGGCACTTGCGCTAAACGGCAAACATGTCAATACCATTATTGTATATGCAAATGTCTTATACAGTATGGATAGGTTGGGGCAAGCATCGGAACAGTTTGAGCGTGCATTACAACTGGAGTCCAGCAATCTAACAGCGAATTTTAACCTCGCTCTGATGTATGAATATACTGAAAGATACGAACTGGCTAAAGCGCAATGGAAGACGTTCCTTAAATTAGATCCACCGGAACAGTGGAAGCTTGAGGCAGAGAAACATCTGAAGAAACTTGGTGGAAATTAGTATCTCATGGAACAATATGTGTCCGTATTCCGTAGGGGCGAGGTTCCCTCGCCCGTCATTCGTGGGAGCGAGGTTCCCTCGCCCGCATTCCGTTGGTGATTAATTTGCTCAATATTAACGCTATTCGTAAAGGTCTGAAAACAGAGATCATCGGTAAACCACATATTGTATATTTTACAGAAATCACATCAACAAACGACTGCGCAAAAAAGAACGGGAAACTACAAGCAGTTAAAGAGGGAACATTGATTATTGCGGAACATCAAACGACAGGTCGTGGACGATACGGAAGAATATGGGAAGCACCAAAAAATAAATGTATACTTGCATCAGTCATCTTCAGACATAGACTTAAGCATGACCAAGTACATCTACCAAATCTGATCGGTGCACTATCTATTGCACAGGCGATCAATGAACTTACAGGTCTTGCAGCGCGTATCAAACATCCAAATGATGTAAGAATATCACGCAAGAAAGTTGCGGGTGTTCTTACTGAGATGCAATATGACAGCAATCACATCCCTTTTTTCGTCTTAGGTTTCGGCGTTAATGTCAACACAACTCAATCTGAATTACCCAAGAAACTGAGAGAAAAAGCAACGTCAGTGTCAATTGCTGCATCAAGCGATAACAAGATCAAGGTTTCGCGAAGAATCCTACTGCTAACCATTCTGGAGAAGCTTGAGGTAAACTATCTCCATCTCAAAACCGGTGAAACAGAAAGAATTGCGAAAGCAGTCAAAGTATGGGAAGAAAAAGAATGAAAGTAGCGGTAAGTGCATGCCTGCTTGGCGTCAACTGTAGATTCGATGGCGGAAATAGCAAGAATAAAGATGCAGTTGAACAGAGTCGGACTCACGATCTCATACCAATCTGTCCTGAAGAAGCAGGGGGTCTGCCAACACCACGACCTCCGGTTGAGATCGTCGGTGGCGACGGATATGATGTCTTAGACGGGAAGGCTAAGGTGTTGACTGCAGACGGTCACGATAAGACAGCAGAATTCCTAAAAGGTGCACAACAAGCATTAGAGTTGGTACAAGCACAAGGTGTAAAATGTGTCATCCTCAAAGCAAAAAGTCCTTCCTGTGGATGTGGAAAGATATATGATGGGACTTTTTCAGGAACCCTTATCTCTGGCGATGGGGTCACCACTGCCCTCCTAAAACGACACGGTATTGAGATTATCTCTATGTAGCAAGAAACATAAGGTGGTTTATCCTATCAATTCCCGAACTTTTTCTCCTATATCCGGACTCCGCATCAACGATTCCCCTACCAGAATAGCATTGACACCCACTTCTCGTAAAGCCTCAACGTCATCACGCGTATAGATACCACTTTCACTAACGACTACTTTACCTTCAGGAATAAGTTCAAGTAACTTGAAAGTTGTATCAAGGGTCGTATTGAATGTACGTAGATCCCTATTGTTGATACCAATGATAGCAGCATCCGCATCCAGCGCAATCTTCAATTCTTCTTCTGTATGCACCTCAACAAGTGACGCCAATGAAAGTGATGCAGCAATCTCTATGTACTCTTTGAGTTGCTCAGGTGTTAGCACAGCAACGATTAGCAGGACAGCATCTGCTCCAGCGACACGTGCCTGAAAGATATGATATGGATGTATCGTGAAGTCTTTTCTGAGTAACGGAAGATTTACTGCTTCACGTATTGAGGATAGGTAACTTAGATTGCCATCAAAGAAATGCTTATCTGTTAACACAGATACGGCTGCAGCACCGTTTTCTTGGTATGTATTTGCAATCTGTACGGGATCAAAATCTGATCTAATAATACCTTTACTGGGAGATTTTTTCTTAACTTCGGCAATCAGATTGATGGAATTTGGGTTTATGATGGCACTAAAAAAATCCTGTGTTGGTGGAACATCTGTAAGTTTGGATTTTAGTTCGGAGAGAGAGATTTGATCCTGTTCATCTAATAGCTCCTTCCGTTTGTGTGCAACAATTGTGTCTAAGATCATTGATTCGATACCGATTTTAATCCTTCAAGTTTTTCCATTGCCTGACCAGAATCTATAGAATTTGCAGCAATTTCTAAACCCTGTTCAAAGCTGTCTGCCTTACCACCAGCAACGATTGCAGCAGCAGCATTTAGTAATACTATATCTCTTTTTGGACCTTTATTTCCCTTAAGGATACTTTCGGTTATCCCAGCGTTTGCCTCTGGTGTTCCACCCTGTAGCGACGATTCTGTTGTCTTTGGAATTCCGAGTGTTGTCGGATCAAACGTATAGGTTTTCACTTTACCATTCACGAGTTCAGAAACCTGTGTTGTTGTAGTCGTGGTAATTTCATCTAAACCGTCATGCCCGTGGACGACGAACGCATGTTGAGTGCCAAGATTCTTAAGCACATTTGCATGCACCTCAGTTAGTTCTTCTGAATAGACACCCAGTACCTGTGCTTGCGCGCCGGCAGGATTCGTCAAGGGTCCAATAGCATTGAAAATCGTTCGGATACCAATTTCTCTACGGGGTCCGATTGCATATTTCATCGCACTATGTAACATAGGTGCGTACATAAATCCGATCCCCACCTTATCAATACACGCTCCAACCTGTTCAGGTGTAATTTCTATATTGACACCTAAAGCCATGAGAACATTTGCACTACCACTTAGTCGCGTGACCCCTTTGTTTCCGTGTTTGGCAACGGGAACACCAGCACCCGCAACGACGAATGCAGATGTCGTAGATATATTGAACGAGTGCAGACCTGTGCCTCCCGTACTACACGTATCGACGAGAAAAGTCTGCTGCGTTGGTATCGGTGTTGCTTTATCGCGCATGACACGGGCTGCACCAGTTATCTCATCTACTGTTTCTCCCTTGATACGTAGTGCTGTCAAGAAACAAGCAATTTGAGCATCTGTGGTTTCACCCTCCATGATGTCGTTCATAGTTGCTATCATCTCACTTTCAGCCAGATCGCAACTATCAATAACCTTCTGAATTGCTTCACTTATCAATTCTCTTCCTCCTAATACAATCTTTCTTAACAAATTATATCTAAAAGTTGAGTTCTATTCAAGTAACAATTGTAGGTGTGGATGCGTAAAATTTTTGGCACAATGTCTGACATTATGGAAAATTGCAGGAAATGTGTAGAACGTCTTAGTCCCGTAGGGACGGTATGTTTATAGAAAACGAGTAGCCTCCAACTCTTTAGTCCCGTAGGGACGATATGTTTATGTTATTGCCTTATTTTGTACATATCGTCCCTACGGGACTAAAGAACGGGTGTTCAATCATGGTCTATAAACATATCGTCCCTACGGGACTGAGGACACTAATAGATCGGGTTTATCTTCTTAAATTGACCATTATGGTGACGCAATATCTACACACTTAGATGGGGTGTGTGAAGTTTTTGTCACTATATGATTCTGGTGCATAAGGTTCTCGTCAATAGAGGTGTGCCAATAAAGCTGTTAATTTAGCCATCTCCTCTGTCCTTAGTTTACAAAGTGCCTGATGACTGTGAAAATACCTTGCCAATCTATGTAACTGGTCCAAAACTCCCTTCCGCGTCTTCCGTGTTCTCCGTGTTTTCGGCGATTCAGACAAAAACGGTGACAATTACTTTACACACCCAGTAGGTGTTATTTCCTTGAAATATTAACGTGAGGTTGGTATAATTACACACATGGAACGAGACACATAACATTCTTTAGGAAAATCTAAACTGAATTACATAGGAGAATTGAAATGAAACAGGTAATTATATTCACAGCATTGGCAGTCATACTGATTTCAGGTTCTGTGTTTTCAACACAGATACCAGTTATTCAAGGCGAGTATATAGAGGCACGGTCAGCAAGTGTTTATGTAGGGGCATGTCATTACGGCTCAGAATATGTAGAAGGTGGTAAAGAAGCAACCCTTGTATGGAACATCCATAAAGGTATTTGGAATGATGTTCAATTAGATGGTCTAGCCGTTGTTGCTGTCGTCAGTGCAAAGGACAATTTAGCTATTGATACAGAAACACGCAAAAGTGCTGTCTATGTTGATAGCAAAGCCACACCAGAACAACATGCAGCAATCAGTGATATGCTATCTAAAAAGCAGGTAGACGTCCTTGGTACAGTTGTCACCACACAAACAGCACCCATTGAATTTACAAAAGATGGAACGAAATATGATGTTTCTGTTGGAAAGGTCTTGCGGCTCTCTGCTAATCGCTATCCGTGTGAACATTGCACCCAACCACACCAGATATGGTATGAACCACTGATAGAAGTACAGAACCCAATAGTTGGAAAATCTGAAATCTACCGCTACAAGGACACACACCTACCTGTTAATTGGCAGCAGGGTGAGGCAACGAACAATGTTTTTGTCGGGAGTTTTTCATGGAAATAGATGCAACAGAGAAACGAGAATTCAAACTAACTGATGATGAGCTGAGTCAATGGAACGATAACGGTTACTTCGTCCGACACAACGTTTTTACGAAAGAGGAAAACGCGGAGATTGCGCAAATTGCAGACGACATCGTTGATGGAAAACGCACCTTTCCCGAATATCACATCTTTAAAAACGCTTTAGTCATAGATGGGGAAGTGGAGGCAGAAGGTGTCCATGCAATGCACAATATCCAATACGTGAGCTGCAACTGCAAAGAATTCCTTGACCGTACTCGCGATCCCCGACTAACAGACCCCGTTGTTGATATCCTTGGACCAGATTTACTCGGTCTTAACAACCTGTATATCTGGAAACCACCCAAGCTAGGTTTAGGTTTTCCGTGGCATCAGGATAAATGGTACTTTAACCATCAATACAAAACCGGGACGACTGTCGCAACCTGGACTGCAATAGATGACGCAGATATAGAAAACGGGTGCCTATATGTTGTCCCCGGAAGCCACAAGGGTGGTGTTCGTGACCATGAAAAACTTGAAGGTTATCAACAAGGAGAATTTAGACAAGCTCAAGGTGTTCGTGATGAAGACGGTGTTCCGGTTGAAATTCCTGCTGGTTCAGTCATCTGGTTCAATAGCCAAGTACTGCATAAGAGTACTGATAATCATAGTGAACGTTTTCGTAGATGTAACGTGGCACACTATATCAAAGCCACAACCGAATGGACACGCCCCGAGGCGGTTAATATAAAACGACCTCCAATGTATATACGCGGCAAAACCTATCCCGGCATGGCAAATGAAGTTCAACATGATGTTATTCCTATTATAACGTGAGTTGATAAATGTAGCGCAAACTTTCCAGTTTGCGAAGATGTGTCACAAACTGAATGAAAATTAAAAAATATCTGGGTAATTCATCTGATAAGACTCATCGTAGGAGCAAGGTTTCGTAGGGGCGGGGTTTCCCCGCCCGCGTATTACCTAATTAATAATTTAATCTTCATAAAGTTTGTGCTACAATTCACGCCTCTCGGATACGCAATGACGTGGGTGAACGCATCCGAAATGATTAATCAAACTGACGTTATTATAGATGATGGAAGGATGGGAGGATATGGATAAAATAGTTGAGGAACGGGAGTATAGACTGACACCTGATGAAGAATCCTCTTGGAAAGAGAATGGGTTCTTTATCCGTTACGATGTTTTCACGAAAGCAGAAAACGATTCTTTGGCTCAAGTCGCTGACGACATCGCGATTGGGAAACGACCTTTCCCCGCAAAGAACATAAACCAGAACGCATTGGTCAGAGATGGGAAAATAGAAGCATCAGGTGTCAACGCCATGCATTGTATTCATCATATAAACAAACATTCGCCTGAATTCCTTTCACGCACACGCGATCCACGCTTAACAGATCCTGTTGTTGATTTAATCGGTCCAAATGTCCTCGGACTTAACAATCTATATATCTGGAAACCCCCGAAGATAGGTATAGGTTTTCCGTGGCATCAAGACAAGTGGTATTTTAACAATCAGTATGTGACAGAAAAGACCGTTGGAACGTGGTCGGCAATTGATGACGCGGATGAAGATAACGGATGCTTATATGTAATCCCCGGTAGCCACAATAAAGAAGTTCATGAACATGTGAACCTTGAAGGATCACAACAGAATGAGTTTAAATATGCCGTTGGTGCAAGGGATGAAGATGGCGTTCCGGTTGAAGTTCCCGCTGGCAGTGTGGTCTTTTTCAACAATCAACTCCTACATAAAAGCACTGATAACTGTAGCGATAGATTTCGCAGATGTAGTGTGGCACACTATATTAGTGCAGATTCACAACGAGTGGAAACCGTAAAGTATCCGCGTCCTGTCATGTGGGTTCGGGGTGATACACACTCAGAAAAGATGGAGCCAGTACATCGGGATGTATTACCGATACCTGAAGAATAGGAGCATGTATGGATACAGCAACAACCACTCATAGAGAATTTGCGATGACATCTGATGAAAAAACATCTTGGGAGGAAAATGGGTACTTCGTCCGATACGACGTATTCACAAAAGAGGAAAACGATCTCCTACGCCATATCGCTGATGATATTGCTGTCGGAAAACAGCCTTTCCCCGAAACGAATATAAACCAAAACGCATTAGTACGCGATGGAAAAGCAACAGCGACAGGTATCAATGCGATGCACAAAATCCATCATGTTAGTGCTTATTGTCCAGAATTCCTTGAGCGTGTCCGTGATCCGCGACTGACAGACCCAATTGTTGATCTATTGGGACCTGATTTACTCGGTCTCAACAATCTGTATATCTGGAAATCACCAAAGATTGGCTTGGGATTTCCCTGGCATCAAGATAAGTGGTATTTTAATCATCAGTATAAAACCGATATGACTGTTGGAACTTGGACTGCAATTGATGACGCAGACCGTGAGAATGGATGTCTGTATGTTATTCCAGGTAGCCACAAACATGGTATCTATGATCATGTGGACGTTGAAGGATCTCAGCAAGCAGAATTCAAACTTGCACGAGACGCAAAGGATGAAGACGGTGTTGCCGTTGAAGCACCACAAGGTGCAGTCGTTTTCTTCAACAACCAACTGCTCCATAAAAGTACCGACAACCATAGCCTTCGCTTTCGTCGTTGTAATGTGGCACACTATATCAGTGCGAAGGCTGAACGCAAACCTAAAGTGCAGGTAAAGAATCAACGTCCTGTCATGTGGATCCGAGGCAAAATCTACCCAGGAAAAATGGATCCCGTATACCGTGATGTTCAACCGATACCAGAATCTGATTGAAAGTCCGAGTAAAGACAAATCCGGTGTGATGTAGCACATTCATCTTGATTGTGCTTCTTTCTACAACATGCCTTTTTCATTTCCCTTCTCCGTACAACATCCATCTTGATATTGCTGTAGCACATTCATCCTTGATTGTGCTTTTTTCTAAAACATTCCTCGCTCATTACCGTTCTCCTTACATCAAACATCGTCATATAGCCGTAGCACATTCATCCTTGATTGTGCTTCTTTGGATAACATTCATCCTTCATTGGACTTCTCTGTCCCCGTTGATAAGACCCAATTCTAAGCATATAACTTTATCGTGTGGTATGCCGTGCTTCGTAGCACAATCAAGATGAATGTGCTACAGCAAGATAAAACCAAATCTAAACACAGAACTTTATTTTTCAGTATGCCGTGCTTCGTAGCACAATCAGCCATGATTGTGCTATTGATATTACCAGCATAAACACAGGAAGAGCGACATCTGAACATGGAATTTATCGTTTTTTTACCCATTTTTACTAAAATCTTAGAAAAAAACAATTTTTTTATCGTCACATGCACCTTTCGGGTATAAAAGTTGTGTCTTTAATTATAAAGGCAATTGTATAAAGTTATTTATATAAAACATTTGCCGCATTTTGTGTAAGTTAACTCAAGTTGCCACCTATGTAGCACAAACTTTTAGTTTGTGTCAAATGGGCGCAAACTAGAAAGTTTACGCTACAATATTGGTAAATTATCAGCATTTATTCATTAAAGACGGTGTTTCCATGTCTAAAACGCATAGGTGGCAACTTGGATTAAGTTATGACACATGATTTATCTAAGCTATAGTATATAATTAACCTGTTTCATGATATAATTGGAGGCACAAAATGAGACAGAACAACAAATTCCTCCTCACGATAAGGAGCAAAACTCATGAGATATAAACTATACTGGGGACTTGGAATCCTCATTGTCTTATTTATAGGTGCTTTTATGTTTGTGATGGTCAACCAGTTTGAAAAAAACAAACAACTTGAAGCCGAATTGGAGAAAGCACAAAAACTGGCAGATCAGATTGAAGAACGAAAGGCTGCGGAGAACAATCCACCAGTAGCAAGAGAAGGCTTCAAGATGGTGCAACATGGTGATCATTGGCATGAAGTGCCGATTGACGCACCAGATGTGTGGCAAGGTGAACCGCATGAACCTAAGTCACAGGACCCTTTACCCGATATGTCAAAGTATAAAATAGATTTACCCGATGAAATCCCCGATGATTTTCCGACAGAGGCAGAATTGCAAGAGATGGACTCCGATCATCTTCTCCATTTGGCGAAGCTATACACAAAGGAATCTAATGAATTGCGAATAACAGATTTTGATGCAGGGATTCGGTTGTATAACGCAACGATTCCCATACTGTATAAAATATTAGATGAAAAATCTAATAAGGCTGACGCAATTATAGAAGCAATGGATAGAGAACACAGGAAGGAATTCCCTGTCCCTCGGTATATTCCAGCAACGGAAGATTCCTCAGCAGTATTTATTGACGTAATACCCCTGAAGAGGTATCAGATGAAGGAGAAAAACAATGAGAGGACGGCAATATCTTTTTATCTATATCCTTGCTCTGTTATTTGTTATGTTTAATATTGGTGTTTATGCTGATGATGGGACACTATCTTTTAGAAACGAACCCACTTTTGCTCAGTTGGATGATCCTGAATCGCGGATTATCACGGATGACGCGGATTTTTTGTTTCTTATGATTAAATCTGCATCACAGCAGTATTTGTCAGATATGGTGACTCAAACTGTGTCATATCGCCTGCCTTGAGACCGGGGACAGGAAATAGTCGGACAGACAAAGGTTTATTGAGTCGCATAGAGAGCGTGGCAACATCAGATAGAATAGCGGCAATTTGTGTTTCGGTTGCGTCCCCAGGGATGGGAATTGTGTCCAGACCCGTTCCGCAGATGGTGGAATAGAGCAATAGACTGTCTAAGTTAAAATAACATTCTTCACTACGTTTACCCAATCCCACATCTTCAAGAACTGGGAGCATCAATCCTGAATAGCCACACAGTGGCAGTGATAAGGATTTAAGTGTCCTTGTAATGCCTGCCGCGAGTGTCAGTGTCCCGCTCTCTCCAAAACAACCGGGGAGTTGGTGTTCCATAGCGTAAGCGATGCTGTCATCACCCATCGGCGCAAGTGATACGTCAATACCGACAAACTTTATTCCCCACTCCTTCGCCATAGTTTCTGCAATTGCAACAATCTTCTGTCCTTCTGCTTCCATGATGGATTTCATGTTCTGTAGCGCGGTTTCTATATTAGGTGCCAATTCTGTAAAACCTGCAAAGGCATCTTGCACAAGGTCGATTGCTTGCCAACCGATGCTGAAGTTCGTTCGTGTATCTTGCCAGTACGCTGCAGGGAAGAACGGGGTATTCGGAGGACAACGCATCAGTGCGGCAAAGCGAAGGTTGCCGTAACCTGTTTCAGTTCGTTGTGCTATCTCTCGTATGATCTCCGCTGTTTTGTCAACGATGTGTTGTATGACGTGTCCTGACTGTGTTGTCAGGGTGGCGGTCGCGTAGAGGATGTCGCTTTTGACAATTACATCTGCAACCTGATCAAGGTGCGTCTGCGTGCAACGTTTCTCTGGTGGGATTGTACCCAAACTCATGAATTCAACGCCTGCTTGTTTTGCTTGCGATTCTAATGTAAGGATGGTATCTATATCTCGATAATCATCCCAGATTTGGCAGCTGATACGTGTCGTTTGGACCTCATATCCGTTCTCTTCAAGGCATGCTTGACAGGATGTATTGAATTTTACAGCTCGCTGAAGTTGATAGGGGGAAAATGGGAACGGAATACCTGTGGTAATAGTGCGTATTTTCATGTATTTTTCGTTTAATCCTCATCCTCCCCATACAGTCCGAGGTTTCTATACCGTTCATATCGTTGTTGGACCAGTTGCTTCTCAGACATCTGTAGCAATTCGGCGAGATGCTTCTTCATGGCTCGTTTGACATTACGGACAGCTGCTTCTGGGTCTCTATGTGCTCCCCCGATAGGTTCACCTATGACTTGATCTATTATGTTTAATTTAAGAAGGTCAGGTGCAGTGGGTTTATATCCTTCGGTTGCTTCAGGTGCGTGTTCACCTTTATCTTTCCATACGATTCCGCTGCATGCTTCTGGCGGCGCGACACAGTAGACAGCATATTCCATCATCAGAACACGATTCCCAACTGCGATGGCTAATGCGCCACCACTTCCACCTTCGCCGATGATAACAACAAGAATTGGAACACGCATCTGCATCATCTCGGCAAGATTATCAGCGATAGCCGCTGCTTGTCCGTATTCCTCAGATCGGAGATCAAAATGTGCACCAGGTGTATCAACAAAGCAGATGAGAGGTCGCTTATATTTGTCTGCTAACTGCATCAGCCTTCTTGCCTTTCGGTAACCTTCAGGGTGTGTATATCCGAAGTTCATTTCTCTGCGTTCTTCAAGGTTTGTACCTTTCTGTTGTGCAAGATAGACAACAGGTTGTTCTTCAAACCATGCAAAGCCACCAATCAGGGCGCGATCATCACCATACAACTTATCACTACGAAGTTCTACAGGTTCCTCAAGTAGGGCATCAATATAAAGGGATGCTTGAGGTCGTTGTGGATGCCGTGCTAATCGCACTTTATCCCATCGACTTAGTTTTTGGAAAGTCCGTTTTGCCAGTGTGTTGGCATTCTTTTTGAGTGCAGATATACCTTCTGTAAGGTCTAATTCAGGATGTGCCTCAGTGAAAGCGTCCAATTCAATTAAGTGGCGTTCTAACGCAATAAAAGGCTTTTCAAAATCTAATTCTGATGAATTCATATATTGACCTCCCTTAAACAACTTTTGAGAACATCTTACCTGGCAATTGCTCAATAATACCCTTAAGTTCTAACATCAGGAGAACACTTGAAACTTGGTTTATCGGTAGTTCAGTTGTGCGGACAATTGAATCAATATGTGAAGTAGGTATCTCAATCGCATTGAATACTACTTTTTCATCTGGAGTTAAATCTGGTATTGGAACGTTAGCAGCGACTTTTTTATTCTCTGATGTATCAATGTCTGCAGTAGTTGGGTCTGTGTGTCGCGGCGTGCGTTTATTATCAGGTCGTGGTTGTTGAATTATCGTGTCGGCATCTGAACCTGTAACTGCGGTCGGAGTTGTTATCTGATTTCGGAAATGCTGTGGCAAAGCCTCCAACAGATCCTCAACCGTATTTATGAGTTTGGCACCATCATCTATTAATCTATGCGTTCCGGTTGATAGCTCAGAGAATATCTGACCGGGTACAGCAAACACCTCTCTACCTTGTTCACTTGCCAATCGTGCGGTTATGAGTGCGCCGCTTCGGTTTGATGCTTCTACCACGACAGTTCCAAATGTTAAACCACTAATGATACGATTCCGTATTGGGAAGTTTTCAGCTCTGGGGTTCATTCCCATACGGAATTCTGAGATTAACGCACCAGACTCGACAATCCTTTCTACCAACTTGCTGTTCGCAGCGGGATAAACAATACTTAGTCCGTTTCCCATGACAGCGATTGTTCTCCCGTTAGCATCAAGCGCGCCACGATGTGCACAAGTATCTATCCCTTTTGCGAGTCCGCTTGTAATTGTCAAACCTCGTTTTGCCAGTTGGTAACTTAGTTGGTAACTAACCCGGCGTCCATAATCTTTTGCTTGTCGTGATCCGACGAGAGCAATACTGACTGCATCTTCTGGTTTTAGCTCCCCTCTAACATATAACAACAGCGGTGGTGTATCAATCTGTTTCAAGAGTAATGGATAGTCATCATCATAGTAGGTAATGACATGGCATCCAAATTCATCTATCAATGCCAGTTCATGTTCTAATGGACAGCCGAGATTCTTTTGGGTGAGAGAATTGCGTGCATTAGAAGAGAGTTCACCTATTCTCTCCAATTCCTGCGGGGTAGCATTCAGTATTTTCTCTGCACTACCAAATTTATCCATCAAGAAAAGAATGGTTTTCTGTCCAATCCCTTGTATAAGGTTTAAGTGGATAAGATCTGTTGTTTGCTTTGATAACATGAGCTATAGATTCTGTTCCTGTCTGATTACTTATTGCATAATAGGTTCATTTTCAGCTGGTGTTGGCAGCGCGTAGAAAAGTTCAATCTCTTGTATCTTCCGGAATTCTGCCATTGCTGGAGCCCCGGTTTCACCGCGTCTTGAACGACTCTGTCCACCGACGTGTCGTGAATCCCATCTTCGTGGAACTTTTAGTCGGAATTTCTTTGTGACAATAGGTTTGCCGAGTGTATATTTATAGACAGAACGCATGTTGTCGCGTACCTCTTTAACTGTTATCCACTCACCTTCATCATCCATATACTGTATTTCAAAGAATTCCAATTGTCCTTCTTTCGCTTTTATGACGAACTGTTGAATAGTTTGCGGTATATTCCAACTTAATAGTGCCTCTGTGAAATTATCTGACTCCTGTTGTGAAGCGATATCCCTCGCATCTTCGCGTATTGTGGAGGTTTCACCTTGTGTGTACATATTATCATCATTAAATCTTGAATCGGAACTTGCGGCTGTCAGTGCAACGTTTTCACTCCAATTCAGTGATGGCGTTGATGCAAGGATGCATCCTGATAGACTTAATATGCAACAGTAGGCAAGAACCAATAATTTCATTCGCATTATTGCCTCCTTATAGTAAAGTTAATAATTAATGAGACGTTTCACCCCATACAACGATGATGAAGACCACCCAGCGTAGGGCGAGGTCGCCTCGCCCGTTGTGGCGTGTTTCATTAGTTCTGATGTCCACTATATATATATTGTATAAAAAACTGTTAGCAGTATAGGTTAGTTTTCTAAAGTTAGGTTATTCTGTATCTAATAAATCATCAAGTTCTTTTTCTCGGGTTTCTGCAGCTGCATCAATCTGTGTCTTCTCTGCAGTTTTGTATCCAAAGAGTTCAATCTCTCTAATTTTCCCTACTGCGCGACGATTTTGACCGAACGCACGGAAACCACCGCTACGCGCGCGTTGTGTTCGTTTCAGATTCGCATCGTCTGTTGTTGATAAGACCCTTAGACGAATACGGTTTGTTGGAAACGAAAAAAGGACAGGAATCTCGACCGGACTTGTCCTGACACTTTTCACTTCCTTAATCAATTTCCAATCTGTATCATTAATAACGCCACCTTGATCTGCGAAGATGTCAAACGTTTTGAGATTATCCGTATGAACGACAACTTTACGGATCATCTTTTTTTCTGGAAGTGTAATAATAACTTCTGAAGCTGGATTTGATCCGAAAGCCGTATCAGTTCCAGTTGGAAAAGTTGTTTCACCGATAGTGTTGATATTACCATCAATCATCTGTGGACTTGTCGCCATTGTGCCTTCAAGTAGCGAATAGTTTTCGCTCAGTTCTTGTTTCAGGGTCAGGACGCCACATCCGATTATAATAGTTGAGAAACAGATTAATGTAAAGAAAATAGATATCCTAAATAACATTTTTGTATACTCCTATGAGTTAAAGTAAAGGTAAAAATATATGAGACATTTCACCCCATACAACGATGACGAAGACCGCCCAGCGTAGGGGTGAGGTCACCTCACCCGTTGTGGAGCCAGTCAATATTTTAACTGACATAAATTCTAAAGTTCACAATATACGGTAAATCACTACAGAAACTTCCACGTTGAACCATCGTGAGAATCCTGTATTTCTATATTGAGCTGTTTTAGTCTATCCCGAATCCTATCGGACGTATCCCAATCTTTCTTATGGCGAGCATCCTGTCGAATCTCTAACAGAAGTTCAAGCAGCGGTTTGAGATATGTGAACGTATCTTCAACATTCTTTTCATCCATTGAATAGATACCGAGTACTTGTGATGTCTCTCTGATCACGTTATATGCTTGCTTGAGAGTTTCTATTGAGACATTTGTAGGATCCGTCAGCGATTTATTAACCTGTGTAATAAGCGAGAAAATTGTCCCTATTGCTTGTGCAGTATTAAAGTCGGTGTCCATTGCTTCTGCAAAGCGAGTTTGCATTGTTTGGATTGCAGCCATTAAATTCTTGTCTTCATCAGTAGATTTCTGATCTTGAGTGTCATCTACAGTTTCGTCAATTTTCTTCAAGGCTTGTAAACAGTTGGTTAGACGTTTTATTGCTGATTCTGAGGTATGCAAACTATCCGGAGCGTAATCAAGTGGATGTCTATAATGTGCTGATATTAGAAAATGTCTGATAACTTCAGCGGGATGTTTATCTAAGGCATCTCGCAAGAATATGAAGTTTTTTTCAGACTTTCCCATCCGGGAGCCGTCTATTTTTAAAAATGCGATATGAACCCAGTATCTGGCAAAAGTTCTACCAGTTGCTAATTCACTCTGAGCGATCTCGTTTTCGTGGTGTGGAAATAGTAGGTCTTCTCCACCGATATGTATATCAATCGTTTCTCCCAGATGTTTCATCGCCATGGAAGAACATTCAATATGCCATCCGGGTCTACCGTTTCCCCAAGGACTCTTCCAATAGGGTTCACCCGGTTTTGCAGCCTTCCAGAGATCAAAATCGCGCGGGTCCTCCTTACGTTCATCCACTTCAACGCGAGCACCTGCTAACAGGTCCTCGGGTTTTCGTCTTGATAGTTTACCATATTCCTTAAAGGCATTGACACGATAATAGACACTACCGTCAACGACATAAGCCGCGTCTTTCTGAATAAGTGTTCGGATTAGTTCTATCATCTCTGGAATATGCTCTGTTGCTTTTGGATGAACATCTGCTGGTTGAATACCGAGTCTTTGTGTGTCATCAAAATACGCTTCGCTGTTTGCGTGTGCCAACTGGCTTGGACTGATGCCGTCTGCATGTGCACGAGCGATTATTTTGTCATCAACATCCGTAATATTCTGGACTAACTTCACGTTATAGCCTTTGTATTCAAGATATCTTCGTATTATATCCGTGACAAGTGCTGTACGTGCATTGCCTATATGTATAAAATCATAGACGGTTGGACCGCAACTGTAAATGGAAACATGTCCATCTTTAATCGGTGTAAATTCTTCAAGCTCCCTGCTAAGGGAGTTATATATTCTCAAACCCATTCAATATTCCTTTTTGTTCGTTACATGGTCAAGAATCTGCTACGGATACAGATTATAGGTAAGGACGTGTTCTATAGTGGACATTGAAAGCAACAATACATAGTCCTTGTAGGAGGCCAGTTAACATGTTTCTGGCCGATTCCCGATTGAACACTCTGATAGTCGGGAATCGGAGTTCCCTCCTACAAGTCAAAATGTAACATTAAATCACTTTCCTGAGACAAGCAATGGCTTGTGCGACTATGGCTTGTTCATTACCCACTATTCCTAAACCCTCTGCGGTTGTAGCTTTAACACTAACTTGTTCCTCTGATATATCTAAAGATTCTGATATTTTACGTCGCATCTGATTGACATAAGGTGCTAATTTTGGTCGTTGTGCAATCACTGTACTGTCAATATTCTGAATTATGTAGTTTTGTTCTCTAATCATTGCAGCAATGTCGCGTAGAAAGACTTGACTGTCCATACCAGCGTAAGTTTCGTCGGTATCTGGAAAATGTGTACCTATATCACCTAATGCAGCTGCACCTAATATTGCATCGCAGATAGCGTGCGTCAATACATCTGCATCTGAATGTCCCAACAATCCTAAGTGATAAGGGATTTCTACGCCACCTAAAATAAGTTTCCTGTTCTGAGTCAGTTGATGAACGTCGTAGCCAATCCCTATCCGCATCTCATGCTCGATTCTTAGTTTTCTGCATTTTCATTATTAATTATCGTTTCTGCAAACCGCATATCTTCTGGTGTCGTAAGTTTTATATTTTTGTAGCTTCCCATGACCAATTTTACAGGAAAACCGAGTCTTTCAACCAGTGTGGCATCATCAGGAGCACCGTTACCCTCCTGAATTACACTTTTGTGTGCTGTTTCAATTACTGTTTTTCGGAAGACTTGTGGTGTTTGCACACGCCATAATAGGTCTCTATTAGGTGTTTGGACGATGAATTGGTCTTCATTAGCGAACTTGATAGTCTCTTTAACTGGGACAGCTGCCACAGATGCTCCCCATTCAGCAGCCGCTTCAAGACATTTTGTGATAATTTCGTCGCTAATGAATGGACGGACGCCGTCATGGATGATCACATAATCAACATCGTCTGTTAGTGCAGATAGTCCGTTAAAAACAGACTCTTGTCGCGTTTCACCCCCTGGTATCAATCCGCGAACTTTTTTATATTTATAAGGTTCAATCACGATGTTTCTACATACCTCAAAATCAGATTTATGTACAATCAAGAAAATATCGTCAATGGTACTGTTGTGTTCAAAACGTTCTATTGTATGAGATAGAACAGGTTTGTCCGCTAACACTAAATAGGGTTTCTTTACCGTAGAATCCATGCGTTTACCTTTTCCTGCAGCGGGAATTAAGACAACAGTTTTACTGTTCATCAGCGACCATCTCATCACATTACACTTTCATGGATAGCATCATCAGCATTTCTCGCAAAAATCATTTGCCCTGCACTGGTTCGTAACATCTGTGTTACCACAACCTCAAGGGTTTGTCCGATATGCGATTTTCCATCTTCTACGATAACCATCGTGCCATCATCAAGGTAACCGACTCCTTGATTCTGTTCCTTACCCACTTTCTGTAGATGGACCTGAATTATTTCCCCCGCAACAACAATGGGTCTTATAGCATTTGCCAATTCATTTATATTGAGTACGGTGACTCCCTGCAATTCTGCGACTTTGTTTAGGTTTAGGTCGTTTGTAATGATTTTAGCGTGATACTTACGTGCAAGATGTACGATCTTGGCATCAACTTCTTTTAAGTGTGTTACTTCCTCCTCAAGAATTTCAACACCAATTGATGGACTATTTTGTAGTGAACGTAATATATCAAAGCCGCGTCGTCCCTTATTTCTCCGAAGCAATTCAGTTGAATCTGCTATATTTTGCAGTTCATTTAAGACAAACCTTGGAATTAAGAGTGTTCCATCAATAAACTGTGTCTCACAAATTTCCAGGATACGTCCATCAATAATTACACTGGTATCTAATAGTTTAAAACCGTTAGAATCGTTTGATGTATATGCTGATCCTGTGTGACTATAGCGGTGTGAATTCAGCAATTTTGTAAAAGGTAAACTATCGGATAAGTAGTACCCACTGACCAATCCGATGTACCCAATTCCAAGGATGACTGCAGTCTTTAGCGGCATGCTTTCATTGAGAATTGATTCTGACTGGTCAAAGAGTTGGAGCAGACCGAGAGCTAATAGTACGCCAAACGCAAGTCCTACACCACTTGCCACAACTCTCCTTGTGCTTGGTAGGTGGAGTGTAATCTCCGCAGCCACAAGCACACAAGCGATGGCAAATGCAATCAGTGCATAGAAGATGTTTCTTGTTAGAATATAGCTTATGACAGCACTTGCGAACATGAAAAAGAGACGAATAACCCAAATTTGCATAGTCCTTTTCTCCGCACCCGTTTTGGCGGTGAACTCATTTTATAGTTTGTTTAGCAAAGTAAGGTAGAAGATACAATTCCTACTTATGTTTGTTTCAACTAAATAACACACTTAGACTGTCATAGATATTCTTCACTCCAATCAGTTCAATTTCGTCATTGATCTGTAGACCTTTCTGATGATATGCTGGGAATATGGCACGTGTAAATCCTAATTTAGCAGCTTCTCTAATCCGTAATTCAACATGGGGGACAGGTCGAATTTCACCCCCCAGACCGACTTCACCGATAACAACCGTGTGTGAGTCTATCTGAATATTGCGATGGTTTGAAATAATTGCCATCAACACGCCATGATCAATACCCGGTTCATCCACCCGTAATCCACCCGTAATGTTGACGAAAACATCTGAATTACCGATATCCAATCCAATACGTTTATTTAGAACAGCAATTAACAACGCAACACGATTGCGATCAATTCCAGTGGCAGTGTTCCGGGGAGTACCGTAGTGCGTGGATACAACCAACGCTTGCACCTCCAATAAGAGGGGTCTCGTTCCCTCCATACTCGCAACGATGACAGAACCGGATATATCCTCCTCTCTATCACTTAAGAATAACTGTGAAGGATTCTTTACATCTACAAGTCCCTTGTTCTGCATCTCAAAGATACCCAGTTCATTTGTTGGTCCGAAACGATTCTTGACCGCACGTAACACTCGGTATAGATGATGTCGTTCTCCTTCAAAATAGAGCACAGTATCAACGATATGCTCCAAAACTCTGGGCCCAGCTAAAGTTCCCTCTTTTGTCACATGTCCAACAAAGAACATTGTGATGTTTCTGTTTTTTGCAGTAATTAATAGATGCGCTGCACATTCTCGGATCTGTGTGATACTCCCAGGTGCTGATTGAAATTCTGTTAAATAAACAGCTTGTATAGAGTCTATCACAACTGCCTGCGGTTGAAGTTCATCAATATGCTTTTCAATGAGTTCTAAGTTATTCTCACACAACACATAGAGTGTATCGGAAGTCATCCCGATTCTGTTTGATCGTATTTTTGTTTGACTAACTGATTCTTCACCTGTAACATAGAGGACTGTCCCGTATTTTCGGCTTAATGCGTTGCTGGCTTGTAATAGAAGTGTTGATTTACCTATTCCTGGGTCCCCACCAATCAGTATTACCGATCCTGGAACGATTCCGCCTCCAAGTACTCTATCAAATTCTGGCATCCCCGTCAACTGTCTTTCTACATCTGCGACTTTAACATCAGAAATCAGTTCCGGCTTGTTTGCCAGTTGACCGATCCCTCTGTGTAGAGGTGATTTTGAGATTATTTCAGTTTCTTCTGCAAAACTACTCCAAGCTTGACATCCTGGGCATTTGCCAAGTTCTCTCGGTGTTGTATACCCGCATTCTTGACAGACAAATTTGTTCTTTGTTCTTGCCATAACGTATCGTGCCGTTTATAAGACAGATCAGTAAAGATGCGTGTTCACTTACCAATCGCTTGTGATAAATCTAACACCTGTAGTCCAACGCCTGTCCTGATGCCACCAATCTTCCACACCCAGTAAAAGATGTGCGCCACGGTAAAAGCGAAAACTCAATTCAGCGTTCAATTCGGGTCTATCACTTGTCAAACCGAAACTCTCTATACCTAAACCTATCCTGCGTTCCCAAAGTGATAGGTCAAAGCCTGCTCCAAATTTTGAACGGATAAAACCGAATCTACCTCTAAGATAGTCAGTGAAGTTATATCCATATTGAAGTTCAAATCCAGTTATTTCGTCACGGATACCAACACCAACACGGTAACGGCTTTTTGATTGGGGATTCAATGAAAATCCTAATTCCGTATGTAAATTCTCCTCAAGACTCAGATATCGCAGTTCAACATCACTTGATAAACTTGGGAATTTAAACCCTTTTAGCTGTCTGTCTGTCTGTTCATATATCTCCTTCAATCCTGTAAACATTTCACTCATGCTATTTAGGGTTTCTTTTACTTCTGTAAAGGGTTCAGGATTATTGAGAAGTTGTGCGACAGTGCCTTCACCGTGCTGTATCGTGTTCAGTAATTCCGTGATCTTCTCTTCTAAAGTGATAAACGTTGTAACCGCAGTCTGAAGCTTATTTAACACTGGAGTGATTTCAGAACTGCCTTTGTCTATGAAACTACTGCTTTTTGAGATAAAATCAGAAACCTCTGAAGTAATTGTATTTGTCTCTTTTCTGAATTCGGTTGCTAAACTGCGAAAATCGGACGCACTCTGTTGAATGTCTGTAAATATAGCGTTAACTTTTGGTGAGTTCTGATCAATTGATTTCATCAGACTACGACCAATATCGTTAATCTGACTACTGAGTATAGACGTTTCATTTCCAAATTGGATTAGCAATTCGTTGAAATTTGTGAGTGTCTTCTCAAGCTGTACATCGTAATCTGATGTGAGTTTCATAAACGTGTCGACTGTCTTGTCCATATTTTCGTTGAACTTTTCAAGTGTTCGGCTTGTTTGTGCCACCAACGCTCGTGTTTCTTTGACACCTTGTTGAATCTCTTCCTGACTTGATTGCAATAGTTCATTGGCTGCAGATGTTAGGTCAATTGCTTTACTTAACCCGGAACTGGTTTGCTCAAGTAGTTCCAGTGGGTTCACAGGATCAATTCCAATGATTGGCAGATCGGATTGTTGTAGGGATGGGTTTCCAATATCTCCATTGTTAAGAGAGATGTATGTTTCACCGACAAAACCACTCATAGATATCCTGGCATCACACCCCTGCCTTAACCAGCGGTATGCGTTCTTTACACTTGCCCGGATTTCAACGGAATCCGTTTCTGGATTCAGCTCAATGTTTGTCACCCTCCCTATATTAACCCCGGAGAGGTAAACACCTGACCCTACATATAGTCCATTAACATTACGAAACTTGAAAGTTAAATCATCCCCGCGCGCTGACCAGGGCCAATTACTTGAATTGATGAGTAAGATTGCAAGTAGTATAATAGCGACTACAACCATCAGACCAACTTTTGCAGAAGTGTTCCAAAACTTCATGATACGTTCCTTCCAGTAAATTCTTTTAATGTGGGATTGTCTATATTTAAAATCTGATCAGGCGCACCAAAAAGGATAAATTGCTGTAATGTTGGGTCTTCATCATTAATCAGTGCCTCTGGTGTGCCATAGGCAGCTTGTTTTCCTTCGTTGAGCATCACCATCAGGGTCGCAACACTGAAAGCACTATGCATATCATGTGTAACGACTATAGAGGTGACCTCTAATTTTTCGTGTAATCCTCGTATGAGTTCGTTTATTTCTGTGCATGTTACTGGGTCGAGTCCAGTTGTGGGTTCATCATATAAAATGATGTCTGGGTTGAAAGCAAGAGCCCGTGCCAGTCCTACACGTTTTCGCATGCCGCCACTTAATTCTGCAGGACGCAATTCCTGAACACCATCTAAATCTACTAACGCCAATTTTTCATCTACGATTTTCCGCATCTCCTGTTTACTCATCTTCGTATGCTGATCAAGCATAAAAGCAACATTTTCAGCCACCGACATGGAGTCAAAGAGTGCTGCTGACTGAAAGAGCATCCCAATTTTTCTGCGTATTTGATTTAGATTGTTCTTACTGAGGTGAGAAATCTCAGTACCGTTTATCCATACCTCACCCGAATCTATAGGGAGTAGTCCAGCGATTATTTTCAGTAATACGCTTTTGCCACAACCGCTTCGTCCCATTATGACAAGTGTTTCACCTTGAGGAATATCAAGGTCTAAGCCGTTTAGTACTTTCTTTTCTCCGAATGCTTTTCTAATATTTTTGATTGAAATCATTATCTAAATTATTCCAAAATGTTGTGATTGTGGTGAAACAGGAAAATGATTGGACATCTTGCTTGTAGGAGCGATCTCCGAATCGCGACCTTGCTTGTAGGAGCGATCTCCGAATCGCGACCAAACCGTTTGATAGTCGGGAATCGGAGTTCAAATCAACGGTATGAAT
>JAAXGN010000050.1 GCA_012267415.1 Candidatus Poribacteria bacterium | reverse complement strand
TAAGGAGAATAAAATGAAACTGTCTCATGTTCTTTTATTAATTATCTTTTCAGGCATCCTTTCTGTTGGTGTCGTTATTGATATTTCATTAGCAGAATCACAAATTAGAAGGGATATGCCTTATGAAGCTTATGTACGTGGGTATCGTTCTGGCGGCAATGAAGATAGGTTACATGTCTACATGTATGCAAGAGCTTCAAGTGCTGACCGGGCAAGAAATGGTACTTTGGTGATAGAATTTGCATTAGACAATGCATTACCCGAACGAATACCGGTGCATAATGTTAATAGACACTATTGGCATAGCGATAGTCGCACTTTTCCATTTGAAGAATCCGGAGGCTACGTTCAGGCAGAGGCTTATGGATTAGACACAGGGGGAGTATGGCATGGTGCAACTGCTAGAATAGATGTACCTCCGATGCCGCCCCCTGTCCCACCGGGAGGAACCGATCCACAATTTGGTATATCTTCAACTGATTCAGATGATTCGGCTTCTACTGGTGAAACTCATAGCTACAGACTTGTTACAGAGACACCCTATTATTGGGTGGGTTGGTATGTAAAGGCACCATGGGAGTCAAGCGATAGGGGCACTTTTATAACAGATGAACTTGGAGACGGAACAAAAACAGAATCAACATTCAGCTATACGTATCCAAGCGGTAGCATGCATACCGGTGATTTTCTGATAACAGCGGTCATCTATCGATGGTCTGATATGTCGCAGTATGAGGAGACATATACTGAAACTGTGTCGTTAGAATAAGAAACTTTGTCATATTTTTCAATATGTATAACAACAGACAGGTATCCTTGTGGTTACCTGTCTTCTCTCTATCTATCAAGTGGAATCGCGTCAATATGGTATTATCAGAAAAAAGTTGACAGGTAAAATGAAAGACCTTAGAATAATTAAGAAGAACCTTGCATTGATAATAAGAAATACTTTCCCATTCATATAAAAAGCATTTAGAACAACACTAAAGGAGTCCTAACCGATGAAAAATAGATTCTTTTCAATATTGACTGCACTTTTGATAGCACTCCCATTGATGAACTGTGGACTCCCACCAGGTTCAATGGAGGATCCGTTGGATGATCCACTGCAGGAACCAAAACAAGCGAGTTTACACGATGAAGCGAAAGGGAACACTACGAAAGACGATATCAATGATATAGCATATTCACCAGACGGCACCAAGCTTGCTGTTGCCGCTGGCAACGGTATATGGGTCTACGACGCACAGACAGGTCAGAAACTTGCTCAATGTTCAGGACATATAGATAAAGTTTTTAACCTCGCATTTCACCCTGATGGAAAGACTATGGCAAGTGTCGGTCTTGGTCAAGATGGGACTATTCGTATATGGGATGTGCACACGGGAAAAAACCTACGAACATTCAAATATCAGGCTTGGGATGTAGCTTATAGCCCAGATGGAAAAACTATCGTGTGTGGTAGTGAGGTCAGTGATAACTATAACCTAAATCTGTTGGATGCAGACACAGGCAAACTCATACGCACTCTCTCTGGTCATACAAATTATTCTGGACATACGGATTATGTTATGAGTTTGGCGTTTAGTCCGGATGGAAAAACTATCGCAGGAGCAGGGAATAGCGCGAATGCCAGTCTATGGGATGCAAACACAGGAAAACTCCTGCGTACACTCACAGTGGAAACATATCCGACCTTGGGGAGCAACAATTCCGTAACTTTTAGTCCGGATGGTAGGATGATTGTAAGCCAGATTGGTCCCGGGACCATTGGCCTGTGGGATGTGCATACAGGAAAACGTCTGCAAGCAATCACAAATGTTCCGTCTATTCAGAAAGCAAGTTCTGTATTTAGTCCTGATGGAAAGATGATTGCCTGGAGAAAAAGTCTGGATATTGTCTTGTGGGATGTGAACACAGGAAAAGAAGTCCGAACCCTCACAGGATATCGAGAGAATAATCCACTGCGACGAGACCGGTTCGGACGATATATTTGGTCAGAGGATGCCCCGTTTGTTTTCTTGGCATTCAATCCGGATGGAAAGACTATCGCAACAGCCGGTTTTTATAGTGTCCATCTGTGGGATGTGAACACGGGTTATCTCCGAAAAATCATCCAATTTTGATGCTAATTCTATTTGGTAAAACAGGTTATGTATAACTATTTAGAACAACACTAAAGGAGTCCTAACCGATGAAAAATAGATTGTTTTCAATATTGACTGCACTGTTGATTGCTCTTCCATTTATGAACTGTGGTCTCCCACCAGGTTCAATGGAGGATCCGCTGGATGATCCACAGCAGGAACCGCAACAAGCGCGTTTACATGATGAAGCGAAAGGGAGCAATAAGAAAGACAGGATCGAAGATATAGCATATTCACCGGACGGCACCAAGCTTGCTGTTGCCGCTGGCAACGGTATTTGGCTCTACGATGCACAGACAGGTCAGGAACTTGCTCAATGTGCAGGACATATACATAAAGTCTTCAGCATAGCATTTCGTCCGGATGGAGAAGTTTTGGCAAGTATTGCTGGTGGTCATGATGGGACTATTCGTTTATGGGATGTTCACACGGGAAAAAACCTACGAACATTCAAACATAAGGTTTGGAATGGAGCGGCTTGGGATGTAGTAGCTTGGGATGTAGCGTTTAGTCCGGATGGAAAAACTATCGTAGGTGGTGGTTCAAACCATAAGGTCTGTCTGCTGGATGCAAACACAGGTAAACTGCTACGCACATTCACTGGACATACGGGTTATGATTATTCTGTTCAGAACGTAGCATTTAGTCCGGATGGAAAGACTATTGCAGGTATGGGTGGTCATAGCCATACCGTTATTCTATGGGATGCAAACACAGGAAAACTTTTGAGAACATTCCCAGGGGCGGCAAACCAGATGAGTCAAAATCTATTAGTTTTTAGTCCGGATGGTAGGATGCTCGCAAGCGGGCAGGATCCCATGACTATTTATCTGTGGGACGTGAATACGGGGAAACACCTACAAGCAATCACAAATATTCCTACTTTTTTTAGAGCAAACTCTGCATTTAGTCCGGATGGAAAGATGCTCCTATTAAGATCGAAAGGTTATGATATTGGCCTGTGGGATGTGAACACAGGAAAACTTTTGCGAACACTTACAGGATATCGGGAGAAGAATCCACTACGTCGGGACCGGTACGGACGATATATTTGGTCAGATGATGCCCCGTTTGTTTTCTTGGCATTCAATCCGGATGGAAAGACAATTGCAACTGCTGGTAAGTATAGTGTCCATCTGTGGGATGTGAACACAGGTTATCTCCGAAAAATCATCCAATTTTGATGCTAATTCCGTTTGGTAAAACAGGATATGTATCACCATTTCGAGCAGCACTAAAGGAGGCCTAACAGATGAAAAATAGGTTGTTTTCAATTATGACAGCACTATTTGCCGTACTTACATTTACATCCAACAGTATGTCACAAGACCTACAGGATGATCCACAACAAGATGATTTCTATGATAGTATGAAAGTCCAACCAGAGAAAATTCTACCCAGGGATGTCTACGTCCTTGATATAGCGTTTTCCCCTGATGGCAATCATCTCGCAGTAGCAGGGGACTTCGGTATTCTGTTCTATGATACTCGGATCGTTGATAAACCTATCAAAATTGAAGAGAATACAGGTATAGTAAGAAGTGTGGCGTTTAGTCCGGATGGAAAGGTGATGGCAAGTGCTCTTCTCAATGATGGCACAATTCGTATTTTGGACACCAACACAGGAGAACTCATACGAACAATCAATGCACGAACCCGCAAAGAGAATAAGAAACTATTGATATGGGGCATTTTGTTTAGTCCTGATGGTAACACGATTATAAGTCGACATTATGGACAAATGGAGAATGCCATCCATCTGTGGGATATAGATACAGGTAAACTTTTGCACACATTGTCTGGACATACGGGGCGCATTAGTGACATGGCATTTTGTCCGGAGAGTAAGATAATCGCTACAGGAAGTTTTGACGAATCCATCCGTCTGTGGGATGCTGATACAGGTAAACTTCTACACATACTATCCGGACCTACGTATTTTGGCAATAGCGTGGCGTTTAGTCCCGATGGCAGGATAATTGTAAGTGGAAGAGGAAGTTTGGGTAGGACTCTCCGTCTGTGGGATGTGAAAACTGGATATCTTCTGCATTCACTTACAAATGAGGCAATTCACTCCATCAATAGCGTAGCGTATAGTCCGGACGGCAGGACGATCGCAAGTTATGACGGTTTTGTTATAATCTTGTGGGATGTGAAAACAGGGAAGATACTACGGAAATTCAGAGAACGATATGGAGTTACTAGTGTCATTAAAGTTGTATTCAGTCCAGATAGCACGACTATCGCATCTTTGGGATACAATGAAGTCAATTTATGGAATGTGAATCCAGGACGTCATCTAAGAACACTCATATCAGGCAATAAGAACGCACCTTCACTACAAGTAATTGAATAGACTTTTAATCCAAGATAAAAGGAAAAACCGTGAAATTTGTCAACTACTTTCTGTTTACTACCCTTTTTCTTATTACAGTCGTACAATTCGGTTGTGTATCATTTGATTTAACACACCGTGCAGAGAGATTAGTCGATGCAAAGGATTACAGGGGTGCCATAGAAGTCTACCAAAGCATAGTTGAGAGTCACCCCGGAACTGTTAAGGCGCGCAAAGCACAACTCGCTATCGGTAAACTCTACATAGATCACCTGAATCAACCTGAAAAAGGGATTGATGCTTATGAAGCGATTATTGCTGAAGCACCCACCAGTGATGAATCTGCGGAGGGACGATATCGTATCGGAACCCACACCTATCACAAGGAAAAGTACGACACAGCACAGCTCTATTTTGAAATTATCGTTAACCAATTTTCACATCTAAAATTGAGTCACAACGCACAACTCATGTTAGCGAAAAGTTATGAAGCAGGAGAAAAATTTGAACAAGCTGTAGAAATCTATGACAACTTTGTGAACCGTTACCCACAAAGCGCACGCACTCCACAAATCCTGACATATAAAGCACGTATACAACGAGAACACCTTAACGCTGATGAAGAAACAATACGAACACTGGAATTATTAGTTAGAAAGTACAATAAAAATGAGGGGGCAGAATCGTACGTGAATGAAGCCAAGAAAACACTGATTGAATTCAACCGCTCTCCCTTTGGATTTGGTCCATATCCTGAGATTCCCGCTGATTTTCCTTTTCGCGAAGAAGTTTTGGGGTGGGATAGTCCCACTCCAGAGTATGAATTGTCAGTTAGAGTCCATATTAAATTGTGGAAGCAGGGAACACAGGCGACAAGTGTTGCGTTAGATAGTAATGGTCTCATCTATCCCAATATTCCTGGAATAATTTATGTAGAATGGACTACCGTTCCAGATAATGTCCGAGAATTTGCAGGTCAACGGTATGCCTCACATGTATCAGGGCACCCTGATACATCCAAAAAGTGGCAATCTTTATACCTTGTCAACCGTAGTTATGAACGCACAGACGTAACACCTAATGAAATTGAGGTATCCGGGATAAAGGTTAATGTTTACCCAGATGGCACAAAAGTCTATCCGTTCCCGGCTGGCGGAATAGATCCCTATGAATTCCTCGGTTTAACAAGGTAAAAGCCAGGGTGTGTAAAGTAAATGTCCCCGTTTTTGTCTGAATCGCGGAAAGCGCGGAGAACACGCCAGTTACACAGATGGGCACGGAAGGGAGTTTTGGGTATTTCAAGGTATTTTCACAGCCATCGGGTCTTCTGTAAGCAAAGGACGGAGGAGATTGTTAATTTCACACCTATATAGACGAGAACTTTATACCTTAGAATCATCAGATGGACAAGTACAACAGAAAAGATAGAAGAACAGATTGAGATGTATGGCATTAATGTCTCCATTGTGATTCAAATTGTATGAAGTGTAGATCATTACATTTGCAATTACACATCAATGGATGCACTTTCTGAATTGTTGGCATTCTTCAGGACACAAACTGGAAAGTTTGTGCTACGAAAGAGACAAACTGGAAAGATTGTGCTACAAAAGATACATTTTACAATACATTAGAAATGGTACAAGTTTTGTAACCTATGAGATGGAACAAGCGCAATTTGGGTTGCCCGTTTTGACTGAAATTTTATAAAAAGTTCATTTTTTTTCCTAATATGCATCATTTTATGCACCTTTTTGGGTGTAAAACTGTGTCTTAAGTATTGAAGGGTAAGAATGCAATCAAATGATGAAGATTTTTTTTCTTCACTTGCACCCTTTTAGGTCGATAGTTGTGTCTTTAATTATAGAGGGTATGTGAGTGATTTTCATGAATTTTATGGGTTTATTGCCTATTTTTGGTAAAAATTTCAGAAAAAGTTCATTTTTTTTTCTTCACTTGCACCCTTTTAAGGTCGAAACCTGTGTCATTAATTATAGAGGGTATTACATACCGACTTGGAAGTATAGTGGAATTTACAATGAATGGGACACTTCTGTAGCGCAAACTTTATGAAGATTAAAAAAGTAATCAGGTAATTTTGATTACCCCCAGGCCGGTAGGTGCGATATCCTTATCGCACCGGATCCTACGCGGAAACCTTCAATGAAAGGGTTGGGAAAAAACCGGTGCGATTAGGAAATCGCACCTACCAAGTTTGGGATATTGAGAATTACCGAATTAATAACTTAATCTTCATTTAGTTTGCGTCTCATCAGCACAAACTGTGTTACCGTTTGTTTCTTATATTATTGGGGTTTAACACTAACAATGAATAGTCAACAGATGGAATTTTCATAATACTTGGCACAGATGCAACGCAAGATTCGAAACAAGTAGAGATACATCAATGTGGCCCAGGTGGCACATGCACTGGGTGTAACGCGGACATATCTAAACCATCTACTAATCCACGCTTTTCGCCGGACGCAGCGAGATAAAGGGATAACGCTTATAATTGATAAGGAGAAAAATCTCATGAGAACTAAAGTTTATTGGGGACTCGGTGTCCTCATCATC
>JAAXGN010000020.1 GCA_012267415.1 Candidatus Poribacteria bacterium | reverse complement strand
GGGTCCTTAAGACCGTCGAGAAATTATCCGCTGCTGAGATCGAGGAATTGAGGTGTTACTTAGAATACCTCGTCTGGAAATCAGAAATTCCGACAAAACGTTTAGGAATCTCTCAAGATTCGCCAAAACTTGAACCAACAGGTCAACCTTCACAAATCTTAGCAGCCATTAACAGATCACATCAGGTGTCAATAGAAGATGCCGAAGCACTGCTTCAATCCATTAAAGATGGAGAAATCCCAATGCGTTTTGATTCCGCATTCGACGAGTCGGAAAGCGAATAGTTGCTGGACTATCTTTTAGAAACATTTACGTGCAGCTTTTTAATGGCAGGTGCTCCTTATGTCACCGCTCGCTTCGATTCCCTGTCCGACCTTGGTGATTACGTCTTTACTTGTACGATTGTTAAAGGCGAAATTCTTTTTGGAATTCAGAGGCTTCCCATAGGTCACAGGCGGCGAGTTTTGGAGAATCAAGCCATTAATTTGTTTGAAGGACTGCCCTGTTTGACAGTTCCAAAGGAAGCCGCCGATTACTACGCACCGATAAAGAATCACGCCGAATAACAGGGAACCCCTCTCTCAGAGAACGACCTGTGGATAGCCGCGACTGCTATGGTGCTTGATGCAGTACTCGTCACGGCTGACTCAGACTTTCAAAGGATTGCTGGATTCGGATTACAATCTGAAATCGCGACATATCGACCACGTCCGGGTGGAAGTAGAACGCGCCCGCGTGAGGGCAAAGCGATCAACACGCCTAGTGAAAATCAAGGCACCGGTCATAATAGCAGTCGCAGTGGTGGTAGGGAAGATAATACACACATAGACGGGACAGACACATCTCCGCACACCAGAAGGGAAGTTGCACACGCTGGTATGAAGCATGCTCACCGTCATGAAAAGAAGGAAGGTCGCACTCCTAAAGATGTCTCCTCAGAGAACCGTGGTTACGACATTCATTCAACATCACCAGATGGTAAAAATCGATGCATTGAGGTAAAAGCCCGTGACGACCATTCGTTTGTTGTCCTTACATCAAACGAATGGTCAGTGGCAAAGCAGCTCAAGGATAACTATTTTCTCTATGTTGTCCTTAATGCTAGAACACAACCAAAGCTCTACATCACTCAGAATCCCACAGATGTGGTAAGGACAGAGGAGCGGGTTGATGTCAGATATCAGGTTCCGCTTTCGGAGATAAAGAAGCATGGAACACCTGTCTAGCACTCTATTGGAGGAATGGTAACCAATCCGATGAAATTCACGCCGATAGATAACACCCCCTCCTTATTTGGGTTAAACCCATCTAATACAAATAAAGATTTTAGACAAGCAGCAGCATGGGGAAAGAACAGCTTTAATAACTGTTTTCCTATCTCATTACTCTGTTACATGCAAAGTCAAAATATCGCCCCTATCTACTTGACTTTAGGTGAAAGTTGGAATATAGTTCCTAAGAAAATTAATGTGAATTCTGTATTTGGACACCCGTATGACTCTAATGATATTTACTTTGCTTTTGAATATACTTATGGGCAAAATCAGCAATTTGTCAAAGGGACGTTACCTCGTATTGATTTAGTGGTAATGGATAATTCTAATTCTGAAGATCCTTGGATACGGGCATTAGAAATTAAATTGACAGCTTTGCCTGATAACTCAACTTGTAGACTGTCTGAAGACCAATACGGTTGTGAACTCGTGGTGCGTCCGAACACGATTATCCATTTAACACTTGAAGTTGTTCGTCAGTACGCTGAACATCAGGACGAACTTTTAGACAGTCTGCGCCCTATTTTTCAAAATAACTGCGACTGGGAATCAGAAGATAGCCTGCTGGAGAAAATACCCCATATTATTCAAACTATCAGGACGCTGTTACTTGCGAAAATAGACGATCAGATTCCATTCGTCATACAACCGATCTGGAAAACTATTGGGAAATCCTCTCGGCTGCATGAGAACTGCTTGGATGTTTTCGTTTGGAGTACGTTCGCTTTTGCGAAGCTGCTTTTAGATACAGTTGAGCAAGGACGTTCCAGAGAATTCTCACGAGCAAAGCGAGCGGTTTTGTGGATGGTGAAGATGCTTTCTGACTTTGCTACAGATGGGAAAATTGACCCTCAGACAGTCAGTGTCGGATTTACAAGACAAACAGACAAAGCTTTTGCCTTGAGTGGAAAAAAGACTCATCCTTATATGTCTTGTGCAGAACTTTCACGTCCAAGAATTAAAAAAACTGAAATTAAAAACATTATCCTGGGACACGGAGAAAAGTTGCTGAGTCCAGAGAGGCGATTTGATGCGATTCTGGTTAACTCTCCCGAACTGTTTACATAAAAGGTAGGAAACATAAATGTCTATGAAGTTCATCGATCTTTTCGCGGGGTGTGGTGGCATGACACTCGGATTCCAGAATGCCGGGTTTGAAGCAGTTGCCGCCTTTGATAACTGGGATCCAGCAGTTCAGGTCTATCGTGCTAATTTTTCACATAATATACACAAACTTGATCTCAGCAATTGGCAAGAAAGTCTAACAACATTAAACGCATATCAATTTGACATGATTATCGGAGGTCCACCATGTCAGGATTTTTCGCACGCAGGTAAACGGAACGAGGATTTAGGAAGGGCGGATCTGACCGTAAGTTTCGCACGAATTGTCGCCCACATAAAACCTCAGTGGTTCGTGATGGAAAATGTGGATAGAACTGTGAAAAGTCAACGGTATCGGCAAGCGGGTGGGATTCTTAGAGAAGCAGGATATTCGCTGACGCAGCGAATTTTGGATGCCAACCAGTGTGGCGTTCCCCAAAAACGAAAACGGCTTTTTCTCATCGGTGAATTGGGATTATCCATCTCCGAGGATAGCAGATCTCTTGCGAGTTATCTGGGTAACAATCTGACGACTAAATCAATGAGTGTACGAGATTATTTGGGAGATAGTCTTGGTATCACTCACTATTACCGGCACCCCCGCAACTATAGTCGCCGCGCTGTCTTTAGTGTTGATGAGCCAAGCCCAACAGTGAGAGGAGTTAACCGTCCAATTCCCAAAACGTATAAAATGCATCCAAAAGATACTGCCCCAATCTCAGAAAACGTCCGTCCGCTCACAACCTTAGAAAGAAGTTATCTCCAAACCTTTCCGAAAGGCTTTCATTTCAGCGGATCAAAAACCGATTTAGAGCAGATGATTGGAAATGCCGTGCCGGTAAAGCAGGCAGAGTACATCGCACGTTGCATTGAGGCATATATTTCGGGAAAGGAAGACCTCTCGGATCCAATTCAGCAGGACTCTGTTCAGTTACTCTTGTTCCGAGAATCAAGGTGAAATAACTTTTGAATGTCCTTACGGTATTTGAGACAAACCTGAAATATTACATAGAGATTCACCTATGTTTTATCTGACTGCTGTACTCATCATCTGGGTCCTATTTTTTTCAATCCAGCTGACTGCAATAGCACAAAGTATCAAGATAGCTGAACCTGTCACTCCACCAGCTACAGTTCGCGAAACTTTTAACCTCGACCCGTTTTATACACAGTGGATCGATGTAGAAGGCTTACCTGTCGTCGCATCAGCGAAGGTGAACGCTTACGCCGTAAAGGAAGCAGTATGGCTCATTCGGCAGATGATTGGACATCGTCCGGATGTGCTACAAGCACTCGCGCAAAACAACGTGCGTTTCGTTGTAATGGCGTATAACGAACTCACAACCCAGATCCCAGAACACAACGATTTACAACCCGACTATTATTGGGATCGACGGGCGCGCGGTTTGGGTTCCACGCCAGCGAGACCCGCTGTCAGTTGCGGCGAGGAAAATCTGCTTAATTACCAAGGTGATCCGTATTCAACTGAAAATATTCTGGTTCACGAATTCGCGCATGCGATCCATCAGATGGGATTAAATACGGTGGATCCCAGTTTTGATGATCGCCTTAAGGTGCTATATGATGCTGCTGTCGAAAAGGGGTTGTGGAAAGACACTTACGCCATTACAAACAAAGCGGAGTACTGGGCTGAAGGCACGCAATCTTGGTTCGACACGAATCGAGCAAATGACGACCAACACAACCACGTTGATACCCGCGATAAGTTGAAAGCATACGACCCATCACTCGCGGCACTGCTCACAGAAATCTTTGGCGATACGGACTGGCGATACACGCAGGCAATTACCCGCACGCATCTGTCACACCTCCAAGGGTTTAATCCGGAAGAATCTCCAAGATTCACATGGTCCACCGAATTCGTAGAATTGACAGAGTTACACCAGCAATTAAGGGATCCAAACAGCGATGGTGATGGCAAGTGGGTAAATTTGAAGGAACAAGATCTAAATTTACTCCCGAATCTAAAATCTGAAGACGATGCCAGAAAAACAACGATTATTTTTGTGAATGCTACAAAATCCGAGATCGCCTGTTATTGGGTGGATTATGAAGGTAATGAGGAATCCTACGGCAAGATTGCCTCGGATTCCTTTGTCAATCATCACACATACGCGGGGCATGTCTGGCTCGTCAAAGACATGAATGGGCGGAACCTTTCTGTATTCCGTGCCGCAAAAAAAACGGGATGCGCACTTATTAAGGCAGAACAATTGACAAATTGACAGTGATTTTTATTTTATTTTTTATCAACCATTTTGAACGTTAGAGTACAAATTATGGCAACAGATTATAACGAGATAGGTCAAAACCCTCGTATAAATTATCGTAAGATTTTCACGCCTTACAGTGACAAGACACATTTCATCTATGAGTTGGTTCAGAATGCTGATGATAACAAAAGTCAGTGTATTGAACTACATCTCTATAAAAATGAATTACTTGTTTGGAATGATGGAGATCAATTTAGCGAAGAGGATGTGCGTAGTATTTGTTCAATAGGTTTTAGCAATAAAGACCTAACGCAAATTGGGACTTTCGGTATGGGGTTCAAGGCTGTTTATGCCTATACAGATAGTCCAGAAGTTTATTCTGGTGATGAACGTTTTCGTATTTCAATTAGTAATCCCACGCAGCCAAGAAGCATTGATGGTGATATAGATGCGAGAGTCTTAGAACAACTAAAGGAAGGTAAGCGGCTAAAAAAAAATATAACAATCTTTCGTCTGCCTTTTAGAAGGAAGTTGCGTCAGGAAGAAGAGATTGCGCTGTTGAAAGATCGATTTTATGATTTGGAGAAGCGAGCTCTGCTGTTCCTGCGTAATCTCAAAACAGTTCAGTGGTATGATGAAAGCAGTGGTCAGAGGGGTTCTTATTCCTGTCACCGTCGTTCCTATGACAAGATTCAGGATGCTTCCGAAGTTGAATTGAGGTCATCATTGAACGGTGAAGATCAATCATCAGAAACATTTATAGTTTTTCGTAAGGAGGTTCGGCCTTCACATATGGTGATTGATGAACTTTTACAGCAATCAGAAGATGAAGACGAACGCCAGCGTATTCAAAATTCGGCAACGAAATCACAACCGATTGAAGTCGCATTTAAATTCCAAGATGGAAAAATCACAGCGATGAATAACTGTGTGTTATTTTCGTACTTTCCTACCCAAAAGGAAACACACCTAAAATTTCTCATTCAGGCATCCTATAAAACAACACTTGCCCGAGACAATATTGAAAAGGACAATCAATGGAATGGGTGGCTAATAGAGGAAACCGCTAACTACCTTCCTGAAATCTTCGAAAAGTTGAAAAAGACAGGATTGCTTGAAACGACGTTCTTTAACGTAGTTCCTTTGAAAGAGGACGGTGTGCCAGGTGAGTTTTCATCTATCGCTGAGGCACTGCAAAAATCAATGCGAGAAAAACCCTTAGTCCCTACACAGGATGGGGTGTATGCAAAAGCGGAGGCAGTGTTTTATCCCCATCGTGAGTCCTTGCGAAAGTTGGTTGAAAGCAGTTGGCTGCATCCGAATAGTGGTTGGTTGCATCCTGAAATACGAGACACGGAGGAGTTCCGCCGATGCTTCATGGTGATGCGCGCGGCAGGGGTAAAAGAAATCGGTATTGGTCAAGTATTGGATTGGCTTGAAAAGCGAGCCACGAACTGGTTTGAGGGTAGGCGTGAGGAATGGTTGCGTTCCTTATATGTCTATTTGAGTAGCCAGAATTCTGAATTGGAACGAATAGAAGAGCTGCCATTGGTTCGGCTTGAAAATGGAAGGCATGTATGTGCTAACGAACAATTAGTCTTTTTTCCCTCGGATGCGGATGAAACACGCGAAGAGATTAAACCTTTTCTTAGCGATTTGCCTATCCTTCAGTCAGTTCTTATTGAAGGAGAGGAACGTGGTGAGATTGAAGCCTTTTTAAAACGTGTGGGAGTTAGGGTGCTGCGGCGTGTAGACATGATCCTTGAAGGAATTTGCCCTCAATATAGTGAATCTGCTAAACCTTCTCCGGAGGCAAACCTTCTGCATGTCCGTTACATTTTTAAAGTTTGGAACGATGGCTCAGACTCTGAACGCAGCAGATTAAAGATGAAAATTAGCGAAATTTCGATTCTGCGAGCCTATAAAGGTATTCAACACGAAGCCGAGAATAAAAACCAGAATTCGGTAGCCGAATTTCATTATGTAAAACCTTGCGATGCCTACTTGCCACAGGCCTATACAGGTGATGATGATTTGGAAACCTATTTTTCAGTATACGACGGTGAAATTTGGTTTGTAGATGACGGATATCTTGAAAACAATTCCGACGCGAAGGTTTGGATGCATTTTTTGACAGTTTTCGGGGTTATGAATACGCCTCGAATCACCTTAGAAAGCAGCTCTGCTGAAGAATGGGATATTCTATTTAAAAGAGAAGTACCTAGGACTGGAGAAGATACCTGCGAACAACCTGAATTTGAAGGTATGTCCTATCTGTTGTGGAATGAGAGTACAGTAAGTTTTTCAAAATCTCTCTGGAATCTCTTGGTTAAATCCTTGCCATCAGAAAAAAAGAAGTGGGATAGTTTCTTCCAAGGTACTTATCGTTGGAATTATTACAGGCCGCGGTCCAAACCCTTTAATTCTTTCTTTCTTATTATTCTCATGCGGGAAGGAAAATGGCTTCCTGACGAACAAAACAATTTTGACGATCCTTCCAAGTGTTTTGCACCAACCCCTGAAAACCGTAGATTATTGGCGGATAGTGTGTCTTACCTACATCCTGATTTCAATATCAGAACCGAGCCTGCACAATGGCTAGCTAAAAAGTTGGGAGTACGATTAAAACCAGATACAGAAAGTGTGCTCAATCACCTTCAAAAACTTAGTAGTTCCAAGAATACAAGTCTTGAAACGGTTAAACCACTTTATCACTTCCTGCGGCAGGAAGGGGTGGATGCGCAGTTAATCCAAAAATTTAAGCAAGAGACTCTCATTTTTATACCTAATCCAGAACCACGCTGGTGGCGGGTGAATGAAGTATTTTGGGAGGATGAAAGTGAAGTCTTTAAAAGTGATTATGGCTACCTCAAAGCACATTATTCAGAAACTCTAAAGCCGTTTTTTACTGATTTAGGAGTCTCGCTGCAAGCTTCTCAGATCGATTATGCTCGCGGTATCCAAAAGATTGCAGCTACAGAACAAGCTGAGAACAAGGAAGTTCGTGAACGAATCCAGAGGTTTTATAAGAGTTTATCACCATGGTTTCAGGCAGATCGATGGAAGATAATATATGACAGCAGATGTTGGTTGGGCAAAAAGGGAAGGAAATGGGGATTTTTCACTCGACAGGAATTGGTTTTGAAAGATCATCCTCATATTGCTAAGAGTTTTGAAAGTAAACTTCCCTTTTGGGCATTTAACGATGGTTTGTCGAACCTTGCTCGGAAACTGGAGGTGGAGGATTGTTCCCAAGCCGAAGTCGAATTTCATCCTGCGGGAATTCAGAAAAAGGATACAGATTGGTCGGCAAAAGTGCAAGAATTAAGTCCGTACGTTCATGCTTTTCTCAATTCATCGCTTTTGTGTGAAGAATATGACGGAGAAAAACCTGCAGTCGTTTTAGCCCAAGTATCGGTTTACCGAGTCGAAGAACTAAAGGTGATATACAAATTAAAAGGAATTTCTGTCCCCGATCCGAGTCCGCGTCAGAGCTTCTTGGACGTAACGGAAGCAACGCTTTGGTTGGGATTAGAGGAAAATGAAGGTGAATACGCTGAACTTATCGGTGATGCCTTGCAAGATTACTTTGGTGCCAAGGAACTAGGCAGATTTGTTGAGGATTTGATGACACCTAGAAAAAAACGAGACAAGGTCATCTCTAATTGGGAAAGAAAAGGTCTCGAGACCAAATTCCTTGATGAGGATCCTAAAGATGACGAGGAAAAACGAATAGAGTCTCTTGATGAGAAACTCCATGATGAGCCTAACAGTGGAGATGCTAATCCTGCAGCCGATGAATTTGATATGAAAATTCCAACGGACAACGAGATACCAAAAACAGACGGTGAGGATAATGAATCATTAACGGATAAAGTCGATAAATCTGAAACTCGTCCTTCCAGCAGCGGAGGTAACGATTCGAGAACCGAGGAGCCTGAAATCGAAACACCCATCAATAGCGAAGCGATAGAAATAGACCAATCAAATGACAGTTCAACCGCGGATGAATCCGAAAGCCCTACAAACGCGGTATCGGATATCCAGAACATAAGCTCACTTGATACACAATCTTCGATTAAGACCGACAGCGGGACCCCCCAGAACGTAAGTGGAGAATCTGAATCCGAAACGCCAACGGTTCATGAGGATATAGAAACCGGAAATGAAAACGACAATTCAACAGAGAATGAATCTGAAACTGCTAAGTATCAACCACGTCTGGATAGAAGTAGGACACGCCAGCGCGATGGAAACCGAAGTAGCGCATCTAATAGAAGCAGAGGCACAGGTTATAGTGCAGGCGGTGGTGGGGGAGAAGGTGAAGAACATCTAACTTTAAAGAAATACTTAGCGGATAATCCTTCTCAACTTGGTGAAGGATTAACACTGGTTCGCACTGAATACGAATTTGAATCGGGTGATAGAGTAGATATTTTACTGCAGGATAGTTCTGGAAACCCTGTAACTGTGGAAGTGAAACCATATATCCTGTCTGGGAGCTATGGTGAGGTTTGGCAAGCCGTGAGGTATAAGCATATTGCGGCTGTTCAGTACAAACTGCCATCGTGCAAGCAAGTCCGCAGTATACTTGCAGCACCGGAGATTCCTGATGATGTCAAGGCGAAATGCAAAGAGCTAGGAATTGAACCCTTTGAAAAGCCTAAATTATGAGGAGAGATGAGAGTGAATGAAGTTGTCCAGAAGGTTACGGCATTCATCGTCCGTGAGCAGGGTGGTGTCAAAGAGTTACTCGTGTTTATAGTAAAATCCGTAATTACT
>JAAXGN010000159.1 GCA_012267415.1 Candidatus Poribacteria bacterium | reverse complement strand
AATCCCGTATCTACTCATTGCGTTCTTTTTTTATGGTGCCTTTGAAAGTCCGCCACTTTTTGGCATACTTTCATATCTTTTATGGATTTTGGGGTTACTCGGTATGGATGGTATTATGAAGGGACGTAGTATCGGAAAAAGACTTCTTTCATTACAGGTCGTCAGGTTAAAGGATGGAAAACCGTGTACTTTCAGAGATTCCATCGTGCGGCGATTCACTGCGATTTTTCAACCTTTTGATTCACTCTTTGCATTCGGTAAAAATAAGCAACGCATGGGTGATAAGCTTGCGAATACAGTTGTCGTTCAATTTAGACCTTACACAATAGATGTTGAAGAGACTGTTGAAGACACAGAAGCGGTTTTAGAGAAGGCTATTTTTGAGATTTCCCAACGTTTGTCTGAGGCAAAACAGAAAGTTGATGCCTCTATCGGCATAGAGAAGCAGTTTCAGGATGCTTATGAAGGTGCACTGGTGCAGGCGGAAAGATGTGAAGAACGCGCAACTATCGCCATTAAAGCGGGCCGTGAAGACTTGGCCCGTGAAGATATTGCACAACGAAACGAATATCGCCAGCAGGCAAATCAGTACAAGATGCAATGGGATGAGCAGAAGAGAGTCGTAACAGAACTCACAACTTTGCTTGAAACCTTACAACAGAAAACTAATGAGGCAGAAAGAAAACGCGATATTGTTATCGCACAAAACAGAAACATTGATGCACACCAACATCTACAAGAGACGTTATCTGAAGTTCAAGATAATGCAGCATTTGAAATACTGGATCAGATGGAGCAAAATGCGGCTGAAGCTGCAACCTTAGCGAAAGCCGCCTCTGCTGTGGAGTCGGATCTTCGTAATCCGGCGTTAAATCGAGAATTTACCGCTTATGCTGAGGAAGCGTCAATTGACAACGACTTGGCAGAATTGAAAGCAAAATTACAGTAGATGAAGATTAAGATTTAAATTGGGTAATTATCGTACGGGGAAGCCTGCAGTATGCGGTCTGGGTCTTTATGTATAATTGGCAGCCCCTACGATTGTTTCTATGGGTTGGATTACCTCATATTTTTTTATCTTCATAGGAGGGAATGTAACCGCTATCTCTATGGTGTAGTATGGACAATAAACAGAAACGACCGAACATTGTATTTATTATGGCAGACGATATGGGTTATGGTGATGTCGGCTGTTATAACCCAGAATCAAAAATTCCGACCCCCAATATGGATCAACTCGCTGAGGAAGGCATTCGCTTTACCGATGCACATTCCCCATCCGCAGTTTGTACGCCGACACGTTATGGCGTCCTCACAGGTAGATATTGCTGGCGTAGTCGTCTTAAACGTGGTGTCCTCTACGGATATGAACCCCCATTAATTGAAACCGAACGTTTGACGGTTGCTGGCTTGTTGAAAGATGCTGGTTACAACACCGCATGTGTCGGCAAGTGGCATTTAGGACTCGGATTTTCAACAAAATCGGGATACGACTACGATTTTGATGCACCGCTACCTTGGGGAAATGCAAAACGTGAGTTAGAAGAAAACATAGATTTTCACGCCCCTGTAACGGGTGGTCCTATAGAGATCGGATTTGACTATTTCTATGGCACGTCCGGATGTCCAACGTGTCAACCTCCTTATGGGTTCATTGAAGATGATACATTCGTTGAAATACCGAGTGAATATCGTGAGAGACCGGATTTTACGGGTCGTCCAGGGATGTCAGCACCCAGTTGGCATCACAAGAATGCTGATCCGATCATTGCCCAAAAATCTGTTGCGTATATAGAATCGCAAGCAGATGCTGATAATCCGTTTTTTCTCTATATGACACCTTCAGCACCGCATGAACCTTGCGTAGAGGAAGTCGTTCCCGAATTTGCTCGTGGACAGAGTGATGCTGGACCGCGTGGTGATCTCGTCTGGTTAGTTGACTGGATGGTTGGTGAAGTTATGGACGCATTAGACCGCACAGGAAAAACGGATGATACGCTCATTTTCGTCACAAGTGATAACGGCGCACTGCCGGGAGATCGTGTGCAAGGTGGTAGGGGTCCGATGCCGTATAACCTATATGGACACAAATCTTGCGGTGATTGGCGCGGATACAAGGCACATATCTGGGAAGGTGGACATCGTGAACCATTCATTGCCCGTTGGAACGGTGTCATTGAACCAAATACTGAATCGGATGCATTGGTCTGCCTGACTGATCTGATGGAAACGTGTGCTGCGATTGTTGATGTGGATGTACCAGATGATGCTGGACAGGACAGTTGTAACATTTTACCTGCACTGTTGGGTGAGAAGACAGATAAACCGCTACGGGAAGCAATCGTGCATCACTCCAGTAATGGTGTTTTTTCAATACGGCACAATGAATGGAAATTGATTATAGGCACGCAAGGCTCAGGTGGTTGGCCCCCACCGAGTGATGGCGGTCCAAAACCGGAATCACCGGGTCAGCTTTACCATATCTATGACGACCCTTATGAGACTAACGACCTGTGGGAAAGTCGTCCTGAGATTGTGGAACGTCTAACTGGGTTATTGGATAAGTTTATGGTGGAAGGACACAGCAGGACGTGAAAAGATTCATATCAATCAGTGCATAAATCATAAGCGTTACCAGCAATGACTTAGGAGTCAACTATGGCAGCAACCCTGTCCGAATCGCTCTTTCGATTGTCAGGACCGTCACAGGAAGATATTGATTCATTCCACAATGATGGATACATCGCATATCCAGACATTTTCACTGACGATGGTAGAGAGGGTTTAATAGAAGAAATTACACAACATTTTGAACCGACACGTCAATACATTGAGTCGCTGCAAAACGGTGCTGAACAGGAACGTGCGTATTTCATTCGCCCGTGGAATGATCGTGGTGAATACAGTGATCGCCTGATTGACGATCCGTTTATATCTACGTTGATACGGGAAACGATTGGTGATGCTTACCACTTCTGTCATTCTGCGCTGAACATTGCGCCGCGTGGTATTGGACCTATTCCATTCCATCAAGATCATCACCACTGGAAGCACGAGAACCCTGTCAACCTTGCGGAACGTGATAATTACTATATCCAGATTCTGTATTATCCAAACGGATTTACCTGCGGTGACAGGAACCTGAAAGTAATCGCTGGAAGCCATCGTGTTGCTCCTACAGCTGAGGCGACACCGGATCGTATGCTTGCAGGTGATTTTGACGATGAAGCAGGCCGTAGGTTGGAAGAGAGACGGCTTGAACTGCCACCGGGTAGCATGGTTTACATAGACGCGCGTATCTTCCATGCAGTTGAAGCAAAACCTGTAGATTCCCCACAGTTATATCGTATTTTCGTCATTGACATTTTCAAGGAGGCGGGACCCCCGCATCGTTACACCCAACATATCCCACCCGAATGGATGGAACGTGCCACACCTGAACGCATAAAGTTGTTTTCGCGTGATGGATATACGGAGGGTTGTTGGCATGCATAGAAAGGATTTATTATGAACACAACTGCAGACAATCGTCCGAATATTCTCTGGTTATCAATAGAGGATACAACCCCACGTTTCGGCTGCTATGGTGACCCGGTTGCCCGTACCCCGAATATTGATCGGCTTGCTGCGGGTGGATGTCGTTTTCCGAATGCGTTTTCGACTGCTGGTGTCTGTGCCCCGAGTCGTTCCGCTATCATCACTGGTATGTATCAGACTTCTATTGGCACACATCACATGCGAACAACGCATACCAACAACAGAACACCCAACATGCCGACACCGTATTCTGCAGTGCCTCCACCTTATGTCAAGACCTTTACTGAATACTTGAGAGCTGCTGGATACTACTGCACGAACAATAATAAAACCGACTATCAGTTTACGCCACCCGTTACTGCTTGGGATGATAATAGTAGAGAGGGACATTGGCGAAATCGTCAGGATGGACAGCCTTTCTTTTCTGTTTTCAATCCAACTGTTACACACGAAAGCGGCATGTGGGATCGCAACAATAGACCGCTGAAAACTAATCCTGACGATGTGACATTGCCTCCTTATCTTCCAGATACCCCAAAAGCGCGTACTGCATTGGCACGGCATTATGATAATCTTGAAATTGCTGATAGACGCGTGGGAGAGTTATTAGACCAGTTGGAGGAGGATGGACTTTATGACAATACGATTGTCTTTCTCTGGAGTGATCACGGTGAAGGATTACCCCGCGGTAAACGGTGGCCCTATGATGCTGGTATACGTATTCCGTTGATTGTACGATGGCACAAAGTTATTGAACCTGATAGCAGCTCTGATCAATTAGTAAGTTTAGTTGATCTCGGACCCACTGTGCTGTCATTGTGTGGTGTAGACCTACCGAAACACTTACAAGGTCAACCTTTCCTTGGTCCAGAAAAGGTTGAACGCGACTATATCTATGCGACACGCGACCGTTATGACGAATCTTATGATATGATCCGTGCAGTGCGTGATAAGAGATATAAATACATACGGCATTACTATCCTGAAAAACCCTATCTGCTCTGGATTCCCTACCGAAATCGGCATCCTGTGATGCAGGAGATGTGGAGACTTCATGCTGAAGATAAGTTGGAAGGAGATCAACTGACGGTGTTTCGACCACGTCCACCTGAAGAACTCTACGATGTTGAAAATGATAGGTTTGAGTTGACGAACCTTGCTGATAGTGCTGAACATTCGGATGTGCTTGAACGGATGCGGGGAGCATTGACGCAGTGGCAATCTGATTTTGGTGATTTGGGAGATGTGTCAGAAGAACAGATGGTTGCAAAGTGGTATCCTAACGGAACACAACCTGAGACAGCGACACCTATTTTCATTCCTATCAACGAGTCAAATCCCGGCAGAGAGGTTGCAGAGAAGAGTGGCGATTGGAAAGCACCTTTACTGTTGCAGATTCACTGTTCTACGCAGGGCGCGTCCATTGCATATACCACAGAGAAAGGCGAAGACGTAACATGGCAGTTATATACAGAACCTTTACGACTACCGAAGGGTGAAACGACTGTGCGGACAAAAGCAATTCGTATTGGATATAAAGAGAGTGATGAGAATTCGCTTCATGTTAAGGTTGTATAAAATAATACAAACAAGGAGGATATAACCGATGGCTCAAGAAAACAACAAAGATTATTATGTGTATGTTGGCACCTATACACATGGTGATAGCGAAGGGATTTATGTCTATCGCTTAGATGGTGCAACGGGTGCATTAGAATATTCCAGCAAGGTAACGGGTGTCGTTAATCCGTCATTTTTGGACATACACCCAAGTGGTCGTTATCTCTTTTCGGTCAATGAAATAGGGGAATTTGAAGGGAAAGTGAGCGGTGCCGTCACAGCATTTTACATACATGAGAGTACGGGTGAGATCAGTTTCTTAAATCAACAAGCAACAGGTGGGGGTGCACCGTGCCATGTAAGTGTAGATGCCACGGGGAAATATCTACTTGTCGCAAATTATGGTGGTGGCAGTGTGGCAGCATTACCTATCGGAACGGATGGGAGACTCGCTGAAGCATCAGATTTCGTGCAGCATCAAGGTTCCAGTGTCAATCCAAGACGGCAATCGGAACCCCATGCACACGCTATAATGATTGATAAGGGCAACAACTATGCGTTTGCACCTGACCTTGGACTTGATAAGATCCTGATTTACCAATTGGATTTGGAGAAAGGAAAACTCACACCCAATACGCAACCGTGGGTGCGTGTTCATCCGGGAGCAGGTCCGCGTCATCTTGATTTCCATCCAAACGGCAAATATGCTTATGTCATCAACGAATTGGATTCCACCTTCACGGCATTCAGATATGGCGAGAATAAAGGAGTCTTAACCGAAATCCAAACAATCTCTACACTCCCCGATGATTTTGAAGGCAATAGTCACTGTGCTGATGTTCATGTACATCCATCAGGTAAGTTTCTTTACGGGTCAAATCGCGGACATGATAGCATCGCTATTTGTGCTATTGATGATGAAACAGGTATGCTCAGCAGTATCGGTTGGGAATCAACACAGGGACAAACCCCACGCAACTTCTGTCTGAATCCTGATGGCACACTTCTTTTAGCTGCCAACCAGCAGACAAGTAACATCGTTACTTTTGCTATCAATACGGGTACAGGTGAACTGTCAGCAACAGGGAACGTTGCCGAAGTGCCGAATCCGGTCTGTTTGAAGATGTTGGAGAGCAGATAGTTGACAGGCTATCTGCTTAATCTTTGCTTGATATGAAGATTAAAAAACCCTTCAGGTAATCGACGGGCACTGAATTGCCCTACTACAAACGAGTGGGTTCGTAGTAGGACAATGAATTGCCCGTTGAGATATTGTTCAATTGAAATCTTCATCTTCATATTTATCACTTTGATGCATCTACTAATGCGTTTTTCAGTTGTTCAATCTCTTTACCGAGTTGGTTGTAAAGTGTGATAACTCGCTGAAGTTGATTAAGAATTCCTGGTGCCCCTCTTTGTTGAGTCGGTTGTGGTGGGGGTTCTTTTTGTGTTATGGGTTTTTTCTGTCCAACATTCTCAAGTCCTTTCTCCCGTGTCCATGCTGAGATACATTTCTTGATACTAAAGGTCTCTTCTGTTCCATCGTCACGAATTATACAAAATGCGCGTGCGCTTGCTTGTGGATGTTTACCTACTTTCATATTTTGAATCTGCTGACCTTCCATTTTCTCTTCTGCTTCTGGATGGCACAAGAACAATTCCTGAAGCACTTTTGCATCTATTTCTTCTAAGGGTTTATCTACTGGTGCGTTATTCAAGATATCAAACACATACTGACGCATATCTGCAATTGATGGGAATGTTCGTTCTCCGATTTCAATCATAGTATTCTCCTTTTCTAAGTTAGTGCATGGTCTAGTGTTATTTGATGGCATTAAAAAGTCGGGAATCGGAGTTCCCTCCTACAATAAAAAAATTCTGTAGGAGCGATCTCCGAATCGCTCCTACAATAGTATGTTGGCTAAGCATTACTGTTTCTATACGTTATTTCTGCTGCCGGCGTTGTCTGCGATGTTCCTGCAATTTATCCCACGGATAGATAAAGCAACGACTTGCCCAGTCTTGATATAAACCGTCCAATTCTCTTACCTTTTTCGGATGTTTGTCTGCGATATTATTGATTTCTGTTCGTTCTGCTTGTAAATCATAGAGTTCCCAGTCTCCTGGAAATCTACAGACAAGTTTCATGTCTCCGTGGCGGATCGCGCAATTACCTTCATGTTCCCACAGAAGGATTTCCTTCCCGTTATCCTTGTCATCAAAAATCGGTACCAGACTTGTTCCTTCTAATGGCAGAATTGGCTTTCCGTTATGTTGTTCAGGATAGGAAGCACCAGAAATCTCAAGACACGTTGCCATAATATCGGGTAGTTGTCCGGGTTGATGTCGTAGTTCACCTGCTGTTTTTATTCCATTAGGAAAATGTGCGATAAGCGGCGTTGCTATTCCACCTTCGTGTACCCAATGTTTATATAGGCGGAATGGTGTGTTTGAGAGATTTGCCCACGGAACACCGTAGCTTTGATAGGTGGTTTCAGGTCCAGGCATTATGCTTGGATCATTTCCACGGTACACAGGTTTTCCATCAGAGGTAGTCTGTGTGCTGATGTGTGTATCTCTATCCCGAACTGCTGGGGGCCCGCCGAGTTCTTCAGCACATCCTCCGTTATCGGCTAAAAAGAGGATGAGTGTATTGTCCAATTCCCCCGTTTCTTCAAGTGCGTTGATGATTCGTCCGATACCTGCATCCATTCGTGTAATCTGTGCTGCATATACCTCCATTCTCCGTTGGTTCCATTCTTTATATTCGGCTACCTCCCATGGACGTTGTGATGGGTCTCTGTCTGTCAATCGCCACGCTTCATCAAGGATCTTCATTTCTCGCATTCGGTCTAATCGTTCTTCTCGGAGTTGATCCCAGCCTGCGGCGAATCGTCCGTTGTATTCTGCAATATCTTCTTCGTGTGCATGTAGGGGCCAATGCGGAGCGGTGTATGCGACATAAGTAAAGAAAGGTTTCTCTGAGTTCTTATGATGATGGTCATGTATGAAGGTGACTGCTTCATCGCTTATTGCGTCTGTGAGGAAGTATCCTTCAGGGAGTTCATCGTGTTCTATTCGGGTGTTGTCTCTGTTTAATGTGTTGGGTTTCCAGAAGTTTGCGGCACCC
>JAAXGN010000049.1 GCA_012267415.1 Candidatus Poribacteria bacterium | reverse complement strand
TTGACGACATCATCAAACGGGACAGGGTTATCTTCATAAGGTCCAAATGCGTAAGCCCAACTTCCAATAGACAATTTTTTTGCCATGTTTTCCTCCTATAGGAAAGATTAATGTGAAACCAAAAAATACCAAGACACTTCTTGCCACGTCGGGAAATGATCTGCTGCGGGCAGGGAAACCCAGCCCCTACAAACGGACATTTGCTAACTGACAAGTGTCTACATGATTCAAAGTTTTACTATATTCAGTCGTATCTCTGTTATTAGGTTATTCCAGAAACCAAGTTTTGGACTTCGGTTTCTAATTCAGTCGTTATCTGTTCTACTGTCTCTTTCTTTTGCGTCCTGTAAGTATCGTATCGTTCAGATAGATTAATTGGTTCACTAACCCGAATAGACGCGACGCGTGGTCCCCGTCTCTTGGCTGTTCCAAATACCTCTTTTTCCAATCTGAATATCACCTCAAGGTATCGTTCTGGTGAATGTTCTTCAGCGACATACCCATCGGCTATTGCAATGAAATTAGTCAGTCGTTCTAAATCTGGATAAAACTGTTGAAATTTCTGTAACTGTTCCTCCTGTATTTTCCGTTCATATTCTGTCATCTGTTCAACATCCCTATAGACTTCAGAATCGACTATGTTCTTCAGGGCACGGACACGTGTCAGGATATCGTCATCGGATTGAATCCCCATGATTTTTTCTGCATGCGATAGTATCTGTTCCTTCAATCCCTGAATATGTTCATTGAGCGAAGCGGTAGACTCTACCTTATATTGATATTCATCCGCAAGCGTTTTCAGGACAGTGACTCCGATACGCCGCAATCGCTGGTACCGTTCATCAGGTGTACGTGTGTTGTCGGGTAGGATATTACGTTCCAATGCTGTCAGTGCGTTGTCAATGACATCCCACATATCTCGCGTATAGCGATATTTAATACCGATAGGTAAAACATACAGCGGGTTAAACTTATCTGCTTTTCTCATGTCATCAATTGCCCAAAAACAGAGTTGTGTGATCCCCCTTTCAAAACGCATAACGGTATCGTTCTGCCGTGATATTTCTCCTTCTCCAAAGATGACAAGGGGCCATTTACCTTCAACTAATATCTGTCGCGTCGTTCTAAAAGCATTCCTATCAGCAGTGCCTCGCACCACTGAATAAACACCCAATCTTTGCATGACATAACTTCTGATCCCCCCTAATTTCCCTTTATCAAAGGTCTCTCTGGCTGCCATATAGTAGAACGGTTGAGAAATCTGTTTTGACAAGAGAAAAACAACAGTAGGATCATCTGATGCGGCATGATTTGGTGCGATTAACGTCGGATTGCCGTGTATAGATTTTATTCTGTCAATAGATTCTGCATCAATGTCAATTGTCAGTCCTTTTGAAAACAATCTGTTTGCTATAGGTACAATAACATTAGCGACCTTGATAGCCTTCAGATTTGGTTTCGGCGGTTTAAAATCTAACATTGTATGCTTCCGTTACAGACTTGGTGGATAGCAACAAATAATCTCCATGGGTGAATCACTATTACTGACAATGACATAACTGGATAGGCATCTCGGTATAAAGACAGATTTACCCCGTTTGAGAGGAACATCCTCAAAGTCCCCTCTGAGTACCCCTTCGCCGCCTAATGTGACAAGTGCATAGAAACCTTTACCGGCAGGCATGCTGAGTGTTGAATTGACCGTCAACCGTGTACAACCGAAGAACTTCGATGCCTCTTCTGGCACGATTCTGTCTTCACGGTTATCACCTTCCCCCCGGACGAGTTCCGGTGTTCTGCGAATATAATTATTGAGATAATCGAGCTCAAGTTTGTCAAATTCAGCACAATCTACAGCTAAATCCCATCCGAGTCCAAGGTGTCCATCTTCTTTGTCATAAGGAAAACCTTCCCATTCAGCGAGTATGTTCCAGTCCGTAGGTTCTTGCGGTTCAAGGACGCAAAGTCCGGTACCGAGTGAATGAACGATGGGTGTCCGTAGGAAATATACTTCACCTACCTTCGGTTCAACGACGTGCATCAAGCTTCTTAAAGTTTCAATATCTTGTGCTTCCATCAGTCTGCGAAATTCAGATTTTTCAATAGCTTCTTTCCAACCTATCCACGCTTTTGCGCCGGGACGTGTTCCGATGAGAATCCATGCTTCATTCTTACCAAATGGTGAGTCAAGATGCTTCTGTGCGAAATCTGGATTTGGATGCCAATGTATCGGTATATGTGCGCCTTCACCGACATCAAAAATCTTCAGAAGCACACCCAAATCAGTGCCAAATTTCTCTACATGTGCATTCCCAAGTGTCTCTTCCGGATAGGTGTCCAATAATTCCTTTAATAGGACTTCTTCCCCGTCTGGTAAATTGATCTTGCTAAAACCTTTTTCTGGCGGGTTCTCTCTACCTGGTGTTATTGCTCTGTTTGTTGAGAAAATCCATTCTTCAGAATAGTAGTCATCCTTTGGGTCGGGTTCCCCCATGAATTCTGCGCGAAGTTTTCCGCCATTATAGAAGTGCAAGTATGTATTCGGTGCTAATGCTATGGGTGCGTTTAGCATTGATTTTAATTCTGTTTTTGATGCCATATCATCATCCTTTCGTTGAGTATAGGATTAAATTCTATCATTATTTAGGAGGAATTGTCAAGTGGGTTTTCTGTTTATCAGTTTATTCAATTTCTATTGACACATTGACTAACTTGCTATAAGATTAACAATTATATTGAAATTGCAGGAACATTATGTCATATCATATACTGTTTCGCAACTACGATTACAAATCTTAGACCGCATCGTCCTTATATATTAGCAGGAGAAGGAGTACTACAATGCCCAAACGGGTTAATAAAGCTATTGAATTATTGGATGAAGACCAACCGGTGTTTTACACAGGAAGCCATACAGGTGCTGACCTTAACTATGAAGCTGGACGCGCCATGACAAAAACATGGGCAGACTATATCAATGTCGGTATGGAGCACGGTTGTTTTGATCTGTCCGGTTTAGATCAATTTATGAAAGGACTCGCTGATGGGGGCCCAACCAATAGTGGACACAAGACTCCTGCAGTGATCGTGGAGTTACCCGTAGATGGTGTGAGCGCGGATGTTATCCGTGCTAATGGCTGGCAGATGCGACAACTCCTTGCACGCGGTGTGCACGGTCTGCTACTTTGCCACGCGGAATCTCCTGAAGCTGTTAGAGCATTTGTTGAAGCGTGCCGATACCCTTTCCAAACTATCGGTGTTGGGTCCCACTTGGATGTTGGTAGACGCGGTTCTGCTGGACAAGGTTCTGCTGCACCAATATGGGGCGTTTCGGTCGACCAATACCTTGATACTGCTGACCCTTGGCCCCTAAATCCCAATGGAGAATTGCTACTCGGTCTAAAGTTTGAGAATAAACGTGCATTAGCAAATGTTGAAATTTCCGCACAGGTACCAGGAATAGCATTTGCCGAATGGGGACCTGGGGATATGAGCATGTCATTCGGTTATAAACATCAACCCAATCCAAGACCAAAAGAAATTCAGGATGCAAGAGACCGTGTATTTGCTGCATGTCAATCAGCAGGTCTTAAGTTTTTGGAGAGTGCATCTCCAGAAACAATTGAGTCAAGTATTGATGCAGGTGTCAGGATTTGTGGCTCAGGTGAAGAAACTGCGCGTATCGGACGTGCTTATGCTGGTAGAACTATGCCGATCTAATTAAACTTTCTAATATCAATGAAAAGAGGGATATTATGGCGTTAACTGAATATGAAATGTTGGCAGAATTGCGGAAATATGATACACCATCAATCACAAATGTTGTCGCAACCTATCCGGGTAATCCACTATGTCTCGGATTATACAACCCTTGGACAGAGAATTGGTATACGGACACGACAATAAAATGCATGTTTCCTGAATTAGGGGCAATGGCAGGCTATGCTGTGACGTGTGTTTACGGCTTACCCGATCCAAATTATTCTGAACTCTCATTCATGGATGTTGTTGATGCGTTAGACGTCTCAAAAAAACCAACGATTCTTGCGCTACAACAGAAGTTTCCGTCAGAAATAGCCAATAAGGTAGGATTAGCAGGTGGTAACATGACAGCTGCGATGAAATCTCTGGGGTGTTTAGGGTTGATTTCAAATGGACCTTCACGGGATATAGATGAAATTCGACCAATGGAATTCCAAAATCTATTAAGCGGCATCAGTCCTGGACACGGTGCTATGGCAGTGCATGCGGTCAATGTACCTGTTTCTATTGCGGGGATGGATGTTGCACCGGGTGAGATCATACACATGGATGAAAACGGAGCATGTAAATTTCCCGGAGATCAACTAAATGCAGTGTTGACAAATGTCGAAGCATTGATAGCACAAGAAGGTGATCGGATTGGACAATTGTTGTCAGGACCAAAAACGGCAAAACAGGTTCGGGCAATCTTCAGCGGACATACGTACTCTGAAGATGAGGATGGGTAGAAACCTTATACGTTACTAAATATGATAACCTAAGTTGCTACCTATGTAGCACAATCTGCATGAAGATTAATGAAATATTTCGGTAATAAACGGGCAATAAATTGCCCTACTACAAACGATCAGGTTCGTAGTAGTGCGATTCATCGCACGTTCCAACATTACCGAATTAAAAAATTAATCTTCATCCAGATTGTGCCATAAGGAGCGCAAACTGGCAGTGAAATCAACGGTATGAATCATGGCGAATGCCATGCGCGCATTCGCCCAATGGCATTCCCCGTGCTACGAAAACCTGCGAAATATGCATTACTCTCTATTAAAGACGGTATTTGCATATCTAAAAACTGATAGGTAGCAACTTAGGTTATGATAGCAATTCAGGTGGAAAAATGAGAAGTTTTGGAACAAGAGGTCGTGTATATCCCGATAGGCACTATATTGTAAAGCGCACAGAAGAAATCAGGGACTTCATTAACCGTATCAAAGAGGGTAGATACATTGTTCTGTTTGCGCCGCGCCAAACAGGCAAGACTACCTTTTTTCGGTTTACTACCGAAGAACTCACGAATCAGGATGAATCCTTTTTTCCAATTCAACTGAATTTTGAGGAATTTGAAGATTATACTGCCAATGATTTTTACATCTCGCTCCATACGGAAATGTGTAAAGAAATTGAGGCAGTTTTCCAAAGCCGTGGACAGAATCCATCTGAGGGTATAGAAAGATTACTGACAAAGACAGAAATCACTGATAATATGTCAATGAGAGCATTTTTTGATCAACTTGCAGTATTACTTGACGCGCAATATGGAATTACTCAGAAAATTGTCCTCATAATTGACGAGTTTGATGCTATTCCTCAAATGGCGGTAAAAGGATTCCTTCATTCACTACGTCGTGTCTACCTATCTGATGAACCAAGATGTATCCATAGTGTCGGTATTGTTGGTGTCAAGAGCATCACGCAGCTCAACTATGATCGTTCAATCTCCCCGTTTAACATTCAAGATGAATTCAACCTACCAAACTTCACGTTGGAACAGGTACAGGAACTGCTTTCGCAATATACAGATGAAGTCGGACAATCTTTTGACCAAGAAGTTATCATCTCATTACATAAACAGACAGCAGGGCAGCCTTTCCTTGTTAACCGTGCAGCACAGATAATGACAGAAGAATTAAACATTCCTAAAACCGATACAATTGAAATGTCGCACTTTGCAGAAGCACATACACAACTGCTTGAGGAAAGAAACACCAATATTGAACACCTTCTGACAAATATTCGTAGAGACCGTCGTTTTGGAAGATTCCTGATGAAAATTGCTTCTTATGAAAGAGGCGTTCCATATAATCTTGATGATGACATAATAAATGAACTCACCATGTATGGTGTCATCAAGAGAGGTCCTGACAGAATGTGTCAGATTGTCAATCCGATATATCAACATCGCATTTTACAAGCATTTAAACCAGCAATAAACGGTTTAGAGAATGACTATTTTGCTGAAGAGACCGAGGTAGATTTCGTTGACTATGTTACACCTTCGGGTGAAATTGAACTTGAGAGTCTACTCAACAACTTTAAAGATTTCATTTCTCGCGTAGGTTTTCGGATATTACAAGTTCCGGAAACACCTCAAGAGTATGTTGGGCAGAACCTACTCTATGCATATTTAGATCACTTCATCAGAACTATAAATGCAAGTATGTTCCTTGAAGTTCAAACGGGTCGAGGCAGGATTGACTTAATGATTCTCTATAACTCCCGTAAGTATATTGTAGAGACCAAAATTTGGGAAGGAGAAAGGTATCATCAAGCAGGAAAGAAGCAGCTGGTAGCGTATCTCAAATCTGAAAAAGTGGATAAGGGGTACTATGTTGTTTTTGATCACCGCACGAATCCAGAATCGCGTGTTGAAACGGAAACGCTTGAGGGTGTAACCATTCGATCCTACCTAATCCCTGTCGTTCAAAGAAAACCTTCATCCATCTCTGCTTTGGATCAATAGAATAGACTGTCTGCCTTTGAAATACATGTGAATTCGTTTAATGGCAATTCATTGTCTGTTTCTGCGGGGAGAACGGGCAATGAATTGCCCTACTACAAACGGGGAACCCATTTTTAGATTGGACAGAACAAGAACTACTGTTTTTGTGCTTTTCTGGTAAATCGTGCCTGCCATACCCACCATAATACTGCTGGAATGAGTGGTAATGTCGTCATCCCCCACAATACATACATTACCCCAAACAGATCAAGCATTGCTCCAACAATGGCAGTGGCAATTCCACCCATTAACGTAAAGAGTGCAAATTCTGTTCCAAATATCCTGCCACGAATCTCATTCGGCGCGCGCTGAAGAAGGAGTTGTGTAGAGAACACCCACGCGATGCCACCACCGATACTACGAACAAATCCACCAAAGACCACAGTCGTCAGACTTACCAGCGGGGCAGTGATTGCTAATCCAATTGATCCTATCAGGTAACCGAGACTGATGCTTTGTCGCAACGGTCTATCCCTATCACCTGTCCAATACCTTGCAACGATTGGTCCTATTCCACTACCCACACCACCCATACAAAACATCAGTCCTAAACTTATTGCGCCATCCTTCCCGACAACGAAGACTGTCTTTGCAATTTCAACCAGCACAACCTGAAATCCAGAAGACAGGAGAAGTGCAATGGCTGCTTTATGGAGCGTGAGGAAGAAAATATCGGGATGTTGAAGCATATAGTGAAATGTAACGAACTTCGCACGAGTAGGGAGTTCTATTTGCGATTCAGAACGTTTTGGAAGTTTAATCTGCCACAACAATACCGCTGAAATGAGGAAGGTTAACCCATCAATTACGAAAGCTGTGTAAACCCCGAACAGACCTGCCGTGAATCCACCTATAGCAGCCCCCAGAGCAAGCATAACTGACCAACTTGTTGCGCTCAACGCATTTGCTGTTCCGAGTTCGCGTTGGGAAGTGATATCAGGTAGAATTGCACTTCGTGCAGGACTGAAAAATCCACTGACACCAAATAGGAGTGCCGTAAGGAGATACAGAAGCCAGATGTCGTTTTCATCTTGGACAAAAAGATAACCGACTATGAGTATACCTCTTATAATATCCGTGATGATCAGCAGGTACTTTCTATTGAATCGATCCGCACAAATTCCGGCTAACGGAGAGATGAGAAAAGGTGCCAGCATGCGAATTGTAAACAGTATACCTAAAGCAAGACCAGAGTCCGTAAGTTTGCGGATAAGGATCGCTGAAGCGATTATATTAAACCAATCCCCTAATAGGCTAACAACTTGTCCTGACCATAACCATCTAAAATTAGAATTATGCTGAAGCAGTTCAAAGTAACCAACCAGTTTCTCTCTTTTTCCAGATTCATCCTTGTCAGGTGTTATAGTAGAGGCATGTTCCTTGTCAGACAACTATAACCTCCAGCGTTCATTGATCAGTTTTTGATACACTTCTGTATTATATATTGTGAGACAAGCACTAAGATGAACAATTGCCATACCGCCACAACCGATTATTGTTATCTGAATTGCCATAGCGTTCTCCTTCATTATGGTGAAATATGAAAATAATTAGACATTTCCATTCTCCGGTAGGTGCGATATCCTTATCGCACCGGATTTTCCCTAAACGGTTTCATAAGAGGTTTTTGCGTGGGTCCCTGTGCGATTAGGAAATCGCACCTACTGGCCTGGGCATTATTGATATTGTATAAATAATTCCATAATCCACCATATATAAGAAACGTATAGTATGATAACAGAGATACGGAGTTTTTGGGTGTAATATTTAATGAGTTGTGCTAAATGACTATTTATGAAGAATTATATTACAAGAGAAGTTATTCAGCATACCTTAAACACAATTTCGTTTGACTTTTCTGTCATTTTATGATAATATTATAGGGTAATTCAAACTTAATAGCGGGGCGTGGCGCAGCCCGGAAGCGCGCTTGAATGGGGTTCAAGAGGTCGCTGGTTCGAATCCAGTCGCCCCGATTCTTCGGGTGTTCATGCGGATTTACACGCCGATGCCCGATTTTCTTTGTTAAGTACATCACAGAAGAGGCAATTACAGTCGTGGATAAATCGTCTATCAATATAGGTATTTTAGGGTGGGGGACAGTCGGAACAGGTGTTTCCAAAATACTTGTTAATCAGAACGCTCTCATATCAAAAAATAGCGGCGTCCAACTATCTCTAAAAAAGGTAGTCAAAAGAACACTCCCTGCGTCACGTCATGGAATTAAATTACCTGACGACTTCTTAACAACCGATCCAGCGGATGTTGTTGATAATCCAGAGATTGATATTGTCGTTGAACTTATCGGTGGTATTGCCGATGCACAGTCGCTTATTAAACGTGCTATCCGTAATGGTAAGCACGTCGTGACCGCAAACAAAGCTCTTTTGGCTGAATATGGGGGTGAATTATTTCAATTAGCACAGAAACATCAGGTCAGTCTCAATTTTGAGGCAAGTACTGCAGGTGGAATTCCTATCATTAAAACACTCCAGGAGAGTTTCACTGCCAATCAAATTCAATCCATATATGGCATCGTTAACGGCACCTGTAACTACATGTTAACAGAAATGCATGAAAGTGATGTTGATTTTGCTAATGTGCTTGCGGATGCTCAGGAGAAAGGCTACGCTGAAGCTGATCCGACCCTTGATGTTGAAGGTATTGATGCAGCACAAAAACTCTCACTCCTCATAGCACTCGCCTATGGTGTGAATATTCCGGTTGACCAATTCCATGTTGAAGGTATCACCGACATTTCACAACAGGAGATTCAATATTCTCGTGAACTCGGTTATGTGATCAAATTGCTGGCTATTGCAAAGTTGACTGATGATAATCGCGTAGAAGCACGGGTGCATCCGACACTTCTACCAGATAGAAGTTTATTGGCAAATGTTAATGGGGCCTATAACGCTGTTTGTGTTATCGGTTCGGCTGTCGGTCCAACGCTCTTTTATGGACAGGGAGCAGGTGAAATGCCTACTGCCAGTGCGGTCGTTGCGGATATTATTGACGCTGCGAAATCTATACAATTGGGTATCAGTTCACACATATCTCACGCCTGGCTTAACAACGCACATTCGGAAATTACAGTCTGTCCTATTGATGACATTGAGACGCGTTACTATCTACGTTTTGTTGTGATTGATAAACCGGGGGTACTGGCAAGTATTTGTAGTATATTGGGAAACTACGATATTAGTATCGCCTCAGTCGTTCAAAAAGAACCACACGATACCGAGACCGTCTCACTGATGCTATTAACGCATCATGCCCGTGAAAAAAACATGAAAGATGCACTTGAAAAGATACTCAAATTAGAAGTTGTTAAAGGTGGTGCGAAACTGATTAGAATTGAAGAAGAAGTAGCATTTTAACTTCGGCAAAAAAAAAATGAAAGACACGTTAGTTTTTGACGCAAGAAACATTGAAGACGGTGTTTTTAACAATCACGAAATAGAAGTTCACGCCTCACAGCTGGCATTTGATATTGCGGAAATACAATTTGTCAGTCCAGTACAAGGGTATGTTCAATTACTACGTCACAGTGAAGATAGTATCTACGTCAAGGCTGAAGTGTCTGCTGAGATTGAGATACAGTGTCGTAGATGCCTTGACCCTTTTAATATAGGTATTGCCGGATTGTTTGAAATACAGTTTACACCTGCTAACAATCCTGAAGATCTATTTACGGAAGAATTTGAAGACGATGAGCGATACTACGACGGTGAAACATTTGACATATCCGAAGATACAAGACAAGCATTGGTAATACAGATACCGGTGTGGCCCTTATGTTCAGAAGAATGTTCTGGTCTCTGTGCAGACTGTGGCGTAAATCTGAATGATGAGAATTGTGTCTGCGTTGACGCAGAGGGTTTTGAATCTAATACACAACGTGTCAATTCACCTTTTGCCGAACTTCCGCAACTGCTTGCATCAGCAAAGTCGGAAGCTGAACCTAAACAGAAAAATCGTAAGGAGATAACCTCAAAAAATGGCACATCCAAAACGTAAGACATCAAAATCAAAAAAAAGGATGCGAAGAAGTCATCATGCGCTTCGAAGCCGAGACATTACAGATTGCTCATATTGTGGAGAAATGATGGTTTCGCATCGAGTCTGTACGCACTGTGGACACTATAAGGGTCATTCAGTTCGCAAAGAAACAGAACAGTTGTAGGTAAACACCCACATTAATATTTTCGCTGATTGATCTATCATAATCGGCACAAAAAGGATAATTAGCATGGCTCGCAATGCAGCAATTACTGGCACGGGTGCTTATCTACCTGAAAATGTATTGACTAATTTTGATCTTGAGAAAATGGTGGACACAAGCGACGAATGGATTCGGCAACGGACAGGTATCGTTGAGCGCAGAATCGCTGACGCTGATATCGCAACATCAGACCTAAGTGTGCGTGCTTCGCGATTAGCAATAAAAAAAGCACAAATTGACCCACTTGACATTGAGATGATTCTCGTTGCTACTGTTACACCCGATACATTTTTCCCATCAACTGCCTGTTATGTGCAGAAAGGTATCGGAGCAAAGAATGCTTCTGCCATGGACATATCTGCAGCATGTGCGGGGTTTCTGTATGGACTGGATTTAGCAAATGGCTTGATTATATCTGGACAGTATGATACTATTCTTGTTGTCGGTGGTGAAATTTTTAACAATATCGTCGATTGGAAAGATAGGAATACATGTGTGCTTTTCGGTGATGGCGCGGGTGCTGCAATTGTTCAAGCTACCGATGAACCAAAAGGTATCATCTCGTCTTACATCGGGTCGGATGGTGATTATGCCGATATTGACCTACTCGGTATCCCCGCAGGGGGTTCAAGGATGCCGGTCACAGCGGAAGCACTTGACCAGAATTTGAATAAGATTCAGATGAATGGTAGGGAAGTTTTCAAACTCGGTGTTCGACTTATGCCAGAGGCAGCAGAACGGGCACTCAAGAAGGCAGATGTCAGCGTTGATGAAATTGATCTTCTGATACCGCATCAAGCCAATTTACGAATTATTGAAGCAGTGGGACAAAGACTTGGTGTGCCGCGCGAGAAGGTATATGTTAACGTTGACAAATACGGCAATACATCAGCTGCTACAGTCATCATCGCCTTAGATGAGGCGATTCAACAAGGACGTGCAAAACCGGATGACCTTATACTGCTTGTAACTTTCGGGGCAGGTTTAACATGGGGTAGCACACTCTTGAGGCTATAGTCTCAGATATAATGAAATATAAGGATGTGTTGACACTTCTTCTGTAGGAGGGAACTCCGATTCCCGACTGAACGCTCTGATAGTCGGGAATCGGAGTTCCCTCCTACAAAAACTTTATATCATTATTTTCAATGTTTACTATAAACGCAATTTACAGCACTATTATGAGACAATGATAGAAATCGCCTTTATTTTTCCTGGACAAGGTTCACAACAAGTCGGTATGGGTTTAGAGTTGGCACAGAACTACGAAAAAGCCAGAGCCGTTTTTGATACAGCAGACACGTTCTTACGCAGGCAATTAAGTCAACTCTGTTTCAAGGGACCCGAAGCAGAATTAAGACAGACAGAAAATACACAGCTTGCCATTCTGACATGTAGTGTTGCGACATTAAATGCGCTTACAGAATTGGGAGTTTCTCCGAAGGTTGTTGCAGGACATAGTTTAGGAGAATATTCCGCACTCGTTGCATCAGGTGTCTTGGACTTCTCAGATGCAGTGCGATTAGTAAGTGCACGCGCACAGTTTATGGCGGAAGCAGGTAAAGAGCAAAACGGCACAATGGCTGCAATCCTCGGCATGGAGGTAGAGCAACTTCAAAGTATTTGTGAAAAGGTTCAAGGTGTAGTTAAAATTGCTAATTACAATTGTCCCGGTCAATTAGTGATTTCAGGTGAAATTGATGCTGTTAATAAAGCAGTTGCACTTGCTGCAGACAAAATCGGTGCAAGACGTTGTCGCCTTTTAGCAGTTAGTGGTGCATTTCATTCACCGTTGATGGAATCGGCACAACGGAAGTTTCAAAATGTGATTAACGCTGTACCTTTTCATCAACCCAAAACTGATATTATAATGAATGTTACAGGGGAGTTGGCAACAGATACAGAACTTATGAAACATCTACTCTTTAAACAGATAACAGAACCAGTTCAGTGGGAAAAGTCACTACGCACTATACACAATATTGGAATTAAGCATTTTGTTGAAGTTGGTCCGGGAAAGGTTTTATCTGGTTTAGTAAAACGGACGTTACCTGAAAGCACTGCCTTTAACGTTGAAGATGTTGAGTCAATGTCTATCGTGACAGAGGAATTTGCAAACGGTGAATAATTATGGATATGGCATCAGTCAAGTCTATATTTAAAGATGACATGCTGAGTGGGAAAACAGCAATCGTAACGGGAGCATCAAGAGGCATCGGTGCAGCGATTGCACATAGATTGTGTGAAGTTGGCGCGAATGTTACAGTCTGTTCCCGGTCAACAGAATCGGTATCCCAAATTGAGTCTGCCTTGAAGGAGAAGGGATACACAGTAAACGCTATGGCAGCAGACGTTTCTCAAAAGGCAGATGTTGAGGCACTTATTGAGGAAACGATCACGCAATTTTCGCAAATAGATATTCTTGTGAACAATGCCGGGATTACACGGGATATGTTGCTCATGCGACTCAAAGATGAAGATTGGGATGCTGTGTTACAAACAAACCTTACAGGAACGATGTATTGCACCCGTGGCGTTCTGCGACCCATGATACGACAGAAAAGTGGTCGTATAATTAACATATCATCAGTCGTCGGTCTGATGGGAAATATAGGACAAGCCAGTTATGCCGCAGCAAAAGCGGGAATAATCGGACTGACAAAGACAATTGCAAAAGAGGTCGGGACAAGAGGGATAACTGTAAACGCTATCGCTCCCGGATTTATAACAACCGACATGACAGCAAAAATTCCAGAAGATTTACAAAATAAAATACTTGAACTTATTCCATTACAGAACTTCGGCATCCCAGAAGATGTAGCGGATGCAGTCTGCTTTTTAGCATCGGATGCCGCACGTTATATCACCGGTCAAACTATTCAAGTTGATGGTGGTATGGCGATGTAACTTCAGATATCATATTTCTACCAATAGGTAGTAAATTGATTTTTATGCTAACCTATTTGCCTTAGGACGTAGGTTGATTACATATTGCTCTACTAATTAATCTTGATTTTTTAATGCAGGAGCGGACAGTATCAAACGTCTAAGAATTCTGATCATCCGCTCGTATCATAGGAGATAAAAAAGATATGGCTACAAATGAAGAACGGCTTATAGAAATCATCTCACATCAACTCGGTATTGACGCAGATAACGTAACACCTGATGCTTCATTTATGGAAGACTTAGGGGCGGATTCACTTGATACCGTAGAATTGGTCATGGCACTTGAAGAAGAATTTGATCTTGAAATTCCTGACAGTGATGCTGAGAAGATTCAAACGGTTCAAGATGCTCTTGATTACCTTGATGAGCATGTATAGATTCTCACATTCCTAAAAAAGTTGAGGGTATGTAGACTATACTGCAAGCCCTCTTCACTTACTTTAAGAAAAGGATCGGTCTCGTGAAACGTGTAGTTATTACAGGAATCGGCGTTATCAATGCGATCGGCAATACGAAAGAAGAATATTGGGATGCGCTTGCTATCGGCAAAAACGGTATTGAATCTTTAACGTCCTTTGATGCAACCGATTTTCGCACGCAGATTGCCGCTGAAGTAAAAGACTTTCAAGCAGAGAAATATCTGGATAAGAAGGCAGCATCGCGTTTACCGCTTTTTATTCAATTTGCCCTTGCTGCCGCTATGATGGCGCATGAGGATTCTGGATTGGATTTGTCCAGTGTTGATCCATACCGGGCAGGAGTTCAAATCGGTTCTGGTGTTGGCGGTATCGGTGTCCTTGAGGAGAACGCAGCGATTCTTATAGAAAAAGGTCCTAAACGCGTTAGTCCATTTCTCGTGCCATATATGATTATCAATATGGCATCGGGACAGGTCTCCATCCAGTTTAACCTAAAGGGTCCCAATTCCTCCGCTGTCACAGCGTGTGCGACTGCTAACCATTCCATCGGTGAATCACTCCGTTTGATCCAACATGGCTACGCAGATGTGATGTTTACGGGTGGAACAGAATCAGCTATGACACCTTTAGCTTTTGGCGGGTTTTGTTCAATGCGTGCAATGTCGGAACGGAACGATGAACCTGAAAAAGCCTCCCGTCCATTCAACAAAGATAGGGATGGGTTTGTCATGGGTGAAGGTGCGGGAATTCTTATCCTTGAATCACTTTCGCATGCTAAAAAACGTGGTGCTTATGTCTATGCTGAAATAGTCGGCTTCGGAATGACTTCGGATGCTCATGATATGGTTGCTCCGCCAATTGACGGTGAAGGTGCAGCAAAAGCGATGGAATTCGCATTAAGTGATGCAAAACTGCCGGTAGACTCTATAGATTATATTAACGCGCACGGCACCTCAACACCCCGTGGCGATATCGCTGAAACTAACGCTATAAAATCTTTATTCGGTGAACGTGCCTACAAAATTCCGGTTAGTTCTACAAAATCTATGGTTGGACATCTACTCGGTGCTGCTGGTGCTGTGGAACTCATCGGCTGCATAGGCGGAATGGAGAAAGGTTTTCTACCACCAACAATAAACTACGAAGTGCCGGATGAAGATTGTGATTTGGACTACGTCCCAAATGAGAGTCGTGATGCGAAAATTGATGTCGCACTTTCAAACGCATTCGGTTTTGGTGGACACAACACTTCTATCGCTATCCGAAAATTTTCCGAGTAATATCCTATTCTAACGACTCAAACGTTGTGCATTTAGCATACATCGGCTTCGGCAGCAACATTGGCGATAGGTTTTCGTATATCCAAAGTGCAATCACTGCTCTATCGGAAATAGAAGGGATCACTTTGCAAGAGATTTCCTCCCTATACGAAACTGCCCCTGTCGGAAATGAAGCACAAGATGATTTCTTAAACGGTGTCGTCTCAATCAGAACCCCTCATTCTCCTCATAATTTGCTGTATATGCTAAAGCAAATTGAGATTAGTGTTGGTAGAGAACACCGTATCCGTTGGGGCCCGAGAGAAATCGACATGGATATTCTAATCTATGATGATTTATGTGTGGAAACCCCGAATCTGACTATCCCTCATCCAGATATGCACCTGCGTCGTTTCGTGCTTGTGCCGTTAGCAGAAATTGCACCTGATCTTGTGCATCCTGTCTTTAATGAATCTATCCAGACACTGCTTGCACATCTTGAAGATGATAGGTCTGTTGTAAAGACAGAAGGTTTATCTTTTAGTCCTACCTCTTTTACACACCTTTTCTTATAGATTTCCGCACTGTAAACTGATATAATTCCTTCAACGACTAAAGGAGGATATTGAGATGCGATGGTTTGAAACACGCGGTCCCGTATATCCTGAAGATAACTACGTTGTCGCGCGAACGGAAGAACTCGTGGATTTTGTTGAGTAGGAGGATACTATGTGGTGTTTAATCATCGCAAAACAGCAGAAACCCGTGTAGAAACTGAGACGTTGGAAGGCTTTAAAATACGGAGTTATGTAATCCCTGTGATACAGGAACTACCCTCATCTGTTCTAACGTAAGTCATCATCAAATACTTGCAATTACCAATCAAGTATAGTATAATCTGTAACACATTTTCCTGTCTTATGTTGATATTCTACCTGAAGTTATAATTACTTATTAAAAGGACTTGCACTCACAACAGAAAAGATGAATATACATGAATACCAAGCTAAAGAAATATTAGAATCCTTTGGTGTTAGCACACTTCCCGGTAAGGTTGCCGAAACACCTGAAGAAGCAGAAGCAATTGCGAAAGCCATTGATAGTCAAAAGTACGTTATCAAAGCACAGATACATGCTGGAGGACGTGGAAAGGGTGGCGGCGTAAAGCTCGCGAATTCAATAGAAGAAGTTAAACAACTCGCTGCAGACATGATTGGCATGCAACTCGTGACACCTCAAACCGGCCCCGAAGGAAAAGAGGTCAGAAAAGTCCTCATCGTTGAGGCTGCTGAAATACAAGAGGAGTTTTATCTTGCATTATTGCTTGATAGAGAGACATCTCAACTCACCCTAATCGGAAGCGAAGAAGGGGGTATGGATATTGAGGAAGTCGCCGCACGTACACCTGAAAAGATTATCCGGACACAGATAAATCCTGCTTTCGGGTTAACCGATTTCCAAGCACGCGAATTTGCATACAAACTGATTACTGATCCAACGTACCGACACCTTATACCGAATGCCACTGAGTTGATCATTTCGCTTTACAACGCATTTATCGGATGTGATTGTTCGTTAATTGAAATAAATCCATTGGCAATTGTCGGTGAGGATGACGAGTTGGAAATCGTTGCTCTTGACTCTAAAGTCAATCTTGATGACAACTCGTTGTGGCGACACGCAGAGATTACCGATATGCGTGATCCACACGAAGAAGACCCAAGCGAATTAGAGGCAAGTGAGTCCGGACTTAGTTACATCCGTCTTGATGGAAACATCGGCTGTATGGTCAACGGTGCTGGATTGGCTATGGCAACGATGGATATTATCAAACAGAAGGGGGGTGAACCAGCGAACTTTCTTGATGTCGGCGGAGGTGCATCCGTAGAGGCAGTTGCACACGCCTTTAGACTTATCCTCGCAGATGAAAATGTGAAAGCGGTTCTTGTTAATATCTTCGGTGGTATCATGAAATGTGACACAATAGCAACCGGTATCGTTGACGCAGCAAAACAGGTCAAACTTGATGTTCCGCTTGTGGTTCGCTTGGAGGGGACAAATGTAGAACTCGGCAAACAGATTATTGCTGAATCGGACTTGAACTTGCAATTGGCTGAAGGACTATCTGAAGCAGCAGAACTCGCTGTAAACGCAGCAAACACCGTATAGAGGATATTGTGAATAACTCATCGGTTTATGAAATGATTATTGAACGAGGCAAACAGTTAGGGGAAAAAACAATAACGATTGAATTTATTACGAATTTGCTTGAGAAACGTTTTGAGATAAGTACTCACCAAAACATAACACCGATGCTTGAAACGATTGACGATTTAGATCATCTCAAAGAATTGTTCCATGAAGCATTAGAAGTGGAACACCTGGAAGATTTTATCCGATCAGTACAAACAGTTCAGAATGGATCATAGGGGATCTGAAAAACCGCTAACCGAGTCATTAGCGTTATTATATCACGTAGAAACAGAAAAATGGCAAAACTTGAATTAGCAGATATTGATGTAACAGGAAAACGGGTTCTCGTCCGTGTGGATTTTAACGTCCCAATCCAAGACGGTAAAATCACTGATGAAACCCGTATTACTGCTGCTTTGCCGACACTTTTAGACCTAATTCATCGTAATGCGAAAGTCATCCTGATGACACACTTAGGTAGACCCATAGTAGGCTCCGCTACTGACCGCGAGACGTTTTCTACTGAACCAATTGCTGTTGCATTGAGTCGAAAACTTGGAAAACGTGTTACGCATGTTAACGACTGCATCGGTGAAATTGCAGAAAATGCTGTTGAATCATTAGAAAACGGTGAGATGCTGCTTCTTGAAAATGTGCGATTTTATGCAGAAGAAACGGATAACGACCCAGCGTTTGCTGAAAAACTCTCATCACTTGCAGATGTGTTTGTTAACGATGCTTTCGGTACGGCACATCGTGCACATGGCTCAACAGAAGGCGTCACACACTTCCTGACACCGTGTGTTGCTGGCAAACTTATGGCACGCGAGATGCATTATCTCAGTATGAGTCTTGAGAACCCCCAACGACCTTATGTTGCAATCCTGGGTGGAGCAAAAATATCTGACAAAATCACACTGATTGAGAACCTATTGGATAAAGTTGATAGTCTATTGATCGGTGGCGGTATGGCTTATACGTTCCTCGCTGCAATGGGTGTTTCAATTGGCAATTCGCTTGTTGAAACAGAGAAACTTGACGTAGCAGCAGCGTTAATCAAAAAGCGTGGATTTTCAGATACTGTTGTTTTACCAGCAGACCACGTCGTTGGAAAAACATTTGAACCCGAAACCGAATCTAAAGTTGTAGACGAAGTAAGTATCCCTGATGAATGGCAAGGATTGGATATCGGTCCTAAAACTGTCGCAGTATTTGGTGAACGAATTACCGATGCGAAAACGGTCGTATGGAACGGTCCTTTAGGTGTCTATGAGTTTGAAAAATTTGCTAACGGTACAATAACCGTTGCTCAGCAAATCGCCACCTCCAATTCTGTTAGCATTATCGGTGGTGGGGATTGCGTCGCAGCGATACAACAGGCTGGTGTCGCTGATCGCATTACACACGTTTCCACTGGTGGCGGCGCATCATTGGAGTTCTTAGAAGGAAAGTCTTTGCCGGGAATTACTGCACTAACCGACAAATCCTAATCGAAATAATACTTAATGAAATCTGGTTATTAAACCTAAGTTGCTACTTATGTAGCACAATCTGTTAGATTGTGCATATTAGTCCGCAAACTAACAGTTTGCGCTACGAAAACTTCCTAAAAGTTGATAGGTAGCAGTTTGGGTTAATAATAAACTGAAAACTGAGAACAAAATTATGTTTGACAAAATTACACCTCGTAGTGAAGACTACTCAAAATGGTATACGCAAGTCATCCGACAGGCAGAGATGGCAGACTATGCGCCCGTGCGTGGGTGCATGGTTGTGCGTCCTTACGGTTACGCGCTTTGGGAAAACGTCAAGGAACAGATGGATATCCGTTTCAAAGCAACAGGACACCAGAACGCTGCATTTCCGCTTTTCATTCCGATGAGTTTCATTGAGAAAGAAGCGGAGCACGTAGAAGGTTTTAAACCTGAACTTGCAGTCGTAACACATGGCGGTGGGAAAGAACTGGAAGAACCGCTTGTTGTCCGTCCAACATCCGAAACCATCATCGGTTATATGTATAGTCAGTGGATACAATCTTACCGAGACTTACCCGTGCTTATCAATCAGTGGGGAAACGTGGTGCGATGGGAGTTACGTCCCCGTCTTTTCCTCCGGACGACGGAGTTTTTCTGGCAAGAGGGGCATACTGCACACGCGACGCATGAAGAATCTGAGGAGGAAACGCTCCGTATACTTGACATCTATACGGATTTTGCAGTCAACGAAGCAGCGATACCAGTCATTCCTGGTCGCAAAAGTGATAGTGAAAAGTTCCCCGGTGCCTTAACCTCCTATACGATTGAGGCGATGATGGGTGATAAACGCGCGCTTCAAGCTGGCACTTCACACGACCTTGGACAGAACTTCGCTAAAGCTTTTGATATACAGTATCTTGACGCAAACCAAAAACAACAACACTGCTGGACAACCAGTTGGGGTGTTAGCACACGCATGATTGGTGCGATTATCATGGCACACGGAGACGATCAAGGTTTAGTCCTACCCCCACGGCTTGCTCCCACGCAGCTTGTCATTGTACCGATTATACCCAAAAACAACGAGGATGCGAAACAGGTCGTTACAGAAACCGTTGATCTTATCTGTGGAACCTTGGGGGATATACGCTACCATGTTGATGACCGATACGAATATTCACCCGGGTGGCGGTTCAACGGATGGGAACTCAAAGGTGTGCCTTTGCGTCTTGAGATCGGTCCACGCGACATTGAAAACAAACAGGTGGTATTTGCCAGACGAGATATACCCGGAAAAGAGGGCAAATCGTTCATCCCGATAGCCGATGTTGCAGAAACCGCAACACAAATACTTGAGACGATTCAGTCAGACATGTTAAAACGCGCAACCGAATTTCGTGATGCAAACACTTTTGAACCTAAAGACTATGATGAATTCAAGGGAACTATTGAAAACGGGTTTGCACGCGCATGGTGGTGTGGCAATGCTGAATGTGAAGACAAAGTCAAAGAAGAGACCCAAGCGACTATCCGATGTATCCCGATTGAGCAACCTGATGGTGATGGAGTGTGTATAGTCTGCGGCGCAGATGCGGATGAGATCACGATTTTCGCTCGGGCGTACTAACATAACCCAGTTGCTAACAAAAAATCATAAACGAATCTTTTTAGAAATAATAAATGAACTACATCATCTGTGCAACACCCCGCACACGCAGTACCGTTTTATGTGATTTGTTGGTTTCATCCGATATAGCAGGATATCCGAGAGAATACCACGAAGGACACGAATCCCTAAAAGGCTTGGATATAACCGACCCAGCAACGTATCAAAAATACATATCCGTTTCCACTTCACCGAATGGAGTTTGTGGTATACAAGTCATGTCCACAGAAAAGCATATCCTTGAAAAGTTTATAGATTTTAAAAACGTGAAATGCATCTGGCTCCGCAGGGAAAACAAAATAAAACAAGCCATCTCCCTTTTGAAAGCTCACAAACGCAATTGCTTTTATGAGACAGACAAAAATCGGAAAAATGACGACCTCAATCAGATCAAAATTACGCGTGATGAGATCGCACACAGCACACTTGAATTGACTGCCCAGGATATGTCGTGGGGATATTATTTTGAAGAAAACAAGATTATTCCCTTAACAGTTTGGTATAAAGACTTAGAAACAGAAACACAGCAAAAAGATATTCTTAAGAAAGTCCTTGAATTTCTTGAGATCTACGACACACCGAGTGAACCTAAAGTTTGGGTAACACGTCAAGATACGGAATGGGATCAAGATTTATACAATCAGATCGTGGATCCCTTTCGCTAATGAATAACGATTTAATCCAAATTGCTGTCCGTAGATTACCACGTGCGTATTCTGCCACGTGCATGAAGTGTTGATCCAACATTAACAAAGGAGAGCAATACTAATGGACTTGCTATTTGACACTCCTAAAACCAATCAACGTAAAGAAAAAATACGTTGTTGGGCGAAACGGTATATGGCATCTGGTGGTGCTAATCTCACTCGTGAAAAAGAGTTGATAAAACTCAAAGAAAGTATCTACAAACAAGGACATCTCACAAAATCTGAATTGGAACAGCTTGTGCGTTGGAAATTACCCCGTCAACTTGGTAATATCAGAAAAAACAAGGAAGACTTAATTGTAGAAATGACACAGACTGCATTTAAGTCCAAAGATGTCTCTGATAGCATCGCTCATTTGTGCAGAATAAAAGGTGTTAGGGTATCTATCGGTTCTGCAATTTTGCACCTATTCCACAAGGACGATTACCCAATATATGACCAACATGCTTTACGGGCTGTAGGAGTACCACAAGATGAAAGCGTTTGGGAGTCTTATGTAGAATTTTGTCGTAAAGTTTCAAAAGACAACAGAATTGATATGAGAACCTTAGATCGCGCTTTGTACCGATTTGGTTATGTGTTATCTGTTCTGAATTATTATGAGGACGACTTGGCATGCCTTGGTGTGAAGGTGAGCGATATTATAAATGGAACTCACTAATGGGGAAACATGGTTTTAACTGAAACGTAGAACACCAATTACGGACAGACATCTTTATTGTTGTAGGAGGCCAGTTAACATATTTCTGGCCGATTCCCGACTATCAAAGGGTTTGGTCGCGATTCGGAGATCGCTCCTACATGTGAGGTGCATAATTATTTCAATAATTCACCATAGTTATACTTCTATTCTATCTCCCAGAGAAGCACAGACCCATCATCACCTCCGCTCACGAGGGTTTTCCCATCCGGACTAAACGCTAAACTTTTGACCCGAGATGTATGGCCAGTCAACGTTTTCTTGTGTTCACCTGTCTGTATATCCCATAAATGGATCGTGGAGTCAATACATCCACTTGCGAGAGTTTTCCCATCCGGATTGAACGCTAAACTGTATACCCAGTCTGTATGTCCAACAAGTGTAAGTTTGGTTTTACCTGTGTCTATATCCCATAGATGAATTATCTCGTCATCGCCTCCGCTTGCAAGGGTTTTTCCATCTGGACTAAACGAGATACTCTCGACCCATCCTTTATGTCCGATAAGTGTCATTTTAGTTTTGCTAGTAACAACGTCCCAAAGACGGATGGTCCCGTCGTCACTTCCACTCGCGAGGATCTTCCCATCCGGACTGAAGGACACACTACTAACCCCTTTTGTATGTCCTTTGAGTACTCTTATATTTTCGTCAGTATGTGTATCCCAGAGACGGATAGTCGTGTCGGTACTGCCACTCGCAAGGATCTTCCCATCCGGACTGAATGCTACAGATTCAACAGTATCCGTATGTTCAGCAAGTGTTTTCTTGTGTTCACCAGTGTTTACATCCCAAAGTTTGATTCCATCGTGTCCACAAGCGAGTACATTTCCATCAGGACTGAACACCAGACTGTCCGCGGGATCCTTAAACCCATTTTTTGACCTATTGAACGTTTTGATATGTTGTCCTGTGTCTGCATTCCACAAGCGAACAGTACCTTCGTACCCACTTGCGATAATGTCTCCATTCCGGTTGAAAGCAACACTCGAGACATGTTCAAAATGCCCAGTAAATGTATGTTTTTCGTTACCTGTGCGGGGTATCCCAGAAACGGATAGTACCGTCGTCCCTGCCACTCGCAAGGGTTTTCCCATCAGGACTAAATGCTAAGCCTCGAACATACCGCGTATATGCAGTGAATGTTCGTTTGTGTTCGCTAGTGTGTGCATCCCAAAGACGGATTGTTTTATCTTCAAACGAGGCAGTTGCGACTGTTTTGCCATCGTGACTGAACGCTAACTGGTCAATATGCTCCTTATGTCCGGTGAGTGTCAGCTTGAGGTCACCTGTGTCTAAGTCGTGGAGGTAGATGGTGCCATTGTCACTGCCAATAGCGACCGTTTTACCATCCGAGCTGAACGCTGCGCCTGTGACGGAACAATCCGGATGCATAGCGAATGTTTTTTTTCTTGACCCGTGATTGAATCCCACAGACTGATTTTTTCTTCCCAACTCACACTCACAATTGTCCCGACATCTGGCGTAAATGATAACTTACTGGCACTTTTCGTGTCTTTTGTGAGTGTCAGCTTGAGGTCACCTGTGATAACATCCCATAATCGAGTTGTACCGTCCCGACTATCACTCGCAACTGTTTTCCCATCCAGACTGAATACCACACTCCAAACTATATCTGTATGTCCGGTGAGCGTTGTTAGTGCACCCGTGCGCCTATCCCACAGCGTAATGGGACCATTCACACTTCCGCCTGCCATCATATACCCATCACGACTGAATGCGATAGATTCGACCTCATTGATATGATCTGTGAGCAGATTTCCCTCTTGATGTGTTGTTGTATCATAGAGCCAAATTCCGATCCCACCTGCAACAGCAAGAAACTTACCATCAGGAGAATATTGTATATCGCCTATATATCCTTTACCGAGCCGCGCTTTGGCATCTTTAGGTAAATTCCATTGCATAGTATCATGTGCTAAGTTGTTTTCCACTTCTTCTGTTCCTTCTGTTTGAACGTCATTACTGTCTATGCTTCTTTTATTGCCACCAATCCGGTTTTGCAATTCAGGTTTTGATTGAATATTCAGAACTACTGGTGCATTAAAGATTTCAATTGTAGGTTTTGATCGCGCATCAACGCTATACGGTCGCTGAAAATTTGTAGTGAATTGCTTGCTTGCACCCATCAACAAGATAACCAAAATAGCAGATGCACCTAAAGCGGCGAACGGTAGCAAGGGTCTACTCGTGTACATAAGGATTTACCTCCCAAATGAGGACAGTGCCATCGTCACTTCTACTGCCGAGAGTTTTCCCATCTGGGCTGAACGCGATGCTTCTCACCCAAGCTGTGTGACCTGTCAATGTTCTCTTGTGCTCTCCAGTATGTGGATCCCATAAGTTGATGTTACTCTCAAAACCCCCGCTCGCGAGGGTTTTACCATCCGGACTGAACGTTAAATCAAACACACGATGTGTAGGTTGGGTGATGCTCATCTTGGTTTGCTCACTATCAATGTCCCACAAAAGGATAATTTCGCCACCCCCGATTGCGAGGGTTTTACCATCCGGACTGAATTCAAGTCCGCACCAACCACTATCTATTCGCCAATCTGCAACATCATTTCGCAATGCACTATCTAAATCAAGTATATTCATTATCTCACCAGTTTCTGTATCCCATACAGGAATAGTATTATCTTCAATACTTGTGGTAGCAACAAATTTACTATCCGGACTAAATGCTATAGCAAAAATATCTTTTTGATGACTGGATAAGACAAACTTCTCTTCACCTGTGAACATATCGCATAATCTGAGCAGTTTGTCATCTAACGCGATTGCAAGTGTATTTCCGACGGGACTGAGTTTCAAGCTATGGTTATGCCATTCATATTTCGTAGGTAACATTTTGTGTTCACCTGTGTTCGCATCCCATAACTGCATACAATACTCCCCCGATTCCCCACCATCTCCCCATGCAAGAATTTTACCATCAGGAATGCACATAAGATTCTGTATTTCACCGTTCAACATTGGATCCCTAAATTCATTGTCCGTTTTGATAAGTTGTCCTGTGTTGATATCCCATACACGGATAGTACCATAGGCATAAGCAATTGTAACAGTCTGTCCATTAGAAGTGAAAGCAAAAGATTCCGTAGCTCCGTTATGTCCATTGAATGTATTATATTTTGGGTTGCCAGTGTGTGCATCCCAGAAGCGGATGACACCATCACCTCTTCCACTTGCAAGGGTTTTTTCATCTGGACTGAATGTTAAACTAAAAAATTCTGACTTGTGTTCTGTGAGTGTTAGTTTACCTTCACCAGTGTTTGCGTCCCAAAGACGAATTTCATTCTCTCCGTATGAAGAACTCGCAAGTGTATTACCAGTAGGATTAAACGCTAAGCAATTAACAGCCCCTAAATGTCCGGTGAGTTTAAACTTCAATTGACCTGTGTTTAAATCGTTAATGTAGATATTATAGTCTCGTTCCGTTAGAGCATTGCTGACAGCAAATGCATTCTCAACAAGATTACAGGCGATTCTATGCTCACAATTACTTGGCTCTGGAAATGTCTTGATGTGTTTTCCTGTTAAAGCACGCCAAAGTGAGATTTCTCCTGTCAAACTGCCACAATAAATATCTTCACCATCAAGACTGAATATCAAGCTTTTGATGACTCCAGAGGACTCTTTTGTAATTGTATTCTTAAGTTCACCAGTGATTGCATCACAAATATTGATAATATTTTGATATCCGCACGCAAGTGTTTTTCCATCTGGACTGAATGCCAAACTCGGTGATCTGATAGTAAAAGAACTCAAGGTCTTATCTGTCGCCTCAATAACTTTTTTATAGGAACTTGTTCTTCTATTCCATAATAGAATTGTACCATTCATACTTCCACTGACTATGGTATGTCCATCTGGACTGAATGCAACGCTGGAAACTTCACTCTGATGTTCAGTAAATAGAGAGATTTCTTTATAAGTTTCCATATCGTAGAGCCAAATACCGATACTACTTGCCACTGCCAGAATTGTTCCGTCCGGAGAATACTGTATTTCACGTATTCTCCCTTTACCGAGACGGGCTTTAACATCTTCAGGTAAGTTCCATTGTGTAGGTTCCTGTTTTAAGTTGTTTTCCATTGTCTTGTTTCCTTGTGGTAAACTAAGGTTTTTGTTTTCAGATGCGATAATACTGCTTCTAACTTGGTATAGGTAATCAGGTAACGTTTCGATGTCAACAGTAATCCGTAAACGATTCCGCCCACGTTGAAGTCGACTTTTGACAGTGTTCGGAGACACACTTAGGAACTTTCCAATCGCTTCACAGCTCATTTCTCCAAGGTAGTGGAGGATTATCACAGTCCGTTCACTCTCCGGTAGCATTTCCAGTAGACTATCTACTATTTCACGACGAGACTCAGCAGATGCTGCTTCACGTTGTTCTGCAATATAATTGGCATAAGCGGTTTTTTCGAGTGCCTCTTCACTTATGGTTTCCAGCGATTGTATCGACATTTTCTTTTTACGTAACCATGCTGTGCAAAGTCGGTCTGCGATAACATAGAGCCATCCTATAAACTGACTTGGATTCTCCAGCGAAGTAAGTTTATTGTGCGCCTGAAGAAAAGCATCCTGTGTGATTTCTTCAGCGAAATGGAAATCTCCTATTTTTCGCCATACAAAAGCATGAATACGTTTTTGATATTTCCTGAACAGATCGCCGAAAGCATCCTCATCACCAGCAAGTATACTCTGAATTAGTTCAACATCATCTTTTTCCATCAGGTATCTCCATTGTCTATTTAAGCATACAAATAGGTGACGCGTTTTTTCGGTGCATAGGTTGCAGAATTGTCATAATTGAAACAAAACCTGCCTTTTTTGTGAATATAACATTATAGTGAAATACAAAAATATATGCACACTTTTGCTACATGAGACCTAAACCGACAGGCTGGACTGTGCTGTAGCACAAACTTTTAGTTTGTGCAGTAGTGTCCGCAAACTAAATGAAGATTAAAAAATCCTTTGGGTAATCGACGGGCAATGAATTGCCCTACTACGAACACGCCCGTTTGTAGTAGGGCAATTCATTGCCCGTTGAAATATTACCCGATTTAATTCTTAATCTTCATAAAGTTTGCGCTACAATTGTATGCAAATAATTATAGATTTCACTATAAGACACAAACAAAGAACTGTAATATTACCAACGCAGGTGTTAGGCATTGGAGACATTAAGGATCAATCTCCCAAATGAGTACAGTGCCATCGTCACTGCCACTCACGAGTGTTTTCCCATCAGGACTAAAAGCGATACTTCTGACCCAACCTGTATGACCTGTCAACGTTTTCTTTTGCTGACCTATGTGTGGATCCCATAGACGAATGTCGCTGTCTACGCTCCCACTTGCGAGGGTTTTACCATCAGGACTGAACGCCAGACTGAACACCCAATGTGTATGGCCAATAAGCGTCATATTAATTTCCCCTGTATCTATATCCCATAGGTGGATGATGTTATCACCACCGCCACTTGCGAGAGTTTTCCCATCTGGACTGAAAGCAACGCTCTTGACTCCTTCAAATTCATGTGTATGTCCGGCAAGTATCGTCTGAGTCTCGCCAGTGTCAACACGCCATAATCGTACAGTATTGTCATCACTGCCACTTGCGAGGGTCTTTCCGTCTGGACTAAATGCTACACTATAGACTCTGTGTGTATGTCCTATGAGTATTTTTTCCTGTTTGCCGGTGAACATATCCCATAGACAGATAGTATTGTCTTCACTACCACTGGCGATTGTTTTCTCATCCGGACTGAGTGCGACACTATGAATACCGCTCCTTTGTTTACTGCTCGTTTGTCGAGTGAGTACCATTTTGTGTTCACCAGTCTGTGAATCCAGTATGTGGACGTTTTCGCCGCTGCCACACACAAGGGTTTTTCCGTCAGTTGTAAATACTATGCTTGGAATCCAATCCTTGAATCCATCAAATGTTTTGACTGGTTGTCCTGTGTTTACATCCGAGAAGCGAATATTACGACTGTCATAGCCGGTTGCGATTAACTTTCCATCTGGACTGAACGCCACGCTTGCAACAAAATTCGTATGTCCAGTGATGATATGTTTCTGGTTACCTGTATGTACATCCCAAAAACGAATGCTATCATCAGCACCCCCGCTGACAATTGTTTTTCCATCCGGACTGAACGCTATGTCGCGAATATCCCACGTGTGTCCTGTGAGAGTTCGCATGCGCTCACCGGTATCCACATCCCATAGGCAAATTGTGTTATCAACATACGAAGCACTCGCGAGGATTGCTCCATCCGGACTGAACACTAAATTGTCAACATCCCAGATGTGTTCCTTGAGTGCAGATTTAAGTTCACCTGTGTCTAAGTCGCGCAGGTAGACAGCACCATTCTGACAACCCGTAGCAATTGTTTTTCTATCTGGACTCAACGCTGCACTCAACGTAATCATTTTCTGTCCTGAAATTGTCTTCTTATGTTTAGCAGTGATCTGATCCCACAGACTGACAGTTCCTTCCCCATTAACACAAACGACTGTTGCTCCATCCATAGAAAAGGATAAATAAATGTTATTTTCTATTGTCTCGTTAGTGAGTGTAGACTTCTGTTCTCCGGTGGCGGAATCCCAAAGTGTAACAGTATCTCCGATTCCACAGGCAAGAGTCTTCCCATCTGGACTAAATCTCAGACCGATGTTTAGGAACACGCGTGTATCCACTGCAAGTGTTGTTTGCGTCCCCGATGTCCTATCCCATAGCAGTATTTTACCTTCTTCGCTATTATGTTTACTCCTACTTGCAAAATAGCGGCCTTCAGGACTGAAGGTCAGATCGGTAACTTCACCCTCATGATCTGTAAGGAGTGCGATCTCTTGATGTGTAGCTGAATCGTAGATCCAAATACCAATATCACTCGCCACTGCAAGTACTGTTCCATTAGGCGAATACTGTATTTCATCTATATGTCCTTTACCGAAGCGTGCTTTAGCATCTTCAGGCAGATTCCATTGCATAGCATCTTGTGTTAGGTTGTTTTCCATTTTTTCTGTTCCTTCTGTTAGACTGTCGTTCCTGTTTTTGCTACTTTTATTGCCACCAATCCGGTTTTGCAATTGGGGTTTTGATTGAATATTTAGAACTACTGGTGCGTTGACGATTTCAATCGTAGGTTCTGATCGTGCATCAACACTAAATGGCTTCTGAAAATTAGTAGTGAATTGCTTGCTTGCACCCATCAACAAGATAACCAAAATAGCAGATGCACCTAAAGCTGCGAACGGTAGCAACGGTTTACCCGTTGAAGGGGATGTCTGTTCGATTGTATCAATACGCTGCATGATGTTATCAGTTAGATTTGGATGTAACGGAACACTACTGAAGGTTTCGCGAATTATGTGTTCTTCATTTTTTAGCCGTTCCCGTGCCCGTTTGAGACGACTTTTAATCGTGCCCTGAGAGACCCCCAAAAACTTACTGATCGCTTCACAACTCATTTCTCCAAGATAATGGAGTACCATCACCGTACGTTCGCTTTCTGGCAGTTTTTCCATGAGTTTTTGCACGATTTTACGTCTGTGTTCAACAGCTGCATCCTCACGTTGTTCACAGATATAGTCTGTGTAAGCGGTTTTTTCGAGTGTTTCTTCACTAGTTACCTCCAAAGATTGCATGTTCAACCGCTTCTTACGGAACCATGCTTTGCATTGTCGATCTGTTATGACGTAGAGCCACCCAGCAAACTGACTCGGATTTTTCAGTGAAGCAAGTCTTTTATATGCCAGCAGGAAAGTATCTTGCGTAATTTCTTCAGCGATATGGAAATCACCGATTTTTCGCCATGCAAGTGCATGCACACTTTTCTGATGTTTTTTCACTAACTCGCTGAATGCAGCTTCGTCACCTGATAATGTTTTGTGAATGAGTTGAACGTCATCTTTTTCCATCAGGAACCTCCATAATCTATTTAGGCGTACAATCTATAGTGACGCGATTTTGTGGATGATGGGTTGCAAGAATGTCAAAGTTGAAAGAAAAATCGTGAATTTTAAAGAAAATACTTGAGGCTAATGCTGTGATTAAGTGCATTTGACGAGAAAGGGTTCGCTAACCGCACTTGTTGTCTGAATCACGGTTTTTCACAGATTTATCGGATTACGCGGATTAGGGTACTGATAAATAGGCGTTTCTGTTTATGTTTAATTTACACTATTACGCTAATTCTATCAGGATTCACTTGATATACCAAGTCAATAATCTGCGAAATCTGTGTCATCCGTGTATATCCGCGATTCAGACAAAAAGAGTGACAAAAACTTGACACACCCGGCATGTCAATCAATCCCATGCTCCTTACAATAATCTTGAATAATCGGTAAGAAAGTATTGGCATATTTTTCTGTTTTCGCTGGACCAACACCGTGCATCAACTGGAAGGACTCTATAGTAGTTGGATAATAGGTTGCCATCGCTTGCAATGCTTTATCGTGGAAAACTACAAAGTGCTGCACATCTTCAAGTTTTGCTATTCTGTCTCGTTCAACTCGGAGCAATTCAAATAGGCCTGTATCATAGTCTGAAAGAATTTCAGCTGTTGCGCGGTGAACAGAATCTACTGATAGTCCGGAGAAACGGGTTCCTCCGTTCAACACCTGCCAACCTTTTTCTGTTACGCTGAGTCCTCCGTGTTGAGCGTCTCGTGCTAACAGATTGTTTTGAATGAATTGGTAGGACATATATCGCCACTGCATCTTACTATAGTCTGTTCCAATCCCGTAGGTAGAGAGACGGTCATGTCTGTTTTCCAGAATCCTCTTCTGTTGCGAACCTCGTAAAACGTCTATAATATAAGCTTCACCAAACAATTCACCTGTCCGAAGTATGCAAGATAGAAACTTCTGAGCAGGAATTGTCATGTCAACACGATTCGCATCAGCATTACGACAATTGTCACACATACCGCAAGTATCCTGTTCATAATCCTCACCGAAGTAGGATAACATCATTTTACGCCGACAGGTATTAGCAGTTGCCCACGACACAAGTGTTTGCAAACGTTCCTTTCGTCCACCTCTTTCAGATGCTGCTCCCTTGTCTATGAAGTGATTTATGGTATCTACATCACCATAACTAAACAATAACAGGCATTCCGCTGGAAGTCCATCGCGACCACTACGACCAATCTCCTGATAATAAGATTCGGGTTCTTTCGGTAACCCCGCGTGAAGCACAAACCGCACATCAGCTTTATCTATTCCCATGCCAAAGGCAACTGTTGCTACTATTATCTGCGTATCCCCCTTAATAAAAGCTTCCTGATTCTGTTTCCGCGTTTCGCTATCTAATTTTGCATGATAGGGACAAATAACATAACGTCTGGCTTCTAAATTGCGACATAATGATTCTACCTGCTTTATCGTTTGGCAATAAATAATACCTGATTCTTGCGGATGTTTACGTAGGAAAGCGAGTGTTTGTCCTAATAATTCAACTTTCGGTTCAACAGAGATGTATAGGTTTTTCCTGTCAAAACTGGCAATAAAAGTATTTTCAGCAGAGATGTTGAGTAATTGCTGGATGTCATTTTGAACCCGGGTAGTTGCAGTTGCAGTTAAGGCAACACAAACAGCGTTTTGGAAGCGGTCTCGAACGGAAACAAGGTCACGATAATCAGGACGAAAATCGTGTCCCCACTGCGATATACAGTGTGCCTCATCAATCGCAAGACATCTAACATCTGATTCATCAAGCATCACAAGTATTTCAGGTCGTACGAGCGTTTCCGGAGCAACATAAAGTAATTTGATGTCACCGTTCCTAACTGACTGCATTGTCTTTAAATACGTTGAATGACTAAGCATACTGTTAAGGAAAGCGGCATTGATATTCCTGTTTCGCAACTTCACCACTTGATCCTCCATAAGAGAAATTAATGGTGAAACAACGACAGTCATACCATCAAAAATAAGGGCAGGTAATTGATAGCAGAGAGACTTTCCGCCACCTGTCGGTAGAACAACTAAAGCATCATGCCCGTCAAGAATATTATCTATTATTACATTCTGATAAGGACGAAACGCCTTATGTCCAAATACACTCTGAAGTACGTCTAACGGTTTTTGTGTTGAAACCTGTAATAGTGAGAGTTCAGCTTCTGTAGAATGTTCCGCTTGTGCTTGTTCTACATTCTCAAGAAACCAACCTGAAATCTGAACATAGTGTCGTTCTTCAAGGTCAGGTCGATCTTCGGGTCTCCAGCGATGTGCAAGTGACACACGTAAGAGCATGTTTTCTGGAATCATCTCAAGCGGTTCCTGGAAACCGACGAAGGTAAGCGTACAACCCCCATTATCGGTGGGATACCGATATCGTATTCGTTTATCGTCTGTATCACGTTCAAGAGGTAGGTCAGGTCTCCAAAAGACTGTGCTGCAAGATGGGACATCGTTTCCAGCTCGAACGTAAAGGGCACCATTACGTGTTGCACATAATAGTCCTTCATACAGCACTTGAGGATTTCCAGTTTTCGGAGGCATCAAGAGTTCAATAGAACTCACTAAACATTTCGTGTCTTGGGTGGCATGTATTAATTGTTTTTCATGAACCACGTAATCTTCCACATGCGGTGGAACAAGCGAAGTTTCTGGCACGGGTTCTGCACTAATTTCCCAAATATCACCTACATTATACTCTCTGTTCGCACCATCGTGCGGATCAGCATGCAACGGAACCAGTCTAACACTTTCTCCTGTCTCGGTAATCCCGCCAATACAAGCACCACTACCCATACGGGTTTTCGCAACAATTAACACTCTCATGGTAAAATATCTTCTACCTCTAAACTAAATGTATTCGCCAACTTTTCCGCAACTAAAGAGCGATGGCACGCTTCAGGGGCAGTTTCAACACAAAACAGTGCAACAACCTGTGCATCCGGTTCTAATTCGTCAAGTAAACTTTGTGGGTCAAAGGCATTGAGGCATTCAACGTGGTATGCCTTAATAAACGTCTCACCAAGTTCAGTCCGTTTGCGTTTGGGAGTTTTAGTTGCTTTATCCGCTGCAGCTTGCTTTTCTCGGACATTTTTTGTTGGTCCAAGGTCTTTACGATACATGTAGCGGATGCCAAGTTCTTCAAGCCGTGTCTGCAACCGTTTACTATTTGCAAATGCGTAAGTTGCCCCTCGGACACCTCTTCGGTTTCGGATATCGCAGAAGGTATCAACCTTTGCTTTACATAATGCCTCAAAGAAACTAACTTCGTCAAACCCGTATACACCGATGGTGACAATTTTTATGTTCATAAACATTTACTGATATTTCTTGCGGGAATGAAACGTCTCCGCACCGAACAGACTCATCTGTCCACCCGTAATACGTTCAATTACCTCTTCCTGTGTTACCTCTTCACTATTTTCGTCAATATGAACAACAGGTAAATCCTGTGTAATGAGGGTTGCGCCGATAAGTTTAGTTCGGTGGCACTGCTCAGGTTTTCCCTCGCTGCACATAAGCGCAACGCGCTGCTGTTGCGAGAATGCAGTGTGTAGACGTTCAATACCGCGTTGGAAAAACGCCGCATTCTTCACCTTTTCGTAATCAACAATCCCGTTTACATAACAGGATTCATCATCAGGTTTCCCACCGATTAAGTCACCCATATACACATAACGAATATCGTGACGTTCCAGTCTGTTCTTAAGCGGTCTTTTGGAAAACTCCGGCTTATACCCGGAATGCGGAATAGAGCGAACATCAATCAGGTAAGCAATCCGGTACTGCTGAAGCACTGCAATGAAATCTTCGATTGAGCGGCTCCCGTAGCCTATCGTATAAATTGGGACGGTGTCTGTTGATCTTTCCATGATAGGTAGATGATACCATATAGACCACTAACATTCAAGAGATTTAATAGTCCCCCTAATGAAGATTAAATAAATAATCAGGTAATTTTGATTTCACTAGGCCGGTAGGTGCGATATCCTTTCTTTCCCAGGCCGGTAGGTGCGATATCCTTATCGCACCGGATCTGTCTCAACCCGTTTCATAAGAGGTTTTCGCGTAGCATCCGGTGCGATAAGGATATCGCACCTACCGGCTTAGCTCACAGAACCCTGATAGTTGTGAAAATACATTGAAATCCCAAAAACATCCTTCCGCGTCTTCCGTGTCCTCCGCGTAATCCGCGATTCAGACAAAACGGTGACAATTACTTTACACATCCCCTATTGATCCTTAATCTCAAATTTGACAACGAAATACTTAATCTGGTAAAATAGTAAACACTTCATAAGAAATCCCGTTTTTAATGATGTATCGTAACACCTTCATGTAAACGACCCTTTTTGCACAAGCCTATAATAGTTACAGCACACGCTGAATTGTGTCATCCGACATCGTATAGATAAAAAGGAGAAAAGTTATTATGAAAAAAAACAGAGCCAAAATATCTTTACTTATCTCATTAGGGATACATGTCATTCTGATGCTACTGATTTCACCATTTCTCTTAAAACAATTCCACGAACCTTATGAAGATTTATCGCTTGTTATCTTTAGGTTAGGCACACCGGATCAACTAAAACGCCGTGCATTACGCCAGCACAAGATGGCACAGCAGAAACGTAGTTATGATAGTGGTTCTCCCGCAAAGACGCAGGCTGCACCAAAACATGCACCAGAGATGAACCCGCCAGAAGCACTTTTCTATGATGATTTTGCACCAGAAATCGTTACATATACCGATATACCACAAACGGAATTTCTTACGCTCCCAAATAAGAGTTTCGGAGAAGAAGGCACAGAACCATCGGGACCCGTTGTTGATCCAATTAAGAGAGGCGCAGGTGGTACCGTAGAAGGCCCCGGAAGAGGCGGTTCAGGAAGCGGTGTCGGTAGTGATATGGGGAGAAGACTATCGCACCTTCAAGGTGTTGATGACCTCACGAAAATCAATTTAGACGAAGGTATACAGGGACTCGGAATCTTTGACACCGATCTCATACCAGGACACGGATTGGTCGGACAAGTTTTCGTATTTGGTCGTCCGATTTATAGGATGCCTGAATTTGACGGTTTCTACTCTATATATACTTTTGCAACGTCAAAGTTGGATGTCCGTACCAGAGATTTTACTGAAGGATTTCCCACACCACAGAAGCAGAATATCGTCGAAAACTTCGCAATACGTTTTCAAGGACAATTGGCTGTACCTATACCCGGAACATACACCTTTGAAATTCTCTCTGATGACGGTTCAAAGTTATATATTGATGGACAATTGGTCATTGACAACGATGGCGTGCATCAACCACAGACGAGACGAGCACGAATACCGCTCTCTGTAGGTTTTCATCCGGTTGAAATACACTATTTTCAAGGACCACGATTTAAAATCGCACTGCAGTGGTTTTATACACCCCCAGGTGAAAAAAGACAAATTGTGCCACCTGAAGTCATTTTCCAACCGGGAAGACACAATATACAGGACGAATTGAGAAAACTAAGACAGCGAATGAATAAGTGAAGATTTTTAGAAAGATATGCGAATTACGATACTCTTCTCAGCACTACTTACTATATCTTTTCCAAACGTTGTTCGGGATACTGCTGCGTATCCCGAACACGATTTCACATTCGTTCGTCTTGAATATAGAGGCGACCTTACAGCACTCAGTAATTGGGAGGTAGACTATCCCGCGTCTGACCGGAACTTCATTTATCAACTGCGCAAGCAGACAAATATTGACGTAGCACCCGATAGTAAGAAAATCGCAGTATGGTCTGAGGAACTATTCAATTATCCGTTTGCTTATGTATTAGAAGTCGGAAGTATGAGACTGAGCAAGACAGGTGCCCAGAACCTACGCGAATACCTACTACGCGGCGGATTCCTCTTTGTAGATGACTTTCACGGAGGCTTGGAGTGGAAATGGTTCTATAAAGAATTAAAAAAGATATTCCCAAACCGAGAACCTGTGGATATACCGATCACCCATCCAGTTTTTCGCTGTTTCTATAAAATCGAAAAACTGATTCAAATTCCTGGACTACGCGCACTCTTTAGTGGACAGACCTATGAACGTTTTGATGGACATCCTGCACGATATCTCGGTGTTTTTGATGACAAAGGACGACTCATGATGATGATATGTTTCAATTCTGACCTCGGAGACGCATGGGAACACGCCGCAGAGGATTACTATCCAAAAGAATATTCAAATATAGCGTTGAAAATAGGTATCAACGCAGTCATCTATACACTTACACACTAATAAACCTAAGTTGCTACCTATGTAGCACAATCTGCATGAAGATTAAGTTATTAATTCGGTAATTCTCAATATCCCTAACCCGGTAGGTGCGATATCCTTATCGCACCGGATCCTATGAGGAAACCTTCAACGAAAGGGTTAGGATGAACCCGGTGCGATAAGGATATCGCACCTACCGGCCTGGGAAAAATCGGTTTTACCCCATTAATTTCTTAATCTTCATCTAGATTGTGCCATACGGGGCGCAAACTGGCAGTTTACGCTACAAATATTGGCTAATTATCAGCATTTTTTTATTAAAGACGGTGTTTCCAGGTCTAAAACTTATAGGTGGCAACTTAGGTTAATTACGAAATATCACCTCGGTTTTCCACTACTACAAATATCATACAACAACTGTTCAAGCAAAAGTTCACGATCAACACTCGTTGTCTTCATCTGGATTTCTACCGCCAAAGTCTGCTCCAACGCACGCATCAGCTCCGACGTGGTGAACGCATGGAGTGATTGGAATATCTTAAAAGCAACATAAGGATTACGTTTCATAATGTTATGGGATGCGGATTGCGGCAAGATTTCACTGAACTCCTCAGCAAGCGGTTGAAATATATTCTTTATGAAGTTATCGTATCGTGTTTGCCTACCGATGGGTTTGAGTTCTTTTTTTTCTGCTATCAACTTCGCCTGAAGCGTCAAACGGAGGTGACTTACGATTGCTGCAGTAATGAGAAACGGGTCTTGACCGCTCAATACTATCTCCCGTAGACTTTTCAACGCTTGCCGTGGTGAACGTTTTCCGATTGCATCGGTGAGATCAAATATTCTATCATAAGTGCTTTGTGCCACTAAATTGCGAACATCCGCCTCATCAATCTGATGTTTATCACCAACAAAATTCGTGATCTTGTTAATCGCTTCAGCGATGGTTTGCATATCACCACCGGTGCGTTGTCGGAGTTGTTCAAAAGCACGCGGTGTAATCTTCTTATTATAGGTCGCAAACTTGTCAACAACCTTTTTATAAAGCGGATCCTGGTTGAGTGATCCTCTCCTTTCCTGAGGATTAAAGGCGACATATCTACCGACATCCTGAATCGCTTTGGCAAACCGATTCCTTTCGCTAACCTCATCCTTTATTGTAAAGACAAGCACACTTGTTTTTGGAAGATCCTCTTGAAGCCATTCCAATAACAGTTCGGTATCGCTATCGGAGCTTCTGCTTTCAGCCTGGCTATCCAATTCTGGGAGACTTGCGGCAAGTTGGGGTAAACGCGTCAGAAATGCACGCACATCTTCGGTTAATCCATCACCCAGCGTTTCACCCATCTCTTCAATTGCGTTGTTGAAATCTGGATGTCCATTAGCAATCTGTTCTATAGGAACACCGAGTAGTTTAGCCATATCCGTAACACACTTTTGAGCATCCTCAGATTCAATTTGCATCGCATTACGGAGGGTTGTTAGAGGAGATGTAGTTCGTTTTCGTGACTTGAAAGCGGGAAAATCATCCACCACCGTGACTCGCCATTCTGACATAACAGGATAGACTTCAACGCTGCTAAGAATATCCCTAACGGAAGCGGTATTTCCATCAAAATAGGTCAGGTTGAAATCACGAGTGTCGGGTGTCAATAGTTTATCCAACATCTGCTTGAGTGTGCCTTCAATTAGGAAGGTCTCCTTCCCGCAGAGTAGATAAACGGGAAAAACCTTGTTCGCTTCTATTTCACTAAGAATGTTTATAGGTTTCTGTTTCATCTAACATTACGCAATTATTAAATAATGAATTATCAATTTTCCGCTAAGCCTGCAGGCACCGAACCCGTAGGGGCGGGGTCTCCCCGCCCGTCATCAACCTGCCATCTGCATATTTAATATTCAAACTTGCTTTAGATTGGACGAATAATCACTTTAACTTTTGTCCCCTTAGGTGGAACGACATCCGTATTGACACGATAGGTGCGATCATCAATCCCACCAGGCAGCGGGTGATTAAGGATTGAATCTGGATCACGATGCACTGCAATGATATTGTGTGTGAGTTGTGAGGTAAGCTGGTTTGTTCTAATTCGTCCACCCGTAAAAACCCAATGTGTTTTCTGCATGGGTTGTTTGGTAAATTTATTCCATACCAACTCGCGTGCAGTCTTAGAGACAACCTTATCTCCCTGTTTCCATTCAACCCAGACTTGAACATTAGAACCTTCTGGGTCGTGTGGGTCCCCCTGAGCTTCAAGATTCATCCCAGGTTTGAGTTCTAAGAGTCCGAGTGCAACAAATATAGAAAGCGGTTCCGTATCCAGCATCAAGATGCTTTCATGGGAGGGACCTAACAGTCCACAAGCGAAGAATTCTATTATTGTATCTCCCGTTGCGATGTTGATTTCACCCGGAATCACAACCTCCTTTTTGTTGGTATCAAGAACAACATTTCCCACCTGATAAATACCTTCAGAGATTTCCTTAGGTTTTACGAGTGCAGTATCTGTTGGTGAGGTAGATTTCGGATGCACAGTGAGTGTAGTCGAGTCCGAATTATCACTACTGTTAGAATCATTAAAGTCCACTTGGACTGAAACATTCGTATCACCCTCCTGTTTCGGTACCCAATCAACTGTAACCACTGTTTCATTGAGAGAGGATGTCCAGAAAACCTCTGCCGTCTCTATCTCCTCGTCATCAGCAAAGAACTTTACTTTCAACGTTTCATCAATTGGAGTGCCGTTATTTGTCAGTGTAGCACTCAATCTAACGGCTTCTCCAACGCGCGGCGAAGGCGGAGAAAACCGTAACGTCTGTGGAACAACAGCAATATTAGGCTCTGTTGGACCGACAAGCGCACGACTCAGGGTCATCACTGCAAAACAAGTCGCTAAAAAATCACTCTCCGCACCAGGCCATCTACCATCCGGATGTTGTCTTGCGACCATCATCCGACATATTTCATCATACCAGTCGCGTCCTGCTAATGTTTTCACCTTAGGTGGGATATCACAGAAACGTTGTATAGAGAGAAGATAATAGTAAAGCCATGAATTACATCCCGGATTTCGGGTAAGTGACCAATGCCTTTCTAACCAGTCCACCCCATCTTGTATCTGAACATCCTCAGTGGAAACACCACATGCACGTAATGCCCACAAACCTGTCGCTGTCATACTGCCGTAGACACCGATCGCCCAAGGCGAACCGTTGTCAACCAAATTATAAAGCCACCCACCAGTATCTGTTTGGTTACGACTAATCCATTTCTCAGCACGTTCCCACGTCTGTTCCGGAATTTCAAGTCCCCACTGTTTCGCAGCGTATAACGCATAGATTACCATGTTCATGTGTGCACCATCCGCTGAGAGCCCGTATCCCCAACCGCCATCATCTCTTGGATCAGCATACTCGTTACCTTTAATGGGAAGCTGCTTTTTCACCAATTGGTTCACAGCGAATTGCGCGTTGCTCTTATATTCTGGATTTCTGATCGCTACCAGCACAGGAATGAGGACAGCATACTGGTAAACATCAAGCGTATTCCAGTCCTGTTCCAGCAGGAATGTAACGCCTTTTTGGACAGAATAATCCGTTGTTGTTCGTCCGGATGCCAGTAATGCTTGTAGTGCCAAAGCGGTTTCCTGTAACGGATCTTCACCGAAATTCCATTTTGAACCCGGCACAAAGTTCTCCGCAAGACCTTTCAGACTGGCGTTACAGTTGAAACAAGTTAGAATGATCTGATTTTCAACACCACACTGCAAACAGGTACGGCTACTCTTCCCTTGACGTGATTCTATCCACGCAACACCTTTATCTATTGCCTCTTGAATTTCTTCGGGAGTTACCTCAGGAAACATTATAGGTGTGGCTGTTATGACAGCATGTGTAACGTTGTTTGTATTATCAGATTCTTGAATACGCTTTTCGCCAGAAGGATTGACATAAGCATATATCTCTGTTTTGCCTGCGGGAGGTTGCCACTGCACAGATACACGGTCAGTTTCACCAACTTTCAAATCCAAAATAACATCATTGACCAATACTTGGAGAGGGTTTGTCCCACGTTCTCCTTCGTACAAATCAACGCGTAAATCTTCATTCATCGTTGGAGTCGCTTCACCAACGTTTTTCACTTCAACCCAAATAGTAATCTCTTCACCTTCAACGGGGTTCGGATTAGAGAATGTAATACTTGTTGCGTCCACCTGAAAATCTGGGAGTTGTGCATAAGTAGGCACAACAAGAAGGAGGACAAAGAACAATCTTAATGTAAATGTAACCAATCTTCTCACAACACACCTCCCAGAAACACATTAATGGAATATTAATTTCCTTCCCAGAATCCGATTGACACAGTTGAGGGAGTCGGTATATTATTTGCGAACCTTTTCTGTCCATTTGCAGTCCACTTACTGACCTCTCCACCGAAAGTTGGCCCCAGTAGATCGGCAACCCATATCTCACCATCTGCGGGAGAATACGAAACAGCAACTATCGTGATCCCTGCCTCAAATTCTTTGAGTTTTGTACCTGTGGGGGACAAGTTAATCAACATATTGCTATTTGCAGCAACCCACACACTCCCATCTTTTGGATTAACACTAGGAGAAATAGGTCCCATGATATCTTCTGTTTTTACCAATTCATCCCCTGTTGGAGAAATACGTACAAGTGTGTTATGTTTTGTATCTGCAATCCATACATTTCCTTGATAGTCTACGGATAAACCGCCTTTGGGTTCTTTCATAGGGGGAGCAGTGGCGACCTTATTTCCATCAGCATCATAACGGCCAATAGGCCCCTTACCATCTGTTATCCAGCAGCTACCATCCTTTGGGTTCACGGCTACGTTGAATCTGCCAGGATCAATATTGGCAGGACCGTCCGGTGGAATTACTTGTGCCAAGATACTTTTACCATCAGCAGAGATTTTCCTTACACCATCAAGTCCAGCGACCCAAACAGTGCCATCAGCAGGGTTAATTGAAATCGCTGAGGGTTTCTTGATTACCGGTGCTTGTGTAAAACCCGCAGCAGGGTCGTATCTGAAAACTGCGTCACCTGCAGAAGTCGCAATCCAAACAATACCATTTGTCGGGTTGACTTCCACCGCAGTTGCATTCGTTAAATCTTGGATAGCATTCGGGTCTGCTGCACCATTGGCGTGTAATTTATAGACAGCTTCACCACCGCTAACAACCCAACATTCTCCATTATATTGACCGTATCCAGTAGCGACACACATCAAAAAAAGCGTCACTACCCATATCATCTTTTTCATCACTCGTTTTTCCTTATTCCATCTATAGATTTGTATAATAAAAGGTAGACATAATAGAACTTGTAGATAAGATTCTATCATTTTCGTTAGGAAATTTCAAGCGTTTTGTGTTATATTACCTCAAGTTGCTGCATAGTAGCACAAACTTTATGAAGATTAAAAAAATAATTAGGTAATTCAGTTCACAAGAAGCATTGTATGACAAGGTTTCGTAGGGGCGGGGTTTCCTCGCCCGCGTATTACCTAATTAATAACTTAATCTTCATTTAGTTTGTGTCATAAAGTCGCAAACCTCGGAGGGTACTGATTAGGATAAATCCAATGTGATTACGAAATCGCACTGACAACTGATTGTTGGTAATCCACGCATGTGTTTCTGCATAAACTTTACACACCCACAAAACTTAAACTTTTTTGTTTTTTTTAAAGTGCAAATTTTGCCATAACATTGTAGTTTTTTAGTGAAATTTGATTGACTATAGATGACTATTCAGTGTATACTACTTTAAAAGTAGAAAATTTTGAATGCGGAGATTTAGAATGAAGAAGCGACTTAAGAATAATCGAAAGCAAACACGACCCCTCATCTGTTAAATCCGTATTTCAAAGTTTCATCACAGAAATGGAAATCTGTTAAATCGCTATAATGGCTATTAGACATTATTATGTCTATTAGATAAATTGTTTTGAGACTTCACAGTTTACAGTGAATAAGCCTCTTTATATCATCTTTTGATTAATACACCTAAAAGGAGATACAGATGCTACGCGAAGTTTTGGCAAATAAGTGGTCCATCCTAGGTATAGTCTTTTTAATTCTATTTCTTGGTGCATGTTATCTCTGGTACCAACACACAACAGGATTATATAGACAGGAGTTATCTGAATCTGTAGAACTTGCACGCAAATTGGAAAAAATACAGAAAGCAAATAACCATGAATCAGTACGAGAAACTGATGTAACATTTGCGAATAGTGATTTACTAACGGCAGACAAACCTCTTAATATAACAGAAGGTAAAAATGAAAACGTAGATACTACTGAAATATTGCCAGTGATGCCTTCTGTTAACCAACCTGAACACATAGATAAAATAAAAAAAGTCGATACATACGTATCTGCTCACGGGTTTGGACCGTTTCCAAAGGTGCCTTCTGATTATCCTCGCGGTGTTATTTGGAATAGCCGCAGCAATTACGAATCTTTACCTGCAGAACATAGAATTAATCTTGAACTACTTCAGCGAGTTATGGTGAAAGCCTGGGCAGATGGGGACAAAGGGTTCCATGGTGGACGACTTACGAATGGAAAAGTACTACTCATGCGACCAAACACTATATATGTAAAATATTCGCAATTCACTAAACCTGATGGAACAATACATCGATATATCTCACAGGTCAAAGGAGATCTTGAAACAGCCGCATTACTCAAAAGTCATCCAGACTATCCATATCTTACTCCGCAGAATTTACCTAATAATATTTGGGTGAAAGATATAGAAAAAGTCGGAATTGATCCATATCAATACTTAGGTTTGAATAAATGAGTTTATAGAATAGAAAGGAAATATGGGATTTTGCTGCTTCTACGGGAGAATTCTCAGATGAAAGTAGATACCAATAGGCTCTCTTGAAAGCCTCTGCAGATATACGCGGTTTTGTCTGTCTACCGTCTGATGACATTTGTCATATGAGATTGCAAGACCACGATGGTTACAATATACAATCTTTGTCAAGTACTAGCATGCCTTTATAGGCAATGGAACTGACATATTCACGAACCTAAAAGGCATTGAGCGTTTCCCTGATTAATCAGATTTCTCTGTTTACGGTTTTTCCTTCAGTTGAATGATGATTTTTCAGAATAGGACGAACCCTTGAAAACCGGTATCTTGATACAGGTTGAGTCATACCAAAGAGAGTTCAAATAGAACTTGCTTTTGGAGTTACAGGAAGATAGATCAAAGTAAATCAACTTCTGCTACTGCTTCTTCATTTTCTTTGACTCTACAATTATTAAGTGTTATACTAATCCAAGTTGCTACCTATAAGATTATTGAGATAAAAAACACTTTTTTAGTTTGGGATAGGACCAAACAGATTAGGATAAATCCAATGTGATTAGCCGTTAACATAATTTAGCGCACTGATAACTGAAAACTATAATGGAAAATGTAGAAAAAATTAAAAACACTTTTGGTGAAAATATAGTTCAAGTCGATGGTGAAATACCTGTTGATTTACCCACTGACGATGGAGACAGGTTTCTATTTCTCAGTCACGACCAAAGTCTTATGACACACGGATTACACAAATACCCAGCCAAATTCTTCCCAGAGTTGCCGCGTTGGTTGATTAAAAGATACTCTCAAGAAAACGACATAATCCTTGATCCATTTACAGGGAGCGGAACTACAAATGTTGAAGCACTACTTGCAAGACGGAACTCTGTCGGCATAGATGTTGATCCCTTTTCTCGTTTCGTAGCAAAAGTAAAAGTAACACCATTGTCGGAAAGTTCTCTAAAATCTGCTCAGAAAAAGTTATTTGAGAGTATCATAAACTACCATTCATCTCTCATTTCAGAATCCGATTTACCCGATTTTCCCTATAGAGACAACTGGTTTAATAAAGAAATACTCTTTGAATTATCCTATTTAAGAAAGCAGGTTCAACAACTTGATACGCAAAATGAAATTAAAGACTTTTACCGAGTTTGTCTTTCGTCAATCATCCGTTCAGTATCTAATGCAGATGACAATTGCACAAGGACAGTGATTCGGAAAAAATTGAACAAATCGGTAAAACCATCTGATGCTTTGAATAAATTCGCAAAAACTGTAATGACAAAAGTTCCAAAAATTATAGCGTTTTCAAAAAACTATCCATCAGACATTACCGTTGATTTTCCAGAGAATATGGATGCCAGAAGTATAAAATTTGAAGAGGGATTTTTTGATCTTGCAGTAACTTCTCCTCCCTATGTCAATGCCGTTGACTATCCAAGAACACACCAATTGGAAATGTATTGGTTAGGTTTTGCCCAAGATTCGTTAACTACTCTTAAGAAACAGAACGTAGGAACGGAAAGTGTATCCGCAAGCGATTACAAGACCCTTCACGAAATTGGTGTTCCAGATGCAGACACGGTCATACAGAACATATATGGAAAGGACCCGAGAAGAGCTTATATCGCATTCAAGTATCTTGAGGATATGCGTAAGAACCTTTCTGAAGTTTATAGGGTGATACGCAAAGACGGTAGATATGTCGTTGTCGTCGGCAACAATCGCATACGAGGACAATTGTTTGAAAACTGGAAATATCTCATGCCGATTGCAGAGAAAATCGGTTTTAAGGTAGAAAACTATTTCGGTTCAGAGATTATAAAACACTTCATAAAGGTTCCAAGAGAAGAACGCATCAATACGGATTGGATTTTAGTACTAAAAAAATAAACTGGTAAAGGAAAATGGGTAACGCAGAAAAAAGGGGCAGACAAGCATCAGTAGATGGCTTTGCTCATGAACATATTGTCGTTGGTATTCTAATGAAGAAATACCAAAATGTTTCATTAGTAGATTTGCCTTTATCAACCTACGATATCATTATTGTGCGTAAGCAGAATGAATCTGAAGATATAATCCGGGCACAGGTCAAAACTGCAAAACAATCAGTCTCCTTTACAGGTGGAACAAGAGGAGGTGTTGATAGACAATACAGATCAGGAGTTAAAAAGTATCGGCAATCAACTACGACTTCAGATGTTGTAATAGGAATCCATCCAATTGATGATAAAACCTATGAACTCTATTTTGTCCCTACCATACTTATAGAAAGATTAGATCAGGATAGCATTTCTATTAACAAGATTCGTGAACTAAAAGAAAACTATGAAATATTGGAAAACTGCAAAGATAAGTCATGGATTGTAGAGAGATGCGTAGAATATGGAATTCTGGATAGCACTAAAGAAGATAATAAGTGAGGTAGAAATGGAAACATTTAAAATATATCCTGTGGCGGCAGCAGACGCTTCAACTGCTTTCCAAGTGGAATTGGACCCGCATGCAGTTGCTGCCGCAGAAGAACTTGAAAATAGCAACGCGCAAGGCGCACAAAGAGAAGCTATCTTACAGAAACACCTCGGCAACGCATATCAGAAAGGATACCGCGGCACTGCATGGGGACTGCACGGTATCTCTGAAGGATTAACACCCGCACGTTTAGCACTATTATTAGAAGCACACGGCGAATCCTTTGACCCATGTGCTGAAAGAGAGACGTATGACCACAGCATGATGGTCAACGTCGAAGAGGAACTGACATCGCAACTAAAAAACATCCCTGAATCTGTTTTAGGTGCAATCGTTGATGAATACAAAACCGAGTTGTTAGGGGAATAACCTTATTTCCATCTCCAAAACCCTAATAATCAGCAACAGAACCGTCCGCTAACCGCGCATTCGGCCAACCAAATCCTCTCCCCTGACTGCTGATTTCAATCACCCTTGCCTCATCTACTTCAACACCCAAACCCGGTCCTTCAGGTAATGAGACGTAACCTTCATCGTCCATCTCCCACGTCTTATGTGCAGGTAGGTTACTCTCATAAGCTTCATGAATCAGGAAAAACGGAACGGAAGCGGATAGATGAAAACTTGCTGTGAGACCGAGATAAGACATCGTGCAATGCGGTGCTATCGGCACGTAATGCGCTTCCGCTAACGCAGCAACCTTCTTTACCTGCGTAATACCGCCACCATGACCAACATCAGGTTGAAGTATATCAATCACCTGTGCTTCAAGGATTTCACGTACCTCCCATATTGTCCGGTCACGTTCACCTGTCGCTAACGGAACAGGCACGAATTCTCTGATCTTACGCATAACCTCTATGTTTCCCGGCACCCATGCCTCTTCAAGGAAAAGCAGATCGTCAGATTTGAGACGTCCTGCAAATTGTTTAACCACAGGTGGCGGCAAGCCACTATGTGCATCAACCATCACTGCGCCACCTGGACCGACTTTCTCTTGTGCATCGCGAACCCGCTGCACCATATTAGCGATCTCATCGGGCGTACCAGCGAAAGTTTTAGAACCACCCGGACCGATTTTTATTGCCTTTGGACTCGGATACTTCCAAATTTTATCCCGACAAGGACCACCCAGTAGACGGTAAACGGGCACACCCCACAGTTTTCCTGCAATATCCCACAATGCCATATCAATCGCGGAGATGGTATGCACCATCAATCCACCGCCACGGATATTGCGATGCGCGCGAAACAGTCGTTGCCAAAGATGTTCAATACGTGTCGGGTTCTCTCCGATAATCATTGTGGACAAGGAACGTGCCAATTCACAGGTGACGTTTGTCTCCATATTATTGATCTCACCCCACCCAGTGACATCCATGTTAGTTTCTACCTTGACGTACGCTTTCTCACCCATCGGGTAAGCCTCAAGGTTAGTGATCCGTATCTGTGAACCTTTATCTTCATAGTCTGCCATCTTAATTCCTCCTTTTGTTCTTCCTTAAGTTTTCCATGATTCATAAAGTTTGTCAAACTATTTCACCACTGGAATACGGAAAATTGTTGACGAAAACGCCAGAAGTTGTTACAGTAACGTATAAAATCAATGTCCACCTAATCAAAGGAGATTGAATTATGGCAACATATCGTATCGGAATTATCGGATGTGGTGGTATGGGCAGATCGCATTCCCGGTCTTGGCAAAAGCAAGAGAACGTGCAACTCGTCGCAGCAATGGATATCTATGAAGAATCCGCAAAACGAGTCGCTGATGAATTCGGTATCCCTGCTACCTATACTGATGTTGAAGAAATGTTGGAAAAAGAGGAACTTGACATCGTCAGTATTACGACATGGCAAGGACCACGCGCCGAAGCAACCGTCGCTGCAGCCAACGCTGGTGTCAAAGGTATTCTCGGAGAAAAACCGATGTCCGCTTCACTTGGACAGGCGGATGATATGATCGCTGCATGTAACCAAAACGATGTCAAACTTGTTATCGGACACCAACGTAGATACAGCGCACAGGACATAGAAATACGAAGGCTTGTGGCTGCCGGTGCTATCGGGACACCGACAACGTTACATCATCGCGCAAAAGCACACGCGGGTCTACTTAACACTGGCACACATGCAATTGACGGATGGCGTTTTCTGTTGTCCGACCCAGAGACGTTATGGGTGATTGGACAAACATCACGTACGACTGACCGATGGGAACGCCGAACGATCTGTGAAGACCTCTGTATGGGTCTAGTCTGTTTTGAAGGAGGAACACGCGCTATCTATGAAGGCGACCTGCCCGACCCTGGTGTATCTATGCCAACAATCGCTGGCACTGAGGGACAAATACGTAACGGCGATAACGGAACAGTACTAATCCAAAATAACGACGCTAAAGGGTGGCAAACGATTACACCCCCACCGGAACCGAAGAACCAGTTTCAGGAACTCATAGAGTGGATTGAAGGCAAAATACCAACCCATCGCGGAAGAGGAGAACAGGCACGATATACGATTGAAATCATGATGGCGATATATGAATCGCTACGTATCAAAGATGTCGTCAAGATACCTCTTGAAACGAAAGAACTACCTTTAGAGTTGATGGTCAACGACGGGACGCTACCTGTTTTAGAAGAAGGACGGTATGATCTCAGGACACCGTTTGAAGGACAGACTCGGAAAAGGTAGGCACCGGTTTTCATCCCTGTTCCTCGTAGGGGCGGGGTTTCCCCGCCCGATTGCGTGTCGTGGGGGCGGGGTTTCCCCGCCTGATCGAATATGTCTGTTCCTCGTAGGGGCGGGGTTCCCCCGCCCGATTGAGTGTCGTGATTACAAGTGAGGTAACCTCGCCTTACACGAAAAGGAGAAGGATGCATGTCAGATAATGGAAGACGTTCTTTTTTTCAGATTGCAACCGCCTTCATCGGTGGATTGATGAGTTTAGCTGCCGGTATCCCACTCATTGGGTTTGCTATTTCCCCCGCATGGAGAAAGGAGGAAACACAATGGGTGGACTTAGGTTTTGTTGACAACCTAAAAAACAGTCGTTTCAAAAAGGTCAATTACGCATTCACCGCACAAGACGGTTGGGTCAAGGCGACTAAAAAACGTTCCGTCTACGTGACCGATTTAGGAAACGGTGAGTGGAGCGTGTTTTCACGGACGTGCTCACATCTCGGTTGCCTGGTGCGATGGGAGGAAAGCGAGGACTCGTTTCTCTGCCCATGCCACGGTGCTGTATTTGACAAAGACGGCGCAGTTGTTGCGGGACCACCCCCTAAACCGTTGCAGAAACTTGAAGTTAAAGTGGATAACGGTCTTCTGTTTGTGAAGGAGGCGTAAATGAAACAATTCCTCAGCGATCGCCTGCCTTTTGATGGCGTGATGGCACATCTACGCAAACCGCTGCCGAAACATATCAATCTGCTATTCTCACTCGGTAGTTTAGCGATGTTCTTACTGCTACTTCAAGCGGCGACAGGGGCATTCCTTGCCTTATCCTATACACCATCCCCTGACCACGCCTACAATGCTGTCAAATATATCTCTGAAGAGGTACCGTTTGGTAAGTTCGTCCGAGGGTTGCACCATTGGGGCGCAAGTGCAATGGTTATCATCGTCTTCCTGCATCTGCTACGTGTAGTGCTATACGGTTCATACAAGGCACCCCGTGAACTCACATGGGTGTTCGGTGTACTCTTGCTACTGGTTACCCTCGGTTTCGGGTTTACGGGTTACCTGTTACCTTGGGACGAAAAAGCGTATTGGGCAACGAAAGTCGGTGTTGAAATATCCGGTAAAGCACCGATATTGGGTGAATGGGTCGCGAAGATACTACGCGGCGGCGCGGAAGTCGGCGCAGTCACGCTCTCTCGCTTCTATGCACTCCATACGATCTGGTTACCCTGGATGGCTTTCGCGCTTGTCGGAATCCATCTATTCTTTGTTAGATACTACGGATCGTCTGGGAAGCCGAACAACACCGCAGAGGAGATGCATTCAGGTAAACCGTTCTTTCCAGATCAAGTCTTTGAAGATGTTGTCGGTATGCTGATCCTTTTCGTTGTACTGGCCTGTGCTGCACTCTTCGCTCCTGTACCCTTGGAAGATGTCGCTGACCCAACAAATGCGGATTATGACCCACGTCCTGAATGGTATTTCCTGTTCCTGTTTCAACTGCTCAAGTATTTTAAAGGTCCCTTTGAGATTCTCGGTACATTTGTGATACCGACTGTCGGTATGTTGCTTCTGCTGTTCCTCCCGTTCTTGGATAGAGGTGAACGCAAGGTGCTTTGGAAACGACCTATCGCTATGACGGTGACGAGTCTGTGCGTCCTTGCTATCGTTGGTCTGACTATCCTCGGTGCTGCGTCACCCAAACGAGAAACGCAGGAAGTTGAACAACCTTCACAAGAGGTCCAACAGATTCCCTCTCCTGAAGAAACTGATACCTCGGAAGAAGAGGAGGATGTATTCGATTTCGATCTGACTGAGGATGAATTGAAATTACCGGATGAGGAAGAATAATATACTACTAGACTGTCTACCCTTGAATTACATGTGAATTTGTTCGTAGTAGGGCAATTCATTGCCCGTTCTTGAAGGGAGAACGGGCAATGAATTGCCCTACTACGAACGGGGTTATAGCAATTTTAAAATGGACAGAACACTACGTCGTTTCTTCCGTTGCAAAGAGAGCATTGACGAAATCTTCTCCTGAAAAATCGCGCAGATCATCAAGTTTTTCTCCGATACCGATCAGTTTTACAGGTGCACCGAGTTCTGCTTTGACAGCAATGACAATCCCGCCTTTTGCTGTTCCATCCAATTTCGTTACGGCGACACCTGTGATGGGGACTGCCTCGTTAAATATTTTCGCCTGCATCAACGCATTTTGTCCTACTGTACCATCAATCACAAGCAGCACCTCGTGCGGTGCAGCTGCGTGTGCTTGTCCCATCACCCGTCCGATTTTTGACAACTCATCCATCAGCGGCTTTTTGGTGTGAAGTCTACCCGCTGTATCTACAATCAACACATCCGCTTCACGATGTGTTGCTGCGTGCACTGCATCATATACGACAGAGGCAGGATCCGCTTTTTCACCACCGCGTATCAGTTCCGCGCCAGCACGATCACACCAGATAGCCAGTTGGTCCTCCGCCGCGGCACGGAACGTATCACCTGCAGCGACAAGTACCTTTTTCCCCGCCGCTTTGTATCTACTGGCGAGTTTCCCGATGGTCGTCGTTTTACCAGCACCGTTCACACCGAGAATTAATATCGTATAGGGTGGTTCACCAGTAAGTTGCAACGGATTGTCTTCACCGAGTAGGTTGATGATCTCTGTTTTGATGACTTCCTCAAGTTCAGATGAATCACCTAAACCTTTTTCTTTCACTGTTTCCCTGACACTGTCCATCAGTCTGAGTGTCGTTTCAACACCGACATCTGCTTGTATAAGTATCTCCTCAATCTCTTCCATCAGTTCTTCGTCTATTTTTCTGCCGACGCGTAAGAGTGTTGAGAGTTGAGAGATAAATCGAGTACGGGTTTTCGCTAAACTGGATTTGAGACGATCAAACCAGTTTTCATTTTGCTCTGTTTCTTCAGGAACAGTTTTGTCTTTGTTACCTTTAAATAGGTTTTTTAGCATATATGACTCCTCAAAATATATGGGGTATGGAAAAACATTGTGTATTATAACACTGTTTACTAGTTTTATCCATCGTATCTGATTCTCTATTCCTATAATCGCTTGCACACCAACTAATACCTGTGATAATATAAACAACAGAAGTCTCTGTTGTTACCACACTTTGTCCAGGAACCAACCATGTCTAAACGTGAAGAATTCATCGCAGCAATCAACATTATCAAAGCAGCCTCACAAACAATAACACCCGAACTATACAAAGGACTTCTACAACAAGCAGTGCAGGAACACGGACTAACAATACAGGAGGCAACTGACATCATAAACGCATCAGGATTAGTTGTCGGTGAAAAAGTCAACTATTTACATGTACTTGGACTCACCATAGCAGAAATCGAAAACCAGAATGAAGACATAATTGCCAAACGCGTTGACGCTGCACACAACGAACGATACACCGCATCTTTGCGCGCAGGAGGATTACCCCGTAAAGACGGCAGAACGCAAGAACAGTGGCGGACACTCCTCGATTGCGCAAGGGATACGCTAAAAGACACACACAAACGGCGCGAACATATTATGCCAATACTGTTCCAAGAAGACCTATCCAAATTAGCAACACCAAGCGCATCAGCAGACATAAATAAAAATCATCCCCAAAATCCCAAACAGATAAATAGACAGCAATCAACCATTCTTTCAACAACACAGGTAACAGCACCACAGATTGAGTCAGTACAGATACTTACAGATCCTAATACCCCTCGCGGCATGGTACTTATTCCCGAAGGTGATTTCCAGATGGGAAGCAACGGTGAAAATGCAAACGAATCTGAAAAACCTATACACACCGTCTATGTGGACGCTTTCTATATGGACGAACACTTAGTCACCAACGCACAATATATGGTATTCATAGATGCAAATCCGCAGTGGGGTAAACCACCAGATTGGTTCGGTATAAAGAGAAACCGAAAAACCGCTATTGATAAACGTTATCACGACGGCGACTATCTCAAACACTGGGACGAAAAGAGTTATCCGCAAGACAAAGCCGAACATCCTGTAACGTGGATCAGCTGGTATGCTGCCAGAGCTTATGCGGAGTGGGTAGGGAAACGATTACCCACCGAAGCGGAATGGGAGAAAGCAGCTCGCGCAGGACAAAACGCAAACGAATATCCGTGTGGAAACGCCATCAACGATTCAAAAGCAAACTATAACTGCAATATCGGAGATACCACACCTGTCGGACAATATCAGGCAAACAGATATGGACTATACGATATGGCAGGCAATGTGTGGGAATGGTGTCTTGATACATATCACCCACGCTTCTATACGAACCCTATACACAGAAACCCAATCGCAGATGTCAACAATCTCGGACCCGTAAATAATCAGTTAACATCTAATACAATACAGAGAGTGTTACGTGGCGGTTCATGGCTTGACGCAGCGCAATTCCTACGGACAGCCTACCGCTACAAGAATACGCCAACACGCACGCTTGCTGGTATCGGTTTCCGCTGTGTAAAAACAAAAACACAATAAATATACCTTATGCCAAATCGCCAAGAATTCATCATCACCGTCAACACACTCAAATCACTCTCCCAAACGATCACCGAGGAGCAGCGGAAAGGACTACTACAACAAGCCGTTCAGGAACACGGTCTATCCATTCAAGAAGCATCAGAAATCCTTAACGCATCTGGACTAATCGTCGGTGAAAGAGTCAACTATTTTGAAGTTTTAGGGTTCACTATCAAAGCGTTGGAAAACCAAAGTGAAGACACAATTGCCGTGGAGGTGGACACCGCACATAATAAATACTACACCGAATCATTACGCGCAGGCGGACTCCCGCGTCCTGATGGTAAAACACAGGAACAGTGGCGAAATATCCTAAATCAAGCACGTGATACATTGAAAAATCCACAAAAACGCATAGAACATATCACCGCACTCAACACAGAAACACCGCAACCAATTGACCCTATACCGAATGAAGAACACCCCATTTCTGAAACCGAAGCAATAGCACCACCAGAAAAAACATCTATAAGCACTGCAATGCCAGATGATATGGTGCATATCCCCGCAGGTGAATTTCAAATGGGAAGCAATCACAAAGATGAAAATACACAAGGTGATCTTGCCAAAACAGTCCACGTTGACGCGTTTTGTATGGATAAGTATCCAGTGACAAACGCACAATACAAAAGGTTTATAATTGCCGTTCCAGTTTGGAGAAAACCATCAAGAAGGCTGCATCAACAAAGGTTAAAAAAGAGAAGGTTCCGTACTAAACCGGAATATCAAAGCTTTGACAGATATTACCTAAAAGATTGGGATGGGGACAACTATCCAGAAGGAAAAGCGGACCATCCCGTCACACACGTCAGTTGGTATGCTGCAATGGCGTATGCAAGATGGATCGGAAAACGATTGCCAACAGAAGCGGAATGGGAAAAGGCAGCACGCGGTGGATTAACAGGAAAAAAGTATCCGTGGGGAGATGAACTCGAACCAGAAAAAACATTGCTTGATAAGTTAGTTAGAGAAACTATTTCAGTTGGGAAATATCCAGCAAACAACTATGGACTTTACGATATGGTCGGCAACGTCTGGGAATGGTGTCTGGACGAGTATGATCCAGATTCATTTCAATCCTTAACAACACAGAAACCGATTGCGAAGAAAAACACAAAAGACGATTTGAATCACATAATATCAAACTTCTGGGAGGTGAAGACTAACCGCATCTTACGTGGCGGTACACTACTTAACGCTACATCACCTGTTCAAACTTCCGCTAAAATTAATTCTAACCCCATACTTACTACATTCCTAACCTTATCGTACGGTTCAAGTCTTGTGCCCAAAATAGGGTTCCGCTGTGTGTGGGACACTGGACTAAAAAAATCATAGTGCTCTGAGTGTGCCATCCAGCCCGAGAAACCCGTTCCTAAATTCTACATCACCGTAGGGTTCATAGAAATCGCTGGACACATCCACCAGAAAACTGACAGTATATGTTCCGCCGTCCTTAACTTCCTGACCGTTCTTTAATTTGCAGACAGGTTCGGTTTCAATTGTAACATCTTTGAACTCAAAATCGCCTGACCAATCTTCATCTATACCACATACTAAATGTTCAAACGCACATATCCGATACCACTTTTCTATTATGCAAGTGGTATATCCGAACATCCAAATCGGAATCCCTGTAGCAGTTTCTGTCTGGTAGTTGCATTCTATCGTAGCTTGTGTTTTTCCTGCTTTCAATTCAATATCAATCCGATATGGATATACTTTGAAAATAGAACGTCCAAGCCAGGACAACTGCCATCGATAAAACCCACTTCTGTATAATCCCCCCTGTCTTTGTTCTTCAAAGATATGCGGGTATTCACTCTGATATTCCTGCAATGCTTCAATATCAAAACGATTTTCAGAAAAGAAATACGGCAGGTTTGTATCATAGTATTCAGGTTCTTCCTTCGCGTTTTCAATTCGTTGACATATATCAAGAAAGTCTATACTCGGAATTTCCGCAGCTGCGTGCAAGACAGGGGAATTGAGTAGCAACTTTTCTTCTTTCTGAAGATGTTTAATATAGTCATCATAATCGGGTTCTCTGTTTTTCATGAAGCAGTCCTCACTCTTTACGATTATTTTGAAAGTATTGTATCAGAACAGATGTGAGTTCGTCAATACACCATTTGCTACGGTATGCGAAAAATTTTTGTCACTCTTAGGTATCAATTTTTTCATTTCCTATGCTTTTAATAGTAGTAGGCACTCTCCGAGTGCCGTCTCATCTAAAAAAAGGTGGCAAAATACTTACACACCCTTAACTCCGGGGTACGATGTTTTGTACTTGAACAGAAATCTAAATCTTGATAACATGTGTTACAAGGAGATAAGGGATCCATCATTATTATCCTTTCTATAGTAAACTGAATAATTAATGAGGCATTTCAACGATGACGAAGAACACCCAGCGTAGGGGCGAGGTCACCTCGCCCGCTGTGAAGCCAGTCAATATTATAACTGGCATTAATTCTAAAGTTCACTATAAACCGTAAAACTATCCTGACGACAGTAAAAGTAAAACGGAGACACCTTGATGACAAACAGGAATAATTGCATCCTATGGTATAACAAACCAGCAGAACAGTGGACAGACGCATTACCCATCGGAAACGGACGACTCGGCGCAATGGTCTTCGGTGGTATCAACCGAGAACGCATCCAACTCAACGAAGAAACGCTTTGGGAAGGTGAACCTATTGATAGGAACAATCCGAAAGCCTTGGATGCCCTCCCGAAAGTTCAACGACTGCTTTTTGAAGACAAAAACGAAGAGGCAACAAAACTTGCTGGTGAAACCATGTTAGGGGTGCCACCTCGGATCAAATCCTATCAATCTTTGGGGGATCTGATCTTGGAATTCGCATATAGTGAGGAAGATGTTTCAGACTACCGCAGAGAACTGGATTTGGAGACTGGAATTACGAAAACGACCTATCGTTGTGGTCATACGAAATTCAGCAGAGAGGTCTTCGCAACGGCAGTAGACAACCTCATCGTCATCAAAGTTGAATGCGACACACCTGAAAAACTCGTGTTTGACATCACTATGACACGAGAACAGGACGCTACCGTAGAAGCCGTTTCTAATAGTACCCTCAAACTCAGTGGTAAGTGTAGTGAAGGCATTGTGCAATTCACGGCACTTATGCAGATTGATGCGGGTGATGGAAAGGTTGAGTCAAAAGGCGACCGTATCTCTGTGAGTAATTCGAACAGTGTCACCCTCCTACTTGCTGGGGCAACCAGTTATGTCAATCAGAAGGATGCCAGCGGTAATCCAGACGAACTGTGTCAAAACGACATCACAAGTGTTGCGGCAAAATCTTATAGTCAAATCCGGTCAGAGCATATCTCAGAACATCAATCCCTATTCCACAGGGTTGACATAAATCTCGGTGCATCTGATACGGATAATCTTCCTACGAATGAACGTCTATCAGCGGTGAAGGAGGGCGCGTCAGACCCTGGACTTGTTGCACTCTATTTCCAATATGGACGTTATTTATTGATGGGAAGTTCACGTCCAAGCTCTTCTTTACCTGCAAATCTACAAGGTATCTGGAACGAGCACATGAAAGCACCTTGGAACAGCGATTTTCACACAAACATCAATCTTCAAATGAACTACTGGGTACCGGAAGTTTGCAATCTCGCGGAGTGTCATAAACCGCTATTTGATTACATGGATACACTCGTTGAACCGGGAAGTGAAACGGCGAAACGTCATTACGGGGCAAGGGGGTGGGTTGTCCATCATCTCTCAGATGTCTGGGGTGCTACCACACCCGCAGACGGTATTTGGGGAATTTCACCCATCGGATCCGCATGGTTAGCTGAGCATGTGTGGGAACATTACCTATATGGTGGGGATGTAAACTTCCTTAAGGAGCAAGGATATCCGCTTATGAAGGGTGCCGCACGTTTTATGCTTGATTTCCTTGTTGAAGCACCAGAGGGAACTCCTTGTGCTGGAAAACTTGTGACGAATCCATCCCATTCACCCGAAAACAGTTTTACGAAACCTGATGGCACGCGTTCACTTTTCACTTATGCTGCTACAATTGACCTGATGATTATTCACGAACTCTTCACGAACTGTATCACTTGTATTGATGTGCTTGGAGATGATGCAGAATTCCGAGAAGAACTGGTAACTGCACTTGAACAGCTTGCACCGCTACAAATTAGTGAAAAAACCGGGCGCTTGCAAGAATGGATCTATGACTACGATGAACCGGAACCCGGACACCGACACATGTCCCACATGTATGGTCTCCATCCCAGTTGTCAGATAACACTGCGGGGCACACCAGAGTTAGCAGCCGCAGCAAAAAAATCTTTGGAAACACGGTTAGCACACGGAGGCGGCGGAACAGGATGGAGCCGCGCATGGTTAATCAACTTCTTTGCAAGACTTGAACTTGAAGAAGATGCATACAACCACCTACAAACACTACTTGCAAGGTGCACCCTCACGAATCTATTTGATACACACCCACCATTCCAGATTGATGGCAATTTTGGCGGAACCGCAGGAATCGCTGAAATGTTACTACAGAGCCACGATGCCGAAATTAACCTGCTACCCGCACTACCGAAAGCATGGGATACGGGATATGTCAAAGGTCTACGCGCACGCGGTGGTTTTGAGGTGGATATGGAGTGGAAGAATGGCAAACTCACCCAAGCACAGATAATATCAAACCTCGGACAAGATTGCCAAGTCCGAACACTCGGACAAGTCAACGTAACATGTGACGAAACACGCATCAAGTATTCACAATCAAGAAACGTCGTCAACTTTCACACCGAAGCAGGAAAAACCTACACAATATCACCTTAAAAGTAGTAGGCACACTCCGTGTGCCGTCTTCTACCTTAGCAAGTAGTAGACACACTCCGTGTGCCGTTTATATTGAGTATTTTTCACCGCGTATACCTATTACCCAATCGGCAAACGGGTTTGATGAGTATACGCACGAATCCGCTCATTTGCCAACTGGATATATGCTTCCTCAATATCGTATCCAATATAATGTCTATCTGCTTTCAACGCACTCAGACACGTCGTACCGCTCCCACAAAACGGGTCCAACACAACATCACCTACGAAGCTATATAGTTGTATTAACCGATGCGGCAACGTTTCAGGAAACGGCGCAGGATGACCGATACGTTTCGCAGATTCAGACGGAAATGTCCATACACTTTTCGTCCATGCTAAGAAGTCCTCTTTACATAAGGAATTCTCCTTACCGTTCCGTTTCCGTGAAAAGGTGTCTTTAGAAAAAACCAGGATATACTCGTGAACATCCCTCAGCACAGGGTTCGCCGCAGACATCCAGCTCCCCCAGGCCGTTGAGCTCCCCGCACTTGACGCTTTATCCCAGATGATTTCACCCCGCATATAGTAACCAATATCCAGCATATCTTCAATGATGTAGCTGTGCAACGGGATATAAGGTTTCCGACCTAAATTAGCGATGTTGATACATGCCCGACCACCGGTTACCAATTTCTGATATGTCTCAGCAAATACAGCCCGTAGGAGTTCCCTATATTCCTCTAACGACAAATCGTCATCATATTCTTTCTTCGCATTATAGGGAGGCGAAGTAATCATCAGATGAATACTGCAATCCGGAATCGCAGACATATCTTCACTGGAGGCACAATAGAGTTTATCAAGGTTTTCAGCAGGAATACTGTTTTCAATCCACGTTTCAGGTTCGGTAGGTGTTTGATTAACGTAGAGTTTTCCCTTATAGAATTCACTGGAATCGTGATTGATCCTACCAGATGTCCCAAACGCGCTTGTATGCGTTCCAATCTTTTCTATTTTACTCTTTTCTTTTATCCTTTACCATCATCCCGCTAATATTTTCGTAGGGATAAGGTTCCCCACCTGTTAATAGACTCTAACTCGCTTTTCCTCCGATGACAATCAGGAACGCACAATCTTCATCAGCATAAACACTGTGAAGGATGTCATTTGTGAAGGTGACGCCATCACCTTGTTCCAATGTAATTTTCTCGGAACTCGTTGTAAAAATCATCTTACCACTAAGTGTTATAACTGTCGCCGCAGCGGGAGCAGAATGCTCTTCAAGTGTATTTCCAGCTTTCAAAACAACGAGAACAATTGTGAGCTCATCTCCACGAGCAAGTGTCAGAGAGGATCGACCAGATTTAGCAAATGCAGCTTCTGACATGAGTTCTTCAGCCATTGACAGAAGCGGAAACGACTGCATTAATGATGTGTTAAGGTCTACAGGTCTATAAGGTCTTTCGAATGATGTATCCATTGTAAACTCTCCATATTTGAAAGTGAGATTTCCGAATCATGATGTGTCTTATTCCAATTAAAGCATTAATAAACCGGTATATACAACTAAAAGGAAGTATGCTTATTTTCCTTCAATACCGATCCGGATACCAAAAAATCACATTCCGTTTTGGAAACAACACCTCCAAAAATGCCGATACCTCCGCAGAAACCGATGCATCCAACTTCACCTGTTCCCAACCAAGTTCACCGAACAGCAGCTGCCAAAACACATCTTCATTCATTACTATGTCCACCGCATCCGATGCATCGTCAACGATCTGGATAGTGCCGTTCCCATCGTAACGCAACACAGCTTGTTGATTATTCACTACAGGGAATCTCACAGCAAGTCGTGGAAACGATTCATCCGCATCAGCAATTAACTTTTCCCACGCTACGACGAAACGGCGAAGCATCACAGGCAAATTAACCGCATAAAGCATCATTGCAGTATCTGTGCATACCCTCACTTCACCATTACCCGTACTTACAAGCTGTTCCACATAAGGATGTTCTGACGAAAACATACCCGTTATCTTTTCAACCTTATTTTCAGCACACGTCTTCATAAAGTAAGAGACAAATGCGTTCAAAACATCTGGAGTGTCCGGTATATATCCTACCTCAAGTACCTCCGCACACTTATCCTCTATCTGAAAGTTCAAATACCCTCCGATACGCCCGTCCTTCTCTGCGACAACAGACGGTAGAATACCACGAATACGCGAAGGTTTCATATCCCAATAAGCACGAGTACGGGAAACAGTCCCACTTTGATGTGCATTAGCAATGTCGTGAATTGACGCAACAGCATCCAAATCCGTTTCTACGTTAAAGTCCTTAACCTGCCACCCGGATGGTATTGCTGTTTCCGCATCCGCTTCACATTCCACTGAGAAACCGTGTAGGGATAGGGATGTCCACCCTAATCTATGGTAAAATTCCTCAGGTATGATTGTGAACAGAACACCAAGGTCGTATCCTCTCGTCTTTAGATAACCGATAGTATCCCGTATCAGTGCAGACGCATATCCTACACCCCGGTATTTAGGATCAGTGCATACACCACCTATCCCACCCATCATCACAAGGGATGCACCGATCCGTATTCTCCGTTCCCACACACGCAGCGTTGAAACAACCCTATCATTCACAACGACAACTCGCGTCTGTGAAAGTCGGTAGCTGCTATCACCTCGCACATATTGCCAATACCGTTCATGCTGGTTCGGATTAAATGCGATACAGTTCAGTGCAACAACCTGCTCTAATTCTGACTCCTTTGCTGATCTAATTTCCATTTGCTCATCCTAAATTGTTTTATCAGTCCCTGCCATCAAGACACCGAAGTTTAGCTTGGTGATGTAGATGGCACACATGACTTAATCTAAAACACATTTTGACTTCAAAAAATAATATAAATATTGTATACTATATCATATATACTAAATTGAAGACCAGAAAAACAGATGAGAACATTTAGATATAAACTTCAAAATCATAAGCGAAACAGGCATATTCAGAAAGACATTTACATCATGGCAGAAGTATATAATCACTTCGTTGCACTTACCAGACGACACTATAAAATCTACGGTAAATGCGAAGGATATAAACGTGTATCTTATACCCGTATGTCTGCACACCTTACGAAACTGAAGAAGTTGCCTAAACATTCTCATTGGCATACGCCTTACAGTTGGGCATTGCAAGAATCATTGAAACGGCTTGACTACGGATATAATAGGTTTTTCAAGAAACTTGCCAAACGACCGCCTCAGTTCAAGAAATACCGCACCTATAAATCCATGTCTTTTGCAGGTAAATATTGTCCTGTTGAAGTGCTTGACAAAGTAGATGGGTGTCCCACTGCTAAGGTTAGACTCAATGGTCGTTGGTATAAATTTTGGTATTCCCGAGGTATACAAGGCACTATAAAACGAGTTACCGTCAAGAAAGATATTGTTGGCGATTGGTATATAACCCTTACGACAGATGATGAAGGACTTGATCCTGAAGCCAAGACAGGCATCGCTGCAGGCTTTGATTTCGGATTGAAAACCTTTCTCACCTGTTCCGATGGAACAAGATACCAATCGCCAGGGTTCTATAGAAAGTCTATCAACGCACTTCAGAAAGCACATCGTGCTTTTTCCCGCAAAGTCAAAGGTTCTCATCAAAGATACAAAGCCTGGAAACACCTTGCGCGCCAGTACAGAAAAGTCACTAACCAGCGTGCAGATCATCATTGGAAACTTGCTTTGGAACTTGTACGCAAGTTTGATGTTTGTTTCTTAGAAGACTTGAACCTTGATGGCATGAAACGCCTTTGGGGCAGAAAAATATCTGACCTTGCTTTCGGCAAATTCTTGCAGAAAATAGAGTGGCAGGCTACCAAGCGAGTTAAAGAAGTAAAAACTATCGGGCGTTTTGAAGCAACTACGCCTATTTGCCACCTTTGTGGGCAGAGAACCGATATAGAGTTGAAAGTGCGTCAATGGACGTGTCATAACTGTAATACTACCCATGATCGTGATGTTAATGCTGCCATTAACATTGCCCAGGTGGGGACATCCACCTATTCAGTAGGGAACGTCAGTCTTGCAATTGCAAGCTATTCCTGACGATAGAAGAATCACCGAAACTTTAGCTCGGTGAGTATGTCAATGCATTGTGAAGATAACACCTAACGCTGTATTTGGGTCTTGTATCAATTTTTCGCATGCCGCAGCAGCTGCGTCAATCGGTACAATATCAGTGATGACCTTTTCAACACTGATCTTACCCTCATCCATGAGTCTAAGTGCCAATTCCAAATTCCGCTGTGTTGGCCACGGTACAAACACGGGTGGATAATCCGCCCCATGTTCATAATCTTCATCGTGGTAGCCGGGACCGGTGCGTGCTGCACTAATCACATCCACATTACCGAGTCCTGCTGCAAACCCGTGTGTAATGCTCGCTCCACCGACAATGACGATACGGCCCATCTTATGCGTATCGGGTGCTGTCTTTAGCATGGCACGTATCTGCTGGAAAGCACTCGTCGCATCACCACCGAAGGCGATAATCCCGCAATCCATACCGTAACCGCGTGTGAATTCCTGTGCAATCGGTACAGGGTCTGTCTCAGAAACATTGATTGCAATATCAATACCCGCGTTCTCAGCGATACCTAATCGCAACGGCAACCGATCTAAACCCACGACATAAGCACCAGCAGTTTTAGCAATCTGTGAGGCAAATTGACCGAGAATACCTAATCCCGCAATCACAACATTCTCACCGATACGAATACGTCCGCGTTGTACAGCGTGCAGTGCCGTTGCTGCAAGGTGGATAGATGCAGCTTCCTCATACTTTACGTTATCAGGAATCTTAGCACATAAGTTATGTGGCACACAAGCGTAAGTAGCGTGTAGTGCGTAGCCACCCCCCATACCTGCGACTCTGTCCCCAATTTCAAATTCATCACAATTTCCCTCTTTGCCGATCACGATACCAGCGTTGGTATATCCGAATGCACGTTGGCTTGTTCCGGAACCCGGTCTTTCGCGTCTCCGTTTAATACCACCCAACTCTGTACCAGGGCTGACCATAGAGGCGTGTACCTCAATTAGCAACTGTCCTTGTTTCGGGGCAGGTGTCTCCTGTTCCTCTGTCCAGATACGTCCAGCATCATTCCGCATTACAACTTTTCTTGTTTTACGCATAATTACTCCTCACTTTTATCATTTTTCAACGCTAATGTATTGTATTATATTTTACCTTTATTGTCAATGCACCCGCAAATTACGGGTTTCATGTCCGCATAAAATCAACTTTTTTCTCTCTTTTGCACCTATTGGTATAAAAATCTGTGTCACTAATTATAGAGAGACTCATTTAGAAAGTTGTTTCAAACGTTTTGTCCTTATGAAATCGGAACCCTTCTTAGAAATTACGACAATAACAGTCGTTCTAAGTTATGCCCGTATACATTTACACCAAACAAGGATCAGAATCACATGAGCAATCAACACAAGGTCTATGTAAGTTACCATCCCGAAGATGAATTCTATTGGAGACATTTCAAAGACCTATTTTCAGAGACTTATGGCGTCATTGTATCAGATTCTATCAGAATGAGGGACTTCAGAATGGGAGACTTTGATGATATCGCACTCTCAACAGGAAAGATGCGTCGATACATACGCGATAATTACTTGCAGGATACCACAGTAACCGTCGTACTCATCGGTGCCAATACTTGGCAACAAGAATCCGTAGACTGGGAAATCAATGCAAGCCTACACCAGACAGAATTTTATACCCGGTCAGGACTATTAGGGATTCTGATACCAACTTATATAACTCCGTGGGATAAATGCTACATTCCAACAATACCGCTAAGACTATATGATAACGTTGTATGTGGATATTCCAAAATCTACCCATGGTACGATGAGCCCGATGTCCTTCTGTCTTGGATACGTTACGCACATTTACGGAGGATAGAAGTACAACCCATTAACTCACGTCTTCCGTTAAGAAACAACTTGTCAGATAAAAGATGATCTATGGTGAAATCTGAAGATAATTATACACTCTCATCCCCAGGTAGGTGCGATTTCCTCATTGCACAATAGGCATTGATTAGTGATATTCCCAGGCCGGTAGGTGCGATATCCTTATCGCACCGGATCCTACGCGAATAACTCGGATAAACAGATTAAGGTAAACCCGTTTCATCAAAGGTTTCCGCGTAGGACCCAGTGCGATAAGGATATCGCACCTACCGGCCTGGGGTATTATGGGTTTCGTATTTTCCTTAAATTGATGCCTATGGCACAGACCTATGGTAAAACAGTATACCGAAACCAACACCGTTTTCCATCACTTTTCACCGTAATCGCACCCAATTGATCCGTCCGTAGTTGCTTACAATCTCGTTCCTTATACCTTTCCACGACTTCAGGATGAGGTAGTTGAAACTGATTCCTCTGTCCAAGTGAATAGATAGCAAAACGCGGTCGAACTGCATCAATGAATCGCGCGCTGCTTGACGTGCGACTACCGTGATGCGGCACCTTCAGAATCTCCGACCGCAAATCCTGTTGCGATGTGATCAACAGCTTTTCACCCTCAGTCTCTATATCACCAGTAAACAGGATGTCTACTTCGCCATAACTGAGTTTGATCACAAGTGAATCAGCGTTCTTGTTATCGTCCATCAGATCAGTAGACGCAGCGTCAATCGGATGGAGCTGCTTAAGTCTGGCAGTTGTGGTCAAATCTATTTCTCCCGCATAAGGAAATGAATAAGGGATACCGCGTTCTTTCGCGATGCTGCGAAGATGCCGATGGATTTGCGAATCCAGTTGCATGTCCGCAATCCCGATAACCCGTTTAACCCTATAGTTTTGGAGAATATATCCCAAACCGCCACCGTGGTCAATATCGGGGTGTGAAAGCACCACTAAATCCAGTTTTCGAATGCCATTACTATTGAGGAAAGGTGCAATTATCCGTTCACCAACGTCGTATTCGGCCTGTTTTTGCCTTTTTGCATCATAATATGACCGCTGGATACCGCCATCAATTAGCATCGTCGTCCTATCAGGGAATCGGACAATAGCCGCATCTCCCTGTCCAACATCAAGCGTAACCATCTCTAAGAGACGACCCTGTTCATGGAAGCCACTGTCCCAAACCCACATCGCAACGACTGATAGTCCGATGAGACTTGCAGTTTTCCACTGTTGATAGACGAAACGCCAGTGTGTGACACCTAAAATCAAGGTTATGTAGACAGCAATGAGTCCTAATGTAGGTGGTGCTATCGTCATGATTCCCCATTCCTGTCCAAATATACTGATGAGTTTTAGAAAGATGAATATTATCGTGTGATTTATGACCGCCAAGATTTTGGCAAGTGGCAGAAAGATAAATCCGACTATGACAGAGGCCATACCTACACCAACGATGAGCGAAACCAGTCCAACAGCAAAAGGACCTACGATAATACCAAGCGGATATCCGCGATAAAAGTGGTATGCGATGAGGGGTGTCGTGCCAATTTGCGCTGCGAATGTCACAAGATAGGATAAGACTAACCATTTCAAAGCCGATTTCCTATATCTGTTCAACCTGCTTGATCTATCATCTTCCGGGGTTTCCCACAGTTTCCGTATCGGATTCTCCATTTTCGGAACAAAATAGACGATGGCGACAACAGCAGTAAATGATAATTGAAAACCGACATCCCACACCTGTGTTGGATTTATCAGGAGTAATGCCAACGCTGCAACTGCAAGTAGATTGTAGATGTTAGCATCACGGTCAATGATTCTTGCGAACAGATATAGACTCGCCATAAGCGCAGCACGAAAGACAGAAGGACGGAAACCGACCAAACATGCATAGATGATAATCGCTACAATCGTTAGCAATGAAACGATCTTTGGTGGAATACGAAATGTCAGCATCGGAACGCGAAACTTTGAAAAAGCAACGAAGCAGAACATCGCAACAAGTCCCACATGCAAACCTGACACCGCTAACACATGGAAAGTGCCACTATTGCGAAACATGTCCAAAGTCTCTGTTGGCACATCTCCCCGTTTACCGAGAAGTATTCCCTTTAACAACTGCGCATGCAATCCATTTGTAAGTGCATTTTCAGCTGCAGGTTCTTTAAAACTGACATAAGCATCATCAATAGTCTGTTCGGTTCGAAGACGTAAGGCTTCTATCCAACGTAAAGGCGGAAAACCTGACTGTTCTCCTAAACGAAGCAGCCCTTGATGAGAAATAATACCAGAAACATTTTGCCGTGAAAGATATGCACGATAATCAAAACCGCCAGGATTTCGTTTCGTATCAGGTTGATGTAACACCCCCGTTAACGTAATCTTTCTACCATATCGTAGCGGAATATGTTCGTCAAACCTAATCAATACCTTTGTTGACACCGTTTGGGATGGGTCAGTTAAAAGTTGTACCTGTCCGATAGCGTAGCATGCCTCCCATACCTCTCCACGTTCAGGTTGATAGGTCGTCTTACCAGTGAAACTAACGGGTTCGTCATAAAAATGATGCGGGATTAAGGGGACAGTGGCGAGCTCTAATCTCAGCATACCACACGTAAAGATAGCGACATGAAGCAGGATGTAACACAGGTACCTTTTTCTGTTCCGTGCTACTATACTGCCGATGAGACAGATCAATATGGATAACCATAACCAGAACAGCGGGATTGCCGTGTAGTTTCCCGTGATGATACCGATCAGGAAAGGTATGAGGAAATAGACCGCAGGACGTAGTTTGAATTTCATTTTACATTCGTTTAATGTGAATGCCAAACGCGCATTCACCAAGGGCAATTCATTGCCCGTTCTTCCCTCAGAAACGGGCAATGAATTGCCCTACTACAAACGGGGTATCCCATTTTTGATTGGACTCAACACTATCCACAGGCAACGACTTTACCCGATTTTGCGGATTCATAAGCTGCAGCTAATACGGTGTTTGCCCTTAATCCATCGTCTCCACTCGCGAGTGGTGCTAAACCTGTTGCTACGCATGCTACAAAATGCTCAAACTGGTGTTGGTATAGGTCTTCAAATTGAGATGCGATGACCTGCTTTTCACCATCAATGTTTGTGTGTATTTTCCAACCGTCATCGTTTAGTACAACCACGGTGCCTTCTGTACCATAGAGTTCAAGAACAATATCGCACTGTGCAACAGAGAAACTCAGGTCAGTGAACCCTTGCGCCCCATTCTGAAACCGCATCAGGATACCACCAGTCTCCTCAACTTGATAGTTATGGATGGCAGTGTCACAAAATGCCGAAACTTCTGTCACCTCACCGATAAGGTATCGTAGCATATCAACACTATGCGGACCTAAGTCCATCAAACACCCACCACCCCCTTTGTCAGGTTGTGCCCGCCATTCATCTGCCGTTAATAGATACTTTTTGAGAAAAGGCATCCTTCCGTGGACTATCTGACCGAAACGATTGTCGCCAACCCACGTTTTGATCCGCTGAAAACAGGAATGGAACCTGAAAAGAAAACAGACCTGTAGATGCACACTGTTAGCGTTACATGCGTCTATCATCTGTTGACATTCTTGCGGTGTGAGTGCCATGGGTTTATCGCAAAGAACATGGAGTCCACGTTCTGCGGAAGCGATGACCTGTTCACAGTGAAGGTTTACCGGTGTTGAGATATAGATTGCATCAAGTTCGGTGTCGTTAAGCAGGTCGTCTACGCTGCTGTAAGCTTTTGTTGCGTTATGTTCTGTAGCGAGATTTTTGGCGCGTGCTGCATCTCTTGAAAAAAGCGCATGTAATTCTGCACCGTCAGCCTTATGAATAGCAGGCATTGCACGTCGCTGAGCAACACTTCCTGCACCAAGAACACCCCATTTTAATGTCATTATGTTTCTCCGTGGTGAGTAGGTTTATGTAACTGTTGTCCCTGTAGCACATTCATCCTTGATTGTGCTATTCTTTCTCGTTTCATGTGTCTGTAGCACATTCTGTTAGATTGTGCGGGAAATCTATTCCGTCAGATTGTCAACACGATATTCTTATTCAACTGAAGCACTTAAACATGGCGAAGGTATTTACCTTCTTACCAAAACAGAAGATGAATACCAGTTGCAAATAAGACAAAGAGAACAATTCTTGAAAAGTTGCGTTCCGAAAATTTGCTGTTGAGATATACACCGACTTGAACGCCGAGTCCTATAAATGGCAGTAATACTAATGCTTCAATAATTATCTCAGTTGTAAAGAGACCCAACTGTATATAAAATGGTATCTTCGTTAGGTTGATGAAAAAGTAGAGTATCGTTGTTGTCGCGACAAATGTTCGGTTACCTAATCTTTGCGGTAACAGATACATAACGATGACCGGTCCCGCCATGTGCGCGAGCGTTGAGAAGATACCAGCTACTGCACCTAATACCAACCCGTGCCATGTTTTGAAACGAATTGGATTGTCTCTTATCTCTGTATCTGGACTTTGCCGTCGTATACGTTTAGACCTTACGAATTCTAATACCGCAAATAAACAAGCGATTCCGCCGATGACCTTTTTCAAATGGTCGTCTGAAATGTCCTTTAAGATGAAACTTGCGAGGACGATACCGATAACAGCACTCGGTATCAGTTGCCACACACTCTTGCGATGCCACTGCTTCCAGTAGTGCCCGAATGAGATGACATCTGTAGAAAAGAGCAATGGAAGCATCAGAGCGAGAACGTTACGCGCAGGTCGAAACTGTGCAAACAGCGGCACCACTATCATACCGATACCGCCACCGAATCCCGCTTTGCTGACACCCGTAAGCCATGTGCCAAAACAGAGTATGAGTATTTCGTAGATATGTATTCTCCCAATGTTTTTGCGATTTATGTTAGCGTATTCTGACTATATTGTCAAGATGTAATGATCCGTAATTCTCATTTATTACCTATTTAAATAATTGACATCCACGCTAAGATATGGTATACTACAAATGTAATTATTTTTATTATAGGAGGACTATAAACATGGTTCAAGTAGAAGTTACGGTAGATGCAGGTGAATCTTTTGATAGAGCACTTGCTCGTTTTAAGAAGATGTGCGGTAAAGCGGGAGTCGTCACCGAAATAAAAAAACGCAGTTTTTATGAAAAACCGAGCGAAAAACGCAGACGAATTGAACTAAAACGACAACGGAAGGTAAAACCGCGCACAACCGAATATCGTCCCCGTTACGATCATAGCAGATAGACTGTGAGGAGGAGGTCTATGCCTGTTCAAGATGTTGTAAAGGTAAATAGCAACTATAAGGGACTTTTGATTCAATACTGTCAGGAACGCGGATTGGGTCAACCCCTATTCACTGAAACACAACACGGCACACCAGACGCACCGAGATGGAAAGTTACAGTTTATTATGGCGATAAGGTTCACGAGACAAATGAAGCTATCCCAGGTGCAAAGAAAGGGGCACAACAGATCGCCGCAAAACAGGTATTGGACGCAATTGATCAAAACCGTGAACAACTATTAACAGGTGAGAATAATAATCAAGATATAGTTCTTTCTGATCCTATTGAACTGTCTATACCTGAAGAGACACTTGAGGTGCCATTACCACTGATTACAAGCGCATTGACGATTGCAAATGACAGACTCGGATATTCACAACCTTCGCGATACCGAGGCATCTCGGACACAGAATATTCACGGAAACTGACTCAGTTGGCGATGCGTATTGTTAGAGATTTAGCACAAGCGGCAGATGAGGCGAATATAAAGTTGCCTCAGAACTAAACAGAACTCTAAATGACGGGGTCAGTTTTCTGACCCCGTTTCTGTTTTAACATTTATAGTAGCCTTTTGAATTAACGAAACATCTTGGATCGTAGGAGGGAACTCCGATTCCCGACTATCACTGAGTTAAGTCGCGATTCGGAGATCACTCCTACAAGGACTTTGTATCATTATTTTTAATGTTCACTATATATGAGATAGACAGCACTATGGGTATGTTTAATCTATGGTTGATCGTATTAAGCGTCGGTTACGCCAACACCGTTTTTTAGCACCATTGATGGGATGTCCGTATCCCGCGCCGCGTTGGAATCGTGCTGTAAAAAGAGTAATTCGCAATTTGGGAACTGAGGCACGAATTCTGGATCTCGGCTCAGGAATGCACCGTCGCGCACCCAATGTCGTTAATCTTGAAATTGAGCACACACCTATGGTAGATGTTGTCGGTGATGGACACAATTTACCGTTTGCAGACGCAGTCTTTGATGCAGTAATTTCTGAGGCAGTGTTGGAACATGTGAAGAATCCGAAACGGGTCGTGGCGGAGATGTACCGGGTCATAAAACCTGGCGGATATGTATGTGCAGCCGTGCCTTTCCTACAAGGTTATCACGCATCTCCTCACGATTATCAACGTTGGACGACTACAGGTTTTTCGGTCCTATTCTCTGAATTTAAGAAGACAGAAGGCGGTGCATGTGCGGGACCCACCGCAGCCTTACATTGGATATTACGTGAGTATATCGGACTCGTGTGTTCGTTTGGCAGCCTGTTGATCGCAAAGGCAATTTCACTCTTAGTAGGATGGTTAACGTTCCCGCTAGTCTGGTTAGATTTTCTATTAATGTTGCATCCGCATGCACACGTCTTAGCGTCTGCAGTCTATTTTGTTGGACAGAAAGCGGAACATGATTGATATTTACCATCATTCCTTCGGCTGATACTTTGTCGCATCAACAAAATATAGAAAACCGATACACATTTCATCCGTCGTCTTGTCTCCCCAACCGACAGGAATCGGTGGATCATGTGGGTTGGCTGGGTTGGCTGCGGAGTTGTCATAATGTGCAAGAAGTGAGATACGTGTCCCCATAGGTAAAAATATCGGTTGACTATAGTAATAAATGTCTTGCCAATTGAAATCCCAATCCTGAATCCATATAAGGTCAACGGGTTTCCCCGTAGGTGGGTGAGCGATGATGCGCATATCGCGTCCCAGTAAATGCATATGTGGCATTGTCGCTAATAAGTAACTGTCACTTTTGAGCTGTTTAGTCGCATTGACAGCATATTCTTTCTCACCAGCAGGGATGACGAATTTAGTGTTGATTGCAGAGGCGATGTGTAACTTCGTGGTCTTTTCTGTTTTAGAGAAGTATAATCCGACTCTGGATTGGTCTCGCTCCGTATGTCCTGTGCGATAGTAGTGTACCTGTAGGACAATGTCAGCACCTTTAGGCAGTTGATAACCGACACCTTCCGGTAAGACATGAGGTTGTAATCCGGGTGCCCATCCTCCCAGTGTTCCTACGGGATCAAAACCTGGACCAGTGCCTTGCGTGAGGTATCCCGGTTTTGGGTCTTGTGCATCCAATTTTCGTGCTTCTCCTTCAGTGTCAAGATAGAGAATGACGTGATGGACAGTTTTCCGGTTACCCGGTTGCACATCCACAGCTTGAACGTATATGTCCGTATCAAAGTTCGTTGGGATGATAAAGTGTCTGTATTCGTCTTCACCTTCCGGTTCAATTTCGTATTCTACCGGCATTTCAACGATATGGTCAGGTTCTCCGAGAGCCCATCCTTGATGAAACTTTGGATTAGGAGGCGTTTTGGATAGGTCTCCTGCGGGTGCACCTGCAGCTGCCCAATCCGCTATCATCTGTATCTGTTTATCTGTCAATCTTCGTTCATTCTCAAAATTCCCGTAACCGTGTGCCGGTTTCCAAGGTGGCATAAGGCGCGCTTTCGTGTATTCTGTGATTTCAGTTGCCCAAGCTTTCGCATCACTATAGTCCGTAAGTGAGAAAGGCGCAACTTCACCTTGACGATGACAAGATTGACACTGTTTCTGTATAATAGGTGCAATGTGTTCGCTGTAGGTGATCTCTTCTGCTTGAATGTGGGGTACAATGAATGTGAACGTGATGATTACAATTAATAACTGCTTCATATCTCTGGGGTTGTCCTCCTGCTTTATGTATATGTCTGTACACGACTGTGAATATCAATATTATATTTTATTCTTGTGATAATGTCAAGTTAATTATGGGTGTGGAGAATTCTATTATCGCGTCTTTGTGTCCAATCAACGGTTCGTATTTCGAACCCTTCATGAAATCTATAAAAGAACTGTATATGATTCAAAGTAATAATATAACATTATTCTGTAGGTTGGGTAGAGGTGCGAAAGAATTATACAAGAATAATTAGAATTGGTAAAAATACCCCGGAATTAGGCAACCGTTTTAAGCATGACTCGCGTCACTATAGACATAAATATATTTGAATTTGGGAAAATTATTAGTTTCATTGAATATTTTTTCTATCAAGATAGAGTAAAAATCTCTAAATTTCATTCATTACAACGAAAGGAACTGTATTATGAGAATATTGACAATTTGCTTCGTCATTCTATTGATGTTAAGTGGACAAACAGATGCCAATGATCAATCTTTAGAGGATATTAAAATCACACTAAAACTCAATAGTCAATCAAAAATATTACTTACGGGTTATATTGCTCCAATTGGCGATGTGGTGTCCGATACCATGAAGGACTGGGAAGAATTGAAGAATTTACGTGTTGCTGAATCTGAAAAATATTATGATGCTTCGGTTTTTCGAGATTTTCTTCCAAATAAACCTGTTTCTGTAGGTGAACTTTGGAAAGTCAATCCCACAGGTGTAATCACTTTGCTCAAACAACTGCACCCAAAACCTAACTTAGAATTACACAACAATGCAGGAGATTCACGCGGTTTATGGGCATGCCTTCGGGCCTTTAACGATCTATATGCTGACATCGCGTTTCGAATCCATGCCGAATTCGTTATGAAAGAGGGTTGGTTCACGCCTTCCCAGTTTACCGGACACCTGATTATAAAACGAGATGAAGAGAAGGTCGTCTTTTTTGAGATGTACGTGCCTGAAGGCACGGTAAACTTTGATGTCAATAGGATAACACCAGGAGCAACTATATCGGGCGTAGGTTTCTGCCCGAAAATGGAACTACGAACAGGAATGAAAAACTTTCCAGATAACGTCAAATTCTCAAAACATATTACCCAAAATGCTGCGGAACGTGCCCTAATATTACGTTTTTACAAATCGCAGCAAATTAATTGGGTACAGCCAGATCAAGTGTTGGATATCGTAAAAGCACAGCAGAAACCAATTCATGCTATCTCTATAAATGGACCGTTGTTTGATGAATCTTGCTGAGGAAGCGGCAAAAGCATGAGGGCAGTTGCCCTCTCTGATGAACATGTTATCAAATTCTTGAACGAAAATTATATCAATACTTGGGTATCAAATATTGAATTAGAACGCACGCCTTCTAAGAAAGTTCTTAATACGCTCAGACAGCAACAAGGATTTAAACCATTTGATAAAATGCATCCGTTGGCACAAACGATAATGAAAGGGTGGAAGAAAGGTTCACCAGCTGATTCTATCGTAATCTCGCCGAAACTTGAATTGATGGGCAGATTACCGGTCAATGAGACTGCACCATACAGCGGGGCAAAAGGGTACCTTTTATTTCTCAAGAATGCCTTAGATGGAAAAATGCCCGGATTGAATGAAGACATACTGCAACCCACAAAAACTGATTGGAACATGCTCCTTGAATCTGGTGCCATTGTAGACAGCGGATTAAAAGTTGTTCTTACCAAAGGAAAACCGGAACAAGAGGTACTCAGCGTTTTTCGGACACAAGACTATACTATCGTAGAAATTGATGTAAAGGGGTATAAGGACGGTGGTATGCTCAATATTGAGGTTTGGATTGGGGACGCAGAACTTGCTGGATCGTTTCATCTGTTTCCTAGTGATAAGCAACCTCCTATGGAACTATCACCAGAAAATGCACTTACTTCTGTGAAGAATATTCTACCTGATGAAAGGAAAACGATTAGTCATCGTTTTCGTCACGGACAAGTCTTTAAGTTAGGAGCAATCGGTGCCTACAACGAAAAGTCCAAAATAAACGGTTTTCTCGCAAATATTTCTGTTAAACCTATTCCAACAAACCAGTCTAAAAAGTAGAGAATCGGACGAGGTAGAATGCAAACAACAAAAAACCTATAACAGATTGCAGAAGCATTCATAAAATAACACTTGAATGCCTCTGCAACAAATTGTGTAGGTTGTTGTTTTGTTATCAATCTTGTACTTCACTAAGCATAAAACTATTACAACGATGATATCCCTTTCTGGAGGTACCGGGTGAAAAACGATGAAATTGAACTGATTCAAAATGTTCTTGATGGTGACCAAGACGCTTTTACATCATTGGTAAACAAATACCAAAAACCTATTCATGCACTCGCGTGGCGGAAAGTGGGTGATTTCCACATTGCAGAAGAAATTGCACAAGATACATTTCTAATAGCCTACCAGAAAATAGCTACTTTGAAAAATCATCACTGTTTTTCTGGATGGCTTTATAGAATTGCCGCACGTCAGTGCCATGCATGGCTTAGAAAAAAAAAGATGCATACACAATCAATTGATGAAACAGATACTAATCTGATAGAAAAAATGACCTATTCTCGTTATATTGCGGAAGAGAAAGAAAAATCCGAAGTTGAAGTTCAGCGAGAAATTGTACATAAATTGCTCGCACGACTACCAGAGAGTGAACGTACCGTGGTTACACTCCACTACTTCGGTGAGATGACATGTGAAGAAATTAGTCGATTCTTGGGAGTATCAACAAGCACTGTCAAAAGTCGACTTCGACGTGCCAGAATCCGATTAAAAAGGGCGGAACCTATAATCCGTGAAGCATTAGAAGGTTTTCAGATTAGAGCAAATCTCACTGATAATATCATCAAAGAAATTGCACATATCAAGCCAGATGTCCCAATAGGAGGAAAACCTTTTGTGCCTTGGGTGATCGCTGTATCATCTGTTGTTTGCGTGATGATGATGTTGGGAATAGGCAACCATCTATTATCTCATTATCAACGACCTTTTAACTTTGATGCCACATCTCCACTGTCGGTCGAAATTGTTGACGCACCTAAAGTTCTTAATCTGCTTGAAAAAAAGAATGTCCTATCTAAACATGGACAAGCCGAAACACCGACTATAAGCAACGGATTTGACATGAACGTAGAACAACCAGGATATGTAGCCAGATTCCAATACGCACGAGCAAAAAAAGTTGTACTCAACAATGAAAAGCCATCACAAGAAATATTGAGCATATTCCAAACACCTTCTGCAGGTTATCAACATTACAATGCGATTGAGATTGACGCAACCGCATTCAGAAATGGGGCTACCCTTACAGTTGATTTTCGCGTAGGTAATGCAGAGGCTTCCGGTGCTTTTATCTTGTTTGCGAAAACGACTAATCGCCAAATTACTGATGTTCCTAAAACTATACTCGCCGCAGCCTCTGGAATACCACGGGGCAAAACAGGAAGAATCACCTACCAATTTCATAAAGGGGCGAACTTTATATTAGGAGCTACCGGTAAGTTGTATAGTGGACAAGGTAAAGTTAATTCATATATTGCCAGTATTTCTATAGTGCCTGAATAGGAAATCGCACCTACCAAGATCAAAATGTGTATTTATTTTCGAAATTCACCATATATGCTTTATATAACTCAAAGGAAATAATAAATGAAAATTATGAAAAATGTATCGACTGTTCTATTGTTGAGTATTGTTGTATTATCTGTGAACGGAAACGCACAGGATTTACCTAAAGGTGCTATATCACAAATCAATACTGGATACGGACCAATTAAAGCAATAGCATATTCTCGATCAACAAATCAACTCGCTGTGGCAGTAAACAAAATAATACAAATATATGACGCAAGCACTTATAAAGAGAAGATACATTTAACTGGACATACCGATGCTATCTTAGCACTTGCATTTTCTCCAAATGGAAAACTTCTCGTAAGTGGTGGTTCAGACAAGACAGTACGGTTGTGGGAAACAGAAACAGGAAAACTCAGACGCACAAGAGAAGAACACACAGCACCTGTGAATACTGTCGCATTCTCTCTAAACGGCAATAGGTTTTGGAGTGCAAGTAGCAAAGACTGCACAATTCGATCTTGGTTCCCGCATGATGGTGGTCGCGCGAGTTCTAGAAGTAACTCAAGGACAGATGTTACATACATAACAATCGCAACTTCATACAAGGGAGAAACTGTGGCAAAGGTGTTCAATAGTATTCCGAATCAATGTATTATCGAAATCAGTGGAAATCATTGGCGTTTTGTGAGTGGACATACCGATTCCATTAACGTATTAACCCTATACGAAGGTGGGAAAAATGTCGCTACTGGAAGTAAGGACAAAACAATCCAGTTATGGAATATAGCGGATAGGGAAAACCCCTTTTATACTCTTATAGGTCACACAAGTGCTATCACCGCCGTTGATTTCTCAAGCAATGGAAAACTTCTTGCAAGTGGGAGTTCCGATAATACTGTCAGATTATGGGATGTGGCAGCTGGGAAACATTTGCATACGTTTATAGGACATACAGGGCAAATTGGGGCAGTCACATTCTTGGGGGACAAAGCACTATCAAAAACAGCTTTTGCGAAAGACAAAACTATAGCAAGTGGCTGTTCTGATGGTATGGTTATTATTTGGAACGTGGATAATATTTCCCATTAGATCAATTACCGCGCAAAAGACCTAAAGCTATGTTGAATCTTGAAAATAATTATACACTCTCATCCCCCGGTAGATACAATTTCCTTATCGCACCTGATGTCAAGTAATTTTGATTACCCCAGGCCGGTAGATGCGATTTTCGCATCTACCGGCCTGGGAACATCCCTAAATTTGACGCATAAGGTAACCATAACTTTACACACCAGTGCAGTTTTAACTTGCCAAAAAATAGCAATCCTGCTAAATTCTACTTAAGTATCAAGTTAAAGGAGCACGGTATGTCGGATAAAGACAAAAAACAGGACACGAACATCACGCGGCGGAGCTTCATAAAAGGCGTAGGAACCGGTACAGTTGCAGCAACCGTTGCACCAGCAATATTAGTCGGCGACGAGAAAACCGCAGACGCACAAACCGATCAAGCAATCTCCAAAGCAGAAATTCAACTCAACATTAATGATACCATCTATGAAATTGAAGTTGAAGCACGCACGACACTCTTAACAGTATTGCGCGACGGTATGGATACAGGTGGAAATAACGTCGATTTGACAGGCGCAAAACTTATCTGTGATAGAGGCGAATGCGGAGGCTGCACCGTCTTAGTAGATGGAAAAGCAGTTTACGCATGTATGATGCTCGCAATGGATGCACAAGGTAAGCAAATTACCACCGTGGAAGGTATCGCCAACGGAGATAACCTCCATCCTATACAAGAAGCATTCATCAAACACGATGCAATGATGTGTGGATTCTGCACCTCAGGATTCATCGTATCTTCAGTCGCACTCTTGAACGAAAACAGAAAGCCAACCCTCACAGAGATAAAGGAAGGCTTATCGGGCAACACCTGTCGTTGCGGAACTTACCCGTTCATCTTTGACGCAGTCGAAACTGCTTCAGAGAAAATGTAAAAAAAAGGAGAAAAACTATGGCATCATGGGGAGAAGCGAGCCAGTCTCGACTTATTGGTAAGCGGATTACCCGTTTGTCCGGTAAGGAAAAAGTTACAGGAAAAGCAAAGTATACTTACGATATTAACCGACCAGGAATGTTATACGGACGTATCCTTCGGTCTGAAGTTCCACACGCAACCGTCACAGATATAGATTTGACAGATGCGGAAGAAATGCCGGGTGTCCGAGCTGTTATGCCGCTCATAGAAGTCGGCAGAAAAATTCGGTATCAGGGACAGGAAATCGCTGCAGTCGCAGCAGAAACTGATGACATCGCAAAGGACGCACTACGAGCAATTTATGTTGAATTGGAAGAACTGCCTTTTGTCGCAACTGAAGCTGATGCAATGGCGGAAGGTGCACCACAAGTCCGTGACGATTGGAAAGGAAACCAGAGTAATCCCAGCAGAGGCGGAGGAGGAGACGTAGAAGCAGGATTCGCTGAAGCAGCTGTCACTGTTGAAGCCACATATCACACACCTGTTCAAACGCATGTCTGTTTGGAAACACACGGACACGTCGTAGAATGGACGGATGAACAAAACTTAACTGTTTGGGCATCTACACAGGCAGTTTTCGGTGTCAGAAATGATCTTGCACGTCGTCTTGAATTACCAGCGAATCAAGTGCATGTGATTACGGAACACATGGGAGGCGGTTTTGGTAGTAAATTTAGCCCTGGTGTTGAAGGACTCACAGCAGCACGACTATCACGCATGACAGAAAGACCCGTAAAACTGATGTTGACACGAAAGGCTGAACACCTCGTAGCAGGGAACAGACCCTCAATGACACAGCATGTAAAAGCAGGCGCAACCCGTGATGGACGTCTTATCGCTTACGATATGCGTGGCTACGGTACTGGAGGTACAGGCGGAGGTGCAGGTTTCACAGGTCCCTACGTCTACCATGTCCCGAATATCCGAACAGAACGCACTAACGTCGCTGTCAATGCTGGCAGCCAACGTGCAATGCGTGCCCCTGGACACCCACAAGGTGCATTCGCAATGGATTCATTGATGGATGAACTCGCAGAAAAACTCGGTATGAATCCACTTGAATTCCGACGTCTAAACGATGAGAGTGAGGTGCGACAAGCACAATACACACTCGGCGCACAAGAAATTGGATGGCACAGACGTAATAGTGTCGCTGGTTCTGGAACGGGTATTAAAAAACGTGGCATGGGTGTCGGTAGCGGTCAATGGGGAGGCGGCGGCGGTGCCAATACGCAAGCACGTGTGAATATCAACGCAGACGGCACCGTGGAAGCCATCACCGGCACACAAGACATCGGAACAGGAATCAGAACAGCCATCGCCATCATCGTCGCAGAAGAATTTGGACTCACAACCGAAGATATTATCGTCAAAATCGGTGATAGTGCTCCCGGATTACCTGCCGGTGGGAGTGGCGGAAGTCAAACGACCCCATCAGTCGCACCCGTCATAAAAACTGCAGCCGCTAATGCGAAGCAGAAACTATTTGAACACGTTGCACCGCTACTACAAGCACCCGTAGATGACCTCCGTATTGGAACAGGAACTATCTATGTCGCTTCTGACCGAACTAAAACGGTAACTTGGCAACAGGCAACAGGTCTACTCGGACAGGAAACCATCAGTGAAGGCGGAGAGTGGGACCGAGAACTTCGACAAGGTGGCGTCGCAGGTACACAGTTCGCAGAGGTTGAGGTTGATACACAAACAGGACATGTCAAAATACTTAAAATCGTCGCTGTCCAAGATTGTGGATTAGCAATCAACCGACTAACCACTGAAAGTCAGATTAACGGTGGTGTGATTATGGGGATAGGACAAACGTTACTGGAAGAACGCATCATGGACCCAATGACAGGACGTATGCTTAACGCAAACCTTGAGGACTACAAAGTTCCCGGGACTTATGAGATACCTGAAATTAAGCCTATCGTTTTTGATACACACCGAAAAGTCTCAGGTGTTGGTGAACCGCCATGTATCCCTACACTCGGCGCAATAGCGAATGCAGTCTATAACGCAATCGGTGTCCGAATTAGAGAACTCCCTATAACACCAGATAAAGTCCTCAACGCACTTGCTGAGAAGGCATAAGGAGGTAAACAATGGATAAATTTAGTTATGTCAACGCGACAAGTCTGAAACAGGTTACCTCACTACTCAGCGACAGTAGATGGGGAGAGGTAATGGTAATAGCAGGTGGGACTGACCTACTCGCTGAACTTAAGGAATACATCGAAACACCCAAAACGCTTGTTAATCTCAAGACGTTGCCGGATATGAATGGCATCAAAGCGGATGCCAATGGATTAACAATTGGCGCATTAACCACTGTCTCTGATATTGCAATGCATCCGACAATTCAGCAACACTACAGTGTGCTCTCACAAGCGGCAGCATCAGTTGCGACACCCCAGATTAGGAACGTTGGCACACTCGGAGGAAACCTCTGCCAACGTCCGAGATGTTGGTACTACAGAGATGAAACCGTCAATTGTTTCAAGAAAGGTGGCGATATGTGTTACGCCGTTGACGGCTTAAACAAATACCACGCAATCTTCGGGGACGGTCCGGTTTATATCGTGCATCCTTCTGATATAGCACCCGCATTGATAGCACTCAACGCATCGCTCAAGATAGTTGGTCCAGAAGGTGATAAAACGGTGAAGGTTGAAGAATTCTTCACGCTACCAGCAGCGAACCTGATACGGGAGAACATATTGCAACCCAACGAGATCGTTGTAGAAGTGCAAGTACCAGCACCTAATCCGAATACAAAGAGTTTCTATCTGAAAGCGAGAGAGAAAGGTGCTCCCGATTTTGCCTTGTCAAGCGTCGCAGCCGTTTTTGAGATGACCGGAAAAACGTGTCAACGTGCAAACGTCGTTCTTGGCGGTGTTGCACCAGCACCGTGGCGATCCCCAGAAGCTGAAACAGTATTGACAGGTAAGACCATTAACGAATCGCTTAGTATGAACGCTGGTGAAGAAGCCGTTAAGAATGCACAACCCTTGACTGACAACGCGTATAAGGTCACCTTAACCCAAAACCTCATCAGTCGTGCAGCAATGATGGCAATAAGCTAAAGGAGAATGAATATGTTAGACGGAAAAACACTTCCAATCTTTAAGCGTCCGATATGTCAGAACCTACGGACAAAAGCACTTTACATTCCCGGAGGAAACTTACAAAACCTCGTAAAAGAGAATCCGGGAACCCACTATTGGTGTAATTGCACTATGCAGGTCGTTGGTCCCGATGACGACTTCGTGTCTCCTAATGCTTGTAAGCAATCGCGTTCCTGTTTCGACCCTATCGGTGGAAAACCTGTAGTGTAAACAATCTAAAATCGTTATCGGTTATCAGACTATTTACTGGTAACCGATAACGATTTCTATAGTAAACTTAGAATTAAATATACACTTATTCGTAAAAAAACCCGTTTGTAGTAGGGCAATTCATTGCCCGTCGTGCCAAGAAGTGTCATGATATTTTAAGTTTCACTATAAAGTACTCTAAGCATGTTAATCAAACCTTTGATACAGTGGGTGCATGTTGGTTCCGTCGTCTTAATGATTGGCGGATTTTTCTTTTTTCGGGTTGTACTTATACCAATCGCAAATCGTAACCCTGATCCAAAAAAGATAATCTCAGCTGCCCTTAGACGTTTTAGTGCCATCGTTTGGATTGCGCTACTGACAACACTCATATCGGGTCTCTATAACGTTATAACCTTCTTTAGGACCGCACGAAGCACCGCTGCAGCGGTTCCAGATGTAGACTACTCAATCTACATACTTGTCTTAGGTATCAAATTCTTCATTGTATTTGTAATCTACACGTTGGCAGTCGTCTTGACATTTCCATATCCCGTTTTTGCAGAAGCACAGAAAAAACCCTCACCGTGGTTGAACATACTCATACTCTTAGCATTGATTACAATATTCCTATCGGCGTTTCTCCGTAGGTTGTATTAAGGGATAATACTGTGGTGTTCTGTCCAGTTTTGTCTTGTAGGTCGGGTAGAGCGAAGCACCATTAAAATATTATAGTAAAATCCAAAAATATATGCACACTTTTGGTCCGCGAGATCTAAACATTCTCCGCACCGTGCTGTAGCACAAACTTTCCAGTTTGTGCATTCTTAGACGCAAACTAAAAGTTTACGCCACAAATGTGTGCAAGTAAATATAGTTTTCACTATAACTGGCGACACGTATTGATTATGTCTATCATATCCAAAAGTGTATCGATTCTAAACATCTATTAAAAAAACTATCTTTTTCTTCTTTAAATTTCTCTATGTATGCAATAGGTCAATAATGTATGCCAAAGTTAATATTCAAAACAAAGGAGAAAAAGATGTTAACACACTTACACAACAACAGATGGGGTTTCGTAGTAATCGGTTTCGTTCTAATTTTAGGATTGGGATGTCTATTGTGGATTCACTATGATCTTAAAAACTTCAAACGTCAATATGTTCACCCAAACGAGAAAACAAGTCTACATGAGAATATCACAGAATCTGATGCTATAAATAATTCAACCGAAGATCAGAAGGGTTTACCTATCTCAGAATCTTCTATAGGAGATACTAAATCTACCGTTGATACGAATACTGATGATAGACATAAGGTAGACAGTAATGAATTAGGACACCCAAATTCTCAAGAGAATACAACAGATGAGGCAAATACAATGGGAACAGAAAAGGATGAACCTCTCACTCCCGAAGAAATAAGGCAACGTGAACTTAGAAAACGTTTTGAGGAAATTCAATCACAAATGGCAGAATTAACCGCTAAAGCTGGTGGTAGAGTTAACGCCTATAGTGATCCTGAGCTTCAGCGTGAGATGCAGCAGTTAACAACGGAATTATTCCAGATTTTGCAAGAGGGTGCAAAAGATGAAGATCGTCCAGTCCTTAATTTCTTCAGCAACTTATTCACAATGGGGAACCGATTAGTGGACTCAAATGGCGAACTCGTCTTATCAGAATACGTCAAAATAGCTGATCAAATGGAAGCTGCAGGGATGACTGAAATCGCAACGAGTACACGCACGTGGGCACAGGTTCTAATTGATAAAGGGTATGAGACAGTCAAACCCCATCAAATACAGGAACTAGTGGAAGATTAAATGAACATTTAGGGCATTCAATCCATAAAAACGATCGTAGGGGCGGGGTTTCCCCGCCCGCATATTACCGTCCATTTTTTAATCGTAGGGGCGGGGTTTCCCCGCCCGCATATTCCCCAATTTAAATCTTAATCCTCATTAGGGACGCTATGTTCAGTCCCGTAGGGACGATATGTTTATAGAAAACGTATCACACCAGAACCCAAGCACCAGCGGTGCGACAGATGTATAGAACATAGGCATTTACTTGGGTTATATAGAAAGATTTCATCATGCCAAATAACTCAACCCTAAATTCCGGCATCCGAGATAATCTGCTACGTGGCAAGGTTCACGATTTTCTGAATAGAGACAACTTATGAACTTAGAACCAATCAAATCCACATTATCAACACTATCAACCGGCGATTTTCTGGAAAAATCAAAAAACCTACTTGCAACGATAGGGTACAGCAGCGAACGCACACTTGAACTTACCGGCACCATCCAAGAGTTCTTTGACGAATTCCCCGCACAAAACCAAAACACCAAATCCGAACAAGCATTCCAAGAATCCGCCACCTCAATCAAACTCATTTTCCAATTCACAAAAGACGAAATTGATGATAGTCCACAACAACTGAACCTACTTGAGTCCAGTGCATTCGAGAAAGGCAATTACCAAAGCTTCCTATTCTGTGCCGTTGAGCTGAAAGAACACGACTACTCCCGTACCAAATACGCAGAATTCACACGCGAAATCAACAAAAGACTATTCGCACCCACTGTAATCCTATTCCGTGCTGGAAACCGTCTCACAATCGCATTCGCTGATCGCAGACCCAATCTTATCAATGAACAGTATGATGTGCTTGGACAGGTAACCCTCATCAAAGACATCCATATAGACAACCCACACCGCGCACATCTGGACATCCTCTCAGAACTCTCACTTGAGGCATGCATCAAGTGGATAGAAGACAACAGAAGACAGAAAAACTTTGATGGATTACTCGCTGCATGGCTCGCAAAACTGGACACCGAAGAACTCAATAAGAAGTTCTACCGCAGACTATTCGCATGGTTTGAATGGGTTGTAGAGGATGAGGACGTAAAGTTTCCAACCAACGAAAACCGCATAATAAAACGAGAGGAACATGTCATACGACTCATCACACGACTACTCTTTATCTGGTTTATCAAAGAAAAGGGATTGGTAGCAGATGCCTTATTCAACAAAAAGTTAATACCAGACCTATTGACAGAAGATGACTTTGAGAATGGAGATTCATACTACCGCGCTGTGCTACAAAATCTCTTTTTCGCAACGTTGAACACAGAGATTGACAAACGTAAATTCACCACCGGAGGCAATCGTAATCATCGTAACTTCTCCTTATATCGCTACAAAGACCAGATGCAGGATCCTGATAGACTCTTAGAACTATTTGCCAAAACCCCTTTCATCAATGGTGGATTGTTCGACTGTTTAGACTCCTTTGATGCGACAAGAGGTGGAGGCTACCGTATAGACTGCTTCTCTGATAATCAAGACAATCCGTTATCTATCCCCAACCGACTCTTTTTTGACAAAGATCAGGGACTTATTCCGCTACTTGAACACTACAAATTCACCGTTGAGGAGAACACACCGATAGATCAAGAGGTAGCACTGGACCCAGAACTACTCGGCAGAGTGTTTGAAAACCTACTCGCTGCTATCAACCCGGAAACCGGAGAAACCGCACGCAAGATGACCGGCTCCTACTACACACCCCGCACCATCGTTGACTACATGGTAGATGAGGCACTAATCGCATCACTCTCACATAAATGTCAATCATCAGATAGGAATACGGAACACTGGGAGAACCGACTCCGATACCTTCTTGATTACTCACATAACTATGACGACCCTGAACAGACATTAGATAATAACGAAGCAGGTCAAGTGGTACATGCAATTTCGGAACTTGCGATACTGGATCCCGCAGTCGGTTCCGGTGCGTTTCCCATGGGAATACTCCACAAGTTAACACTTGCATTGCGAAGACTTGACCCAGACAACAACCGATGGGAAACACTGCAAAAGACACTCGCATCAAAACGTGCTGCCGCCGCATTTGACACAAAAGACGACACCGAACGCCGTGAGGAACTCCACGAAATTGACGACACCTTCAAGCGATACCGGGACTCAAACTTCGGACGAAAGTTATATCTGATTCAGAACAGCATTTTCGGCGTAGATATCCAACCGATTGCGTGTCAGATCGCCAAACTCCGCTTTTTCATCTCACTTGCAATTGAGCAGGAACCGGACACGGATGCGGACAACTTCGGAATCAAGCCATTACCAAACTTAGAGACGCGCTTCGTCGCTGCGGATACCTTAATTGGACTTAAGGAACAAACCACACTCAGAAGTGACAGAGCCGTGCAACTTGAACGTGAACTGCATAGGAACCGAGAACGATATTTTCACGCAAAGACACGAACCCAGAAACGCAAATGCAAAGAAGATGAGCAGAGAATACGCGCAGATATAATCGCAGAATTAACTCAATTCGGTCTTCCTGAAGACGATGCCAGAAAAATCGCAGAATGGGACATCTATGACCAAAACGATTCTGCCGACTGGTTTGATCCGAATTGGATGTTCGGGGTTACAGATGGATTTGATGTGGTAATTGGTAATCCACCTTATATCCAATTGCAAAAGGATAACGGGAGACTTGCAGATCTTTATCAAGACGTAGGTTTTGATGCTTTTACGCGTATGGGTGATATTTATTGCCTATTCTATGAAAAAGGTACTGAACTTTTGCATAATGAGGGTAATCTCTGCTTCATTACTTCTAATAAATGGATGCGTGCGGGATACGGTGAGAAGTTGAGGGATTTTTTTGTAAAACATACCCGACCTATACAGCTGTTGGATATGGGACCGGATGTATTTGATGCCACTGTGGATACGAATATTCTGCTACTACAAAACGGCGCACCTTGGGCTACAGTTAGTCTTGATGCGGTGACTATTGGTCATGATTTTGACCGACAGACAGGCAACATTTCCCAATACTTGAATGAACATGGTGTGATTATGTCAACACCCGATGAAGGAGAACCTTGGGCAATACTCTCATCAACTGAAATGGACTTGAAACGCAAAATTGAGGAAGTCGGCACACGGCTAAAAGATTGGGATATTGAAATCTACCGAGGAATTGTCACAGGTTGTAACGAAGCATTCATCATAGACGAAGCCAAGCGCGAGGAACTTATTCAACAAGACCCAAGGTCAGCTGAAATCATAAAGCCATTGCTACGCGGTAAAGACATTAAACGGTATTCTGTTCAGCAATCGGGATATTACATTCTGGCAACCGGTTATGATCTTGATATTCCAAACCTATATCCAGCAGTCTATAATCATCTTGAATCTGTAGGCGAACAGATAGAATCTGGCGAAATAAGAACCAGAGGAAGGGGATTATACAATAGAGATGACCAAGGTGAAAATTGGTGGAATCTTAGGGCATGTGCTTATTACTCCGAATTTGAGAAAGAAAAAGTTGTTTGGAAACGGATTGGTTCAATATTGCGTTTCGCATATATTCAACACAGAATGTATTGCCTTGACAGCACTTGTATTGCGATAGGTAAATACGTAAAGTTACTCACTGGTGTTTTAAATTCGCCTGTAGGACACTATCAACTGTTTACCCATGCACCTAAAACAGGAACTGGTGACTTAATCGTAAGTGTTCAAGCAGTAGAACCAGTTCTTGTCCCACCTATCACAGAAGCGAATCAAAATCTTGCAACAGAAATAGAAAACAAGATAGACGAAATCTTTGAAGCAACAGCAGAAAACCCAGACGCAGATACCTCCAACCTTGAAGATGAAATTGATAAACTGGTCTACGATTTATACGGATTAGACGAGGATGAGATTGCAATTGTGGAGGGGAGTGTGTGAGCGAATACATAGGTGTCAACTTAGGATTTTCTAAACATAGGAATCTTCTTCAGTCCCGGAGGGACGATATGTTTATAAAAAATGGCTATGTGAGTACTCTTTAGTCCCGTAGGGACGCTATGTTTATAGAAAAAATGTGAAACACCCTCTTGAGTTCCGTAGGAACGGCATAAAAGATAAACATATCGTCCCTACGCGACTAAGACGTTTTACAGGTATCCTTCAATACACCATATTGTCCAACATAGTGACAGAACTCTGAGACAGAACTCTTACACAACCCTCTGTGTAAATAACCTTGACATTACAATTAGTATAGAGTACAATTTATTAAGCGAAATAGTCTTGGAATTTACACCAATTTATGGAGTAAGTGAAGTTATGAAAAACATAGTTACAGTCGATAATTCAGGTGTTCAGAAAGATAGTCGCTGTGTTCAGAAAAAGAAATATAATGTGAAAATCACTTATCCAAATGATCCAAATGATCCTTTAATTATCGAACCTATTGATCCAAAAATGGATTTCGAGTTAGACATGAAGGATCCCGAAATAAAGCCGTATTTCAAAGACGGTAAGCTCAACTTTATAGTAAAAGGTAATTCAAATAAATGATCTGATACAGATTAATTGAATGACCCAATACATTCTTGTATCATAATAAGTGCTCCCTGATTCGGTTAATCATACCTACAATTTGGGGAGCATTTATTCTATACGCAATTGTAAATATGAATTTTGAATACGATATTGAACAACGAAAAATAAAATTTCATTCAAATCCAGAACAGGAAGATGTTGAATGCGAAATTCATCCTGAGTCTGGGATAATCAAATTCAAAATCAATTCAAAGTCTAATATAGAACCACCAAAGTCATTCTTTAAAAGAGTTTTTGAATTTATTAAAGAATGGAAAGTGTTACTTATACCTGTCAGTGTCTTTATAGTAGAAAGATTTAAAAAATTCATACCAACGATCAATAATATTGAAACAGATGTTTTTATATTTGTTATCTTGGCTATAATCGTAGTCATTTTATGTTATAAATTCTCCGGAATGTCGCGCAGATAAATACATTATGTTATGGTGTGATGAAACTATAACTTCTACCGTGTAAATGGCAGTACAGAGATTTGATTTAATTATATGACTATTTTTTCTTGGCTTGATTGATAAAAACTTTTATATCAAGATTAAGACAACTCGCGATGTTCTCCAATATCTTCTTCATTCTGGCAATAGCGAGCCCCGAAAATATGTAATATGTCCCTGTCTCTGTTTTAACTTTTCTTTGTGCCTTATCAGGAAACTCATCAACCGATATCAACGGTATTTTTGATTCGTACTTATTGAGTTTTTTTACATCTTCGATTCCTATTTCCTCAATAACCTTAATGAACGTTTCTATCCCTGTTTTCTCTGAAATCAAACGTTCTTTCATTTGAACTGCTAAGCTATTTCTATATATTGTTTCAGTGGGAGGTTCTAAAGACTCTAAGCCAAATAACTCAACTAACTTTTTATATACACTTTTTCCAGGTCTACCTCTGTTCTGTTCGATGAGAGCAATGTGTCCACGAGAACAACCAACTTTTTCAGCCAAATCCTCTTGGGTCATATCTGCCGATTCCCTTTCTTTAGCAAGTCGTTCACCAAATGATATTTCTTCTGCTTCTTTTGGTTCTTCTGCTTCTTTTGCATGTGCCGCTTCTATTGAATCTTCTTCAGTAAATAAATCAGTATGTTGCACAGCCTGATACTTGATAAACTTTAACAATCGGGGAGTAGCAATAAACCATTCTCCTTCAGCACGAAAAGCACCAAACTGAGAATGAAGTCGTTTTTCTTCTCTGGAAGCTTCTTCCACTGTGTCAAAAGGAATAACGCCTATGTCCCATATTTTGGCTTCATTTCCCGTCTGTAGAGTCTTTAGCCGTTTTAGAATGGTATCAGGCTTTGAAAGATCTGTGATAGTACGACCGACTTTAATAAAATCCGGTTGTTTGTCTCCGAAATTACCCTTCGCAATAAAGTATACTAAAGGTTGCTTTTCATCTTGATTTTCATTTGGCATGATAAATTACTCCTATGAAGGTGGACAGCATATTGTACCATGTTAGCATTTCTACAGATTCATAACAGAGAGTGTATCCATCAAGTATAAACTAACAAATGTTATATGTCAAATAGAAGAACAGAACAGGGTGTATAAAGTTTTGGTTACATTACATCAATTTAAGGATGTTCCCAGGTCGGTAGGTGCGATTTCCTTATCGCACCTACTGCTATGAATCTCGTTAATCTGGTATTATAGGATTCTGACTGAAGATTGGCACTTCTCGACAGAGCACATCATGAGATGCGGTGTCATAAATCCACCCTTAGACTACCCGCTTGGGTCCAGTGCGTAGTCTATGTTTAGCCACAAACTTTTTGAATAAGAATAGAAAAAGACTGGGAATACAGCAGAAATAACGCCCCATATTCCAAAATTGACAACGAAAGGGATGGCAGTAAAAAGTTCAAAGGTGAAATAACCCGTAAAGATGAGGAATACTGTTGCACCGTAGTTGATATACATAGCCCCGACAAAATAGCCCTGCTCGCGTTCAAATTTCAACCCGCATACAGGGCAATGAGAAAACATAGTGAACCTTTTTTCAAAGAGTTTACCTTCTGCACATCGGGGACACTTCAGTCCAAAACTGCATCTGATGACTCTTTTGAGTTTTCTATACATTTTCATCAATCTTCGGGCAGGAGACCCCGCTGCTTTAGCTTGGGTTACTGACCTTTCCAATGTCCATAATACCAAATGAATGGGATTTGTCTTGTTTTATTCAAGATCGGTGCGATAAGGAAATCGCACCTACCGCTACGAATCAAGTTAATCTGGTATAATAACGCTTTCTCTCAAAATAAGCAAATGTTTTTTAGAGTGTACTGCCATCGAATATTTAGACCACTACCTAAGATAAGATTGTGATATAATTAAAATGAAATTAAAAGGAGAAATCCGATGGAGGACCAAACGAAGAAACTTCACCCCAGCATTTAAATCGGTTTGCTTAAACCTCAGGCAGGAAAATCAGTTGACACAAATTCACATTCATGGCACGCGCATCATTGGTGTTTAGAAGTATTTGTAACAAAAATATTTCACTCAACGTCCTGCGGGGCGGCACCGAAGTCACTGAATCATGCTGAATGCAGGACGCTTATTTTGCCACGAGTATTCAATGTTGTTGTCGTGCACGCATAAAGGGATACTATGAAACAATTTACATTTATCTGTATACTCACATTTATCGCAGTCATGCTCGGTTGTGATCCTGATCATGATCGTGAACGTAAACGTGATGAACTGATTATCTCATATATGCCAGTTGATTTTCAAACGCAATTAGTAGTTTCGGACA
>JAAXGN010000092.1:746-1004 GCA_012267415.1 Candidatus Poribacteria bacterium | reverse complement strand
GAGAGGGCATGATCTCAGGCTAACTCGGGTGCGGTTAATGTCTCCAGTATTCTCAGCACTACCAAATTTTATCTTGCAGAAGGTTATGTTTGCATTAGGGTATTTGACCCGAGCTTCAGTGGTGTAGCGTGTCATGGGCTCAGTTGAATCAGTTTGGCAGTTGTTTGTTCCGAGGTGAAAAATGACACGTTTGATCGACTCATCCTCCGGTGTGTCTGTAGCCTGCGAGCAAGGTCTCCTATTTGGGTACGCGAAGTG
>JAAXGN010000092.1:0-701 GCA_012267415.1 Candidatus Poribacteria bacterium | reverse complement strand
AGGAGAGCTTGCTCGCAGGCTAATGTGTCTGCGTTTTGCAAGTAACTGATTGCACAGTCCAGTGTTACTCCACTGAGTGATGCAATCCCCATAGTTAATCTTCCTCTGTCCAGGCCCCGGGTGTTGAAATCCCCCAAAATTATGGTGTTTCCAACAGGTTTTCTTGCGCGAAAGATTTTCTTTCGTTGGAGCTTGTTGTTTTCGGCATTGTGCACAGCAGGATCTGGTGATAGTGATGGGGAGTGATGGACGATGATGTGTGATGGATAGTGACAGGGTAGCGTATGGGGTAGTGATGTGTAGTTATGTTCAGTGACACATTGTTACAAGTTACATGAATATATCTTAGTTGGATTTTTCATATTGGTATATATGAACACGGATTTATTACCAGCTGCACTTCCAAGGAACAAAATGGACTTCAACCCGGCGTTTCTCAGTACGTGGGGTACAAAGCTTTGTGTTGTACAAGGAATTCTCTCATCGCCCGGTCAGGATGATGGGGCGGCGGGAGAGCTACAACTTTGGTATAACGCGAGGTACAACAAATACTGCATTAATACCATCGGGACATGGCGATTGAACGGCTGGTTGGTATGTGAGTTATTGATGTTTTTACTCTTTCACTTCCAAGATTGCCTTAACAAAATCAAAACTTTATTAACGAGACGTCCAGGGGCCCAAGAGTAAGAGCTAAATTT
>JAAXGN010000158.1 GCA_012267415.1 Candidatus Poribacteria bacterium | reverse complement strand
AATTAACTGGCACAAGTCGTTATCTTATAGATTAACACCGAAGATACAACTGGAACCCGGTTTTCTCCTTGCCTTCAGTCCTGCTAATAGTACTGAATTTGCTAATTATCCATCTTATGAGTTGTTACAGGATGCGGATCAATTACAAGAATTACTTGAGACTGATCCTGATGATGTAGAATTTGACGAGGATGATATTGCATACCTACGCACAACTGAGACCAGAGACTATGAATTTGGTCATGATTTACAACGTGTTGAAGCATACTTGCAGACAAGGTATGATCCATCACCGTTTCTTTCAGTTGCCCTGGGGATAAGGCTTGATTATCTGAATGTGATTGAGCACGTTTCCATACAACCGCGTGGCAGTGTCAGCATAGAACTGCCAATCGGGTCTAACTTGCGGTTTGCCTATGGACATTACGAACAGAGTCCGCTACTATCTCAGTTGTTATCTGAGAATGGAAATGATACACTGAAATCAAGTCTTGCACGCCATTATATTATGGAAATTGAACAGGAGGTTACATCTTATACAGATTTTAAGTTTGCAACATATTACAAAGATATGCAAAATATCATCACTGAGGATGAAGTGTCACATTTTCTCAATCAAGGTGCAGGCTATGTTGGGGGTGTGGAGTTATTCCTCCGTCATCGCGTTCCTGACAGGTTTTTCGGTTGGATATCTTATGCATATACACATGCAGAACGGAAAGAGAAACCTGATTTAGACTATCAACCGTATCTTTTTGATAACACACATATCGTCAGTATTGTTGCTCACTATTTCTTCAGTGATACCTTTGAGATTGGAGCAAAATGGCAGTACCTGAGCGGAACATCTGAAGCACCGCTAAGCACGATCATACTCATTCAGGACCCTGTGACGCGCGGGTTAAATCCACTTTTTGCAAGCTTTGACCGTGCCTTGAGTGCGAAGCTGACACCTTACCATAAATTAGATCTCAGAATAAGTAAAAAATGGAAGTTAGGGGGCATGAAAATTGGTGGTTTTATTGAAATACTGAATGTCTACAACCGTAAAAACACCTTTGAATTTATCCTTGAAGAGGGCACATTTGAAATACAAGGAGAAGAAATACATATTGACGAACAGGAAATTGGTGAAGCCAGCCAACTGCCACGATTACCTTATTTTGGGTTGACAGTTGAATTTTAGGGAATCAATTATAGTAGAATCCACAATTAAGTTTACACATGAAAGACTACCCCCCTTTCTCCCGCCCCCCAACCCCCGCAAGTGGGGGCTAAGAATAGCAAGCGAGGGGAGATGGAGACTCACTGATAAGGAAGGACGCGTAAGTCTTACTTCCGTATCAACATCTTGCGCGTTGCAGTGAAATCGCCTGCCTTGAGTGTATAGAAATAGACACCAGTCGCAACCTTTTCACCAAACATATTCCGACCATCCCAATGGATAGCACGGTTGCGACTGGTATACACACCTGCCGCTTTATGTCCCAACTTCAACCGCCGCACCACGACACCGCGCATATCGTAAATCGTCAACGTGACATCCACTGGTTTTGTCAACTGATACGGTATCCACGTCTCAGGGTTGAACGGGTTGGGGTAATTGGGCAGCAGGCCGGTATTCTCAGGAATCACTGGAGATGTTTCAAGGGATGGTGCAGCACCATCAACATCCGTGACATTGATGGTGACGGTGATACGATCTAATCCACCATTGCCATCGGAAACATCGATGGTGACTGTGTAAGACGGTTTGGTTTCATAATCTAACGGTGCTTTAGTCTGCAACTGTCCGGAGGTACTGACAATGCTAAACAAGTCTTCATCCGTACCACCAAGTGTATAAGTAAGTGTATCATCGGTATCTGCATCTGTCGCGGTTACCGCATCTCCAATGTTCCGATCTGCTGGGGTGTTTTCTTCAACAGAACGTGTGGTGCTACTGCCATCTGCGAACACAGGCGGGTTGTTATCAATATCAACAGAAAAAAGAGGGTTCTGTGCTTTAAGTCCGCGGAGGGGAGCGTAATCTGCAATCGGATTGCCAGCAACCTGAAGGATAAACGTACCATCTGTGAATCCTGAAACTGCTGAAATATCACTGATGTTATTGTTAGACACAATGAGTTGGAACAGGTTTGTCAATCCTGAAACTGCTGAAAATATCACTGTTATTCGCATCGAGCCATAACAGTTTTGTCAACCCTGAAATTGCTGATATATCACTAATGTCATTGTTAGATATACTGACTTGTGTCAGTTTTGTCAACCCTGAAATTGCTGATATATCACTGAGTTGATTTTCAGCTAGATCAAGATTTATCAGTGCAGTCAAACCGTCAAAATCGCTTGCCTCTAATGCTGTGATGCTTTTGCTTCTTAAGGTAAGTGTAGCAATTGCCGCAAGATGTTCCGCAGTCACATCGTCAACAGAATCAACGCCCGCAGCAGCTACGATAGCATCTTGCACTTGTTGTGTGCGTTCATTTATTGGCTTTTCGAATGCATCTGTAACGTTAATTGTGACGACAATGGTATCGCTTCCGCCTTCGCCATCAGAAACAGAGACGGTGACGGAGTAAGATGGCTTCGTTTCATAATCTAATGCTGCACTGGTTCGGAGCTGCCCGGATGTGCTGACGATACTGAACGATGCTGCATCTGTGCCACCGAGGCTATAGGTAAGTGTGTCATTATCTGCATCTGTGGCATCGACAGCATCGCCGATGTTTGTGTCAGATGACGTGTTTTCTTCTACGGAACGTGTTGCGGTAGTACCCTCGTTGAAAACAGGGGCATTGTTAGCAGACGACACACTCACCTGGATTGTGAACGTCAACGTATCTGAAAGTGTTCCATCACTCGCCGTATAGGTATAAGTCGCTGAAGCTTTCTCAGCTGTTGGTGTTCCTGCAAGTAAACGCGTTGATGCGGTAAAGGTCAACCCAGTAGGGAGTGTCGGTTTCAACGTATATGCGATCGAATCACCACTATCCTCATCGGTCGCTTCAGGTAACGTCACTGACGTGATTACAGTTCCTTTGGTGGCAGAAACATTACTAATGGTTGTCCCCGCACTGAACTTCGGTACTTCATTGACATTCGTCACATTGATTGTGACGGTAATGCTATCACTCCCGCCCCTGCCATCAGAGACTGAGACAGTAACAGTATAAGACGAATCGTTTTCAAAATCTAACGCAGCTTTCGTCTGCAGCTGCCCAGTAGAAGTATCAATACTAAACGATGCCTTATCCGTGCCACCGAGGGCATAGGTGAGGGTATCGCTATCCGCATCCGTTGCAGTGACAGCGGTACCGATGTCAGCACCAGAGTCAGCGTTCTCTGCTATGCTGCGAGTCGTGTTTGCACCATCAGAAAATATTGGTGCATCGTTTGCATCTGTCACGCTGATCGTAACGTTGATAGATGCACTGCCACCATTATTATCCGTAACGCTAATCGTGACAGCGTAGGAGCTTTTCACTTCATAGTTGAGTGCTGCCTTGGTCTGCAGCTGCCCGCTTGTGCTAACGATACTGAATGATGCCGCATCGTTGCCACTGAGTGTGTAGGTGAGCGTGTCATCATCTTCATCCGTTGCACCAAACGCAGCACCGATGTTTGAACTGGCATCAGTATTCTCAGCGATAGAACGTGTGGTGTTCGCACCATCGGTGAATTGCGGTGCATCGTTTGCATCTGTCACATTGACCGTGACAGTAATGGTGTCTGTAGAACTCCCATCTGTGACGGTAACAGTTACCGTGTAGGATGACTTTGTTTCATAGTTGAGCGTAGCACTTGTTTTCAGCTGTCCTGTGTTGCTATCAATACTAAAGGATGCGGCATCAGTGCCGCCGAGTTGATAGGCGAGGGTATTTTGGTCAGCATCCGTTGCAGCAACAGGCGCGCCGATATTGGTATTCGCTGCTGTGTTCTCTGCTATTGAACGTGTCGTGCTGGTTCCCTCGTTAAACACTGGGGGATTGTTTGAGGGGGTTTCATCTAAATCTGTGACGTTAACCGTAACACTGATGACATCGGTACCGCCGTTGCCATCCGACACAGATATTGTAACCGTATAAGTGGATTTCGTCTCAAAATCGAGGGCTGCTTTTGTTTTGAGTTGTCCGTTGGTGCTATCAATATCAAACGACGCGGCATCCGTGCCACCAAGCGTATAGGTTAAGGTATCCCCGTCTGGGTCTGTGGCAGTCACCGCGCTGCCGATGTTTATATTCGGTCCGACGTTTTCAGCGATTTGGCGGGTGGTAGCAGCACCATCCGTAAAAGTAGGTGCTTCGTTTACAGAAGTGATGTTAATTGTGACGGTAATACTATCTGTGAGATTCCCATCGGATACTGTGATGACAACAGAATAAGCAGCTTTATTTTCATAATCAAGCGCAGCTTGTGTTTGCAGTTGTCCTGTAGAACTGATGATATTGAACGATGCTGCATCAATGCCGCCAAGTGTGTATGTCAGTGTATCACCATCCTCGTCGGTTGCGGAGACCGCAGTGCCGATATTGGTATTGGCGGCGGCATTTTCAGCGATGGAACGTGTGGTGCTGCTGCTTTCCGTGAACACAGGCGCATCGTTCACATCCGTAACGTTAATCGTCACATCTATAGAATCCGTGAGGCTGCCATCCGAAACGTTAACTGTTAACGTGTAACTGGATTGGATTTCATAGTCCAGTGAAGAACTTGTTCTAATTTGTCCTGAACTGCTATCAATACTGAACGAAAATGCATCGGTGCCGCTAAGACTATAGGAGAGCGTATCTCCCTCAGCATCTGTGGCAGAAACGGCACTTCCGATGTCCACGCCAGTACCTATATTTTCATCAACAAAACGCGTCGCGTTACTTCCCTCTGTAAACACCGGTTCACTGTTCGCAGGTGTTTCATCTACGTCTGTGATGTTGATCGTAACCGAGATGCTGTCTGTGAGTGTGCCATCAGAGGCGGTGATCGTCACGGAGTAGGAGTTCTTTGTTTCATAGTCCAGTGCAGCACTTGTTCGTAGCTGCCCGTTGATGCTGGTGATACTAAAGGATGTGGCATCCGTGCCACTGAGCGTGTAACTTAACGTGTCATTGTCTGGGTCAGTTGCAGAGACAGCAGTGTCAATGTTGGCACCAGAGCCTGTGTTTTCTGCGACAGAACGTGTAGTGCTGCTGCCTTCAGTGAAGGTTGGTGCGCGGTTCTCTTGCACATCGGTGACGTTGATCGTGACAGTAATAGTATCACTACCGCCTTCACCATCAGAAACAGAAACCGTGATGGAGTAGGATGTCTTTGTTTCATAGTCTAATGCTGCTTTGGTCTGCAGTTGCCCGGATGTGCTGACGATACTGAACGATGCCGCATCCGTGCCGCCGAGGCTATAGGTGAGGGTATCGTTATCCGCATCGGTGGCGGAAACAGCACTGCCGATGTTTGTGCTAGATGCCATTTTCTCTGCTATGCTGCGAGTAGTCCTATCACCGTCAGGGAATATTGGGGCATCGTTTGCATCTGTCACGTTAATCATAACGTTGATAGTTGCCTTACCCCCATTATTATCCGTAACGCTAATCGTGACGGCGTAAGAGCTTTTCACTTCATAGTTGAGTGCTGCGTTGGTCTGCAGCTGCCCGGATGTGCTGACGATACTGAACGATGCTGCATCGGTGCCACCGAGGGTGTATGTGAGGGTGTCGTTATCTTCATCCGTTGCAGTAACAGCATCACCGATGTTTGAACTGGTGGCAGTATTCTCAGCGATAGAACGTGTGGTGTTCGCGCCATCGGTGAATTGAGGTGCGTCGTTGATGTCTGTAACGTTAATTGTGACAGCGATGGTATCCGTTGCCAGCCTATCTGAAACAGTAAGGGTGACGACATAACTGTTTTTGGTTTCAAAATCCAGATCCGTCTTCGTTTTGAGTTGTCCGGTTGCACTATCAACATCAAATGAGGCTGCATCGGGGTTTCCGCCGAGGGTGTATGTCAAGGTGTCATTGGCATCTTGATCCGTTGCTGTTACGGGATCACCGATGTTAGTCCCTGCAGCGGTATTTTCAGCGATGGCACGGACGGTATTTGCGCCATCCTCAAATACTGGCGGTGAGTTGAGCGGGGGGAGGACCTCTAAAGGTAACGTTTCGGCTTTGACAAGTGCGTATCCGTTATGCATTGAAGGTAGACTCGGCAATGGCGTGCCGATATCCGCAGTGACAGCAGTGACTGTTCCAGGGGTGCGTATCACAGCAATCGGACTGCTTTCCACGCTGCCTTTTGGAATTACGATAGCATTAACGTCACCTGCCAATGTGCCGTTTGTAACTACGATGGGGAGCGTTATAGCAAACGGCGCACCTGTCGGTGCAACTGCCTTGAACTGATTTGTTCCAACTTTTTGGAGTGTTACGGTCAACGACAATTTTGAAGCTGAATTCGGGTTCCAACTCAGATGAAGTTGACTGAGCTGCGTTAACCCACTAAAGATGCCATTTGGAATAGAGGTCAGTCTGTTATTAGATAGCAGGAGAGAACGCAAATATGGCATTCTATCAAAGATTCCACTGGGTAGACTTGTTAGGTCGTTGTCTTGTAAGTTAATTGCACGTAAAGACGAAAGACCATCAAAAGCGTCACTGGGAAGCGAGCTCAAGTCGTTACTCTGCAAATATAGGTTTGTGAGGGATGTCAAGTTGCTAAAGATTCCACTGGGGATCGTTGTCAGTTTGTTGCTGTTTAAGAAGAGTTCACCTAACGAAACGAGGTCATCGAAAATGCCATCTGGCAGACTGGTGAGATCGTTGTTGTCCAGATAAAGTGTCTTCAGCGAGAACATGCCAGCAAAATCCCCTGCATTCAAGGAGGTGATGGCGGATCCTGATAGATCCAGGATTGTGATTGTTGCAAGGTCAACTTCTGTCACTGCACTGCAATCACTAACGTCTACAGCTTTTGCGATCGCCGCTGCTACCTGTTCCGTGCGGTTGCAGACGGTGGACTGTGAAAGGACGTAACCGAAATGATTACGCGGCAATCTGGGCAATGTACCAAATGCCACTTTTGGCGTTCCTGTGCCCGTGCTTATTACCGTAAAGATCGCGCTTTCCGTACTGCCTTGTGGGATTGTGACGCTTGTTGCACCACCACTCATACTCCCGTTGGTTACACTAATCGGTAAGACGATTTTAAATGGCGCGCCTGTCGTTATGACTGCTTTGAATGCCCCATCTCCAACTTGCTGTAATGACACAATCAGCGGCATCGGGTCAACTAAGTTGCGACTTAATCTGAGTGCCTTAAGTGCTGTTAATCCATTAAAGATACCCGGTGGTAAACTACTGAGTTGGTTGCCAAACAAATTCAGGTTGGTAAGCGCGGTGAGCCCAGAAAAATCTCCTATTTTCAGTTTTGCAATGCCTTTGTTCCGCAGATTAAGGCTGGTGATCGCTGCAACCTGTGCTTCAGTAACATTGGCGGCATCTGTCACGTTTGGTACAGCTGTGACGATGGCATCACGCACCTCTGGTGTGCGGTCCGCAACCGGCACAAATCCCGTAGAGATAACGGTAGCGTTCATATCAATCACACCAATGATAACAGTGATTGTATCAGAAAGTTCATCATCGTCAACGGTGATCGTTACATGGTAGATACGTTTTGTTTCATAGTCAAGAGCTGCCTTCGTTTTCAGTTGTCCGTTACTATCAAGCTCAAACGCATCAGCATCAACACCGCCGAGGGTGTAGACCAAAAAGTCGTTATTTGCATCGATTGCTAAAACAGGATTGCCGACGTTGACATCTGCCACCGTATTCTCCTGCACAAAACGTACAGTCCTATCACCCTCATAGAAGGACGGTGCAACGTTTTCATGGACATCGGTGATATTAATAATAACGGTAATCGTCTCCGTGAGGAGACCATCAGAGACAGTAACTATGACAGTATAAGTGTTCTTTGATTCGTAGTCAAGGGCAGCCTTTGTTCGGAGTTGACCAGTGTTACTATCAATGTCAAAAGATGCTGCATCCGCGCCGCTCAGTGTATAGGTCAACGTATCATTTTCAGCATCTGTCGCAGCCACAGCAGTTTCGATGTTTTGACCGGTTGCCGTATTCTCCGCAATAGATCGAGTAGTGTTGGCACCATCTGTGAACACAGGTGCAGTGTTGATTTCGCTGGTGACTGTGAGGGGTAACGTATCGGATTTAACAAGTGCGTATCCGTAATGTCTGTGAGGTAAACTCGGTAACGTCCCGATATCCACGGTGACATCCGCAGTTGTGCCCGCGGTACGCGTGACTGTGAGTATGCTACTCTCCACACTCCCTTGTGGGATTGTGAGACTCGTGGCACCCCCTGTGACACTACCGTTGGTAACACTAATCGGTAAAACAATATTGAACAACGCGCCTGCAGGGGCTACCGCTTTGAATTCTCCCTCTGCAACTTTTTCCAACGCTACGGTAAAGGGAAACGGATCAACTACGTTTCTGCCTAATCGGATCGTTGTCAAGGATGTTAGTCCTTTGAAGATGTCATCTGGTAGGCTACTTAATTGATTGTTGTATAGATTGAGATTCGTAAGTGCGGTGAGTCCAGAAAAATCGCTGTTTTTTAGTACAGAAATGCCTTTGCCACGCAGATTCAGACTGGTAATTGCTGCGAGGTGCGTTTCGGTCACATCCGCAGCAGCGTCCACACCTGGTACTGCTGCCACAATTGCATCACGCACTTCTGGTGTGCGGTCACTCACAGGCGTAACATCTGCATAACCTGAAAGATATACTCCCGAAACTATTAGAATTGTCACTAAAATGAGGACAACATATTTATGATTTCTAATTGATGATTTCATCATAATAACTCCTTTATCTTGCGATTTGCAACTATCTTGCGATTCACAACGGATCATCGCAAGGTAGTTAATGCTATATCAATTCTAATTATTTTTATTCCATTCTTCCGTAGGTCGCGTAGAGGCACGAAACCCGACAGAGTAGCTACAATCAATACATGTCGGGTTTCGCTTCGCTCTACCCGACCTACGAAATATGGATCATGGCGAATACCATGTGCGCATTCGCCCAATGGCATTCCCCCGGTCGTTCCTACAGAAGAAACCCTAAATGAACTATCTATTATTTTTGAGTGTTCCCCATTTTGTTGTGATTTTACCAGTCGGTGTAATAACACCACGTAACCGATACGTAGTAAGGATGCCACGCGTGCCTGAGAGGTCTACATCCTCAAGTCTGTAGAAATACGCGATATTGGGTTTAGCGGTATTGTCAATGAATTGATATGTGTTTCGTTCACCCGTAGTGCCGGCACCTTGGATCAACTTGGTATTGATGCGTTGGAAATCCTTTGCGCGAGAGGTACTGCGGTATATATTGAACCCCGCATTATCAAGTTCAGATTCCGTTGTCCAATTGATAACGACCTCATCCTTAACAAACTTTGCTGAGAATTGCGAAAGTTCCACAGGTAAAGGTTTGCCACGCCGATACCCTGGCGTGCTGATATCATACTGCCTTCCGTAGTAAACCCCTCCGATGAGGCGTATCGCGTCATAAGCGCGCATCCAACCGTTTCTTTCTATCCCCGAACGCGGCACACCTTCGTCAAAACGGCGTATCAGAGAACTGCGAATACTCCTGTCAATCAAGCATACCGGAAGTTCCCATGTCTGCTTGTTATCTTCCAGTGTGCCGATGTGGTCAATGAGTTCATCTTCAGCATTTGTCAGTTTGAGAGAAAACCCACCACGGGTAATGAGACGGTTGTGATTTGCTATACCACCTTGTGCAAGTTCCTCCGCATGCAAAGCACCCAGATGATAGACAGAGTTACCTGAAAGGTTGCCGCCCTTTGAGTGTATTCCCAAATTGGTAACAATCAATCTCGGCTGTTGGGGTGGAATGATAAAGTCCTCTTTAAACGTAATTGTCGTTTCTAAAAGCGAAAGCTGCAGCAGTTTCAAGTGGAGTTTCCATCCTCGAAGGTTTACTGTTGAGCTGCCACTGTTATAGACTTCAATCCATTGCGGAAACGGGATGCTCCCACCCCCAGTCTCAAACATAAATTCGCTAAGGATAACTTTTTGGGGCGATGGATCTGTTATCGGTGGCGATGGATCTGGTATGGGTGGCGTTGGATCTGGTATAGACTCCCTATCATCTGTGACATAGACATGAGTGAGGAAGGTAGCGGATGCCGTGGCATCATTTTCAGATACCGCTGTGACGGTCATCTCAAATATGCCACGTTTTGAAAATGATGCGCGTGGGATCGTCAATGTCACAATACCCTCACTCCCTGGTCGAAGCACGACTGTAGGTGGGGTTAATGTTGCATTTTCAAGTTCACCTGATACTGTAAGAAACATCTGATCTAATTTTGTGCCGTTATTTCCTACATACAAGGTATAAGTTGCATCTTCAGTATCAGACAATCGGAAAGGCCACCCCTGGACGGTTAAGCCTGCTGCGCCGTATTTTAAAGTGAAAATTACACCTATTATTCTTGGATCATAAAGTTTAGTTGGCGGAGCTTTGACATTAAAATAAAAGGTTTGGGAAGAAAATACACTGGAATCACCTGTAGAAGACGCACTGACGGTAACAATATACTGACCAACCGCCGATAACGTTGTACTTGGGACCGTCAATGTTATATCTTCTTCCCCAAGTAGTTCAAGTGTCACCGAATATTTATCTAAGGTCGGAGACGAAAGGTCTCTCCCGTCGGTGAGGAACACGATATTTCCATCTGGGGTCTCCAGTTCTATGTCCAAGGTTATCGTATCTGTATCGCCGAAATTTACTACAACCAAGGCAATAGTAAAGTCATTAGTATCAGTCTGTAAGGTTGTATAGTCAAGTTCAGCATCCGTTTCTAAAGATACGTCATAAAATTGGGCTCTAACTGTGCCAGGATCGAAACCAAAGTAAACACCAACAATGAGTGTGATTAGTAAAACGTACATATTTTTTTGCATTTTAATTTCTCCTTTGTAAGTATAATAAACTTTAGAAATTTTGATACATGTTTATAACTTCATTTAGTGGTATATCCGCATTATATACAGGACTTATGCCTTTGCTCTTAAAGTCCCCTTGATAAGGGGGAAGGGTTCCCATAGCGATAGCGTATGGGAGGGTGGGGGTTAAATCACTAAAATAACGACTTTTTAACCCCCCTAACCCCCCTTATCAAGGGGGGATGCACACTAACCCCTTATCAAGGGGATGCGTAAGTTTATTTCGTAGGTCCAAATCAACGGTATGAATGCTTTATTAGCATTCCCCGGGTAGAGCGGAGCGAAACCCGACACGTTTCGTTCCTGTCGGGTTTCGCAAGCTCTACCCGACCTACAGATTGTTTATTGAAATGTGATAAAATAAAGATATGAGGAATTATAATAATAGGCGCACATTGGAGTTCTTCTCCAATGTAACAAAAAAAGCCTGCGCCGCGCCAAAAGGCGCGTGCAGGCACAAAAGCGGCAGTCCCGCTAATACTTTCAAGTTTTTTTCTGAATGTGTTATATTTAATGTGACGTGGGGGACTCAAAACCGGATGTTAAAACGACACCAGCAAGTGTTGTCCCAGTCCAATCTACCCGCAGACAATAGATAACTAAAACCATTATCTCTAAATGATAATTCGTTTGTCGGTTTTTCATTGTCCTAAAAAC
>JAAXGN010000117.1 GCA_012267415.1 Candidatus Poribacteria bacterium | reverse complement strand
TCTCGTTGATAGTGGACATACAGTCGTTGTGATTGAGCATCATCTCGATGTCATTAAAACCGCCGATCATGTCATTGATCTCGGGCCAGAGGGCGGACATAAGGGTGGAGATGTGTTGGCGCAAGGGACACCCGAAGAGATTGCGAAGGTCAAAGCCTCTTACACAGGGCAGTTCTTGAAGGAATACCTCATCTGAAACGCTCTGTACCGTTGATATTTTCCCCTTGCAAAATTAACCCAAATCGTGTATACTTTATGAAATAAAGTTGGGGGCTCTAATGCACCACTTGCAAGTATATATGACAAAGTGTGCTTCCCCTAATACGACGAGGCGAGGGGTAACCATTGACCGATAACCTATTAAGTTCCTTAAATGATGTTCAGCGCGAAGCAGTCCAACACGTTGAGGGTCCGGCTCTTTGCCTTCTCTCTGGTGCCGGCAGTGGAAAAACGCGCGTCATCACACACCGCATCGCCTACCTCCTCGAACATCACGATGTCTCTCCCTACCATATCCTCGCTGTAACCTTTACGAACAAAGCGGCAAAGGAGATGAAAGATCGGCTTGATGCCCTAATTGATGAGGGAGTTAGCAGGAACGTTTGGGTAGCAACCTTCCATGGAACCTGTGCGCGGATTCTACGACGAGAAATTGATAGTTTAGAAGGTTATACCCACGCCTTTACAATTTTTGACACAACCGACCAGGCTGTTGTTGTCAAAGAAGCTCTCAAGAAACTTGGACGTGGAGACAGACAGTATAACCCACGCGCCATTCTGAGTCACATTAGCCGTGCTAAAAACGATCTTCTCAGCCCTGCGGAGTACGCCAACGTTGCTGGGGACCACTTTGAAGAGATTGTTGCGCAGGTTTACCCTATATATCAAAATTTGCTTCGTCAAAATAACGCCCTTGATTTCGACGATTTGCTTCTTTCTACTTTAGAATTGTTTGATAATCATCCAGATGTGCTTAGATATTATCAGAACAAGTTTAGCTACATTCTTGTTGATGAATTTCAGGATACGAATCAGTGTCAATACAGGATTGTGCGACAATTGGCTGAACCACAAGGAAATCTTTGTGTTGTTGGGGACGATGACCAGTCTATTTATGCTTTTCGTGGTGCCGATATCAGAAATATCCTTAACTTTGAAAAGGATTATGGAGATAATGCCAAGGTGTTCCCCTTGGAACAAAACTATCGATCTACAAAAAATATCTTAGAAGCAGCGTGGAATGTCGTCCGGAACAATAAAGCCCGAAAAGAAAAACAACTCTGGACTGAAAACGAACAAGGTGATCCGGTCTTTTGCTATGAGGCAATGGACGAAAACGACGAAGCTAACTACGTTGTCGCGCAGATTGAAAGTTTGCACACAGAGGGAGTTGATTACGCAGATTTTGCTATCTTTTACCGGACTACTGCGCAATCTCGGGTTTTTGAAGAAGCACTTCGAAGAGGCAATATTCCTTATCAAATTATTGGCGGTTTAGGCTTTTATGATCGGATGGAAATCAAAGATCTTCTTGCTTATCTTCGCGTTATATGCAATCCTGACGATTCAATTAGTCTTCGACGCATTATCAATGTTCCAGGTCGTGGCATCGGTATGAAAACAGTCCAGAAACTTATTGATTTTGCTACTGACGAACAGATTTCCTTATTCGAGGCAGTCAAGCGTGTTGATGAAATCTCACAAATCAGTAGTGGTATTAAAGCGAAGGTGAGAAGATTCAGGAATATCTTCGACGACTTAAGTAATGATGTTTTACCTTCTGATGCCTTATATCATATCTTACAATACACTAAATATCTTAAGGACCTTGAGAGTCAGAATACCCTTGAGGCACAAGGCAGAATTGAAAATATTGAACAGTTAGTTAGTGCGGTTATTGAATACGAATCTAACTCCTCTACACCAACCCTCGCTGACTATCTAGAAAATGTCGCCCTTACAGCAGATATAGATGCTATGGAGGCTGACGAGATGGATATGGTGCCCTTAATGACCTTGCACAGTGCAAAAGGTTTGGAGTTTCCGTTTGTTTTCATTGTCGGTATGGAAGAAGGGTATCTACCCCATCAGCGTTCCCTTGATACGCAAGCGGAATTGGAGGAGGAACGACGACTCTGTTACGTCGGGATCACACGAGCGATGGAGAGGATCTATCTTATTCATGCCAGTTCAAGGCGAATGTATGGAGATTCAGAATATCGGACTCCATCACGCTTTATTTCCGAGATTTCCGATCACCTCATCAAACATGTTGACCGGTACCATTCTCCATTCCTTGAAGCAGGAACCACGTATGGGAGGGTTTCCGATAATTTCCCAGACTACAGCGTTGGTCAGATTGTTCACCATCCGCAATTCGGAAGGGGTAAGATAACGAAAATCAGTAGATTGAGGCAAGGGGTCTATGTCACTGTTCGGTTTAATCGTGCTGGTATGACCAAACAACTTGACCCATCACTTACACCGCTGACAATATCTGATTATTAGTGAGGAGATAAAGTAGAAAAAAATGGCAACGATTACTACCGAAGGTATACGCCACGTCGCAAACTTGGCGCGCCTTGAATTTAATGAGGAAGAAACGGAGCATTTTACCGAGCAACTTACTCGCATTTTGGACTATATCGGGAAGTTGAATAAACTCGAGACAGATGATGTGCCGCCGACATCGCACATCCATCCGCATCAAGTTTTTATCATGGGTTCAGAAACTGAGGCATCTCATGTTGCTAAACCGGATGTTGTCAAACCCTCATATCCACGCGAAGAAATGCTCGTGAATGCTCCTGAAGCTGAAGAGGG
>JAAXGN010000114.1 GCA_012267415.1 Candidatus Poribacteria bacterium | reverse complement strand
GGTGCCAAAGGATTGTGTACTACTTGGGCCTTCGCTCATTCCTGTCGTGCACTGTTAACGATGAGTTAACAATGTACCCCCCCTCCTCTCCACTTTACATAAGTTAAGTAATATTTTTACAATACAGTATCAGCAAGTATCACTGTGCTGTTTTCTCTCTGATCGTCCCTCCGCTGCCTTGTTCGGCGGAGTTAGGACGAGTTTTTTTTAGGAGGCCCTTAGGTTAAGATGGCGAGAAATACATTACGTGGAGATTATAGGGACATCATTTGAAGTCCTACAACAAATTGAACACTTCGCAGCGACATCGATGCGAATCCTCATTTCTGGCGAAACGGGGACCGGTAAAGGTGTAGTCGCGCGTGCGCTACACAAAAACAGCAATCGGGTGGGAGAACTGGTTTCTCTTAACTGTACCGCGATACCGGAAACCTTACCGACGCTAGCGGCGCGACGCGAAGACATTGAAGCGTTGATCCTACACTTTCTTGAGAAGCATCTCCGAGCCGCTGCATCAGAAATTCCACAGATTGCACCGAGAACTTTGGTTCTTCTCAGAAGTTATCCGTGGCCCGGAAATGTGCGGGAGTTGGAAAATGTCATTGAAAGTGCATCTCACTTTGTTAAGGGGCAGATGCTCTTACCCGAACACTTGCCGGATCACCTATTGCACATCTCTGAAAAACCATCTACACTGGAAAATGACCGAGACGTAATGGTTTCGCTCGACATGACGCTTGAAGAGGTGCAAGAAACGTTCATCCGTAAGGTATTAGCCTCGCTTAACGGGAATCGGACCCAAGCTGCCAAAAAGTTAGGGATTGGCAGAAGCACGCTACAAAGGAAGTTGAAAAAATATGAGATTTATTTCGCTGATGTTGACTCTTGAGGATGAAGACCCTTTCGTTTTTTTTGCACAGACCTGTTAACATAGTCGTCTGTCCATTCTAAAATTCGGAGTCCCACCGTTTGTAGTAGGGCAATTCATGGTCTCCCGTTGGTGACCTGAGAACGTGCGATAAATCGCACTACTACGAACTAATTTATCTACTTAAAGATCAGCAGTTCAATAGTGTAAACCGTATCAGCAGCTTTCTGGGCTTATGGCAATATCAGCACTTCCGTAGAACGCGCGAGTGTAGAAACGCAGATAGAATAACGCGGTTCTCATGTATCAATATGATGCGCTGTATAAAAATGAATAGTTCAAAATGGGTCTGCATTCGACATAACAATAGAAATCTTGAGAATAGGAAGAAGATTCTATTCTTCGGAACAGTTTTCGGTAAACCGAGTGTGTGCCTATATTTTGGGCGTATTGTCATAGATAGGATTCTCTGGGTTTCAGTGGATTCGACAGGGCCGTGTATTTTATTTTTGGAATTGGCACGAAACTTGCTAACTAGCTAACTATAGGTTGTGAGTTTTGACGCAAGCGCGTTGGTTTTCATACCGAGCTCACATTTCTTGTAATGGCAGCCTCTCTATTTTGAGGTGCGCCGATGGTGCCACTAACACTACTCGGCGCGGCACTGCCATTAGTCCGGAATGACAGCACTAACCTAATTGTAGCACAAAATGGATGCATTTTGTCTATTTTTCAGGTTAGCACCTTACAAGAAAGGATTGCTAAGGACGCAACATACCTTACCCTTTGCCTTCCCAAAGCAGTCCCCGAAAAATAGGAGGAATGTCTAATGAATTCAAAATCTAAGGGCTTTAGAATTGTTTTGACACTGCTTGCCCTCAGTGTTCTGTTTCAAACACCTACTAGCATAGCAGACAATGAGTCTGGCCCCCGGCACTCACACTCGGAGACAACTTATATATGGGGGGGTTGCGGAACCCCAGGGTGCAAAGTATGGCAGGAAGGCGACTAAAGTATGGCAGGAAGGCGACTATGGTTACATCGAATGTTGCTATATAATTTATGCCAAACGCGTTAA
>JAAXGN010000071.1 GCA_012267415.1 Candidatus Poribacteria bacterium | reverse complement strand
ACGGGACTGAGGACACTAATAGATAGACTTTATTTTCTTAAATTGACGTTTATGGTGACAAAATATTTACACACACCCCCTCCCATCTAATTCATTGTCATTTTCATATTGACATGGTATAATTTACGCTGTTGAATATAGTGTTGAGTTTAGAACAATTTCTAACCAATTACGATTAATAACAGACACAAATTTCATACCCAGCAAATAGGTACTTTATTAGAATACAAAATAATGACATCAATGCAGAAAAATTCGCGAATGGATTTATGGAAGTGAACCCATGCAGAACGACGGTGATAATAATTTAGTGTGAGATTGGTAAGAGGTAGTTCTCATACTGTTTGGATGGAAAAAGGTTGAAAACTTGCTAATAATTCATTATACTTATAGAAATGCAAATTCGCCCCAGAGAGATACTCCATCATACTACGTCAAAGCACAAAACTATTGGAATGATTTTCTGGAACAAATGAAGGAATAATCACCATGGATATAGATATTAAACTACAGCAATGCACAACCCTTTTTAAAGACTATCTGCTTAAAGACTTGGCGCAACCAGAATTTGCGAAAGGTTATCTTGAAGTTGCACTCCAAGATTTTGATAAAGATGGCAACATTGAGATACTATTGCTTACCATGAAAGATATTGCAGAAGCGCAAGGTGGAATTGAAGAACTTGTTGCATGGACACATCTCAGTCCGCAGGATCTCACGTATCTCCTTAGTCCCGAGCACCCACCGCAATTGGATAAAGTGTTGGAGATTCTCTCCATATTAAAAGACTCCCTCCACACAGAACATGCCGATATCAATCAAGATGCTAAAACGTAATCTATATGAAGAAAAGTCCAGAAAATGATTCAGAACAATCAAGAACTTAAGACTACATTAGCACGCATCAGGCATTTTCAAAACAAATTAAAAGAATCCGAGAGGTGGAAACAAATCCACAGAAATATAGACTCTCAGTCGGTGGTTTTCTCTCCGAAATAGATCGGATGAACCTGGAGGTTAGAGAGTATCTCTCTATTCATCCGAGCAAATTGGTAGAACAAGTCGCTGAAGCCAGCTGAAGAAACATAGAAAAACGAGAAAAAGAGAACGCAAAAAAATAAAGCGAGTTAAACACTTGACAGGATACACACAATTGGTTAATATTAAACAAAACTGTTTTAGTTTAAAAGGATTCAACATTTTTACCCATGAAGAATTATCGTGTCGCAATATTAGGATGTCGTAGTAGAGGCACTTCCGCAGCAAAAGCCTACCATGCACATCCACGCACAGAAATAGTAGCACTCTGTGACCTACTTGAGGATAGACTAACAGCTCTTGGTAAGATCGTCAACGTGTCTGCACAGTTCTCTGATGTAGATGAAATGATTCAGCAGACGAAACCAGATATAGTTGCCATTCCGACAGCAACAGACTTGCACTATCCACTCTGTATGCAAGTCCTTGAACACGGAGTCAACATTGAAGTCGAAAAGCCGCTCTGTGTTGATTTAGTCCAAGCGGATGCCGTCATTCAAAAGGCACAAGAGAAAAACGCTCGGGTCGCGGTGCACCATCAACGCCGCGTAAGTCCAACTATCCAAGCCGTGGCAAAGGCACTTGAGGCAGGTAAAATTGGCGAACTAAGATATATGTACGCATGCGGTAAAGGTTACTATGCAGGGTACGGACTTATGAACATTGGAACGCATGTCGTTAACAACATGCTACGTTTCGGTGGACACTGTAGAAGTGTTGTGACACAAGCAACCGCTGGCGGACGACAACTGACACCAGAGGATGTTATCCCTTCACCCGCTGGAATGGGTATTGTCGCAGGTGAATATACTACATCAACACTACAATTTGATAACAATGTCACAGGTACATTAATTCAACAAAGATTTCAAAAGGTAACCAGTGATGCCTATGTTCTTGAACTCTACGGAAGTGAAGGGAGACTCTTCTGGTCTGAACTGAAAGGGGCATGGTGGCTACCAACTCCACATTTTCTCCCCGACGGTACGCATGACCAATGGGAGAAACTGACACCTATCATTCCAGAACATTTTGACAAAGATAAAGGTGCGGATATTGATGACTACTGTCTCGTTGACGAATATGTGAACGCACTTGATGAAGACCGAGAACATGAGTGTAGCGGTGATGAAGGACGGCATGTTATGGAAATCCTCATGGGGATATTTGAATCGGCAGTATATGGAAAACGTGTTGACCTGCCACAGAAAAACCGAGATCATCCTTTGCTCAGATGGAGAAATGAAAACGGGTTAAGTCCACCAGACGACATGCCACGAGATTACGGCTCCTGGTTGAATCAGGAAACAGAACGTCTGTACGGACAGAAGAAAGGCTAATATCAAATTAACGCGATTCATAACGGTAGGTGCGATTTCCTAATCACACCATAGGTGTCAAATTAGTGACACCCCAGGCCGGTAGGTGCGATATCCTTATCGCACTTGTTTAAGACAAAACATGAAAAACCACGTCATTTTAGTATAAGAACTATATTTGGAGTATTTTATGCCAAATCCTACGACGAATGCCGATAATTTGCCTCCGATCCCACTCACTGAAGAACAACGATTTATGTTTGATACGCGCGGATGGCTCCTGTTTCCAAATGTTCTGAGTGAAACAGAAACCAAAGAGATGCGCGAATTCTGTTATCAACTCAAACAGGACCCAGAATCAATTCCAGAACACCATCGCTCATCAATCGGCGGTCCACTGGAAACACTTACAGATCACCCTGTTGTGTTAGGTTTCATGAACGAATTCCTGACATCTGGATACGCAAACGATAACTGCTACGGGTTTAGGTTTGAAGGCACCTTTCTCACCATACGAGGAAAGGGACACGATAACTTCCGTCCCCACGGTGGACGCGGTATGCTCAATTTTCCGGGTAATTCGCATACCTACCATTTACACCACGATAGAGCACACAGCGGACTAACACGGGTTGTCTGGGAACTCAATCCTGTTAAAGAACGCGGCGGTGGAACGATGTTCTTAACAGGAAGCCATAAAGGCGCGTTTCCCGCTCCAAAATCTACTGCAGACAGAAATTCACCCTTATGGGAAGACTACAGTTGTCCTGCAGGATCAATGCTGGTTTTTACCGAAGCAATTACACATACAGGCGCAAAATGGACAGACGACACACATGATCGTGTCGCAGTTTTCAATTGCTATAATACCGTAGGAAACAAATGGCACAAGTGGCAACCGCATCCAAAACATCTTGAAGAAATGTCATTCAAGAGAAAGACACTTTTCAGACCAGTCTATTGTCAGGATAACACACCCACTTTAGACGCGGTATAAGAAAGTCATAACATTTCAATGTATATTGTCTCTTTTGTAGCACAAACTTTCCAGTTTGTGTACTCCTTTGTAGCACAACCAAAACCAAGTAATGATTTATGGAAATGGTACAAATAGCAAATAAGGAATTCATTATGAAAATAACCGATGTAAAGTCTTTTGTCTCTTCATCAGGACATTTCTTTGTCAAAGTAGAGACTGATACTGGGATATACGGCGTCGGTGAAGGTGGGATAAGACGTAGAGCAACCGCTTTAGCTGAAGTTGTCCGGTCATTTCATCCAATATTAATCGGTGCAGACCCTTTCCAAACCGAACATCTATGGCAAGTTATGTTCCGAGGCGGCTTCTTTCCAGGCGGTGTTGTTCAATCCGCTGCTGTCAGTGCTGTGGACATCGCTTTGTGGGATATCAAAGGGAAGGCACTCAATGTTCCTGTATATGAATTATTGGGAGGACGCACACGAGACAAGGTTGCCTGTTATCCACATAACGGTGGCAGCTCCATAGAAAAACTTGTTGAGAGTTGTCAGAAAACATATCAGGAAGGATGGAAGTTCGCAAGATGGGGATTAGCAGACGGAAGCGATAAAGACACATTCGAACCGAGACGTGCTGTAAAATACGGGATAGAACAGGTAAAAGCCGTCAGGGAAGCATTAGGAGATGATATAAACATACTCGTTGATGTGCATACACGTCTTGATCCAGCGGATAGTTTGGATTTTTGTAAGATGGTTGAACAGTATAATCCCTTCTTTATTGAGGACCCACTCAGAAGTGAAAACCCAGCGAGTCTTAGAAGGCTCCGACAACAGACCTCCGTGCCAATTGCTGTGGGGGAGCAGTTCGATAGCAAGTGGACTTTCAGAGAAGTCATTGAGGAAGACCTATTGGATTACTGTCGTGTTGACTTGTGTATAGCGGGGGGATTAACAGAGGCGCGGAAAATCGCAGGATGGTGTGAAACACATTATATTCACTTAGCACCCCACAACCCTTTGGGACCTGTATCTACTGCTGCATGTTTACATCTTTGTTTAGCATCTTCACTTGTCGGTGTGCAGGAACTTCCACGTGCTCCGATGTCTTCATTGACAGATGTTTTCCCCGTGCAAGTGCCTTATGAATCCGGACATTTGTTACCTCCCGAATCCCCTGGGTTGGGTATAGAATTTAACGAAGAAGCACTCAAAAATGTCACCACACAGCAATTCGGACCCCCACACGGCTATCAAAGAGATGACGGGTCCTTTACCAATTGGTAGGTATTTCAAGACTGTATCTTTAGTCTAAAAAGTCGGATTTTAAGAATATATTGGCATTTTGTCTTTAGATACGTTACATTAAAACGATTTCATGAATTTATAAGTGCATTCTGATGTTGACTAATCGAATTGTTGAGAATCCATTACTGCTTCGGGAAGGTCGAAAAACACTTACAGCTTTACCTGGTGAAATTAAGAAGATTACGGACCAGTTAAAAAATGGAAACTTAAATCCGGGTTTAGGCAATAAATCCATTGGTGGTAGAATCATAGAATCGCGAACGCGTGGTGGAGCTCGCGTCTACTGGAGAATCAGAGAAACACAAATTGAAATATTAGCAATCTCAGGTAAAAACAACCAACAAAAGGTAATCACTGAGGTGTTAAACTTTTTTGGAGATAATTAAGATGGGACAACCTTACACAAAAATACATCACAACAACTATGAACTCATAATTTATCATGGAATTGTACCACTTGATCCTAATAATGGTAATGTTGATGTAGAAGTCACTTTCCCAAACGGTGATAGTTTTTCTGCAGTGTTTTTTACAATAAGGAACATTGAAACCATAATGAAGCAATACAAGAAGACTGGTGAATGTGCTGACGGTCTCTACTTTTGGACTTCTGATATGGTCATAGTTCAACAACTATCGGAGAAGACGATCTGTGCAACAATTGACAGACTCTTAGTTGATGACGAGTTTGAGTCTGTTTTTTCAAAGAACCAAGAAACTCCAGACATTTCTTCTGATGGTGATCAAGACCTTATCGGATACTTTAATGCTTAGAAATGGTGCGTTTTTCTAATCGCTCCTACCGGATTTGAATTTTCAGTTCTAAACTTTTCAGAAGACACGTTAGGTTAACTCACTTACTCTGTTACCTCAAATAGCGATTCATCTACATCAATGTTCAGTTTAACATTTGTAGTTCTACTCTCAGAAGCAAGATTCCCGTTTACATGCTCATCAACACGATACGGGATTTTCACACCATCGATCTCTCTGTAATCCGAATAATACCTCTCTTTATCAACTATCACACCCTGTTCTGATTCACGAAACGCATACTTTACCACGTAATGTGTATCATTGCTAATATAAACCTTAAGGGTTTCTCCCGACGGTTGTTTCACGAGAAGAGTAGAAGTAGACTCACCATTGATCTCTTCAATCCCAGCAAATTGAACAGGGACATCAGCTTCTACGAGATGGACGAATAGCGGAATAATGTCTCTAAAAACAGCGTCCTTTAACGAACGGGACATCTCCGGTGGTAGTGGTTGTGCTCCCAGCGGAGCTACGATATAGCCTACCTCTCCATCAAAAACAAAACTCAATTCACCTTGGGGTGTTGTCATATTTTGTCGCAGTTTACCCGGATAAACCTGATAGATAACAGCACCTATCTCAACTCTTCCCATCTGCGTATTCATGGATGACTTTGCATCTGAAACAATAGTCTTAACTGATTTTAACTTATCCATACCACCCATTGCATTGACAACATTCGCAACGATCTCCTTTGCTTTTGCGATGTCAGATGCTGTCCCTTCAGGTAAGGGTTCGGATGGAGGAGACTCTGGTTGCGCAATTACTATCTCGTTGACTGTGCCAAATTCGCTTAAAGGACGATCAAAGTTATCCTGGTTTCCCACAGTGACGATTGTCAATCCATCAGGTTGTAAATACTTTTCAGCAGCTGCTTGAACATCCTCCGCTGACACTTTCGCGATGTTGTCGGTGTATGTTACAAGAAAGTCCGGATCAAATTCCCGATATGCAAGCATCATCTGTTGAAATGCAATCTGAGAACTACTTTCAAATCCGAATACATAAGAATTGACAAGGGAATCTTTTGTTAACTGTAGTTCTTCTTCGGATACGGGTTCTTCGCGCACCTCACGTATTATGTCAATGATCAGTGATATTGCTTGTGCTGTCTTCTCGGAACTGGAACCGCAATATGCAAACCATTCTCCTGGATTTGTATAGAGATTTGTTGGCATCAGACTTCCGACCATATATGCCAATCCGTGTTTCTCGCGCACCTGCTTCATCAATCTTGAAGTGAATCCACCCTCACCGAGTATGTCGTTCATCACGGTCAGCGCAAAATAATCAGGAAAATTAGGTGTTCGTTTTATGCCAAGATGACCAATCAACATTGTTGTCTGTGGTAGGTCTTTCTGAATATGGTTCACAGAAGGTCGATATGATATCTCAACTGCAGGTATGTCAGGAAAATCTATGTCATTCATTATCCAACCGGCAAACACCTTTTCAAGTTGATTAATCAATTGCTCCGTCTCAAAATCACCCGTTATTGACAGCATAATGTTGTTGGGATGGTAATACTTTGAATGAAAAGTCTTTAGGTTTTCAACGGTAATGCTCTCAACTGTTTCAATTTCTGAATACCAACCGAACGGATGGTCTTTGCCGTAGAGAATTGATGAAAAGTTCCGCCATGCCAATTGGATAGGATTGTCATTTCTTCTTCGGATCGCTTCTATCGCCTGTTGTTTTCGCAGATCAAGTTTTTCTTGTCTGAATGCTGGATTACGTAGTACATCCGCAAATATTTCTAACCCTTTCTCAATGTCCTCAGCCATAGTTGACAGACTGACTGATCCATATTCGGGAGACATACCGACTTCAACAGATGCAGCCATAGATTCTAATTCTTCGTTGAGAACGTCCGGTTCACGGGATACTGTACCACCTGATCGCATGACACTTGCGAAGATTGATGCTAATCCAATTTTATTAATCGGATCATAAATCGTTCCAGTTTTAACGATACCGTTTATGTCAAATACCGGCAATTCGTGATCCTCAAGCAGATACAGTGTCATGCCATTCGACAGTTTTCTAACTTCTGGGACTGGTGGCTTGAACTGAATCGGTTCATAAGTTAGCTCCTCATGCGGTCTTGCAATGAGTGGTAGACTACTCAATACAACCATAGTAACAGAGAGTAATCCGAGAAATAGTTTCTTCGTCATTAGATGATTCATTATTCACTTTCCTCCATGATCGTATCTGCAACCATAACCTTCTCCTTTTTAACAAGTGTAGCGACCGTCCGGTTGCTTTTGTTAAAGTAAGTGTTTGCGACCCGCATGATGTCGTCAGGTGTGATTTCATACATCTTTTTCCGCCACTCAAGAATATATCGCCAGTCTCCAGCAATACTCTCATAGAATGCAAGTTGCCGTGCCATACCCGCATTTGAGCTCAGTGCCCTAATGAATCCAGCATCTATCTGTTTCAGAATGCGTTTAAATTCTTTTTCTTCCACAGGTTCATTTTTCAGTATTTCCAACTGTTCGTAAATTGCGTCCTCAACATCAGTTGTCGTATTGGGTGAACTTGGTGAAGCATTGATAACGAAAAGATTGTCGTATCTTGCTCCTGGATAACCGTTTATAGAGTTAGCAGAGACCGCGATGCTCTCTTCTACAATGTTCTTGTAAAAACGTGAGGTTCTACCGTCAGACAGAATAGCACTTATCATATCCAGAACATAATCATCGAAATGCGGCACAGTAGGTTTATGGAAACCGATCATCAATCTCGGTTCCGCATCAAATTCGACCTCAATGCGACGTTCACCTTCCTGTTTAGGCTCCTTTACAGTCACTTCGTCAGGGAGTGGCTGGGAAGGTATATCACCAAAATACTTCTCAATCAGTTTGATGGTTTTCTCCACGTTTATGTCGCCAACAATTACCATGACTGAGTTATTCGGTGCATAGTAGGTCTTAAAAAACGCTTCAGCTTTCTTTCTGTTTAGTAGCGCAATATCAGAAGACCACCCAATGATAGGCGTTCCATAAGGATGTGCCGTAAAAGCAGCAGCCATGAATTGTTCATAGAGTTTACCACCCGGTTGCGAATCTACGACCATCCTGCGTTCCTCTTTAACTGCCTCACGTTCAACGTAAAACTGCCTGAGTACGGCGTTCTTGAGTCTATCGGACTCAAGCATTGCCCACAATTCCAGTTTGTTAGAAGGGAGTTCCACAGTGTAAATAGTGAAGTCGACCGACGTGCCAGCATTAAAACCGGTACTACCGTGTTTTGTGTAGATTTCGGTATATTCACCTGGAACAGTGAATTGTTCAGCCTTTTCTTGTAACGCTTTCAATGATTCTTCTAATTCAGTAATTTTTGCAGCGTCTGCTCTACTTCCTTTCGCGCGTTCTAAATCCAACTGGTCACCGATAGTATCAATTTTATTCAAAACCACTTCCTCATTTTCATAGTCAGTCGTTCCAATTGTCTTTGTACCCTTAAATAGCATGTGTTCCAACATGTGTGCAATACCGTGGGAGTCGTCTGATTCGTCAACGGAACCTGCTTTGAAAAGGATATAGGGAGCAACGGTAGGAGATGTGTGCCGTTCAATCATCAAAAGTTTTAAACCATTTGGATAGATGTGTTCAACGACACGTTCTTCAAGGTTTTGTGCTGACACCATTCCGGGTAACAACACGAGGAACAGTGTCAGCATGTATCTAATCTGTTTCATATAACATTTCAGCATTAACTGTCAGGCATAGTAACGCTAATGCTATTCCTTTCATGTAAATGTGTATCAGGGATTCTTTATCAGGGATAACGTAACGGGTTCTATTCTTTTTTCAAATCCTCAAGCAGACCAACCAATGCAAACCTGATGTGTGATGAGAGTGCTGAATTCTCTGCACGGAGATCAGCCCCTTCTTCATCTGGATACATGACATGCGCAGCAACAGCACGTTTAACATGCCTTTCAGCTCTGTCATCATAAGGTATGTATTTCTCTTTCGGGGCAGTGCAAGCCGGACATTCATCGGGAGGTTCTGATGCTTCTTTCCAAAGGTAACCACAAGCAGTACAAACAAACATAATCTATTCCTTTCTTCTTATTCGTTTAATCAGTTTCGATAATCAACGTACTTGTCTATACTCTCATTATAGCAGATAACGTAATTTTATACAACATTGATATGTCTACGGGTGTGTAAAGTTTTTGTCACTGGATGTTCTCTGGCCCGTAAAGATTATGTAACCTTATGTGTCAATTTATAGGGATTAATCTGTTATGAGTATATCTTTAGTCCCGTAGGGACGATATGTTTATAGAAAAACGTGCTGTTAACCCTCTTTAGTCCCGTAGGGACGATATGTTTATGTTATTGCCTTATTTTGCACATATCGTCCCTACGGGACTGAGGACACTAATTGATTGGATTTATCTTCTTAAATTGACAATTATGGTGACAAAATATTTACACACCCGTCTTTTTTACCTGTGTTTTACTTGACAAACTGAAAAATCATCAATATACTTTATTAATAAGGACGTTTCTTTTTGAAATACCGCTTAAATACGGTGCCCTAATCTTTGGGATAGGTGTGAGGATGCATTTTCATTATGAAAAACCTTTTCAAGCGAATTAGAGCATTTTGGACAGAACAGAAGTGGTCTATCTGCCTAAATTTAATGGGATAATCAACATTTGGAGGTCACTCCTACCGAAGAAGGATCTGTCTTTGTAGATGGAACTCCGATTCCAGATTATTGTTGATACCTATCCAATTATCGCTTGACTAAACACTAATAACATTTTCTACAACTGTGGAGGCGAATAACTCATGTTAAATCAAAAGTTTTTTAAAACAACTGCTGTCATATTTTTCTTGTCAATTGCGGTAGTTTTTTTAGGTTTATATGCCTACAATGTATCTCAGCAACAAAAAGTAAAGACGCCTAAAAAAGTGTATAGAGCTCCAACTGAATCAGAAATGAACCTTGTGCGACAGGATATAAGAAAGGCAATACAGCAACAACAACAACCTAGTAGTAACCAACAGAATTTGGCATCAGAAAGTCCTGAGCGATCAGATCCTGAGCGACCTGAGCTATCAGATGATGTTAAGCCAAAATCAAATAAGGACTTATCTAAATCACAAGCGAGTATAAAAGAGGATTTTGATAATCTTATCATAAAGAAATCTACCGAAAATGGACTGGTAATTACTAACTTTGGTGATTCAAGTCTTTTAAAGCCAACCAAAGGCAATCCTACATTTGAAACTAACTCTGTTGAGGAATTACAAAACTATATTTCTAAACTTGAAAATAGTGATAATCCTAAACACAGAAGGATGGCACAGAAATTCAGAGATTCATTAAGTCGAATGAAACCACCAGAAAATGTCAAATTTTCAATATCTGTAGAAGATTGATTGATTCTTGATACAATTTTAGCATTTCATTTATATATGAAATAGAATATCACATATAAATAACCAACTAACATAAGTCGTTAACTAGTGCTTAGTCAACATACTATTGCAGATCGCGATTCGGAGATCGCTCCTACCAACTCCTTAGTATTGTAGGAGGGAACTCCGATTCCCGACTTTTTAGTGCCATCAAAAAAGTTGACTAAGTACTAGAAAGGAACGCGGCATAATTGGCTTTTTCAAATTTCAAGACCGACTAATATGGAATTGGTTCATCAGGCAGCTGTTCATTTAATTCCTTTATCTGGTCGCGTAAATTTGCAGCGAGCTCAAAATCTAAGTCAACAGCGGCTTTCTGCATCTGTCGGGTTAAATCCGTAATAATCGATTCAATATCTTCAATTGTACTGGTTTCTTTGACGACTGGGATATCTTTAGCAGGTTTTTTTGTGATATACTCTTCATTTGATTCAGAAATAAGCTGCTCAATCGCTTTCTGTATCGTCGCAGGTGTGATATTGTTTTCCTCATTGTAAATCAACTGTTTTTCTCGTCGCCGTTGTGTCTCGGACATCGCAGCTGCCATTGCATCAGTGATGGTATCACCATAAAGTAAAACCTCTCCATCCACATTACGTGCTGCACGACCAGATGTCTGAACCAAAGACGTGACAGAACGAAGGAAACCAGGACGATCCGCATCTAAGATTGCTACAAGCGATACTTCCGGTAAATCAAGCCCTTCTCTTAGCAGGTTAATGCCAATAAGCACGTCAAACTCACCTTCACGGAGCTGTCTAAGGATACGAGCTCGGTCAAACACATCAATTTCAGAATGCATGTAGTTTGCACGTATACCGGCTTCAATCAGATACTCGCTTAAATCTTCTGCCATCCGTTTCGTCAGCGTTGTAACAAGAACGCGCTGCTTGTTCTTAACCCGTTCGTTTATTTTACCTATCAGATGATCAATTTGACCGCGAACCGGATGAACAGAAATCTGAGGATCAATCAAACCTGTAGGACGAATTATCTGTTCAACGATCTGTCCACCCTCCTCCATCTCGTACTGACCCGGTGTAGCGGAAACATAGATGACCTGTTTGAGATAGGCTTGTACTTCCTCAAACTTAAGAGGTCTGTTGTCTAAAGCCGAAGGCAGACGGAAACCGTAATCAACAAGCGTTGTCTTCCGTGCTCTATCCCCCAGATACATGCCCCTCAATTGGGGTAAAGTAACGTGTGATTCATCAATAAAGAGAAGAAAGTCTTCAGGAAAGTAGTTTAAAAGACAGTATGGGGGTTCCCCAGATTGTAATCCAGATAGGTGTCGTGAATAGTTTTCTATACCAGAACAATAACCGACTTCTCGCAACATCTCCAAATCAAAACGTGTTCTCTGTTCAATACGTTGTGCTTCTAACAACTTGTGGTCTTTTTCGAATGTGGCAATCCGTTCATGCAGTTCAAGTTCTATGTTAATCAGAGCTTCCTCAAAAATATCTGCATCCGTCATAAAGTGTTTAGCTGGATAGATTTCAAGTGTTTCATACTTTCCTAAGATCTCACCTGTCGTCGTATCAATTTCACATATTCTATCAACTTCATCACCGAATAATTCTATACGATAGGCACTTTCGCTATAGGCCGGGAACACCTCAATCACATCACCTCTGACACGAAAAGTGCCCTGCCAAAAGTCGATGTCGTTCCTAACATACTGAATTTCAACTAAGGAACGCAAGAACTCATCACGACGGACTATCTTGCCGACCTCTAAATCCACTTTCTGTCCTTCAAACTCTCGCGGAGAACCGAGACCGTATAAGCATGACACACTTGCAACGATGATAACATCACGACGCGACATAAGGGAAGCAGTAGAAGCAAGTCGCATCCGTGTTATTTCTTCATTTATTCGTACATCCTTCTCAATGAATGTATCTGTAGATGGGATATATGCTTCTGGTTGATAATAGGCATAATCACTAACAAAATAATGCACAGCATTATGCGGGAAGAATGTCTTAAACTCGTTGTAAAGTTGCGCAGAAAGCGTCTTATTGGGTGAGATAACAAGGGTCGGCCGTTGAACGTTTTGTATGATGTTCGCCATCGTATAGGTCTTACCAGAACCTGTTACACCCAAGAGGGTTTGTGCCCTGTCACCTCTGAGGATACCTTCAGTGAGTTTATCAATCGCTTGCGGCTGATCACCTTCAGGTGAGAAATCAGAGACTAAGTCAAAAGATATAGATGGTGCTTCAGGATCCACGTTTATAGGAGATATAGATGGACGTAAATCAAAACTCTCTCTCATTGTCATCCTTCATATTTCAAGAATAGAAATAGTCTAATGTTTAGTCAAGTGTCTTTTGATGGCATAAAAAAGTCGGGAATTGGAGTTCCTTCCTACATTACAAAGATTCTGTAGGAGCGATCTCCGAATCGCGACCTACAATAGTATGTTGACTAAAAAATAGTCTAATGTTTATCACATATTCTGGTAGGTGCTTGTCCTTGAATAAAAGGTTCGTTACTGATGTTCTCCGGAGGACATTTCTCTTTATTCCTTAATAATCCTGTGGTCTTGTCAATCTCCCAGAACTCAATTCCTTTCGGAACTTCAAAATCCTTGTTAAGACCACGGACACCTTCAGCAACGAATCGTGCCCAAATTGGCAGTGCTGCCCAGGCTCCTTGCTGATTGTAGTTACGTATACCTCTCTGCTGTTTGTCAAGACCAACCCAAACGCCTACCACCAAGTCATTTGTATAGCCTATGAACCATGCATCCACGTAGTCATTTGTAGTTCCTGTTTTCCCAGCAACAGGCCGTGTATTCTGTAGATTTAGATAAAACGGTTTCCGTGTTGCCCTAATAGCTGTTCCTGATTTTATAACGCTATGTAAGATAGAGGTCATCTGATACGCTGTCTTTTCATCTATAACACGTGTTCTATCCTGTTGATAATTCTCATTTGGATAGATTATCTCGCCTTCCTTATCAGTAATGTATTCTATGTATTTTGGTTCAACTTTGATGCCGCGATTTGCAAATACACCGTAAGCAGAGGTCAGTTCAAGCACTGTCATACCAAATGCTCCCAATATAAGTGAAGGTTTTTTAGGATCCATTTTAGTAGAAATCCCCATTCTTTGAGATAGGTCTATAACCCTGACAATCCCTTCTCTATATCCTTCCGCAGTTTCAGGTGTTTCCCAAGCAGCCCGTGCTGTGGCAACGTTGATGGATTTCTTTAGTATACTTCTTACAGATACAGGTCCATAGTACTTACCCTCTAAATAGTTGCCAGGATTCCAACGTTGTCCCGGTAGGTGTTGAATCTCCCACGGTTTGTCAACAATGATGGTTGACGGCGTGATTAACGCGGGATCCTCCATTAAGGCTGTGAAGACAATTGGCTTAAATGCCGAACCCGGTTGACGTTTGGCATTTCCTAATGCTCGGTTTAAGAAATTGTAATTTCTCATCTTGTGTATGTATGGATTTACACCATCTATACGGTACTCGCGCCCCCCTACCATCGCTTTTACAGCACCGGTCTTCGGTTCAAAAGCAATCAGTGCAGCTTGTAGATACCTTGACTGTGGGTCTATACCCTTTGGATTGTCCTTATTCTTATCATAGTTTGGAAGGTGCTTTCCATACTTATAGTCCAAGAAACGCAGGTGTTCTGCCACTGTTTGCATCGCAAGGGATTGCATGGACATATCAATTGTTGTATAAACTTTTAGTCCCTCATTATACAAACTGTTCTTTAGTTCTGATATGTCTTCAAGCTCGTTTTTTAAATGATCAATAAAATGTCCAGCGGTGTTCCGTTTTTGTCTGACAGATGTCTGTTTTTGACCTATAAGTTCTATAGGTTGTTTTTTGCTCTCTTGATATTCATTAGGTCGGATGAATCCTTGGTTGTTCATTGACATGAGGACTACATCTCTACGTTTCTTGGCATTTTTGGGATTTTTGACTGGAGAATACTGTGTCGTTCCTTTAGGAATACCTGCAAGTAAGGCACATTCATGGAAGTCAAGATCCGACACCTCTTTACCAAAATAAGCCATAGCCGCCTTTTGCACGCCATAGAGTTGTTGACCATTGAATCTACCAAAGTCAATATAGTTGAGATAGGCTTCCAGAATCTGGGATTTTGATAACTGACGTTCTATCCTGAAAGAAAGTAAAACTTCACGTGCTTTTCTGGCAATCGTTCGCTCCTTACCAAGATATACATTCCGTGTTAACTGCTGCGTTAATGTGCTCGTTGCCCCCAATCTATCACTCTTTGTTAAAGTATCCTTAATCGCACCGACTAAGCGTACAATGTCTATACCAGAATGTTGGTAAAATCGTCTGTCCTCAATCGCAATAAAGGCATCAACCAACTTTCTCGGCATGTCAGTCAGTGGTATTATCTTACGTGTTGTTCCTTCGTCATCGCCAGAGAACTCAGCAATCAGTTCCGGTTCAAGATAGAAATTTCTTAAATCATTCCCTTTCTCATCGTGTATGTATAGCACTTTTCCATTCTTAATTGTTAATTTAACCCGTTGTGCTCCAGTATCTTCTTCCCTGTAAGGATATTGAAAATCTCTTGTGAAAACATCTATGGACCCATTCCGTTTCCCTATTTCACCTTGCAATTTCACATGAAATTGACCTTGAGAGTTTACACCTTTAGTGGGTGGTGATACCTCTTCATATTCTAAACGCTGCAACTTATCAATCAGAAAAACAGCTGCATTAGTCCTCTGAACTTCACAGATGGTGGAATAGACTTCAAGGTGTTGCCGCCAGGTCTGTTTGTCTTCCTTGTATTCTAATCTATTTAGGTCAAGTACCGCAATGTCTTGCCAACATCCAATTGTAAAACCACCGACAACGCCAACACAGAAACAGGCAATAAAGAATATCAGCAACACTCCTGACAGGACAATTGTAAGGAGTGACTGTAGAATGTTGTCTAAAATACGCCGCATAATACCTCCAGTAACGCTACGGTGTGCGATCTAATTCTGCTTTTCTCACTCTTTTTATCGTACACCCAATCGCACGCGTTTTTCTCTCTTTTTCTGGAATAGGTTTGTCTTCTAAAACTAAATTTAACACGTTCTGTAGATAATGCTTTTCTGGATTCTTGCGACTATCATCTATACCACCCCTATAACGTAAAGTCTTCTTATCATCGATGAGGAATACTTCAGGCGTTCTACGCGCTTGGAAATAGTCTGCAATTTTGTTCTCTGGATCTAACAGAATTGGCAAGTTGACGTTGGTAAAACCGTGCTTTTCACTGTACTTCTTTATATCTTCAACCGTCTCGTGTTTGTTGGAATGGATACCTACAAATTGAATCTCTTTATCCTTGAAATTCTTGATGAGTTTTGTAATGCGATCTACATAATCATCTACAACTGGACATTCCGTTGCGAGGAAAATCAACACAACTGCCTTTTTCTTCTCCAGAAGCTTTTTTAGTGTACACGGTTTTTTCTCAATACTATCTAAACGTATCTCTTTGACTAATTCATCAACCTTTACAGGTTCCTCTTTTTCGTCTTCAGCGGATAAGATACTGACGGATGCTATCAGAACAAGAATAATCAGAAAGTATTTTTTCACGATGGCATCTCCACCCAATTAATAACGTTAGATTCTACAATTCGTTTAAAATTGGACTTACGCATTCCCCTCTGATAAGGGGGGTTAGGGGGGTTAGAAAGCCGTTATTTCAATGATATTTTAGTGATTTAACCCCCTAAATCCCCCTTATCAGAGGGACTTTAAGAGAAACTGCGTAAGTCCTGTAATTGCCGAACTGAGGATATCTTATGTCCGATTTCTGAATTAAAACGTTGATAGAAAGTCCGTTAATTCATGTAAATGCGTTAGTTGTATATCCACAACGGAAAGATCAAGGCATTCTTTCGGTTGATTCCCGATCATCCATGCTGTCCACATACCTACTCTTTTTGCGCCAATCATATCAGCCGTGTAGCTATCACCTACATAGATAGCTTCCTCTGGATTAACACCTAATTCTGACAAAGCAGCTTCAAAAATGCTTGGATCAGGTTTTATCTTACCAAACACCGTTGAATCAATAATCACATCAAGCAGCGAAGTGAGATTATATTCATCACACCAACCGCGTGTGTTACCGAAGTTATTGCTAATTACACCGAGTTTATAGTTATTACATAGTTTTTCCAACCACGCTCGGTTTTCTGTGAGGTGTTCAGACGCTCCTTTACAGAACCACTCGACATATTCATCTTTCAGTTGTTGGGTTAAATTCAACCTATTGAAAATACCAGTAGCAATAGCATCAACAGTTTCACGTAAAGTGTAATTTGCAGCCTTAACATTTGTTGCAACTAAACCTATAGTACCATCTTGATATGATACCTCATCAGGTGATTTTCCAAAGGCAAATTCCAATATAGTCTCTCTATCCGCAACATCAAACGCTTCGCGTGTTATTTCTGGATGGTGTCTATGAATGAATTGGTATGTCCTTTCAAGCCAGTGTATGCCGTTACCATCTAAAGTGCCACCGAAGTCAAAAACCAAAGCTTGAATCATTTACTGTGTATCCTCAGTTGATGTTATTCTGTTCTTACTGTTTAATCTCTCTAATACTCCATCTAATACGTGTGATGTTTCTATCTCTTTCATACACAGATACGGTACATCTTTTTGCATACATGTGCGTTTATAACAGGGTCTACAAGATACCGGTTTTTCAATGATCGTGTGTCCTTCTCCATAAGGTTGATGCCGTATAGGATCGGTCGGACCAAAAAGTGCAACACACGGGGTACCTACCGCTGCTGCGATATGCATCGGTCCACTATCACACGTCAAACATAACGAACACAATTCCAATAAAGCACCAAGTTCAAGTAAATTTGTCTTACCAACAAGATTTATTGTAGAATCAATATGAGGTAATTGATCGACCAAGTCTTGTTCTGAAACGGATCCCGTAATTACAATTTTCGTATCACAAACCGCAGCTATAAGTTTCCTAATTACTGTCTCAAATCTCTCAATATCCCACCGTTTTGTTTGCCATGTAGTGCCAATATTAACCGCAATTAACCTATCTTTCACAGATACACCATGGCTCCGTAAAAGTTTCTTAACTCTCTTTCTATCAGTTTCTGTATGCCAAAATTCTAATGCTGCTTCACGTTCGATTAATGCTGTATCATCAAGCAGACTCATCACACTGAGATAACATTGAACTTCATGGATATCTCTATTTGCAGGACAAGATGCTGAAAGAAGAAAACCACGTCCTTTATAATTTGAACCAATTCTGAATGGCACTTGAGCAAAAAATGGAAGCAGTGCATTACGGAATGAGGTAGGATGTAGGACCACAGCAACATCAAAATTCCGATCTCTTATGTTCTTTGTCAATCCAATAAATGATGAAAAGAATCCATCCTGCTTTTTATCAACAAGACAACAATCAACATAAGGATTAGTTTTCATCAAGTCTACAACCTGTGCTCGCAACAGAAAGGTTATATGAGAATCAGGCAAACGTTCTTTGAGCGCACGTAATGCTGGCGTTAACAGAACCATATCGCCAATCCATGCACCTGTATGACACACCAGTACTCTTTGCATCAGAAATAAAAGGGATTTGACCAAGCCTTTTTACCGGTCTCATCTGTCACTTCAACTCTTACATATTTTGTACTGTCAGGGATTGAGAAGGTCGTCTCAGTTAGTAAACCACCGTCCTGTGGCAAGATACGTCTACCTCGACTGCACTCCGATTTAAACACAATGGATTGTGCGGGGTCACATTTTACAGTCATCTGTCTGTCTTCAATAGTGATATCTTCAATTTCTGGTCCAATTGTTGAATAAAATGAACCCGTTCGCAGTGCTTCCATTATTCCATCGATTGTAAGTTCTTCAGCTTTTACATTAATCCATCCGTGAAAACAGTCGTGTTCTGTACCATGAGCATCGTCAGCAGCAATTCCGTAAACCGGTCCACATCTATCCAACATATCATCCCATGATTGTTCAGAAAAACCTTTTCCGTTAGTCATACAGGTATCATTATATACTTCAACAGCAAAGTACCCGCGTAATGGGAGATAGTCAATGATTGTATGACCACACCAGTAGGGATGACATATTACTGCCTCACCGCCTTGACTCTTTATATCTTCTATCACTGCGTTCGGGTGCATCTTTGCACAATTTACCGGTTCATGAATATTAATAGCGACTATATGATAGACAGGACCTCCATAAGGATTAGCGGGATGTACTTCACTTCCCGAAATCGCAAGAAAGTCCTCAGTAGAGTTAGCGGACACATCATTAACTTTTCTGTGGTCAGTTAAAACCAAAAAGTCATAGCCTTCATCACGATAAGCTGTAAATCTATCAGCGATAGAGAGTCTACCATCGGATTCGGTGCTATGACTATGTGTATTTCCTCTAAACCACTTACCGGGTTGTTGGAAAGGATTATTGTTCAACATGTTTTTACTCCTTGTTGCGTGTTCTGAGATAAATTTGACATACTCCCCGTGCTAAAGCATCGGGGTCTTGTGGCGAAAGATTGATAAATCACGTTTGTTCAGAACATCTATTAAATTATAGCATTTTGTTGTACCATATAGGTATTATACAATACGTTGCTAACGATAATCAAGGATAAAGAAATTATATCTTGACGTACATCAAGGTAAAGTGATATACTAAAATTTATAAACTGTAATCCATACATCAAATTACGATTTTGTCTTTACAATAACATGGACTTCTAAGTATGTTATGCAAAATATTGGAAAAATGGAGGAGTTGTTAACATGAAACGCGCGACATTGTACTTTATTCTTTTATTTCTGTTTCTATACATTACACCGTTTACATTCGCTCAAAAGGATTGGGCGAAAATTAGCGAATCCCAATGGCAATCTAACTTTACAGATGTTTTTTTCCTCGATGACATGCACGGATGGATCGTTGGAAGCAACTCCGCTATTCTAAACACAACTGATGGTGGAAAAACATGGCATCCGCAACCGAACCGTCCATTACCCTTCCTCGTAGAGTTCAATAAAGTTCACTTCATCAATCCAAAAATCGGATGGATCGTCGGTGAAAACGGCACTGTATTGAAATCTATTGATGGTGGAAACTCGTGGAGTAAGTTAGTTACGGACACACGCGTGGCTCTATCAGGTGTCTCATTCGTAGATGAAAATAACGGATGGGCATGCGGCGATGGCGGCTTTGTCATGCATACAAACAACGGTGGAATCTCTTGGGAACAACAAGGTATAGAAACCAATAATCAGGTTGAAAGTGTTCATTTCGTTAACCCAATGGTTGGCTGGGCTGCCGGCGGTGGAGGAACTATACTTCACACAACAGATGGTGGAGAAAACTGGGGTTTCCAAACAAGCGCAACCGTCAACACACTTGACTCAATATCAATGCTTAACGATAAAATCGGTTGGTCAGTTGGTGCAGGGGGTGCAGTTGTTTCAACAGTGGATGGAAAAAATTGGCAAGTTCAGCAGAGCAATGTACCAAACTCTAACGGAATGCCTGAACCTATATGGGATGTTCACTTCGCGAATCCAAGTTTCGGATTAGCCGCAGCAGAATTCGGCGTAATCCTCAGGACAAACGATGGTGGTATTACCTGGACACCAATTAAAAAACGGCCTGTTGCTGCCCGACTTCAAGGTGTCCACATGATCAGCCCAACTGAAGCATGGATCGTCGGTGTTAAATCTACAATTCTACATACAACAGATGGTGGTGACACTTGGAATGTCGTCTCAAGTGCAAATGAACTCAGGGCAGCTTATTTTCACAACGACCAGCTCGGTTGGATAGTAGGATTGGCTGGTGCTGTCATGCACACGGCAGATGGCGGAAATACCTGGATACCTCAGAATAGCGGTGATGTTTTCGAACTCTTCGGTATCGGTTTTGTTGATAAAATGAAGGGATACATCGTAGGAAGCAACGCTGCTCTGCTTGAAACCTTAGATGGCGGAAATACATGGAAAAGTGTTAGCGATCCCGGCGATGAAGGACACGGTAGAGCCGAACGTATAAAATTCGGTGGACCGAATAGCTGGAAAAGTGCTATGGGCTGCTACGCTATGAGCTTCGCAAGTCCAACCCACGCCTGGGCAGTAGGCGAAACGGGAAAAGTCATGAAAACTGAGAACGGGGGTGAAACATGGACCGGAGTAGATATAGACACGAATTTCACTGGTGCAGGTTTCAACAATCTACACGGAGTCCATTTTCTTAATGAAAACATAGGCTGGATCGTCGGATTCGCCGGAACTATCGCAAAAACTGAAGATGCTGGCAAAACTTGGCGTATCCAGATGGGTTACGCAGAATTGCAAGACGTTTATGCAATCTCACCCAACAAAGTCTGGATCGCAGGAAACCAAGGCACAATTATGCATTCATCAGATGGCGGAGAAAACTGGACCGAACAAACAGTTCCAACTGATGAGAACCTTAATGCTATTTTATTCGTAAATGAACAAGACGGATGGGCAGCGGGTGACAAAGGGATAATCTTGAAAACGACTGATGCAGGTGTTACCTGGCTCCGACATAATACAGTCACGATAAACAATCTTAGAGAAATTGTCAAAGCACCCAACGGAACACTCTGGATTATCGGGGACGCTACGACAATCCTTCGGTATTAGTCTTCTTCGGAGGAAATTACTCAGATGAATATTAAATGGTTCCATCGCATTTATTGCCTTGGAACCCCTTTTCTATTATTAACTGTATTACTATCGCAAACTTTTTCTGTTTATGCAAATGAAACGAAGGTACTAAACCTTGAGCAAAGTTTAGCAACAGCAAAGGAGAACAACCTGACAATTCAAGCCGCTTTAGAGAGTTTGAAGGCTGCTGAAGCACAGATTAAGGCATCCCGCGCAACAATGCTACCACGACTCACAGCGAATGGAAACTATACTTACTTTAGAGATGTTCAAAAGTCGGTTATTCAGGCAGAAGGCGGGTTCGGGTTTCCTGTCCCCGAAGAGGAAATGAATGAAATGGAACCTTCAGACCCAGACAATGAAGCAGAACTGATTGAACTGGAGTTTGGGGCACAACACAATATACAAGGAACAGTGAGCTTGACCCAACCCATATTTGCATGGGGACGCTACTATGACGCTTACAAAGCAGCCAAAATTGGATATCAAGCAGCACAAAAGGATGTAGAAACTGCATATCAAAAACTACGCGTTGATGTATTCAATGCATTCTACGCAGTTCTAATCACACAAGAATTCGTTAAGGTTGCTGAACAGAGTCTTGAACTTGTTGAAAAACAACTGAACATTGCACAGGCAGCTTTTGAAGCAGGTACAGCAACTAATTTTGATGTGCTTCGAGCAAAAGTGCAACTGGCAAATGCTAAGTCACAACTAATTCGTGCAAAAAATAGCGTAAAAAATGCCAAAAACATATATAAAACCACCTTGAATTTACCGCTTTCTCAAGAAATATCAGTTCAAGGTACTTTTGAAGTAAAGGATGTTAACATACAACTTGATGATCTAATTGACATCGCACTTGATAAACGACCTGAAGTCAGAAAGGCTTTACTTAATGAAGAAGTTGGTGAGAAACAGATAAGTATAGCAAAAACAAGAAGGCTTCCTGATCTCGCTTTCTTCTCAAATTATCAGATTTCTCACAATGAGAGACTCACGCAAATGAACCGTATTTGGAGTTTAGGTCTTCAAATCAATGTTCCAATTTTTGATGGCTTTGCCACCAGTGCCGCTATCAAACAGAGTGAGTCAATACTGAAGCAGTCGCAATTAGGAACATCGCAAATTAAGACGGTTATTGAATCTGAAGTAAGGAAAGCATATCTTGACCTACATGAAGCCAGATCATTGATTGAAACACAACGTGAGACTGTAAGTCAAGCTGAAGAAACCGTCAGGATTGCTACACTGCAATTTGAGAATGGCATGATTACAACAGTCGAAATGACAGATGCACAACTTGCACTCATGCAGTCAAAAGTCAACCGACTTCAAGCATACCACGATTATGTGATCGGTTTAGTCCGACTTGAAAAGGCAATTGGACAGCGTATTGAATAACCGAATGTTCATGATTTCAAAAATATAACTTTTCACGATAAAATTTACTGAAGGAGTTTAATAGTGAATTTTTTTGATTCGTCAAGGAGTCATAAATTAAAAAGAATTTGGGGTTTTATAATTATCATCGCAGTTGTCGTAGTAATCGTACTATTTCGTGTATTGAAACCTGAAAAAACAGAAACTATACCTGAAGAGGTAGATATTGGATCAAAACCCGTTGAAATCGTTAAAGCAATGCGGGATGAGATCCGGTCAGAACTTAAGCTATCTGGAACAATTGAAGCCGAATCCCGGGTTAACATAATCCCTAAAATCTCTGGCAGAATTATCTCTATTGCCGTTTCTGAAGGTGACCGTGTAGAAAAAGGTGATACCCTCGCTGTTGTTGAACATGAGGAATTAGACCTCGCTGTGCAACAAGCACAAGCAACATTGGAAGCAGCAGAAACAGGATACTTGCAAGCAAAGCAACTCGCTAAGGTACGTGTTCTCTCACAAGTGGCACAAGCAAAGGCACAGTTGGATGCCGCTGAAGCATCACTTCAACAAGTAAAAGAACTCGCAGAGATTCGCACTGTGACACAGATTGAACAAGCGAAAGCAGGACTCAAATCGCTTGAGGCAAATCTTGAGAAGATTAAAACCGGTGCAAGGGATGAAGATAGACGACAAGCGAAGGCAGCTTTAAATCAAGCTGAAGCAAACCTTGCAAACGCTAAGAACAACTATTCTCGATCTGAACGCCTCTTCAAAAATGGTGCTATTAGTCAACAATCATTGGATAATAGCAAAACGCAGTTAGATGTTGTCATGGCTCAATATAATATTGCCTCGGAGCAGCTACAACTGATTGAGAACGGATCCCGTGAAGAAGATATTCTGGCGATGCAAGCACAAGTAGAACAAGCAAGAGCCGCACTTAAACTTGCAGAATTACAAGCACAAACAAAAACCTGGGAAAAAGATATCGCCTTCGCTGCATCCCAAGTTGATGCAGCAAAAGCTGGACTTACAACCGCACAAGCTTTACAAAACGCAAAAAGTTGGGAAGCTGAAATCATAACCGCAAATACGGCTAAAAAACAAGCAAGTATTGCTCTTAAACTCGCACAGAAAAGACTTAAAGATGCTACAATCATCGCACCTATTGATGGAATCGTTTCTCAAAGACATTTAGATTTAGGAGGAATGGCTGTTCCAACTGCACCTCTGTTTGAGATAGTAGATACTGACATAGTTAACGCAAAGGTTGATGTGATCGAGTCACAATTAAGTCAGGTATCCCTCAATCAGCAAACTGTGATTGTCATTGAAGGAATCAACACGCCAATAACTGGTGCTATATCCTATATCAGTCCAACATTACAACCGATGCAACGGACAGCATCTGTTGAGATCAGCATAGATAATGCTGAAAGACTCCTGAAACCCGGTATGTTTGCAAAGGTTAATATTCCTGTCAAAATTCAAACGGATGCCATTCTTGTTCCTCGTGTCTCTTTGATTGAAGATGGAACAACGAAAAAACAGAATGTCTTTGTTGTTGAAGCAGGCAAGAGTCAACGCAAACCTGTAGAAGTTGGTCTCGCTCAGGGTGGATTAGTAGAGATAGTGAATGGATTAGACGAGGGAGAATCTGTCGTCGTCGCTGGACAACATTCCCTTAAAGTAGGAGAAAGCGTCACAGTTGTCAACCCTTGACATAGGGTGTCGTGTTCACTATCGCTTTGTCAAATCCTCCTCACGCTATCACTAAAAAAGAGATAAACAATGAAGGTTGAACAACTTCACGGTCCTTCACAAAAAACGCTACAAGTTGTTGAGCTGGAATATCTCTTACAATGCGATTCTCTTGACGTGTTCTCTCAGAAAGGATTCAACAAAGAGGGAAAGATAATCGTGGCACGCGCGCCCGCAAGACTTGACATAATGGGAGGTATTGCGGATTATTGCGGTGCTAACGTCTTTCAAATGACACTCAACCGTGCTGTCGCCGCTGCTATTCAACCAAGAAATGATAAAAAACTATTAGCTCTTACAATACAAGATGAGAAACTATTAGTACCAAGTGTTCAGATGTCGCTTGATGACTTCTACGAAGATGATAAACTTAAGTCATATCCTCAAGTCCGAAACATGATGTCAACAAAAGAAAATTCAGCATGGATGGGATATGTACTGGGTTGTTTTTTTGCTCTGCTGAAGGAAGAAAAAGTTGAAAAGTTCCCACACGGTGCTGTCATAGTTATTAAAAGTGACATTCCGATGGGGGCTGGTATTGCTTCATCCGCAGCAATTGAAGTTGCAACATTAAGCATAATCAACCAACAATATCGCTTGGGTCTAAAACCAATTGAAATTGCAAGATTAGGGCAGATTGTTGAAAACTGTGTAGTCGGAGCACCATGTGGTATTATGGATCAGGTGACAGCAACATTAGGGAAAAGGAATAAAATACTATCTCTCTTGTGTCAACCTGATAAAATACTGGAATATGTCGACTGTCCAACCAATGTCTCATTCATAGGTATACACCCCAAAGTTCTCCGCAGTACAAAGAGCAGTGCTTATATTGATACAAGAACTGCAGCATTTATGGGTTTGACGATACTCCAAAAAGAACTGGCATGGAAAAAATTAGATACAAACTATTTATGCAATCTGACGGTAGAGGAATATGAAAAAATGTGTATTCCTCTTCTACCACAAAAGATTCACGGATGTGAATTCATTGAAAAATACGGTCAATCTGTAGATAATGTTACGAAGGTAAAACCTGACAAGATTTATAACGTTCGTAACTGCGTAAATCATCCTGTTTATGAGAATGCAAGGGTTAAGCAATTCATAGATGCAATCAAAAATGTTCAGACATATCCCCATCACGCACAACAGTACCTTACTGAAGCGGGAAGCCTCATGTATGAATCAAATGCAAGCTATCGTGACTGTGCCGGACTCGGCTGTCCTGAGATTGATGGTATCGTCAATATTGCACAAAAAATCGGTCCACAGGGAGGAATTTACGGCGCAAAAATTACCGGCGGAGGGGGAGGGGGAACCGCTGCACTCCTCTGCTATGGCGATGTTTCTACATCTTTGACACAGATCCTATCTGCATATAAATTGGCTTGGGGTATTCAGACGGTGACATTCAAAGGATCCAGTGCGGGTGCAAATGAATTTGGACATATTGTTTGGGAATTAGCAGAGAATGAACCCTTAACGCATTTCTAAATCTTAAAAACTGAAAGATAGAATGACTATATGGAATCTTCAACAACACACCTCGAAAATCAATACGAAAAACGTAATTTCGGTGTTACATGGCGCGCAATTCTTATTGCTATCTTATTAATCCCACCAAATGTCTTTTGGGTCATAGAGGTCGAATGTGTCTGGCATTCCGGACATCCTACAACCATTTCACTCTTCTGGAATGTCGTCTTAAACATATTCTTCCTCATCCTATTCAACCTTATCTTAAAACGTGTTGCTCCAAAATCTGCATTGACCCAAGGCGAGCTGATCACAATCTATGCAATGTTGTCCATAGCATCTGGATTAGCGGGACATGATGCCCTGGCGTTGACAATTCCAGCACTCCCACACGCCTTCTGGTTCGCGACAATAGAAAACGATTGGGCAGGAACATTTCATAGCTATATCCCACAACATCTCGTTGTGGCAGATAAAGATATTATAAGAGGATTCTATGAAGGTGACACACCCTTCTACAACGCAGAAATAGGTGGCGCATGGATTATGCCGACATTATGGTGGACATCCTTCATACTCGCTCTGGGTGCAATCATGATCTGTCTGAACGTACTCATTCGCAAGCAGTGGACAGAAAATGAAAAACTTGCATATCCAATTATACAGCTACCGATGGCTATTACCGAGGGTGGCGGGAGAGCACAACTCTTCAAAAATAGACTGCTATGGTACGGCTTCATTATCGCTGCTTTAGCAAATGTCTGGCACGGACTGGCACACTTCTTCCCCGTACTACCAGATTTCAGTGTTCGACACAACGCACGGAACTGGGGAGCTTTTTTCACCGAAAAACCGTGGAACGCTGTCGGAAATATCCCCGTACCCTTATACCCGTTTGTTATCGGTTTAGGATTCCTTTTACCACTCGATTTATCATTTTCCTTATGGTTCTTCTACCTTTTTGAAAAAATGCAACGTGTCTTCGGTAGCGCGTTAGGAATTCCTTCACCATTTCCCTATGGAAGCGAACAATCTATCGGTGGATGGATGGCAATTTTCGTCATCGCTATACTTGTAACACGTAGACATATCGTGAAGGTGGGACGTACAATACTCGGACTATCTGGTGGAATCGATGACGCTGCCGAACCGATACGATATCGGTCAGCGTTTCTCATCATAATTGGTGCAAGTCTGTATATCATCTGGTTCTGTCTTAAAGCAGGTATGACACTCCCGATTATTCTCCCATTCTTCGCTTTCTTTTATGCAATCTCTATCGGAATTACGCGTGTCCGCGCAGAACTCGGACCCCCAGCACACGAGATGGCTGGCATGTGTAATGCTCAGCAATTTTTAGTGAATATTTTAGGCACGAGACGCATCGGACCTAATAACTTAACTGTCTTTCCACTGTTTTGGTTTTTTAGTGGGCGCGGCTATCGTGAACACATCATGCCACATCAACTTGAAGCATTCAAAATGGCTGAACGCGCTAACATGAATACAAAAAGACTCGTGTTGGCAATGCTTATTGCAGTAATACTCGGATCCCTATCAGCATTTTGGGCAACGTTAAGCGAGTTATACCGCCTTGGCGGAGCAGTCACAGGAGCAGGAGGTGGAATCGGTCCTTCAGTAGGACATATCGGTCAGTTCAATTGGCTATCCGGATTGTTCACCTTTCCGCGCGATCCAAATGTACCTGCAATGAGTTTCATGGCAGGCGGAATGGGATTTACATTCCTACTGATGTTTATGCGGATGCGGTTCATCTGGTGGCCCCTCCATCCAGCAGGTTATCCGATTTCTATGACCTTTGGAGTCGGGTATTTCTGGAGTTGTCTCGTAATTAGCACATTTCTAAAGTGGATCGCTCTACGATTTGGTGGTCCCAAAACATATAGAAGAATGATCTTCTTCTTCTTTGGCGTAATACTCGGCGAATATTGTGTAGGGGCGTTCTGGAGCGTACTCAGCGTCATCATCCGAGCACCCATATACGACTTTGCACCAGGATAAAAACATGAAAAAATCTGTATACACTATAACAATTATCACACTCATTTTCTTTACCTATTACACCTCCCAGGCTGCTGATGAAGGAGCACACGTCGCTGAATTCCTCAGTCATGGTGTTGGAGCAAGAGCACTCGGTATGGGAAGCGCATTCGTAGCCATCGCAGATGATGCAACAGCGACTTATTGGAACCCCGCAGGTTTAGCAAAAATAAACAAAAACGGATTTTCAACGATGTACTCCGACACATTTAGAATAGGTGAAGGGAGTTTCCTTAGTCAAGGATTGGTTAGCTACAATTTCGTCAATTATATACACCAAATTCAAGGAATCGGAAGCTTGGGGCTCAGTTGGATTCGGCAAGGCATTGATGACATTCCCCGAACAACTTTTATAGACGTTGATAACAATGGCATGTTAGGTGATTTTCAAGACCTAAATGGGAATGGTGTTAAAGACGAAGGCGAACACTACATTGATACACCAACAGTTGCAGAATACTTTAGCAATTCAGACAATGCATTGTTAATATCTTATGCACGCGAGATACATTCACTGATTTCAATTGGTGGAAATCTTAAACTCCTCAGTCAATCTATCTACGAAAACAGCGGAAGAGGATTCGGGTTAGACATCGGATTCCTATTGACACCTTATAGAGGAATTCAGGTAGGCGGACTTCTACTCGACGCAACTGGCACACAGATTCGTTGGGATACGGCTGATAGACCAACTTTTACACGTGGAAGAAGACTAAGGTTCGGTGCCGCATATCAATTCACATTTCCCAGTTTCGGGAAAGGGTGTATTGATATAGACTTTGAAACTGACCAATCGGATCTGACAGAGGGAACAGATTCAAGTGGAGGTATGCTCATCCGTACAGGTGCTGAATACCTGCTATTTGACATACTCGCATTGCGTTGTGGATGGAACGGACGCGGATTGGCAGCTGGAACAGGTCTGCAATTGAACCTTAGTTCTATTACATTTTATGTAGATTACGCATTTAATACACACACCCTCGGCGCATCACAAAGAATCTCTGTTTCTGGGCAGTTTTAAACCTTTTACTCCTTGACGAATCATGCACTTCTATGCTAATATGTATATATTGACATTTGGATGAATGATTTGCTAAAACCCAAATAACCAAAATTACTTTTTCTGAGAGGGTAGATTATGAAATTTATGAGCTTAGGTTTCTTGATCACATTCATCGCACTTGGTGCTTTTTTGACGACAAGTCATGCAGCTATTGATGCCAACAGTATCAGGGGAATGTGGCTTTTTGACGAAAACAGTGGCAACGTCGCAATCGATTCGTCTGGAAACAAAAACGACGGTACAATTCACGGCGCAAAACGCGTCAACGGCAAATTTGGTAAAGCACTTGAATTTAATGGGACTGATAACTGGGTTGAAGTCCCACATTCAGATTCTGTTACATTTGCAAAAGGTGTTTCCTTTACAATCACAGTTAACTTCAAAGGAACAAAAGTTGGCGGCGCACTCGTAGGTAAGAACTATGAAGACACGACCGAAGCAAGACCTTGGTACCTACTCTGGAATGGAGGAGCAAACAATTTAGTCTCTTTATATCTACGATCTACTGCAGGGGCAAATTCAAGAGTAGACGGTACCACCGACCTCGGTGACGATGAATGGCATTTTGTTGTCGGTAGAGCAGATGCAGACGCAAAGAAGGTGTCTCTGTGGATAGACGGTAAAATGGAAATTGAAGGACCAATGGATACCAACGATGGATATGGCACCAGCGACGGTGTACTCCACATTGGGGTACATTTCAACAGATACACCGGTGGAATTATTGATGACGTCGGTCTGTTCAATATCGCTTTGAGTGAAGATGAAATGGACACCATCATGAATCACGGTTTAGAAGAAGCCGCTGCTGTTGAACCGATAAATAAACTAACGATTACTTGGGCACATCTCAAACGCTAATAAAAAAAGAAAAGGAGAAATATTTTATGTATACATTTAACAAACTGAACCTATTAGGTATGATTACTTTTGCTTTAATCGGATTCTGCTTACTCACACTTAATCCTGCATTCGCAGCGATAAACACTGATAACATTACTGCACTCTGGCTGTTTGATGAGGGTGAAGGTACAACCGCAACAGATTCTTCAGGTAACGGAAACGATGGAACTATCCACGGTGCAACGTGGGTTGATGGAAAATTCGGTCAAGCACTTGAATTTAACGGCACGGATAACTGGGTGGAAGTGCCTCACTCACAGACAGTCTCTTTTGAAGCTGGTACATCATTCTCGCTTACCGTTCATTTCAAAGGAACAAAGGTCGGTGGTTCACTCGCCGGCAAAAACTATGAAGATACAACGCAAGTCCTGCCATGGTACATGCTATGGAATGGCGGAGGAGACAACAAAGTGACATTCTTCCTGCGAAATTCTGCAAGTCAGAACTATAGACCTATCAGCACAACTGAAATCGGGGACGATCAATGGCACTTTGTCGCCGGTGTGGCAGACGCAGACTCCGCAAAAGTATCCTTATGGGTTGACGGTGTAAAGGAAGCTGAAGTCGACTATGATACTGCAAGCGGATATGGAACGGGTGAAGGTGTCTTCCACATCGGACGCCATTTTAACAGATATACCGCTGGAATTATAGATGAAGTTGTTTTATTTAACACCGCACTAAGTGAAGCGGATTTACAAACAGTTATGAATGACGGACTCGCTGCACTTACCGCAGTTGAAGCAGAAGGGAAAATCGCTACAACTTGGGGTAGTATAAAGAAGCGCAGCAAATAAAAAAATGGATTAATCACGCAATTTGAGGTACAAAACAGTCATGAAGTATTTACATACATATCTTGTCTTGACACTGCTGGTAATAACTGCATTCGGTTGTGGTTCAACAGAAGACACTGATGATGTTATTGAAGTACCCGTTGATGAAACAGGAGTCCCTTCAGGTACTATCCAAGGTGAAGTTCAGGTTATTGACGGAGTATCAATTCAGGTGCGTCTATTGAAAGAAGGGCAGCTAATTTCTCAGACAGTCGCAGATGGGAGTTTTCACTTTGATAATGTCGCAGATGGTGATTATATACTCCAGATTACGGCAAAAGGGTATGAAACAGAAGAAAGAGATGTTACTCTTGAAGATGGGAAACTCTCTGAAATAGCAAGAATAGAACTTACTGCATTAGTTGAACCTGTATCGCATCTGTCAGGAGTGCTAACTGATTCAGAAACCGGTAATCCACTATCTGGTATTCTTGTCAAACTCATGGCTAAATCAGGTGAAATATATGAAGCAATGACTTCTCAGTTAGGTGTATACACTTTTGAGAACTTACCTGTGAATGTACCATTTACCCTGAATGTATTACATTACGGTTTTGAGAAACAGAATCTTGAAGTGAACGCAATCTCCCCCGACCAGACAACTGAATTGGATGTAGAACTCATCGCAATACCTGACACAGTCGTATTAGGTCCAAGTGAAGGATTAGGTGTAGGGAGTAAAGCACCTGATTTTGGGCTGCCTGATAGCAATAATCAAACGCATTCACTTTCACAAACCCTCACAAGTAAAAACGTCGTGATTGTATTTTACAGAGGTGGATGGTGACCGTTCTGCAGATCGCAACTCAGTGAGTTGCAGAAAAACTATGATAAGATTAAAGCAACAGGAGCTGAACTGATCGCAATCAGTTCCGATAATGTCAGTTCATCCAAATCAACTGTACAAGATCGTGGACTGACATTTCCCGTTTTAGCAGATTTTGATCTAAATGTCATAAAAGCATACAATGTCGTTGGTCTGGATAATATAAGAATCGCGCAAGCATCAAGTTTCGTCATAGGGATGAATGGAAAGATCACCTGGGTCACAATTGATGAATGGGATCAACGCACTCCGACAGCCGAAATACTTACCGCATTAGGAGACCTCTAATCTGGAAAATTTGAATATGTATGACGTACGCATCTGTTTCATATTGCTGGTTCTACTATCTTGTATAATAGGTTGTGATAACTCTGACAACCCAGTTGATGATATTGCCTCTACAAAGGGCACACTACAAGTTGAGGTACTGAATCAACAGAATGTATCCTTTCAAGTCGCACTGTATCAAGGTGCAGAGATTGTTGCACAGACCGATAGTAATCGCAGCTTTGAGATAACGGATATTGAAGCAGGTTCCTACATACTTCGTCTGACTGCAGCAGGATACAAAGAAATTGAACGTAACGTTGAGATACTCGCGGGTCAGGTGATCAGTATAGATGGCGTTACGTTACAACCAACATCCCAGACAGAGTCAAATCTCGGTCAAGGTCTCAATATTGGCACCCGTGCTCCCGATTTTGAGTTGCCAGATGGAAATGGAAACCTACATTCACTATCGTACTACTTAGACAGCGGAAAAGATGTGGTCCTGGTCTTCTATCGTTACGGTGGCTGAGGTTCCTGCGTAACGCAACTCGGTGAGTTGCAGAAAAACTACAACACAATACAAGCGGAAGGCGCAGAACTCATCGCAATCAGTGCGGATGACGAAGATGAAACAAAGACAACTGTAGAGGAATTGAACCTTACATTCACCGTACTTTCAGATGTAGACCTAAAGACCATTACAGCTTATAATGTCCTTGACCAGACCACTTTTGCAATTGCGCGACCCGCAACTTTCATTGTAAACTCAGATGGGACAATTGTATGGATTACACTTGACTTAGCAGGTATTCGTGTGCCAACAGCAACATTAATTACAGAATTAGGAAAACTATAGAGATGTCCGATGATAAGGTAATTCAAAACATCATCTCAGATTGCGAAGCGGATAGAGGTATCCGTGATTCACTCAATCGCCGACAGTTCCTTACCAGAATTGGAACAATCGGTGGTGCTGCACTCACTTCAATTCCTGCCATTGCACAGATCGGAGGTGGACGTGTCCTGACACCTCCCACGCAACAGGAGAACCTTACACCTGTCATAGAGGTAATCGGCAAAGACGTCTGGGAGGAAGAAAGACTGAACGAAGATGCAGTCGGTCAGATGCTTGATGAAGCGTTGTTGAAACTTACCGGACGTGAGGATATAAAAGAAGCATGGCGAGATTTTGTTCTACCCGATCACAGAGTAGGGATAAAAATCAATCCCCTTGCCGGACCTAAATTATCTACACATTCGGTAATTGTCAACAAGATTGTTGATAGTCTATTCAGTGCCGGTGTCTTAAAAGAACAGATCATCATTTGGGATCGCTTTGAAGAACATTTATTGAAGGCTAACTATCCAATCATAACAGACGATGGTGATGTGCGAACACTGGCAACTGACCTAAATGACATCGGCTATGATGACACAGTCTTTTATGAAACCGAGAAAGATAGTATCAAAAGACGAGAAAATGAAAGCACGCGCTCCAATTATTCCAAAATCGTCACTGAACACGTAGATGTTCTCATAAATGTCCCCGTCCTGAAACATCACGATATGGCAGGTGTGAGTGGATGTCTAAAGAACATGGCATTTGGTAGTGTTGACAACACACGTAGATTCCATGGAAGACCGCTCTACTGCAACCCAGCAATCGGTGAAATCTTTGAGAACAAAGTCTTGAAAGACAAAGTCGTTCTCAACATTGTTGACGGCTTGTTAGCATCTTATGACAAAGGTCCAACCTATCACGAAGAGACTACATGGAAATATGGTGGAATGTTTGTGAGTGAGGACCCCGTCATACTGGATGTACTAATACTTCAGACTGTTAATCAGAAACGCGAAGAGATGGGTTTAGGATCCATGTCAAAATATGCAAATCATATTACTGCAGCAAGTGGACTTGGAATAGGAAAAAGTTCGCTTGATCAAGTTAAACTCGAGAAAATTGAGGTATAAAAGGTGAAACCGAGAAATGTCCTGATACTCTTACTCATAGCAGTGTTTCTTAGCACTATCTTATGGACAGGATGCACAGTCTCAATCTCCTCTGACGAGGTACTTCAACTGAACTTGTCAAAACTCGATGAGAAAACAGTATCACTTATTGCGGAATTTGAAAACCAAGAAGAGGAAAGGGTTGCTGGAGATGTAACACAGAAAGCAGGCAGTGTCTGTGCCGGTGGTGCATGTATAGTTTATTAGAAGAAGACAATAAGGAATAGACGTGCTTCTGTTTTCATCTCTTAGCTCGGGTTAATCGGTTTTTTGTTCTTTTGAGACGTTGTGAATGAGTTTGTCATCCTCATCGAAGATAAAATCTGCTGACCCTATATCTTCAATTCGAATTTTGAGAACACCTCTGTCAATCGTTATTCTCACATCTCCAACCCCTAATCTTCCGCTGACTGAATTAGAAACTGTAGAACTACTATTCTCATGTGTCAGGCGATACCCTTGCGTGAGTTTTTCAATCTGATATCCGTTATCATTTAGCCACTTCAACACAGCCTTCGCTTCTTCAGCCTTGCTATCATAAGTTATGGGTTCAGGAACTGTTAATAAAACACTTTCCAAGTCTTCTTCGTTATGATTAGCAAATATGTTATTATTGATTCTGTCCCAATCCCATAGTAGGACTGTGCCATCACTGCTACCACTTGCCAGTGTTTTGCCATCGTGCGAAAACTCAAGACTTTCAACATTTTCAGTATGACCAGACAAATTTCCTAAACTTAACCCAGTTGCCACATGCCACAACCTAATCTGAGGATCCCATATGCCTAATACCGTCTCAACAAGTACTTTATCGTCAGGAGAGAATGTCAGAGTACTATAAAATCCAACTGATTCTGCTGGTATTATGGAATGTTTTTTATCTGATTCTATATCCAAGTTCCATAAGTATATACCTCCTTCACTTACAGCTGCGAGTATTGAGCTGCTTGAGGAAAACGCTATTGCGATTGCTCTCTTGATATTGACAGGTGTTATGTTACGCTGAGTGGTAATATCCCAGATTTTTGGTTTGCTATTTGTACCCATGACAGCAAGTTTTCTTCCATCTGGTGAGAAAACAAGTCTTGCTTCATGCCGAGGTAGATCTGTGTTAATTGCAAACAACTGAGAGTTTGATTTGGGGTGCCACCCAACGATCTCTTGATGTTTACAAAATGCTAATATGTTACCATCTGATGTAAACGCTGGTGCTGGTAAGCTGGTACTAACAGTTCCCCTATGTGGCAATAATCTTTCACCTGTCAGAATATTCCAAAGTTGGATATTACTGCCTCCCCCGCCACTAAAACGAAATCCATATCCAACTGGTGTGAAGTGAACCATTCCCTTTCCTGATGCAGATGCAAGAAACTGTGCATTCTTTGATAGTACTGCTGCTCTTGTTAAATCCCCATGTGCTTTAGAAAAGGTTGTGAGTTCTTGTTGAGTCTTTAGGCTCCATATATCTGCTGTTCCATTAATAGCTGCAATTGCAAAATGTGAGTTGTTTTCAGAGAATGCAACAGCTTTTACGGCTTCTGTATATCCAGATGCAAGCGTAATGAGTTCGCTTCCATCAATCGGATTCCAAAGTCGGATCGTTCCATCTACACTACCGCTTGCAAGACACTTACCATAGACTGGTGTTTCCGCGGGCGAAAAGTCTAACGCGTTGATAGTATTCTCATGTCCTCTAATTGTCGTTTTTTCTTTTGCGTTTCCATATCCCACAGTATGATGTTTTTACCTGCGTCACCACTGGCAACGGTTTTACCATCTGCAGACCACGCGACAGCAGTAACCCACGCATTATGTCCCCTCAGTGTTGTAGTTCGGACTTGATCTTGCAAATCCCAGATTAAGACTGTTTTGTCCACACCCCCACTTAATAGCATGCTATTGTCTGGTGAGAAGGCAAGAGCGTAAATGTCATTATTCCTACCCTCTCCATGTCCTGGGAGCGTTGCATATTGACTACTAATCCTTGTATCAAATAACCTTATTCTTTCTTCTTTGTCTATAGCAGCTAAGTCGCTTCCATCTCTTGAGAAGGCAACTATATAAAAATCCGCATCAAAGTCTATTTTAGATAACTCTCTACTGTCCTCAACCTTCCAATATATTACCTCATCAGAAGAATAACCAACAAGTATCTTTCCATAAAATGCCAAGGCAGACAGTGTAATAGTAGGTCGATTCAATTCGATCGTAGCATAATTGCTTTTGTTATCTAATTTCCAAACTTCAATTACCGGGTTGTTAAATCCGCCACTGGCAAGTAAATTCCCATCTTGTGAGAATGCCAGCGCGTTAACATGCCCAACATGGTCTGAAAACAGGGCGGTTTCAGTTCCATCCTGCACATCGTATAACCATACACCAACATCTGTGCCAACAGCAAGGTAAGTTCCATCAGGTGAGAAACGTATTATGTTAATGCCACCCTTACCAAGACGGGCAATTGCTCCATCGGGTAGACCAACTTTTGTATTGTCATTCGCAAAGGTATTTGGTATTGTTAGAGTACTCAAAACTACAATAATTATGTAGATTAACACTTGGTATAGTCTATTATTTTGCATGTGTTATTCTCCAAAAAAACTCTTGAGAAAAAATAGGGTTTATGCGATACTACAGTATATAAGAAATCTCTATATTATTCAAATGCAATCTTCAGGAGAATTTTTATGGTTGAACATATTGTCCTATTAAAGTTGAAATCGGATGTAACATCAGAACAGTTAGATGCTTTACCTGATGCTTTAATGAAAATGAAGGAAGAGATAAACGGGATTGAATCAATCACATCAGGTATAAATCACAGTCCTGAAGGAAAGAGTCAAGGATATACTTTCGGGTTTATTGTCAGATTCTCTGATGAAACTGCACGAGATGAATACCTGCCGCACCCGTTTCATGTCAAAATCGCAACTGAACATATTCGTCCACTTGTAGAAGATGTTCTTGTGTTTGACTACACTGCGTAAGTCTTTAAAGATATTAGAATACTATAGTTCAATATACAAACATTTATTCGTATTTTCTGTAGGAGGGAACTCCGATTCCCGACTATCAAAACGTTCAATCGGGAATTGCAGTTCCCTCCTACAGAACAGGAGGAAATACATGAGTTGGAACATTGTCGTCGTTGTTTCTGATACACTTCGAACAGCATATTTAAGCCCCTATGGTAACGATTGGGTTCACACACCAAATCTTGCAAAGTTCGCGAATGAAGGTGTCCGTTTTACCAATGCACACCCAGAGTGTTTACCCACAATACCGACACGCAGAACTTTACACACAGGAAGACGTATTTATCCCTTCAAGACATACAATCCTGTTCCTTGGGATAACGTCTATACACCAGGATGGCAGCCGATGTCTTCAGATGAACCAGCTATTGCTGAATCACTTGTCCAGAATGGATACCACACCGGGTTTTTTGCAGATGTGCCACACTACTTTGTACCAGGAATGAACTTCACACGCGGGTTCCGTCAATGGCAATTTGTGCGAGGACAAGCCGAAGATAGATACCGCGGTGGTGCACACGCTGATCCGAGTCAAGTCGCCAGATACCGGGGTAATCCAGGACGAATCCGGTCCCATATTGTGAACGTCCAACCGGAACGAGAGGAAGAAAATTGGCCAACTGCAAGACTATTCCGTGCCGCAATTGAGTTTGTGGAGCACAATCACAATAACACACCCTTTTATCTTTATGTAGACGGTTTCACACCCCACGAAACATGGGAAGCACCTATACATTACTACGACCTATACGGCAGTAGAGAAGATAGAGAACCGATCTGTCTAAATCTGCCTTACGGTTCACTGAAAGATGAGGAACTTGAAAATCGTCTGCCAAGTGTCAAGGCCAACTATGCTGGATTGGTAACACTTGTAGATACGTGGTTCGGTAATTTAGTTGATACGATCGACCGACTCGGATTACGAGACAATACGTTGATTATGTTCCTAAGTGACCACGGCACAAACTTTGCCGAAAACCCAGACAAAGCCACAGGAAAACCTGCTACCTTCATGTATCCAGGCACAATGGATATTCCGTTGATTGTTAGACACCCATCTGGTGTTAATGCTGGAACAACTTGTGATGAATTCGTCTATACACTTGATGTGCCTGCAACAGTCATCGCAGCAAGTGAAGTTGAACCTGCTGGTGAAATACAAGGACAGAGTCTACTTCCACTTATTGAAGGTAAAGATGGATTTACATCACGAGAATATCTGACCTGCCGCTACGTCAACTCAGTCTGGTATAAAGATGCCAAGAGCTGGTATTTCTCAAGCGTGGATCTGAATAGTGGCACTCGTCTGTTTGATCTGGAATCTGATCCGACATGTCAGCAGGATATAACAGATAAGGGTGAAGACAGAATTGCACTTGCACACGAACGCATCTTAGCGGATGCTGATGGACATCTACCACAGTATAAACGACAGGGAAGAACTGACGCGCTTGGTAGACCGCAATTCGCAGAGGAATAGATATGCAATGGATTCTCACTTCACGCAATTAAGTCCTCATTTATACATACATCACAGTCATGTTAACACTGGTATCATTCGTGATGGTAACAAGGCACTGCTCATTGATGCCAGTGGAACATCAATTCAATCTACATTGACTGAATTGGGGATTACAGAAGTAGAGAGAATACTATACACACATCATCATCGCGACAACGTTGCGGGTTACCCATTTCCTGAGAATGCAATCGTTGGGGTTCCGAAGGCTGAAGTGCAGTGGTTCAACGAAGTTGATTCTTTCTGGAACGATCGAAAATATAGATGGCATCTTTATAGCTGCCACCCCCATAATCTTATGTTAGGAGATTCTATCAACGTTTCAGAAACCTACACTGATAGTATGCAGATTGAATGGGGACTGGCATCAATAAGTGTCCTTGAAACACCTGGGCATACAGATGGGAGTTTAACTTATGTTGTTGAAGTTGATGATGAACGGTTTGCATTTACAGGCGATCTTATCTATGATGAAGGACAGATTTGGGAACTCTACAGTCTACAGAAAGGACAGCAGACGACTGATTATCACGGGTTTCTTGGTGCAAGAGATGAACTAAGGCAAAGTCTTGAGAAGGTGCGTGAGTCGTCGCCTAATGCGATTGTACCAACGCATGGCGTTGTCATAAATAAAGCGGATGAAGCAATAGTCAAACTATATGATAGATTGGATTATTGCTACGATAAATATGTATCTATCTCCGCACTGAGACACTATTTCCCCAAACTTTTTGAAGAATTTGACGCGTGTGAGCACCACCTGCCAATTCGTGACGGTAAGACCCCTCCTGAATTCTTACGCCATTTCGGAACAACCTGGCTCATCATATCTGAAACGAAGGAAGCCTTCGTCATGGATTGTGGTTCGCCAAACGTCATAAAGCAGATTCAACAGATGCAGCAAAACGACGAAATCTCAGACGTTACGCAGTTCTGGGTAACGCATTACCACGATGACCATGTCAATGCAATCCCTGAATTTCAAGAGACATTTCCCTGTGAAACAATAGCAGATTCTGTTGTTGCCAGTGTCATCACGAACCCAACTGCATACCGTCTCCCATGTATTTCGCCTGCAGTTACAAGTGTAGACAGAACAACAAAAGATGGCGATACATGGCAATGGAACGAGTTCACAATGACTGCTTACCACTTTCCGGGACAGACCTATTACCACGGCGGATTACTCGTTGAAGGACGCGGGGTTCGCATGTTCTTCAGCGGAGATTCATTTACTATGGCTGGGATTGATGATTACTGTTCCGGTAATCGTAATCTTCTTGGAGAGGGTGTGGGGTATGAAAAGTGTCTACGTCTGATAGAATCAATACAACCATCACATATATTTAACTGTCATGTGGATCAAGCATTTGATTTTACTGATGATGAGATTGCGTTTATGTTAGATACACTGAATGAGAGAGAAAACTGCTTTACAGAACTATTTCCTTGGGACCACGCGAACTACGGAATGGACGAACATTGGGTCCGATGCTATCCTTATCAGCAGGAAATCAGACCTGGAGAAACAGCAGAACTTTCAGTAGAGTTTACGAACCATTCATTACAGCCTTGTGAAGTAACAGCACAACTGATCCTACCAGAAGCGTGGGGTACTGAGATTGCACCGAAGTCAACGACCATTATGGCTAAATCAGATGAGTTTATTTCGTTCTTTATTCCGATTCCGGATGAGAAAAATACCACCAAACACAATCCATCTGAACGAACTGTGATACCCGTTGATATTACCTACAATAACAGACCTTTGGGACAATTTCGAGAAGCGATTCTATTGATCACATGAAATTGCAAGTAGGTGTTCGGACTCCTGTTTCGAATGTTTTGGTATATCCAAAACCACTGACGGTAGACTGATTAAACTCGCTTATGTTGGAAAGACACAATTATGAAACTTACCGATACTCAAATACATAATTTCAATGAAAACGGATATTTGCTTATTGAAGATGCACTAACCTCTGATGATTTAGATCCCCTTATCGGAGAATTTAAGGAGATTGTTGACTCTGGGGCATCAGTACTTTTTGCTGATGGAGAAATTGACTCTGAATTTAAGACAGAAGGTTTTGAGACACGTCTTGCTAAAATCACGGCACAATCACCGAAAGTATTTCAGAAAATATTTAGTGGGGTTCATACAGGTCCTGAACTTTTCTATCTCCTGATCAATCGTAAATTACTTGACATTGCAGAGTCCCTTGTAGGACCAGAGATTATGTGTCATCCCGCATATCGTGTGAGACCTAAACTCCCTGAACATGCAAGGACCCTCGTCCCTTGGCATCAAGATGCTGGTTATATGGAACCTGAATGTGATAACGTATTGCAACTCACGATTTGGATACCGCTGATTGATGCTACTGTTGAAAATGGCTGTCTTGAAGTTATTCCGCTTGCACACCGTGATGGTGTCTTTCTACATAAACGTAATGCTGAGAGTTTTTATCTTGAAATTCCCGCAGAGGAATTTGCCGATTTCAAACCAGTAGTTGTTCCAGTGAAGTTTGGTAGCGTTCTCCTTCTTACCAATTTAACTCCCCACCGATCAATTCCTAATGTTAGTCACCAAGTAAGGTGGAGTGTTGATGCGCGTTATCAAGACGCTGCAAAACCCACAGGATATCAACCAGAAGCAGGATTCCTGGCACGAAGTAAACTACATCCTGATAATGTCGTTACATCACCTGAGCAATTTAGGAGAATACGAGAAGAACACAAACCCGGACCTGGACCAAATCGATGGGCAAAGGAAAATAGTGAAGGTTAAATCCTACAGCTACTCTGACTGTTACCTTTTTGAAGGTATTCATAATGAATAAACATCCCAAATTAGCTGCTATCGCAACAATCTATCATAAATACTCACACGCACAACATATCGTTGACCGATTCTTAGGAGGCTACGGATGGAATAGCAGACACCATTATCCAGAAATGGACCTCATATCACTCTATGTTGAACAAGTTAAAGAAAACGATATTAGTAAAGATCGGTTAGAGCGATTTCCGACTATGAAGGGATACCCAACGATTGCAGATGCATTGACACTTGGCGGTGACAAGTTAGCTGTGGATGGTGTTCTACTCATCGGTGAACACGGAGAATACCCTTCAAACGAAAAAGGTCAACGTTTATACCCTCGTTATGAACATTTCAAGCAGATGACTGAAGTGTTTGAACAGAGTGGACGTTCTGTACCTGTTTTCAACGATAAACATCTCTCATGGAATTGGGAGTGGGCGCGTGAGATGTATGACATCTCTCAAGAGATGAACTTTCCATTTATGGCGGGTTCATCTCTTCCGGTTACTTGGAGAACACCCTCAATTGACATGCCACGCGGTATTCCTGTTTCAGAAGCAGTCTGTGTTGGCTATGGTGGCGTAGACAGTTACGATTTTCATGCCCTGGAAACATTACAATGTATGGTAGAAAGACGTAACGGTGGAGAATGTGGTGTAAAATGGCTGCAAGCATACCGTGGTGACACATTTTGGAATGCACACCACGAGCAAGTCTGGTCTCGTGAACTCTTTGAGTCTGCACTGTGTCGGAGCCATACACTAACACCATCGCGTCCAGGATTCAACAATCCTTACCCAACTTTAGATGAAATGAAGGAAATTGTTAAAGACCCAATTGCATATCATTATGAACATCAAGATGGATTAAAATCTACGATGATTCTCATGAATGGCTTAGTACAGGATTTCAATTTTGCCGCTTATGTTGGATCTGACTGTGAGATACTCTCAACGCAGATGTATCTACCAATGCCACCCGCCAGAACAACCTTAGCAAACTTCTTCTCTCCACTGGTGAACAATATTGAGCAGATGTTTCTGACAGGTAAAGCAACCTATCCTGTTGAACGGACTCTATTGACGACAGGACTTGTAGCAGCAGGTGTTGATAGTCTGTTTGAAGATGGTTCAAAACAGGAGACACCACATTTAAATATATCCTATCAGTCAACCGAAGCATCAACATTCTGGAGGACATAAGTCAATAGACTGCAGATACACATGAAAATACGAACAATTCTTTTATCCGTGATCCTGATATGTCTTCTCACAAACATTCAGTTAACTCAAAGTGCAGCGCAAAATACATCCAAATGGCATTTACCTGAAGGTGCAATTGCTCGACTCGGCCAAGGTCCAGTTAACGATATTGCGTTTTCACCAGATGGTCTGCAACTCGCTGTGGTTAGCGATATAGGTGTTTGGATTTACGATGCGTTAACCGGAACAGAAGAAGCACTCCTCACAGACAACAATGATCAAGCGGTCTATAATGTTGTCTATAGTCCAGATGGACAGACAATTGCTGTAATTGGAATCAGTAGGAAAGTACAACTGTGGAATACACAAACACAGACACTCAGAGGTACACTCAAAGGGGAACTTCATTACCTCAGTTACGTTGACTTTAGTCCTGATGGAGAAACCATCGCCTTAGCAGATGATAGTGGTACTACACAACTATGGGACGCAATTACGATGGAAGTAAAATGCACACTTGAGAACAGCAGCGGAATAACTGGAGAGGAAGGTATGCTGTTATTCTTTACAGCTTTCAGTCCAAATGGCGACATGTTTGCTATCGGGTCTGAGGATGGAACAGTTCGTTTATGGGATACTACAACAGGTGATCAAAAACACACGCTCAGCGGAAGCATCACATCTGCAGATAGTTTTTCATTTAGTCCAGATGGAAAGACTCTCGCAGCAAGAAGTTTTTCAGATTCAGTCTGGTTTTGGGATACTACAACGGGAAGAAAAAAGGCAACACTTGAAAACATAGGATCTAATCCGAGCATCGCCTATAGTCCTGATGGAAAGACTCTCACTACGACTATAGGGAATAGAGTACAGTTATGGGATGCAGCAACCAATATGCTTAAAAATACATACAAGCACACCAACACTGTCCACAGTATTGAGTATAGTCCAAATGGAAATACACTTGCTACCATAAGTAGAAAGCAAAAGAGAATATGGTTAGACGAAAGAAAGACTATGAGTGGATACTCAGATCATAAGATAGTATGGATATGGGACACGGCAATAGGGAAACCCAATAGAACACTTGAAGGAACAGACTCTGTAGAGATAATTGCGTTTAGTCCGGATGGTTATACAATCGCTACGGCGAGTGTGGATAATAATGTGCAAGTGTGGGATACAACAACAGGTAGAGACAAATACACACTTGAACACACGAGTCCGATAGTAGGTGTTTCGTATAGTCATGATCATCCTAATATACTCACATCTGTGCATAGAGATAAGACCGTATGGATGTGGAATACCGAAAGCTTAACAGGGAAACCTACAAATAAGCTAACAAGACACACAAAGGAAATAGATAGTGTTGCATTTAATCCTGATGGAAATTTATTCGCTACAGGCAGCACGGATGGGTCTATATTGCTTTGGTCTACAACGACAGGCACATTCAAGAATACTATAGCAGAACGTAGATATACGACTGAACCTTTTTTCGTTGGGGCATTCAGTCCTGATGGAAAGACACTCGCTTGTGGAATAGGACAAGCAGCGCATCTTGTAACTATAGAGCCTCTAAAAATAAAAAAAGTGATCGCAAAGGAGTTCAGCTCAACCTATTGGATTCGTGGTATTGCCTATAATCCTGATGGAAGTAGGATATTCATTGGTAGAGATGATAGAATCGAAATCTGGGATACCATTTTAGGTCGGATGAAAGGTAAAATTGAAACTGGTGACAATCTTAGAAAGGAAGCACCCGTGATGAGTCCAGATGGTGAAACTATCGTTATAAGCGTGGCGGGAGAAGTGCAATTGTGGGATATCAAAACAGAGACACTTAGAGTCCCACTACCAAGATATGTCTCCTATCCATTGACCTTCAGTCCAGATGGAAAGACAATCGTGACATACACTTATCGTAAGCATACGGTCGAACTATATGATTCTACTTCAGGTAAGGTGATGAATACATTTGCAGGACACACAGGAGCGGTTAAAGATGTAGCATTTAGTTCTGATGGAAATACACTCACAACAGCAGGTGAGGACGGGACTTTGCTATTATGGGCTCTCAACAAACAGCATCTAAATACAAACAAGGGGATTGAGTAGATCCATTCAATAAATACTCCATTGTAGCTCAATATATATTTATTATGAAACGTGTAGCAGTAATTACGACAATCTATCGTTACTTAACACACGCGCAACATTTTGCAGATCGTTTTCTTGTTGGTTACCCAAGAGAAGGTAGTTGGCATCGTCCTAATATGAAAGTTGTTTCGCTCTATGTAGATCAGAAACCAGAAGGTGATCAAAGTGATGACCGCGCAAGAGAATTTGGATTTTCTGTCTATCCGTCGATTGCAGATGCACTCAGATGCGGTACTGATAAACTTGCAGTCGATGCTGTACTGTTAATCGGGGAACATGGCACATATCCTATCAACGAAATCAGCCAAGTGTTGTATCCAAGATATGAGTTTTTTAAGGAGTGTGTCAACGTGTTTGAAGAAGATGGACGTGCTGTACCTATTTTTAACGACAAACATCTATCCTACAGTTTTGATAAGGCAAGGGAGATGGTAGACGATGCACACCGACTCGGTTTTGGATTGCTTGCTGGGTCCTCTTTACCTGTTACGTGGAGATTACCCGATGTTGACATACCAATAGAGAGTGAACTGGAAGGTGCTGTTATGGTAGGTGTTGGCGGCTCCGACCCAATGGATTATCACGCACTGGAAGCAATGCAGTGTATGGTTGAACGAAGAAAAGGGGGAGAAACTGGTGTTGCTGCTGTACAATTGATAGATGGTGATAAAGTTTGGAAAGCAGGTGAGGAAGGTCGTTGGTCTATGGAACTCTTGGAGGCAGCTCTATCACGGAGTGATACACCTTGCGGTTTAACAGACGAAGATGGAAGAACACAGAATATGATAGCAAACGGAGAATTACAACGACTCGTTGAAAATCCAGCCGCCTATTTCATCGAATATAACGACGGTTTCCAAGCAACACTACTCATGCTGAATGGTGCAGTTCGGGACTACTGTTTTGCAGCAAAACTGAAAAATGAAACAACGCTGCTTTCAACACAATTCTTTTTAACCCCGACACCGAATGTCACATATTCTGCATGTTTGGTATCCAAGATTGAAGAACTTTTTGAAACTGGGGTCGCACCCTATCCAGCGGAAAGGACATTGTTGGTTAGTGGCACTTTAGAAAGTTGTTTGAAGTCAAGACATCAAGGTAATGTCAGACTGGAGACGCCACATCTTAAAGTAGAATACCGCACTCCCACAGAATCACAGCATACCCAGATGTAACCAAATAATAGAAAATCAAATTTTTTTTAAATTATGCACCTTTTTCACCTCAAAAATACGTCACTATAATTCGTAAACCGATTCTTATACCGTTTCGTTTCTATAAAGAAACGTAAATACGGCGGTAAACAAGCACCAACGGTGCGAAAGGTGTATAGAAATTTAATGTATAGAAAACATTTAAAAGGGAAAACACGAAAAGGAGCGAAAATGAAGCATTTTTTTACACTGACATTAATTGGAATTATAGCACTCTGCAACTTTGGCTGTTCTTCAGACGAAGAACCATCAGATGTAGATTCACCTACTATGCCATCTATGGAAAATCCGTTAGACGGAACACCTGAAGTAACAGCGATGTCAGATGTTGTTCCCTTACCCGATGATGTCATTTTAGAGAGTATGGACGAGGCAGAAGCAGAAAAACTTGAAGATAAAACACCTGTACAGATAGTAACCGTGCTTGATGGAACACAACGTGTCACAATTGCAGCACGTTTTCGAGGTGTTCGGGACTTCGGATTCGGATTTCCACTTTATGAATGTGAACTCATGTCCGATGATGTTGAAAAAATGGGTGGCATTGCAGCAGGTATGTCGGGAAGTCCTGTAGGTCCACCGGGGAAAGTCATGGGGGCACTCGCCTATGGCGACTACTTCTCTGCATCACCAACCCGATTCTGGGTGACATCCATTGAAGCGATGGAGGCCGCACGTGATCATCTCACATTCGGTGATGAATTAGAAGAACTCCTTAATGCTGCTCCATCAGCACGGATAAATGCCGCCTATGCACCTGTGAAAACACCACTCAAGATTACCGGCATAAAACCAAATAGACTCCAACACATCGAATCATATTTGAAAGGCTCACAATTTGATTATATTGAACTATTTGCTGACGTTGGTAGTGCCCCTGTAATGCTATCAACCGATAGAGAGCTCATGGCAGGCGATATGATCGGTGTAGCAGTCTCTACCGGTGATGTCGTCAACGCAATCGGGTTTGGTACAGTCACACAGGTTTATGACGATAATACTTTTGTCGCCTTCGGACACCCATTTTCAGCATTTGGTGATGGTAAAACAGCACTTCCAGTATATAGAGCGACTGTCAACGGACTTGTTCCGAACCTACAGAACACTTATAAATCCGTTTCCGCTTATGGTGACCCTATCGGTACCGTCACAAAAGACCTTATTCCTGGTATTGTTGGCGAACTCGGTGAAGCACCGAACACAATACCTTTCAGTATCAAGTATCAGAGAGGTAATGATGTCATAGAGAAAGAACACCAAGTCGCTTACGGATATGAAAGTTATATACCGATAATTGCTGCTGTTACGCAAGACGCAATCCGGTTAGAGACAAGTCCAACCACAATTGAAGTGACCATCAAACTCAGTTTCAAAGAGTCACAGAAGGACTATACTGAAACATTTCTGAGTGCAGCTGAAGACACTTATATTGAAACGCTCTTTACCACCCAAAGGATTATTTCTACTTTTACCGACAAATTCACAAACATTACGGAAAAAGCCACATTGACATCCGTAGAGTTGACGATGACAGAAAAGCCGCAGATAATGACCGCCGTAATTCAAGAGATTATCGCACCAGATCAGATCGTTCAGGGCACAACGGCAACCTTCACCGTTGTACTGCTACCACACTGGACTGCGGTTCAGGACGGTGAACGTAAAATAGAGAAGCAGATTACACTCACTATTCCAAATAACTATTCAAGAGGGGACGCGTGGATCAGTGTCTTTTCTAAGGATCCTGAAGATTCATTCTTCGGTTTTGACTTCGACTTTGACTTTGATTCTGACTCCGAATCTGAAGCCTTACCTGAAAACCTTGACGAACTGATTGATAAACTTCAGGATGAACAGAACGAAGACCCAGGACTCATCACAATCGCCCTTTCAGATGAGATTGTGTTACCAGACGAACTGATCTTAGATGAACCTAAAAATGAAATTACACTTGAAGGCTTTATCGTCACTGGTGCCGAATCTGACTTAGTTGAGATTGAGTAAAATCATTTCTGATTTCACCATAGTATTCTGTCAAGTGTTTTTTGATGGCACTAAAAAGTCGGGAATCGGAGTTCCCTCCTACTACAATACAAATGATTCTGTAGGAGCGATCTCCGAATCGCGACCTGCAATAGTATGTTGACAAAGCAATAGTTTGTAATACCCCTCCTTTATATTACTCTCCCTTAGCATTATACCATTTTTCAAAATGATGATGTATAAACGGTTTCTGTGAGATGTCATCTCATACAGCACAAACTAAATGAAGATTAAAAAATCCTTTAGGTAATCGACGGGCAATAAATTGCCCTACTACGAGCCCACCCGTTTGTAGTAGGGCAATTTATTGCCCGTTGAAATATTACCCAATTAATAACTTAATTTTCATACAGTTTGTGCTACAAAAAAGAGACATTATCATTTAAAATGATATAACCCTATCAATTTAATTTTTCTATTAAACCCAAAAATAATGCAACATTTACCCATTTAAGAATCGTCACTTATATTAAGGAGTGGTTCCACACTGGAGTGTTTTTTATGCAAAATAACGATACTGAACTGATTCAACGTACATTGGATGGTGATCAAACAGCGTTTACGCGCCTTGTTGAGAAATATCAGAAGGGAATTCACGCACTTGCATGGCGAAAAATAGGGGATTTTCACATTGCACAGGAAATAACACAGGATACCTTTCTCAGAGATTATGAAAGACTCAGAACTTTGAAAGACCCCAATAGGTTTCCAGGATGGGTATATGTGATCGCGTCCCACTTATGTACCGAATGGCATCGGAAGAAGAAATACCCGATCCAATCATTAGAAACAACTGACATAGCAGAGATTGATAAAGTGTCACATTCACAATACATGGCAGAGAAAAGAGACATTGAAACGGCTGAAACCCATCAAGAAATAGTGAAAAAACTACTTTCAAAATTACCTGAAAGCGAACGCACAGTGATGGTGCTTCATTACCTCGGCGAAATGACGTATGAGGGAATTAGCAAGATGCTCGGGGTGTCCCAGAACACGATCAAAAGTCGACTTAATCGTGCACGCAACCGACTAAAAAAAGAAGAAGCGTTAATTAGTGAGAATCTCAGCAGTTTCCAACTCCCATCGGATTTGACACGAAACATAATGGAAGGAATTTCGCACATCAATCCTACTAGCCCTGCTACTGGTAAACCCTTTATACCATGGATGGTTTCCGCTGCCTCTGCTGTATTAATCCTGTTGTTAATAGGGATTGGAATACAACATCTCTCACTCTCGTTCCAACCCTACGATCTCAATGCAGATTCAATACTTACGGTTGAAATTGTCGATACACCTGTAAATCTTTTACGAAAAATAGAACCTGATACGCGCAACCAACTCGGAACCACTGATCTTCCCAGTGAAAGTCAGGGAACTGGTGTAAATGCAGATACATTTCAAGACATAGACCTTACCAATATTATCCCGACAATTGAAACAGAGCAGCCACTCTCAACGGAACGGTGGACGCAACTTGATAGTCCTGGTACGGTAAAAATATCTTCACTATTTGCCACGAAAACAAACGACCTTTATGCAATAACGCCAATAGGTCTTTATCGAATGACTGCCAACAACCAAAGGTGGGAACTAATTAACAATAGCCTACCATCTGTACATCCAACAAAGTCTATAGCCATGGCAGAAAATGATGGTACTCTGTATATTGTTGCTGAGAAGTCGGTAATCGCTTCAGATGATAAAGGTGAAACGTGGCAACCGCTCGGAACTCGTCCGGAAGGCGATGTAATTGGTCTGATCGTGAGAGATAATGGACAAGATTCTGTTGAACTATACCTCGCGCTTATTGAAGGAGTGTTTTATTCTAATGATGTAGGAGCCACTTGGACACCCTTAAACATCGGTCTGGAAAATAGAAAAATCTATGCAGTGACATTTTATCAAAACGCACTCTTTGTTGGCACCGATAGAGGTCTTTTCAGGTTCAATATAGAACCGATTTCAGATGATAATCCTGTTAGATCAGGTGAATGGATACAATTACCGGTAGCAGAATCAGAATCCATTCATGCAATTGCAGTATCAGAACACCGTCTGTATGTTGTCGCCGGACGACTTAAGATTATGGATGATATAGAAGTTATTGATATTGGAGCAATAGCAAAGTCTATCCTGAGCAAAAAACCCTTATGGTCAGTTTTATGTTCAACAGATCAGGGTGATTCATGGGTAGATATAACACCTACAGAAATATCTGAGAATAGAGTGGTGACACGTATGCGGATTGTTGCTGAAGGCAAAAAGGTGTTGTTGTTACTGGAACCCAACACGCTACATTCAATGGATGAGGGAAAAACGTGGACAACAGTACATTTCGGAAAACTCACAGGTAAAGGTCTCATTGCATCTTTGGATGCAAGCAACCGTAGTGATTTAGCACATCCGAACCATATTTATGTAGGAGATCGTAATGGAATTCGGCGTTCAACCGATGGCGGAAATACATGGAAACGATTTAATGCTGGATTTGGTGGCAACATACAGAACATATTGACTCTTGATAGTAAACTTTACGCGGTAGCAGATGGTCAACTAATCGCATCAACCGATGGTGGGCATTCATGGGAAGCAATTCCTGTGGATTTAAGCGGCAAGTATATGACAGTTTTTAACAGAAAGGTGCCACTGAAAAATCCGCATATACGAGAGATAACAGAATCTGATGGCGTACTTTACGCGAAATGCATCGCAGGACTTCGGATACTGTTTTGCTATTTGGATGAAGAAAACAGAATACTTCGCCCGATTGAAGCAGTTCCAACCTTTGATGAGACGAATTCACTCCTAACACTGATGAAGCCAATACAAACATCTCTAAAGGAAGATGAGAAGGAGGATGCAGGTGAAAATGCCAGTAGTTTTATGAAGAATTTATTAAGCATGGGAGCAGACATCTATGGAGGATTCGCTGTTAGTAACAATACTTTCTATGTTGAATACAAGCGAAAACTCTTGATATGGACTCCATCTCCTGATGGTGATGACAATACGACTTGGTACGATACAGAGATTGAAGACCCTCGAAAAATAGAAAACCTTACATCCTTTAAGGGTGATATCGGTTTCAAGTTAGCTGCATATCAAGATACTGTCTACGTAGGTAAACCCGGTGGTGTTCTTCTTCACTCTGCAGATAGGGGACGCACTTGGAAGACTATGGTGTTACCGATTAAGGTCGAGTCTTTCGAGCAGATACTCAGCACTGACGAAGAAGTTTACGTGGCAACTGACAAACACGCTTTATACACACATGATAATACAGTATGGAACATCGTAACTGATGCGAACGGTCAACAACTCATAATTGACCACTTTGCTAAGGATGGTAAATCTTTGTACGCCGTGAGTTCATCAAAAGATGCTCAGGGTGGAGTCTATCAATTGCGTAATGAAGATACAAGTTGGGAAAGGATAACACCCGTAATTCCAGACAAAGCCACATCTCTCGCTGTTTCAAATGGCATACTTTATGTCGGAACGAATAACAGCGGTTTGCAGGTCATCGGACTTGAAGGATCTTCTCATTAAAAGGACTCGCGACAGGTGGACGCGTGTAGCGTAAGAATCCACCACAACGTCCTCGCTCATTTACGAGGACATGAGATATGCCTGATGTTTCTCGGTTCGCAAACGCATTGGGCACCATGAGTTTACCAGATAATATTTATTTGGAGGATCAGATGCAATGGCATATCTCAATTTTATTCAATAGTAATTCTTATTTATGAAGATTAAATGAATACTTAGGCAATTCTACTATTAGGACTCATCCTAGGAGTAGGACTTCGTAGGGGCGGGGTTTCCCCGCCCGCGTATTACACAATTTATTTCTTAATTTCCATTACGAAGAACAGCCATACTAAAACCGTCATAGTTTGACGGAAAGGAGTACATTATAATGTACAGAAGTTTAGCATTACTTAACAATAACAACAAAGCTTATACGTTAAAATGCAAGCTTTTATATGGAATAGCTTTTCTTATCTTTGCAGCTTGTTTGACAATGGGTTGTGAAAGTGATTCATCACGTGTTACGACAGAGTTGCTTGAAGCCTTAGACGAAGGTTTTATTGATCTAAATCAAACCATTACGGTAACACTTCAGGAAAAGAATGGAAGTGGGATTACCGGAACAGCTGTTTTTAAAGAATATGTATCATCAGATAGTGAATACACAGGATCAACGAAAATTCGCAACTTTGATGTTGAGATCCAGAATGCAGGTCCTAATCGTAAATACGCAGCATATATCTATACTGGTACCAGTTGCGACACACCCGGTAATATATGGGATGTTGAAGGTGCTGAAACTGTACCATTTACGACTGATGAAAACGGGATAGGATACCGTAGCAATCTCGTTGATCTTACTTTTGATACCAATTCAGATACAGATATAAATGGTAAAGTATTAGTTATTCATGAACAGATTGGATCTGGTGATTTAGCAGATGGCACACAGGTAAGTTGTGGTGTCATAACTTCCTCAGAATAATCTATAAATATATAGTTAGGCATTCAATGTTTGTGTTCACATTGGACACTTGCATTGAATGCTTTTCTGTTTATGGTAAAATATGGAAATAAATATACACCTTACGTGTAGGAGCGATCTCCGAATCGCGACTAAGCTTACGTGTAGGAGCGATCTCCGAATCGCGACCAAGCTCTTTGATAGTCGGGAAGCGGAGTTCCCTCCTACAATTCAGAATGTAGAATTAATTGTATAATCTCCCATAATAAATATTGATACATTTTCAATCTTCTGTTAAAATGTGTTTAATATCGGCATTCTCGTCAGATTGACGAAAATGCATTTAACGTGAGTTTGATCAATGTAGCGCAAACTTTCCAGTTTGTGGACTAAGGAATAAATCCAGGATGATGCTGGCAGAGAAAATACGAAATATACTCCTTACAATTATCGGTTTCATCACTGGCATATTTGCCACAATCGTCGCAGTATACTTATTTGGAACCGACGCAATCTTTATCATCATTACAGTTGGGATTGTCGCACTCACCTTAAGATTGAAACTTAGAAAACTCACAAATGAAATTGAATACCTAAAGAGAGAGATAAATCAACTTAAAGAGAAACACTAATCAACGTTGTAATTGCAAAGGAGTAAGTTTTGTTAATATGTGTGTTTAATTCGAATCTTCATTCTTCCAATTTTACATTTCTACAGAGACAAGTTCTAACATCACGACTAATTCTTGCTATAGCAATTATTTCACTGTTTGTTCTGTCAGTAAACAGTGCTGAAGCGAGACCTGAATTCGCAGCAGAATTAGACAAAGACTGCACTTTTTGCCACATTGACCCGGCTGGTGGGGGCCCCAGAAATCGCATAGGTGAGATATTTGAGGAGAATTATTTTGAATTCCCTGAAGATTTTGATCCTGATGCTGTCACTGAAGAGGTAAAAGATGCCATCAAACAGTTCACAACATCGTTGGAGCTGCAGACAGCATTCATCAATACCATGCATCCAGACACAAGTGAAGGTGCGGTAGCCAACTGTAACGCATGTCACACATCTGTAGATAGGTTTCTGTTGATGCAGGCAGAGGCAACATTCAATGCACAAGCCTCAGAACGAATCATGCTTACATTTTCTAACAACTTAGGTACTACACTGAACGCTTTCGCGACTGTAGACGCAATTCCGAAACATCTCTACTTCAAAGTAGGACAATTTCGTTTGCCGTTTGGCATAAAGCAGAAAGATCATAATATCCTTGTCAGAGAAGGCTATAATCTCGGTTCAAACAAACGGGATGTAGGACTTGAACTCGGTGGAAGTGCAGGGAGAGTGTTTTACAATGCAGCATTCTTTAACACCGATAACGCAAAGGCACAAGGATTACTTGGGACTGTGGGAGGACAAATCGGGCCTATTCGCGCAGGTGTCTCCTGTACCTATGAAAAGCCGGGGGAAGATTGGGAACGACTTATCAGCACATTTATTACTGCATCTTACAGAGGGATAAGTTTAGAAGGGGAATTCAACTTTAAAGACACACAATCTTCTACCTCCTTCGCTTTGGATGAAGTTGATTCTAAAGGTTATTATCTTGGCGCGAAGTATCGCATTATTCCACAATTGACTGTTGCAGGTAGATACGGATTATTCGATCCTGATAGAACTGTCTTAGGTGATGCAAGTAGACGTATCACACTCATCACACAATATAACTTTATGGAAAATGGCGCGATCTCCTTGTTCTATTGGGCAAATTTACCGAATGCTGACCGAAAACCTGATGACGAGATCAACAACAAGAGTATGTTAAGGCAGCTCAAAGGATATGATCAGTTCATTCTGATGTCGCGATTCTGGTTTTAGAAAAGATGTGTGTTTATTTTTACACATGCTTACATGTTTTCCACCAATTCCTTCCAACGAATTTACATTCACGGATAACTTGTATGTAGTTATGGCACATAAGTTGTTCTGAATGTATCTCCAAGCAATAGGTCTCAAGAAATACGAACCTTAGTAACCTTGTATTACACCTAAAGAAGTTGTTACTATAACCTTAGTTGCCACCTTGTAGCATAATCTATTAGATTGTGTGCCTGTAAAACGCAATCAAACAGTTTAGGCTACAAATTGAGATGTAGGAGGCCAGTTAAAGTAGACATGGCCGATTCCCGATTATCACTGTCTTAAGTCGTGATGACATGAACTTTGGCACGGAAATTGCTATAACTATTGTCCAAAGTACAATTATTTTAGGAGGTCGGAAAAATGGCTAACTTAAGAAAAATCTTCTCTATAGAATCCAATAAGTTACTAATAGGTATTGTTGCAGTACTCTCATTACTTGTCCTAATTATCGGTTCGCTTTACATACATAGCCTAATATCAGGCGAAAAGACGCGTGTCACTGTAAAATCCTTTGAACCAAAAGGAGAAAAGGTGCCGTTATGGGCAGATTTCACGATAACATTTTCAGAACCCGTTGTTGATAATTCTGTAATTAACACAGAATTACCTAAACGTGCCATCCAATTTACGCCAACTGTGAAAGGTGTTGCCCGTTGGATAACCACTGATACTATTCGCTTCTTCTTAGATTCAGCATTAGCCCCCTCCGCAAATTACGCCGTTGAACTTTCACCAAAATTGCACCAGAGCTCTCACGGTTTTGTTATTACAGGTGACAGAAAATTCACATTTTCAACGGAGACCTTTAATGTCCAGAGTAAAAACCTGGAATTTAAATATACAAAAACAGACGCAAAGGCAGTCGGAAAACTCACATTTAACTATCCAGTCAATGTTGCTGATCTGCGCGCGAATATGTCAGCACGACTCCAAGAAGATTTAGATATACCTTTTACACTAAATCCCCAAAATGGAATCGTAAGAGAGATACAAATAGAAACTGAAAAGATACCACGGCTCATCGGAGACCAGACCCTTAAGTTCAAAATAGAGAAAGGGTTCAAACCCACAGGTGGACAGATCGGGTTGAAGAATCCTTATGTGAGAACATTGACCTTAACAGGACGCGAGACACTCGGTGTGACCTATGCAAATGTTCAGGAAGGATCAGGAAAACCGTATTTCGCCGTCCGCTTTAGTTCACGCATACCAACTGACACAGTGGAACCTTATGTTCAGATAAATCCTGATATTGAAACACAGATTATTACACGTTACGGACAGGTAGAAATACACGGTAATTTTGAACGACGTAACAGATATGAACTCACCATTCAGCAAGGTTTGACTGCTATAGACGGTTCAGTACTAAAGAAACCTTATACTGTTCGACTTTCAATTCCCGATGTTCCACCTCAGGTACGTTTTGTCGGAAGCGGATTCTTTCTCACCAGAAACCAGAATATGAACCTCGGTTTAGCGACAATAAACGTCAATAAGGTCTTACTTGAGATAGAAAAGGTTTTCGGTAATAATCTTGTATATGCTGCCAAACAGAACAACTGGAGCCGATGGACATATAATTTAGGTAAACATATTCATTCTGAAACGCTCAACATTTCCTCAAAGTTGAACGATGAAGTCCAAAACTACATTAACCTGGGACAATACTTGGATGATAAACGTATCGGTATTTTCAAAGTTTTTGCACGAGACCCAAATAGCTACCGAGCCCGTGCCACACAATGGGTGATGCTAACGGATCTTGGCATTATATCTAAACAAAATGGAGATGAATTATGGGTCTGGATCAATTCGCTTGCCACGACAAGACCTGTCGCAAGAGCAAACGTTAGGTTGGTAAGTGATAACAATCAGACACTCCTTTCTGGACAAACGAATTGGGAAGGTTTCATTAAGTTCACATCCGTTGCACAGAAAACCGAAGGATTTACACCTTTTATGTTAATAGCAGAGAAGGGTAAGGACCTCTCTTTTATTCAATTAAACCGGCATCAACTCTCCACAGGGGACTTCAATGTTGGCGGTTCTCCGTACTTGGATTCAGGATATGACGCATTCCTTTATACAAGCAGAGGCGTCTACCGTCCTGGCGAGAAAGTCGAGCTTGCAGCGGTCGTTCGTGGCAAACAGAACATTACGCCTCCTACGTTACCCGTAAATATTGATATTTTAGCACCAGACGGCAGAATAATAAATGAGTTTCGTAAAACGACGGATAGACGCGGTGGATGCGAGATTACGGTACCACTCACTGCGTATGCTCAGACCGGTAATTACATTGCAAAGATGAATGTTGCTGGCAAAGAAATTGGTCGAAGAGGTTTTCAGGTTGAGGAATTCATGCCCGATCGAATGAAGGTGAATATCGCAACAAATAAGAACGAGTATGATTTAGCGGAAGAGGTAAGCATGGATGTTTCCGCAGTTAATCTGTTCGGTCCTCCCGCTGCGAACCGTAAAGTTACCGCATCTTATGTACTTGAATCTGTCCCTTATGTGCCAACAGAAAAATGGAATTCATTCCATTTTTCCAGTTCTATCCCATTCGAGAAACAACGTATCACTTTGGGAGACTCAAAGACTGATGCTGAAGGGATAGCACAGTATAAGTTCAACCTACCTGAGAGAGTCAAATCTCCATCTCAGTTAAGTGGCATTCTAACTGCATCTGTGAGTGAACCGGGTGGCAGAGCTGTTTCTGCTTCGTATCGTGTCACTATTCATCCATATTCACACTATGTTGGCATCAGACAATCAAGTACGAAAGCAGTCAAGCCTAATGAAAATGTGAATATAGAATATATCTCGCTGGATAAAACTGGCAATATTGCTTCAGAACGTGCCCTAACACTCACAGTTCACAAAGTGCATTGGAATTCTATCCTGCGCCGAAACGCACGCGGACGATATGAGTATGTCTCGGATAAACAATTAACGAAATTAGAAACCCATCAGGTTATTACAACAGCAGAAATCGGAACATTCCAATATACGCCTACTGAATATGGTGAATACCGCATCCATCTTGAAGATGTAGAATCTGGCGCGAAGACTGAACTCAAAATAGAGACTTATGGATGGGGCAGTGTACCAGTGTCAATGGAAAATCCAACACTGCTTGAAATGACATTAGACAAAAAGGCGTATCAACCCAGTGAAACAGCCAAAGTAAACATCAAAGCACCTTTCGCTGGTAAACTCTTATTGACGATTGAACGCGAAAAGATCATAAGCTACCGTACCGTTAAACTAACTGGTAACACCGCAAGTCTGGATATTCCTGTTAAATCAAGTTATAGACCAAACGTATTCATTTCTGGTACTCTCATCCGTTCAACGAAGTCACTAAAAGAACATTCACCAGCACGGGCTTTCGGCGTAGTCCCATTAAAGTTAGATACTGAAGCCAACCGCTTCAGTGTAGAAATAGAGGCACCTGAAGAAATACGGCCAAATACAGATTTAACTGTCAAATTGCGTGTGAACGGGACACATAGTCCATACTCACATGTTACAATCGCTGCCGTTGATGAAGGTATACTCCAGTTAACCAATTTCAGTGTTCCCGATCCGCACAGTTACTTCTATCGTCAACGCGGGTTGAAAACGGGTTCGTATGATCTCTATTCAGCAATATTACCCGAACTGGAAGCAGGACAAGGAGATTCCAGCATTGGCGGTGACGCTGCAGAAAGCTTAGATGGACGGTCAAAACGCCTTAACGCATCAAGCGTCATGCGCGTCAAACCTGTTTCACTCTGGTCAGGGATAATCAAGACAGACCGATACGGAAATGGCACTGCAACTTTCCATATACCCCAATTTAACGGCACATTGAGATTGATGGCTGTTGCATTCTCAAATACAAACTTCGGCTCCGCAGAGAAATTCACGAGAGTAGTGGAACCCATCGTATTGACACCAACATTTCCACGATTCCTCTCTGGTGGCGACCATATCCAATTCCCTGTCAGTGTTCACAACGGCACGGGTACTGATGGAGAATTTGAGATAGAGATACAAGCGGTGGGTGATGTGCAATTCATCTCTAACGATATAGAGGTGGAGAATCAAAGTAAGGAGAACAGGTTGCGTAAAAATATCCAGATCGCTGCGGATGAAGAAGCGCAACTGTTGTTCGAACTGCTTACCCTTGACTCAATAGGTAAAGCATCCTTTGAAGTAACTGCTTCAGGGAACAATGAAAATACACAGATGTCTGTAGAACTGCCGCTTCGATCCGCTGCACCACCTATCACTGAAACAGGAAACGGTACGATAACTACAGAAGAACCCGCAGAGATCATATTCCCTTCAAACCTAATACCGAATTCCTCCGACTTTACGCTGACGGTATCACCTTTTCCTGCAATTGGGTTCGCTGACGGACTACGTTATCTTATCAAATATCCCTACGGTTGCCTTGAACAAACGACAAGTCAGGTCTTTCCACTGCTCTATTTTAGCGATATAGCAAAGACTGTTGATCCTGAACTCGCATTGGACGAAAACGTTGATTACTTCCTAACCCAAGGAATCGCAAAACTTGAAGGTATGCTCACATCTCAGAATCACTTCTCATATTGGCCAGGGGGTCATTATATCAACCACTGGAGCAGTGTCTACGCTTCTCACTTTCTGATTGAAGCACGCAAAGCCGGTTACGAAGTTTCTGATCGTGTCTACGATGGACTGATTGAAGGACTAAAGCAACAGGCAAAAGAAATTTCAGGCACACAAAAGTCTGTTAATGATTCCAATAGATACAAAACGCAACGTGGCGTATATGCTTGTTACGTCTTAGCGGCTGCTGGACATCCAGAAAAAGGTGTAATGCACTATCTTAAGAATAACCTAATGAGTGGACTTTCAGAGTATAGTCAGTTCCAATTGGCTGGTGCTTTTGCTCTGAGTGGTGAATTAGAAACTGCCCTTTCAATGTTGCCTGCTTCTGTCTCTGCTCAGACTAACGGAAGTCGTGATACCGGTAGAAACTTCGATTCTCCAGTACGCTCACAAGCAATTATGCTTGATGTATTGTCAGAAGTAAACGAAAATCACCCATCTATTCCAATGCTTGTTAGTAATCTCAGCAAAGCAGCATCTAAAAGAAATAGATGGGGTACGACACAAGAGAACGCATTCGCATTCCTTGCACTCGGGAAAATCATGAAGAAGCAGATGGATGGAGACTACACTGGAAATGTTACTCTGAATGGTGAACATCTTGCTGATTTCGATTCTAAGACACCCTCGTTTCGTTTGGATGATGCCGATTGGGACGGTGCACAAGTCAAGATCGCTATTGAAGGTACAGGGAACTGCTACTACTATTGGTCAGCATTCGGCATAAGAAGAGACTCACATATTGAAGAGTATGATCGCGATATAGAGGTCCGGCGACGTTATCTCAATCAAGAGGGAATCCCTTATGAAAACGAATTCCAGCACGGTGACATGATCATTGCTGAGGTTACAGTCAAAGCACTTACATCAAACCTTGAGAATGTCGTAGTCGTTGACATGCTCCCCGCTGGATTCGAAATAGAGAATGCAAGGTTAGCATCACGTGCAGGAATACCTTGGTTGAAATCACAAGATTTTAATCCAGATTATGTGGACATTCGGGACGACAGGTTAATATTCTTCGGTACATTCCCACGACAAAGACAACGCAAATTTCACTATGCACTTCGAGCAGTAACCCGTGGAAGTTTTACCTTACCACCAGTTACGGCGGAAGCCATGTATGACCCAGTGAAGTCATCCGTTGCTGGTAGTGGGAATATAAGAGTTGGAGAGTAGTAGAGTGTATAATCTTACATTGTAGGTCGGGTAGAGCGAAGCGAAACCCGACTTACAAGAAAGCACTTGACAAAGCAGTAATCTATTATACAAGTACAAAAGTTTGTTCTATGCCCAAACTCATAGGGCAACCCGTGGAAGAGATGGCGGGTTTTTCCTCTTCCCTCCATCTCTTCCACCACCCTACTAACCATGAAACTTATAAAACCCATACTATCTCCTTTGAAAAGACTCCATAACACCAGAATCGTTAGATTCTTCTTGAGAAGATGGTATATTGTCGCTATACCCATAACACCTTTCCTGTTGTTTCTCATTACCAATTGGTGTTTCCCGCTGCCGGTAGAAAAACTGCACCCTTCACCATCAACAGTAATACTTGATAGAAACGGTGAGTGGCTGCGTGCGTTCACATCACCTGACGAAATGTGGAGATTTCCCGAAACCTCTCTTGATGAAATATCACCCCTATTTCAATCCGCTATGCTAACGTATGAGGACAAATACTTCTACCATCATTGGGGTGTCAATCCAGTTTCACTATTCAATGCAACCATTGACAACATCAAATCGGGTAAAGTCGTGCGCGGTGGTTCAACTATCACCATGCAATTAGCAAGACTCATGGAGCCGAAAGACCGCACGATACCTAATAAAATCATAGAGATGTTCCGTGCACTTCAACTTGAATTGACATTCACAAAAACCGAAATACTGACCTACTACTCCAATATGTTACCTTACGGTGGGAACATTGTCGGTTCAGGTGCAGCTGCCCGACTCTACTTCAACAAACCACAAAGTGCACTCAGCCTCGGAGAAGCAGCACTATTAGCTGCGATACCCAACTCACCAGAATATCTACGTCCTGACCGTTATCCTGACAGTGCTCGTAAAGCGCGAGAGAAGGTCTTATACCGTATGATAGATGCAGGAAAAATATCAAAGCAACGTCTTCAAGAAGCACTAAAAGAACCGATTCCCAAAACCCGATATACATTACCGTTCAAAGCACCGCATCTATCACGTCTTCTTGTAAAGGAACAACCCTCCTTAGCATCTATATCTGCAAAAGACTATAAGATTCCCACGACAATAGATATGCATTATCAGGACACCGCTGAGCGAATTCTACGTGAACGTTTGCGGCCATTACAAATGCAAGGTATATCTACAGGTGCTGTTGTTATCATGGATACGCAGAGTCGTCAAGTGCTTGCTATGGTTGGCTCCCACGACTTTTTTGACAAATCTGCACAAGGACAAGTCAACGGCACGCTTGCAGTGCGATCCCCAGGATCAACGCTTAAACCTTTTGTCTATGCACTCGCCATAGATAGGGGAACTATAACCCCAAAGACAATTCTGTATGATGTGCCCGTAGACTATGTAGGGTATTCTCCCGTGAACTTTGATGGAAAATTCACTGGATACTTAACTGCTGAGGAAGCATTAGCACGTTCTCTTAATGTTCCCGCTGTTAACCTCTATGCACAGATGGGACAGAGTCAACTATACGGTTTCCTAAAACAGGCAGGTATCACGACATTCTCTGATCAGGAGGATTATGGACTTTCACTTATTCTGGGTGGATGTGGTGTCAATTTACTTGAACTTACAAATCTGTATGCAGGTTTAGCAAATATGGGTGAATTCGCTCCATACCAGTTAGTTCGAAACGTTGACGTAGAGAACAATGCAAAGAAAAAGAAAGGTACATCGTTTTCAACAGCAACACGATTGCTAAGACCCGAAAGCAGTTGGATCATCACCGAAATGCTCACAACACTTGTCCGGCCAGATTATCCTGAGGCATTTGAGCAGACAGGAACGATGCCAAAGGTTGCTTGGAAAACTGGAACATCTTACGGTCATAGAGATGCTTGGAGTATCGGTTATTCACCAGAACTCACCATAGGCGTATGGGTTGGAAACTTCAATGGCATAGGTTCTCCACTGCTCAGCGGTTCACAAGCAGCAGCACCTATCCTTTTCAATCTATTCACTACACTATCTGGAGAAAAAACAGTGCATTGGTATAGCAGACCGTCCCAATTAAAGACGCGTCCCGTCTGTGCATTGACAGGTCTACCCGTTTCAACGCACTGTCCAACTTCAACGATAGATTTTTATATACCCGGTGTCTCTACCGTGGGCGAATGCCACATACACAAAAGCATTCAGATTGATAAGGTAACAGGTGAACGGCTCTGTTCAGCATGTCGCACCGGAAAAGAGTTTCGTACTGAAACTATTGCGGTATTCCCAGCAGAAGTGGCAACATGGTTAAATGGAAACGGATTCGGTATATCAAAATTACCGAAACACAATGAGGACTGTACCCGTCTCCTTGCAGGTACGCGTCCTGTCATTCTTTCCCCTGCGCGGGATGCAGTATATCATATCCGTCCAAACATTCCAATTACGCATCAAAAGATACGTTTAGCAGCATCAGTCTCTGGTGATACGCAAGACATTTATTGGTTTCTCAACGGGGACCTCATCTTCAGTGGTCAAGCAGTAGACCCCTCCTTCCTAACACCCATTGCTGGCAAGCATGAATTAACCTGTATTGACGGTGCTGGCAGGTCCACAAGCCTTTCTCTAACGATAGAACAATAGAATCTTTAGATTATTCCATTTTATGGTGAAATACAAAAACAAATGCACACTTTTGGTCCACTGGACTTAACCGATAGGCTTGACCGTACTGTAGCATAAACTTTTAGTTTGTGCAGTCGTGTACGCAAACTAAAAGTGGACGCCACAATCGTGTGCAAGTAATTATGGATTTTACCATAAAACCGATCTTTTAAATGTTCTATATACCTTTCGCACCGCTGGTGCTTGGGATTGTGTTGTTCACATGTTCTATACACCTTTCGCACCGCTGGTGCTTGGGATTGTGTTGTTATTGTGCAACAAAGCACGTCCTTCATTCTACTTTAAACTTTGATTTCTTATAGTGAAATGGGTATAATGAAAGGAGAACATCATTAAAAAAGGGTTTTGGCACAATAATGTATGAAATAAATTTTCCTCAACATTGGAAAATAGCAAGATTAGGAGAAGTCACAGAAATAGTTAAAGGCGGAACACCAAGTCGTAATGTAGATGAATATTTTCAAGGAGATATTGCTTGGGCAATACCCTCTGATATCACTGCCCTGGATCCAGCACTTTACATTCATGACACTGCATCGCACATCTCAGAAAAAGGATTAAACAAAAGTGCAGCAAAACTACTACCGTCGGGAACAGTACTGTTAACAAGTCGAGCTACGATTGGTGAAACAGCAATTCCAACTATTCCAATGGCGACGAATCAAGGTTTTGCCAATTTTATCTGCAACGATGAAATCCTGAATGTTTATCTTGCTTACTATCTGAGACACATCAAAAACAAGTTAAATGTCCTGGCAAGTGGCAGCACATTTAAGGAAGTTACAAAGGGAACGTTAGTAAATGTTGAAATTCCATTACCCCCATTTCCAGAACAACACGCCATCGCCAACATCCTACAAACAATTCAAGAAGCAAAATTCACCCGACAACGCGAAATCGCATTAGAACGCGAACACAAAGCAGCGTTGATGGATTATCT
>JAAXGN010000031.1 GCA_012267415.1 Candidatus Poribacteria bacterium | reverse complement strand
GACTGCGAACGTGCAAAAAGAATTAAAAAAATCCAATTATTTTCGCACCGTCCATTGCGAAAAAAAACAAGCTTATAACAGGTACAAAATATGGAAGTCTATTGGGATCATTTTGAGAAAAAAATATGTTTTGTCAAAAATATTTGTATTCTGTGTAAATAATTTGATTTCAATGGGTTTTTTTTAATGTCCACAATTTTTTTTGTTTAGCACACTGCAAAAATTTTTTTTCACCTAAAATTTGTATTTTGAGGAAAAAATTTCGGATCATTTCTTGTTTTAATTTTGTTTTGATAGGAAAATATCATTTTATTTAGTAATTGGTTTTCACACACACACAAATTTGCATTTAGTATTTTTTTTTGTTTTATTTTCTGTCATAAATTTTGCGACGTACATAATAATTTGTTATATACAAATAGTTTTGTTTTCTACATATATTTTTTTTTTGTTTTCTGTAACATATTTTCTCTGATCAAATGTCTCAGAACTATGGTGTTTCATAAGGGCCAGAGAACAACTACAGCGATTGCTGTGAGCAGTACTGTACTTCGAGGCAAGAAAAAAAAGTGAGCAAGGAAAGAACTGGACCATTAAGGGCAACTATTACTTGGCCCCAATTATGACAAGGCTGGAACAGAGGGTATATTTAGAATTCTCTCCCCACTTGTATTAAGGTTGGGATCAGACTATTTTTAGTCTCTGTTACCAGATACAAATACTGTAAACCATAAAATGTCTCTTGACGATTAATTTTCGCGATTTTTCAAAGCAGCAAACTTTAATCTTCGTGAATTACTCATTTTGTATATATATTTCATATAAATTTGTACTGGGTAAACACAGGAAAATGCAAAAGTATGTTGCAGCAAAATCTCTAATCTGTTTGCTGGATAAAGGTTTTCCTTCCAGCTTTTACCCTAAAGGGTAGGCCTCCAATACTGACACAAGCCCATAATAAATAGACAGGCCTTAGTACTGTAGAGTGAATGGGTTCGAGTGGTTTAGCATTGGGATTAGTGTAGTGTTTCGTTTGGTTCCCTCTCCAGGAAGCGGCCTCGGCGCTACAAGTTGGCCGCTTGGTGTAACCCGGCACTGGAGAGCGTATCATACATGTAAGGGTGAAGAGTCGCTAGTGCACACGCAGGTGCGTCCTACGGCCCTACTCCTATGACACCTGTCCAGCCCGGGGCTCGCGGATCCAAACTGCGAGCGGCGGGTTCGGGCTCTCTCGGAACGCTACACAGACGCCCTAGGAAGAACTTATGGATCGGCAGTCAAACTGTGTTGCCGACGACCCCTAAGCAGATCAGTGTATAAAGGTCCCGATGCCTGTCGGACTTGATGACATTCAAAGTACATTACAATGTGGGCATAAGCTACGGCACTTGGCTACAGGTGCCGGAGGACCTAGACTGGTCCGGTTCTACTTTAACGGGGGCACATCTATACATTCAAGTTACAAACATGGTTGGGCCGGTGCCGCTACTTCTTGGCACATCTGATCCTATTGGGACACATATAACTTACAGACAACCCTATCAGCTGACCTGTGGTGAGACCCCCGCTACTGGGGTCGGATCTCCTAAAGGTCGTACAGAAAGACTGTCCAATAAGCTACCTCAGTAACAATGTGTTGGCCTGCGGGAGTCGTTCTACTTCGGCTCTCCCTCTAAAGGCCCTGAACTTCTTGTAAGAGACTGCTCCAAGTAACCAATGCTAGAGTTATATCTGTTAAGCTTACCGTAGGTACTAAGTATCTCTTTAGAGGCTCCAGACTGAGCCTGTGCCTAAACTGTTCCTATCCTGCGACCTGTCCTACTGCTTGTAGGTCGCTCCCTAGAATCCCTAAGTCTCTCAAGAGGTCCTGGACCTCTGGAGGCCATCCTACCTACGTAAGACCTCCTGCAGCCCTTTACTGGCGGCTGCCAATCCTCTAAGGAATTCTGACAACTCCCGTTATCTGAACCCCTTATATAGCCCTGGCCCCGTAACATCTATGGTGTGCATAATGCTAAACCAGGAGCCAAGCATCTCTGATCCCGAAATACGTTGTTGGCCGTCGTTCTATAGCGACGCCTGGCTCGTCAGCCGGTACTAATCCCAAAAGCGGTCCGAGTATCCCAATCTACTCTACATTAGTATGGGCAGGTAGGCCCAGATGTCGCTGCAGATTAGCCGCATACTGACGTTGTCAGGTTGGGAATTCTTGGGTGCACCGGTAGGTTAGACTGCACACCAAGGATGTTCATAGGCCATGGGTATAAATATAGGTTCGAAACAGGGAGTTGTTAGAATTCTCTGGAGGGATTAAGGAGCCTGTAAAGCTGGTTTGGAAAGGCTGCAGAGGCTCAGAGCCTCTTGATAGGTCTAGGGATTCTCAGGAGCGACCTACACGAAGTAGGAAAGGTCGCAAGGTTAGGGATTAGGATACAGGCTCAGTCTGGAGCCGCTAGTAGAGGTTTATATAGCTGTTGCATGTATTATAGGACTTCTGACTAAAGCATAGGTTACTTGGAGCAGCCTCTTGTAAGAATACCGTTAGGGCCTTTAGGGGAGTGACTGCAGTAGGGCGGCTCCCACAGGCCATCACTTGATGTTACTTAGCTTAGACATTGGTTAGCCTTTATGTGCGACCTTTAGGAGATCCGACCACAGTAGCGTGGGTCTCACCACAGGTCAGATGGTTAGGGTTGTCTGTAACTTGAATGTGTCCCGTAGGATTAGATGTGCCGAGTTACCGGTACAGGCCCAACACTGTCTGTATTTGAATGTCTAGCTATTTACCCTATTAAAGTAGAGAAGGACCGGCCAGGGTCCTACCGGCACCCGCAACCAAGTGCCACTAGCTTTGTCCACACTGTATCTTAATATTGTATACAATGAAGACTGACAGTGAGGTCGACACCTTGTATTATTGATGTGTGCTTAGGGATTGTCGGGGGCATTGCTTGACTGCCAATCCATAAGCCCTTCCTAGGCTGCCGTAGATTGCGGCTTAGAGAGCCCGAACCCGCCGCTCGCCTTTGGATCAGCGAGCCCCGGGCTGGACAGGTATCATAGGAGTAGGGCCGTAGGGAGCACCTGCGTGTGCACTATCGACTCTCTACCACTCTGGAAGTGATACGCTCTCCAGTGCCGGGTTATCCAGCGGCCGACCTTGTAGCGCAGAGGCCGTCCCCTTGATGGTTTGTGTGCCCAGAGGAAGCCAGAGGGAACTGGAGGGCAGCAGTTCAGTCGGGAAGGGGAAAACCACACTACAAGTGGCACCTCCGACGGGACCTGTCAAGTCAAAGAAGACAGGTACCGCCTTTGTTGATTGTAAAGTACTCGACAGGGGTCAAGTTCCGATAGGCCGGAACAGGAAGGCTTAGCCGTCAAGCATGTACTCCAATGAAGCAGAGAAACTGACGGGCAGGTCACAGATGGGTGAAGAGACGCCAGAAGGATCTCCCATACCGCCTTCTCAGCTTGGCTTAGATGTCCCAGCCGAAAGCGGTGACCAGCAGTTGCAGGCACAGTCAAGTTCACCGACAGAGCCCGACGGTCCTTCAAGCTTCAACAGTATTGCATATCTGTACCTCCCGCCTACGCCTACACCGTTGTTACCAAGTGTTAGGGATAGGTCGCCAGCTGCGTCTGGTATGGTTAGCAATAGGTCGCCAGCTGCGTCTGGCACAGTTAGTTTTGGCATCCGCCAGCAGCCTACTATGGAACCAGGCTTTGATACACTGCCAGTGCATGTACAACGGTCTAGGGGATCACAGTATTGTGCAGGTTTTACTGATGATCAGACAGGTTTCACAGGCGTCCTGCGTGGTGCCGATAGGGTGTTAGCTGATGGACGGCAAC
>JAAXGN010000013.1 GCA_012267415.1 Candidatus Poribacteria bacterium | reverse complement strand
TGATGAATTTTATACTCCATCTTCAGGTTCATAAAACATTCCATAATCCCTTTTTCATAAAAGGGAAGATAGGTGTGAAAACCCATGTAGTTGTATTTACATACCGAGTTGACGATGTATTTTTTTTGTCTGTGTTCTAGGTTCCATCTTTCGGCACAGGCGATCAGGTCTCCTTCATTGTCGGTCAATATTTCTTCCAAACTCTGTTGTATTTTATTTTTTATGAGATTTTGGAAATTTCTATTCGAGGTCGCAGTCAAACTGAAGTGCTTTACAAAAATGTAGTGTACCAACTGTTCCACTGATTTGATCTTGAGAAGCCTTCGGTCCATCTGGCCTCCGGTAAGCCAATCCCCTGTATGGCCTGGGCAGACGACAAAATTTCCCCGCGCAACGTGGTTCATTGCCAACCAATCAAATTCTTCAGGCAAACTCCTCCCCTTGTATATGGATCGTACCATCTCCTTGAAGCCCGCATCATCAAAATAGCGATCTCTCGCCGACCAAGTAATAGGGTGTGTTGCGTGTTGAATATCCAGCTCAGAGCAAACCCTCTTGGCGATAAGGAAGTCTCTTTCCGTCCGAAGTCCGTAGGTAAAAGCCCTGATAGGTAATTTCTTCTTCAGGGCTACAGCCAGTATCGTGCGCGAATCCAACCCGCCGCTGAGGGGCAGAAAATAGAAAGTGTCGGAGTGGGAAAGTTGAGGCAAGAATTTCAAAAAAGCAGCTTCTAATACCGCCGGGTCAGCCTCGTAAAGGGAACGTGGGTTGTATTTGAACCAAGTCTTGGTGCATAGAGATTTCGTGGTCAGATCGTATTGGTACAGAACACCTGAAGCACATTCTCGGACATGGGTGTATACAGTTTCATCGCCTATTGTATATCCAGAGGCAAGCAGGCAACAAAAGGCTTCATCCGAATAAGATGGGTTGGGGACACGTCCGCAAGGATCGTCGTAAATATTGAAATTGGGCTCCAACTGGTAGAAAAGGGAACCTCCCCCAAAATGATCTACCCCAAAGGAAATCAGATCGTTATTTTTTGCGATGTAAACATATGAACCGTTCAATTCCTCCAAAACTTGACCTATATCATTTTCCCTCAGCCGCTGCCCGAAAAAATCGGCTGCTTCTTTTCCGAGGAGTAGGCGGTCTGCCACGACCAGATATCCCTCAAAAATATATCCTCTGGTCTCTAGGTCGCTTTGATTGGATTTGCCGAGGTGGAGGTATGTTTTTGCGCCTTCTTCAGAGATACAGCTCATGGCTTCATTTTAAGCGAGAGGTTGATCAGCCCGTCACAAAAATTCGGCAAATCTGGCTAATTTTTTGAATATGTATAATTATGTATAATATAGATTGTTATGTCAAACCTTTGAACAGACTGAATCGACTA
>JAAXGN010000144.1 GCA_012267415.1 Candidatus Poribacteria bacterium | reverse complement strand
CAATTAATTGTTGGCAAGTATGAATGGCGTAACGAATGCCCCACTGTCTCAAGATAAAAACCAATGAAATTGAAGTCGTAGTGAAGATGCTACGTTCAAATTGTAAGACGAGAAGACCCCATTGAACTTTACTGGAGGCTTATATTGTCTTTTTTTTATTTAGAAGGTGCGGAAATAATAGCCGCTTTCTTAATAATGTGAAAAAGGCTTATTGTGAAGGAAAAGTGTAAGTCAGACAGTTTGGTTGGGGCGACCGCTTTCTAAAAAGTAACGAAAGTGTGCATAAGGTGTATAATGTAATAGTTAATAAGGCCTGACAGTGAGGAAGACTTTCGAACTGACACAGTTGTTAAAAAGAAAATTCTGTGGGCTATAATGACCCGTTAATTAAGAGTGGTATTGTTAACGAGTAACGGATAAAAGTTACCATGGGGATAACAGCGTAATATTGTCAGAGAGTCCATATCGATGACGATGTTTGCGACCTCGATGTTGAATTGCGATTTCCTGGAGGCGGAGGGGCTTCCAAGGGTTGGACTGTTCGTCCATTAAAATCGTACATGATTTGAGTTCAGTGCGGCGTAAGCCAGTACGGTTTCTATCTACAATTTGTTTAGGAAACTAAGATAAAACTACTTTCTCGTACGAAAGGATCGAATGATAGGTATCCGCTGGTGAACCAATTATTTATATTGTTGGGTAGCTACGATAGTGTTGGCTTTTTAAGTATATATAATCCCTGAAGGCATCTCAAGGGAGAAGAAAAATATCATGGTTTTTAGCTTTGGGTTCGTTTGAGAACAAAACGTTGATAGGATCTGTGTGGAATGCTAAAGATTACTAATGTGCTTAATACTAAAAATTCAAAAGACTGGTAGCTTATGAGGAAAAGCATATTGCTCATGACAATAATGATATTGGTTCGATTCCAATTCAGTCTTTTGGCAATGACGAAATATTATAAATATGCGCTAAACTGCATCAAATATTTCGTCTGTGTTACGGGAATGGGGAAATATTTAACAGGTGTGTTACAAATATTGACAAAGTTTTTGGGCTCAATCGGGATTAAACCCGAAACCCTTTTGAGAGTGTGGGTTTGATGGGCATGTTTTAAAATATGAGTGGAAACCCACCCCTTAATAATTGGGGTAATATGAGCAGTATTATTGGCATTATTTGGCTTTGATGGGGGCTGAATTAAGGTGTATGCAATGATGAAATCTGGAATAAACAATAGTAGTGAGGTGGTAAGTAGTGCGGCTGCTGCTTCTACTAGTGCTGCAACATCAGCTACAAATGAAATAACAAGTGATTTGAGTCAAATTTCGAGTTCTGAGGCGATTCCGTCTACTAGTAGCGGAACAGGAGGAACAAATATAATAACAAGTACTTCTGAGCCTATATCTTCTATTTCAACAAATATAACAACGTCTACAACAAGTGGTGAGGCTGGAGCTGTCATAGGTGTAAGTAATGAGGCATCGGCAGCAACTATTAGTCAAGAGGAGCCAATGTCGTCAGATTTACAGACGCATGGTTGCTCAAGCCCGGATAGTAGTGACATAGAATCTGATTTATCAGATAAACTTGCGCATGAAAGACCTGAAAGCAGTGATCTGTCGTCTATTTCATCAGGCAGGCGTACGCATGGAAGTGACCTGTCGTCTATTTCGTCAGGTAGACGTACGCCTAGTGACATTGGCTCTATTTCGGCTAATCCAGATTTAGAAAGTCGTCCTAATCCCCATAGTGGGGATACTGAGTCAGTATCAACCAATCCAGGGTCACATGGAAGTGCGGGTTCCGATCAATCACAAGCAAACATTGAACAAATGGATACAAGTGAACTAGGGAGAAAAAGGAGACATGGTAATGAAGATGTTATTGGTCAAAAACAAACAAAATTCCTAGATACGTCTGGGTTAAAGGAGGCTTTGCCAGAGATTGTTAGCCCAAGAGCTCAGGTTGGTGTGGGCGAGGGCTCACTAACATCTGTCCCTCGAGCTGGAATTACCGCTGAGCAATTAGCAACATTACCAAAACCATCTCGGGAGAGTATGGCCAGTGATACTATGGCGCGGTATTTTGGGAGAGGAATGTGATGAAAACCCCCTGAATTAGACAGCGACTCTTTATCTACTACTTCTTCTTCTTCTTCTTCTTCCACAGATTCGGATCCTAGGGCCCAGTAGCTTTAGCAATATGTTAAGTACCGGGCATGCGTAGGTGAATAAACAGATGAATGTATTCTACTAATCATAAAGATATAGGCACTTTATATTTATTATTTGGGGCTTTTGCTGGGATGATAGGAACAGCCTTTAGTATGTTGATAAGGTTAGAATTATCAGCTCCTGGTTCAATGCTTGGTGACGATCACTTATATAATGTAATTGTTACGGCTCATGCCTTTTTAATGATATTTTTTTTAGTAATGCCGGTGATGATCGGCGGGTTTGGGAATTGGCTAGTCCCATTGTATATTGGTTCTCCAGATATGGCTTTTCCGAGATTGAATAATATAAGTTTTTGATTATTACCCCCATCTTTAACTTTATTATTAGGATCTGCGTTTGTTGAACAAGGTGCAGGAACCGGGTGGACGGTATACCCACCTTTAGCAAGTATACAGGCGCATTCGGGCGGATCAGTAGATATGGCGATATTTAGTTT
>JAAXGN010000012.1 GCA_012267415.1 Candidatus Poribacteria bacterium | reverse complement strand
TAAATTTCCGGTGGCAGTACACCTATAGCTTGTTTAAAATCTTCGATGAAATGTTCAAACAGTTTAACTTTGTCGCTCTCCTCAAGTGCTTCCGTCGTTAGCACATAGGTGCCATCAAGTTCTACCTCTGCAATGACCCGTGGTTCCTTTGCTGGAGCTATCCTTGTCAAGTCTTTGTTTGCATCAGGTGTAATTAGATAAACCTTGATATGTTTTGTATTTTCATTTTCCAGAAGTTTGAACCTCCAGTAACTTGTCTGAGTGACCGATTCCCTTACAGAGATTTGACTTGAAATAATGGCGATAATCTGAGAATTTTCCGGACTGTAAACAATAATATCAGTATCAGGTAGCTGCATCCCGAATTCGCCATAATCAATTACCACATTTCGCTTAACAGCATCTAATTGTGGCATTAACTTGCTATCTTCTAATTTACCGCTATCAACCACTTTCAATCCAAGTGATTCAATCGGTGCAGCGATCATGTGCAGGACGCGTTCTCGAAAAGTGTTCCCCTTGGAAGCACGCCAGCTTCTCCTTATTTCCCCCATCAAAGAAGCATCTAAACTTTCACAGATAACAGCGTCTGGGAGCCCACCGCATAAAACGGACTCCCCATAGTGGTCAATCAGGTCATCCATGACATCACTTGTGTAGTTAACAGTGCTGAAATCAATGATATTTCTTTCTATCAGAGGGGCTACCAACGTGTCATCATATCCCATCTCGAAAAGAGTATCTGCAAGGATGTTTCTCATACCGTCAAGACTGGTGCCTCCACGCGCTGTTGGGGCTGCTTTAATAGGTTCAGTCATAGTAATCTCCACAAGTTAATCTTTCGTATCAGGTCGCTCAACATGACCATTAACATCATGTGCATCATAGACATCAAAAACGGCCTGACAAAATGCTATTATCTTTTCGTCCTGATTTTTCAATGCGGTCTCGTACATCCTAATAAAATACCTTTTACCTGCCTCGGTCTGTGAATAGTTACTTTTGCGCAAATTATGTTCATAACAGAGAGTTTGACCGTTCTCAATGGTATTTGTGCCGCCCCTATCTTTTGGTTTGATATGGTCAGCAGCAAGCGCAACGCCATCTCTGGGTCCACGTCCACAGACAACACAGCGATGGCCATCGCGTTCAAAAATAGTTTCTCTGTCTCGTGGAGAAAATTCAAACAACACAACCTCATGTTCATAATTCGGGTCGTATTTGTAGATGCCTTGTCGAACTTTGATCAGTTTTCCCTCCTGATGGAGTTGTCTAATGGTTCGCCACGGATCCCTTGGTGGACTACCATGCTCTTGAACATACTGTTCTGTTACCCAATCAACCACAGGGGCATGAGAGAGTTCTTCGTTCGGGTGATTCACGAAAAACTCTAACACAAGTTCACGAATTGTCTTCGCCATGTGATTCTTTCTCTCCTTCAAATAGATGTAATTGACTCGTAGCATGGTTTATACGTTCCCACGCGAGTTTGCAGTAGTGCTCATCGATCTCAATTCCAATGCCCGTCCGTTTGTTCAAATGTGCAGCAATTAATGTAGTTCCACTTCCCATAAACGGATCAAGGACTGTGTCACCTACGTAACTAAAGAGTTTAATACAGCGACGTGGAAGTTCTAAAGGAAAAGGCGCGGGGTGCCCAATCCGTTTTTTGCTTTCACCGGGGAAAGTCCATAGACCATTTGTCCACTCCATGAACTCTTCTTTGTCCATATCCGATTGTCCACTACCGCTTGTTTTCTTCCACTGTTCTTTGTAGAGAACCACGATTAGTTCAACAGGGGCAATGACGTAGGGGGCAGATGCTCTCATCCACGAACCCCAAGCAGTTCGTCTGGAGATGTTGCCTTCGTTCCAGACGATGGTAGAGTGGTACTGAAAACCGATAGCGGTTGCAAGTTTGGTTAAATCCGCGCCTACATGTTGTTGGCCGCCTTTGTTTTTGTCTAACGGTATATTAAGACAGAAACGTCCATCGGATTTAAGCCATTGAAAACAACGCGTGAACCATTTCTTGGAAAAAGCAAGATAGTCGGCATAAGAAAGGGCATCGTCATTTGAGTTGTATTCTATATCAACGTTGTAAGGTGGTGATGTAACGATGAGGTCAATGCTGTCTTTTTTTATTGCGCGTGTAGTCAGTACATTTCCATTGATTATTCTGAATTGCTCATTGGTAAAAACCACATCTATCTCCTATGTACTAAGGTGGGTGTTGGGAAGTTTCTATAGGTGAGACCGTGCTAATGTATTCTACCGAATTAATATACCACACCAACATGAGGTATGTAAAGAAAAATTAAGAGGGCAGAAGTAGAAAACCGAGATTTCAATTGACTACTGTCTCAACATTGCCGCGATGTCCTCCGGTAATTGAACATCATTTCTTTCCTCAAAGTTTTCAACGCTTTCATAGTCATTATGAAACGAAGCGATGATATCTATTCCTTTGTCTCTGGCAGTAATCAGATCTGCTTTGGCTTTTTCCCATTCTTTTAGGTGTAACCATGCTTCGCCACGATTGGAATATGCTTTGGTCAAATCCGGTTTAATCTCTATTACCTTATTATAGTCTTCTGTTGCTTTGTCATATTCGCCTCTTCTATAATAGATAATACCGCGATTGTTATATACCTCGGCATAATCGGGTTTCAGCTTTATCACTACATTATAGTCCTGAATAGCACATTCAAAATTGTCCGTTACTCGGTAAACCTTGCTACGATTGATATAGGCATCAATATAATCAGATTTCAACTCTATTGCCTTGTTATAGTCTCGGATAGCATGCTCAAAATTGCCTTTACGGGAGTGAGCAAAACCGCGATGATTGTATGGATCAGCATAATCGGATTTAAGGTCAATTGCATAGCTAAAGTCTTGTATCGCCTTGTCATAGTCCCCTTTAGCACCGTAGGAAATTCCTCTATTGACGTATATATTGACATGGGTTTGATTCAACTTGATCGCTGCATCATAATCTTCTATTGCCTTATCATAGTTACCTTTCAAAGCGTAGATAATTCCGCGATTATGTAACGCCTCGACAAAGTCTGGCTTGAGTTCGATTGCTGCAGTATAGTTTTGAAATTCTTGGTCACGGTCACCCATTTCTCTATAGACTATGCCCCGAGAGTAATATGCCTCGGCGAAGTCTGGTTTTAGCTCGATTGCTGCGTTATGATTTTCAATAGCCTCGTCATAGTCCCCATTTTTCTCATAAGCAACACCAAGATTATGATACGCCTCGGCGAAATCATTTTTCAAAGATAAAGCCATTTTAAAGTCTGCGATAGCTTTGTCAAATTCACTTTTGGAGGCGAATGCCCCACCGCGATTCGCATATCCCTCTGGATAATAAGGTGCTAGTGCTACCACCCTGTTAAAGTCTTTTATGGCATTATCAATCTGCTCCATTTTGTGGTAGGCTAAACCGCGATTGTTATGGGCAACAACAAGTCCAGGATTAAGTTCTAAAACAGCACTATAATACTCAACAGATTTTTCATACAAGTTACGCTTTTCCACTGGATCTTCTGCTAAATCCCCTCTATCTTGATAGGTCTTCCCTTTATAAAATTCAGTGTAATCACTCCTATGGATGCGTCGATTTTTGATAAAACCCTGGAGGTCGTTGTAAATAGCTTTAGTAGATATATCATGATGCTTTTGTAAATAGTCCAACATGTGTATTTTTAGATCTTCTGGAATACAGATCACTTTATATTCTGTAGGGTTGATAAAACCTGTTTCAGACTGAACAAATATGCTTTTTTGGGATGTAACGCGATTGATAATTTTAGTTGGTTTTATGACCTCGTACACTTCTGACTGGTTTTCAAGTAAAATAATCCTTCCAGGTTTATCATGAGATCCGTCACAGGCAAAGAAAAGTGCTACGAGATAGTCAGTCGTGAAGTCAATCAGGTTAGTTTTACCTCCGTGATGTTGAAGTTCGGTTAATATTTCAAAATCATCAACCGTTTCTTCAAGGTATTCCTTTGCTGCATTCAGAATTTCCTGCTGGACAACCTTAATATCAAAGGAATCTGCTTTAATCTCTTTTTCGTATTCTCGATAGAGATTTGAGGAAACTTTGTCATTACATTCAGATTCACCGCGATAGATGTAGTCGTCGTCAGCGGATTTTTCCACTATCTCTTGAATCTTTTCTAAAACTCTACTAAGTTCATTTTGAGACTTGGGTTGAGTGTTCATTACGCGTTGTGTTCCTTTATTCACTGGCTATCAACTAAGGCATCGAGTATCCACTCGCAAACAGTGGGGCCCAATTCGGCAAAGACTTCTATTAGCATGCCGAATTCATTTTGTGATGCAGCCTCATTTTCAGCGATGGCTTCATCTTCAGTCTGATTTTCGTAATAATCAATGACGCTCTGCACGCGTTCTTCATTCGAGCTAGGGGGAAATTTGCTCTGTTTCATCGTCTGCCTCTCCATCATCTTCTAATTATGTAGTTCGGTTGTCGGTGTCTGTCCGGTCTGCACCATAGGTGTCAATTTAGGGATTTTCCGTGTCGTTTTCGTTGCAGTTCTTATAGATGCCGCCCCTACGGGGCTTAGGTGTGTGAGACATCGTTTTTCTACAGAGATACCATCCCTACGGGATTCAAGAGGTTTTTGAAGGATTCAGGGTTTCCGCGTAGGATCCGGTTCGGTTAGGAAACCGAACCTACCGGGTCTGGGGCCGAGGTGGTTATTTTTCTTAAATTGACACTTATGGTGTCTGTCCGGTCTGTACCAAACTAACATCATTATCTGATTAGGGCTGTGGCTTGTCAATAGGCTGATCGCCATTGAGGTGTTTGAAATGCTGTTGTAAGAACCCAACATATCCGTACACATGAAGCTTGTCCGC
>JAAXGN010000121.1 GCA_012267415.1 Candidatus Poribacteria bacterium | reverse complement strand
AACAGACAATCCTCAGCAACTCATCTCAAAGCAACCTCAATGACGCCGACAGTCACACTCTTTATCTATCGGCTACTGGAATGCTCGAAGTATTAATAACAAAGTTGCAACCTTATTTTATATACTAGACCACTATAACTTGGATGTTTTTGCTGTGATCGAAACGTGGCTATCTCCCGACATTTATGATAATGAAATTACTCCCCCTGGGTACTACGTGTATCGTAGGGATAGATCATCTCGAGGAGGAGGCGTAGCTATATTTGTCAAATCATCATGCACTTCTTCTCTTCTTCTATCTCACGACACCCTAGAAGGTATTTCTATTTTAATTACTCCCCTGTTAGCTATCACTTGCATATATGTTCCCCCTACATCAGATTTCTCCTACTGTTTTGCTTTGTTTGACTTTATTAATAATCTGTCAACTAATTACAATCATCTTATTATGGGAGACTTTAACATGCCAGATATTGACTGGCTCTCCATGTCTGCTACTTCTACTTGCTCAGAGATATTTTGTGATACTATCTGCAATAGGAATCTAACCCAACTGGTCTATGAGCCAACACACATCAAAGGAAACACTCTTGACCTGATATTCTCTGATATCCCGGAGTGCATCTATGATATCAACATCTCAGATCAAACTTATTTTTCTGATCACTACTTTATGTCCATCGTCTTCTCTTCACATCACTATCAGTCCGCCTCACCCACGGAATTAGTGCCTGGGTCCAAATTTAATTGGTCTAAAGCCGACTGGATCGGCCTCTCTGATTATCTTCTAGATGTGGACTTTTCACAATGTTTCTCTAATGACATCAACCAATTTTGGCTATTACTCAGGGACATAATTCTTGATGCCTGCCACAAGTTTGTTCCAACTCGTAAGATCAAGAAAAAGTCCTACCCCCCATGGTATACCCCTCATATTGTGCACTCCTTGAACAAAGTTAGAACTTTGAGAAGATCTATAAACTCCAAACGGTCTCCTTCGTCTTCAGCTTTGGTGAAGTTGAAACACCTGGAGTCTAATCTCCTCTCAAATATGATGGAAGCTAAGGAGGCATACCAGTTCCAGCTAGTATCTTCCTATTCAAAAGCCCCCA
>JAAXGN010000147.1 GCA_012267415.1 Candidatus Poribacteria bacterium | reverse complement strand
TATGTTTATAGATCATGATTGAATACCCATTCTTTAGTCCCGTAGGGACGATATGTGCAAATAGGGTAATTACGTAAACATATCGTCCCTACGGGACTAAAAGAGGGTTAACCACACGTTTTTCTATAAACATATCGTCCCTACGGGACTAAAGGCATACTCATAACAAATTATTCTCTGTAATATTGACACATAAGGTTACAAAAAATTTATATGCTAGAGGGAATCCAGTGACAAAAACTTTACACACCCTATTAAACTCAATACTTGCTATCATCAATAGTTTATGTTATAATCGTTACCAAAGATATGAGACTGGATGATGACGATGATATTCTATGCTCTCACCAGAATTCCAATCAAAACTTGAACATTTCCGCATCCAATGCCGAAAACCGTTCCGAGGAAAATTCCGCGGAGAACGCCGCAGCCTAAATCGCGGTACAGGACTGGAATTTGCAGACTATCGTCTCTATAAACACGGTGATGACCTGCGGTATCTTGACTGGAACGCCTATGCACGTTTAGAAAAGCTGTATATCAAACTGTTCCAAGCAGATGAAGAACTACCGATTTCTATCTTGATAGATACAAGTCAATCGATGGCGTTTGGTGATCCCACGAAGTTGAATTATGCGAAACGACTCGCTGAAGCATTAGGGTACATCGCTTTAGCAAATTCCGATAGGGTAACGCTTTACACATTATCAGATCGGCTGAATCACACGTTACCAACCATCTATGGAAAATCGCAATATTCCCGACTTCAGAAGGCAATCGCAACAATTAAGGTAGGTGGAACAACACAATTATCCACGTGTCTAAAACAACTCGCAACATCACAACCGCAAGCAAGTGTTGTCATAATTCTAAGTGATTATTTATCCTCTGAAGGATACATAGACGGAATAAACGCTCTAACAGGAAGAGGATTCGCTCTAACATTGATCCACATTCAATGCACTGAAGAGATCGAACCACCACCAATGGGTGAATGGCGATTAGAAGACGCAGAAACAGGCGAGACAAAAGAGATTACAATTAACGAAGAAACAGTTGCACACTTCCAGAAAAGAAATAAGGAATTTTGTCAAGACCTAAGTCGGTTTTGCACAGAAAAAGGCATCGGTTATGACCGAATAAGCACAGACATATCTATTGAGACTATGGTACTGGAGAACCTACAACACTTATGTGTTATTCAACGTAAATACTGATACATTAAGAACACTTCGAAAGGAGATTCGTATGCAGAAAAAGTTTAGATATACAACAATAGAACTCATTCAAGGGGACATTACCGAAGAAAAAGTGGACGCGATCGTGAATGCTGCAAACGAAAAACTCATCGGTGGTGGCGGTGTAGATGGTGCAATTCGTAAGGCAGGCGGTGAAGAAGTAACAAAGGAATGTGACATCATACGAGCACGACAAGGTGGATGTCCAACGGGTAAAGCCGTTATCACGACTGGTGGGAACTTACCAGCAGAATATATTATTCACACCGTTGGTCCAGTTTGGCAGGGAGGCGATGCGGGTGAACCCGAACTCCTCGCAAGTTGCTATAAAGAGAGTATCGCATTAGCAGTAAAGAATGGTTTGTATTCAATCGCATTCCCGTCAATCAGTACAGGTGTCTACGGATATCCCACAGAAAAAGCAGCAAAGATTGCACTTCAGACAATTCGGGATTTAGCAGAAAACGCCGATAGGATGCCAACTTTAGTCCAGTTTGTTTTATTTGATGATGCCACTTTCGGATGTTATACAGACGCACTATCGAATCTTTAACTGCTGGAAGCAATAAGTCTGTAGGAGCGATCTCCGAATCGCGAACCTAAAACGTTAGAATACCATGACAAAACACCAGTAAGAATTCAACATAGAAGGAAACTGACATGATCACGAGATTGGTGAATAAAAACATATCAAAAAGAAGACGCAGATTTGCCTTACTGTTATCTTTTATCATTCACGGTATGGCAGTGATTATCTTAGGTCTATGGTTAATAAAACCGATGATACAGGATATTAATGATACAATGTACGTAGACATAGTTTCTGTAGATATGACAGAGCGAGATATTAGGCAAGATTTACCAAAACCGATACCAAAACCGATACCTAAGATGGTGCATAAAGTCGAAACAATGGGTCTTAGAGGTGTCTCAAGTGCGGAACGTATTCCCACACCTGTCAATCCACTTGCACCTGTCCAAGAAGAAGTGCCTTTAGATGCCCCGACTATGTTAGAAAACGTCACAAGACTTGCTCCTTCACCTGAATCTATCTTGAATCGATCAGAACTTGATGGACCAGCACTATCTGATATTAAAACTTCAGCTGATGGTATTTCGTCAATAGAGGGCAAACGTAGTAGTGGGACAGTTGGTGTTGCAGACAGAGGTAGAGGCAGTACAGGATTAGGCAATTTCACAAAAGGCACTGGTGCAGGACAAGGACTTGAGGATTTAGGAGAAGGATTTGGAAAGTTACCTACACTACGAGACGAGATCGGTGATAAATTGGGCGGCATCTTAAAAGGTAGCGGAAACGAACTAAAAGGACATATCCGAATCATTCGACTCAAACATTCGTTAAGTGATTGGTGGCAAGACCCAACGGCAATTCCATCTTTAATTGATTGGCTAAAAGAATGGACACCCATTCGTGCGGATATGAGTTTCGCTGGCGGCGCACTACCATTGACAGACCCGAAGATTATGAACGCACCGTTAATCATCATGACAGGACACGATAGATCAATGGCAACAGGACGTAATCTGATGAGAAAGACACCGATGAAAGCAGAATTCACACAAGCTGAACGCATTGCACTACGGAAGTATGTATTGGATAGAGGCGGTACACTTTTCTTTGATGATTGCGGACTGAAAGCAACATTTTCAAACACCGTTGAACATGAACTTAGAATGATATTTCCCGAATTTGCATTAGAAAAACTCCCCCATGAACACGAACTCTATAAAATCTTCTTTAACCTCAAGAAGCCACCTGAAGGGGGTGAGGTGTTTTGGGGAAGTGAGAATAAAGCAAAACCCACGAGATATAAGTTTCATCGCGGTATCTATGTGCCACGAACACCAGGCGATAAGAAAAAACCGAATTTAACATTTAAAGATTCGCAAGGGACATTACGAACAACAAACAGACTCGGTGTCATCTTCAACAGAAAAGACTACCTATGTGCAATGGAAACAGCTGAGATAAATTCCAGAACAGCACTCCGACTACGCCGTTCTACTGACGTCTATCGCTTTATGACAAATCTCATGATTTATGCACTAAAATACGGCGGCAATACCGACCGTTCAGAGTATCAAGAATAGAATGCAATGACTACCCATCGTAGGGGCGAGGTCCCCTCGCCCGCCATCATAGGGATTAGGTTTCCTAATCCCTATGCACGAGTAAACTCCTTCCAAGGAGAGACATCTATAATTTGGCATCCAGCAATTTTAGTCGGATTACCCTAATCCTCCCCATCTATCTTCCCGCGTTCCTCCTCTCAACAGGAACGGGAATCATATCCCCGACACTCTCCATTTACATCCAATCGTTTGATTTGAGTTATACATTGACAACATTCGTCATTGCAGTCGGTGTCGTTGGGAACATCCCCGCAGGTGTCCTTGTAGAACGGATGAGAAGAAAAACTGCAATGCTGCTCGGATTGATAATGGTTGGTATTTGTACAATCGGTATGGGAACAGCGCAGAATCTATTTCAACTCATCGTTGCACAGTTGATTGGAGGTGTCGGCAACGCACTCTGGATGTTATCACGGCATGCATATATGACAGATGTGATTCCACTGCCAAAGCGGGGACGTTCTATCGCGTTATTTGGGGGTGTCAACCGAATGGGAACCTTCGCAGGAAAATTCGGAGCAATTTTTCTCGGTACAAACCTACGACTCCCGTTTTACATCCATGCTGTGATCACCCTGTCAACGTTAGTCATCTGTTACTTCTCTATACCTAAAACAAAACAAGAACACACTGGCAAAAAAAAAAGAAAAACAACCCTATCTTACACAACTGATTACAGTAGCGAAACAGCAGTACACACTTTTAATCACAGCAGGAATCGGTCAAGTGTGCGTTCAAACACTCAGACGCGGATGTACTATTATTGTGCCACTCTATGCTGATAACGTCTTAGGTTTATCCAAACTATATGTGCGTTTAGTGGATATGATCTCATCAGCAGTTGATATGTCAATGTTCCCACTTGCAGGGTTTATGATGGACCGCTTTGGAAGACGATATGCGACAGTTCCTGGTATCTGTATCTTCGCAACAGGCATGGTGCTAATGCCTTTCACGAATACCTTTACATGGCTACTACTTGCTGCTATAATGATGCGGTTTGGAAACGGAACAACATCGGGTACTATGATGACACTCGGTGCGGATTTAGCACCAGCGGAAGGAACTGGTGAATTTCTTGGATTATGGAGAATTACTGGGGATTTCGGTGGCGCAGCGGGACCCGTCGTCGTAGGAAATATTGCTGACATATTTGGGTTAAGTATATCGGCATTTGCCTTAGGTGGGATCGGTTATCTGGCAGTCGGCATCTTTCTTTGGTTAGTACCAGAAACACTCCAGAGGGAATGAAATGCCGGGAAAGGGACTCGAACCCTTACGCGCGATATGCACACTAGAACCTGAATCTAGCCTGTCTACCAAATTCCAGCATCCCGGCTTATAGAATATAATAGTATACAATAGATACGAAGTTACAGTCAAATTAAAACGCCTGATGGGTGTGTAAATATTTTGTCACCATATACGTCATTTTAAGAAGATAAATCCAATCTATTAGTCCTCAGTCCCGTAGGGACGATATGTTTATAGATCATGATTGAATACCCGTTCTTTAGTCCCATAGGGACGATATGTTTATGTTAACCTTATTTTGCACATATCGTCCCTACAGGACTAAAAAAGGGTAACCCGCACGTTTTTCTATAAACATATCGTCCCTACGGGACTAAAGACATACTCATAACAAATTAATCCTTGAAAATTGACACATTAGGTTACAAGAATTTCACATGCAAGAGGGAAACCAGTGACAAAAACTTTACACACTCTAAAACGGAAATATGATACAATACAAATTGATACCTATGCGGATTCATTTCACGGAGAAAAATAATGAAACTTTACGCTTATATTCCTATACTGTTTTGTGTCTTCATGATAATAAGCGGGTGTCAATCCAAAGCATTGCAAGCGATATTTGCAGCACAAGAATGGGAGAATCTCGCTGTCGCAGAAGGCGTGACATGTAATGTACCAGAAATGATAGACGGAAATTTAAAAACAGTCGGTTTCGCTGATGGCAGATTGATAAACCTGACACTCCCTAAACGTCAAACTATTCATCGCATCATCATACGTGGCACGAATATTACAGACGCAATCATTTATCAGCCGGTACAAGGTGGAAGAAAATGGCAGGCAATTTTGGAAATAAAGAATAACCGAGGTTCAGCGATTGAAGCACGCATGAGTACTGTAACAAAAGCATTACGCATCTTTGTGAGTGCCACAGCAGATGATGCAAGGCTACCTCCACAGTTTTCCCCACGGTATGGTGAGATCGTATCGAGAAGAGCAATCGCTAAAGCTTACGCTAAAGAGGTAGAGGTTTACGGATTTAAATCAAAGGACAAATAATGAAACGACTGATTCTAAAAGATATGTATAGTTGGTCAGTATTCAGTGCAGCACGACAGATTGACTTTAACGCGCATCTTTGGGTTAGAGACGAAGGGAATATTGTCATTGACCCAGTCCCAATCTCCGATGCTGACCGCACCCAATTTGATCAACTCGGTGGCGCGAGGTGGATTGTTATTACAAATCGCGACCACGAACGTGAAGCCGCCAGCTTTCAAGAATGGACTAACGCAGAAGTCATTGTGCATGAAGCTGACGCAGATTTGTTGGATATTAAACCTTCACGAACAATCAGCGACGGTGAGAACATCGTCCCCGGTTTGAAAGCCATACACCTCCAGCATGGGAAAAGTCCAGGGGAAATTGCACTCTATTTTTCAGATAAAAAGGCACTCCTTTTCGGAGATACTATCGCAGGTGAACCGATGGGACGGCTTACACTCCTTGCAGATGAAAAGTTAGAAGATGCACCGAAGGCAGCGATGCAACTTCGCAAAGTATTACCCCTAAATTTCAACGTTGTACTCGTCGGAGATGGACATTCTCTCTTTAGAGAGGGACGACAAGAATTGTTGGATTGTCTGCAAGCGAGAGACGACATCTATATCAATCGTATCAACATTGATGAAATGGAATGGCTATATAGGCATGGGGCACCACACCCTTATAATTTTGAAGAGAAAAACATTGATCCACTTATCGGCGGTAAACACATCGGCTATTGTGCTTACCGTCTACAACCGGGTAAAGCAACTTTTCCATTGCACCTACATCATTTTGGCGAGGAGATGTGTTATGTGATGGAAGGCACTTGCACATTGAAAACAGATCGCGGTGATTTCAGCGTCCGAGAAGGTGATTTTATTGCGTTTCCTCCAGGTCCCATCGGCACACACAAGTTTGTAAATGATGGGAATAAACCTGTCACCCTACTCATCTTTGGCAATACCACACCACACGATGTATGTGAATATCCAGATTCCAAAAAGGTACTACCATTCGCTGTCCGAGAAATTTATCGAAAAGGTGAGAGTCTCAACTATTTTGACGGTGAAGGAGAAGAGGATGGTTAACACGAGTTTGGTTCCAGTGATTTGAAACCCAATTGTTAAGTGTTTGTATTTCTGATCTATTTGTGATATAATGCTGATTATCATTTATAAGGAGGAATGAAATGGCAAAAATTAATACACTCGTCTTTGCAGGTGGCGCAATTCACGACTGGAAAGGCTGCAGTGAAGAAATCGTTAAAGTGCTATCACAACGAGATGAATTTGAGATAACTAAAGTTGAAGATGACTTGGATGCGCTGGTTTCTCCAAACTTAGACTCCTACGATCTAATCGTATTCTATTATACTGTTGGTGAAATCTCTGACGCACAGAAGAACGGACTGCTGAACTATGTCGCTTCTGGAAAAGGGTACGTTGGCATACATTCAGCAGCTGATTCTTTCCGAGGCTGTCCTGAATATCGCGCCATGGTCGGTGGATATTTCGTTACGCACCCACGCTATCGCGACTATCAGGTTAGTATAGCTGATAGTGAGCATGAAATCACACAAGGACTTGACGAATTTGTCGTGACCGATGAACAGTATATCCTTGACTACGATCCACGAAATCATGTATTGGCAACAGCATTGTGGAAAGGTGATGCGATGCCGGTTGCATGGACGAAAAACTGGGGACAAGGAAAGGTATTCTATCTCGCACTCGGACACAATCCCGAAGCGTGTAAGCATGAAATGTTCAGTACACTTTTGCAGCGCGGGGCAATTTGGGCAGGCACCAACGGTGGAGAATAGTTTCGACTTCATAAACAGTGATGTATAGATGATTTCTCAATTCATCTATACATCATCTAATATGCTTCCCATCGAAAAATGAAGCAGAGAATCACAGATATTCAACCCCATCCTCAACTTCACTCACATCACCAACTCTATCTGAATCAGAAGCCTGCTACTGTAATTCATACCAGTCTTGTCAAGAAATTTGGGCTTAGAATTGGCTTAGAGATAGAAGCGCAAGTCATTGAAAAGATAGTCGCAGCTGATGAGGAGATGAAAGCAAAGAACTACGCACTGCGATTGCTCCGTGAAGAAATCTACAGTAAGACCCAAATGACACGGCAACTGGAAGGGCAAGGATACGGTGAGAATACTGTCAAGACAATCATAACGGAATTAATACAGTCAGGATATATACGGGATAAGCAGTTTGCAGAAAAATGGATACAGAAAAGACTTAGAACAAATCCACGGGGTAAGACACTACTGAGGCAGGAACTGATCGATAAAGGCGTAGACAGGGAAACTGCAGAAAAGGCTATCGCTGAAGTTAAAATGGAAGATGAAGAAACGTTAGCACTACAAATAGCACAGAAACAAGCACGACATTACAAAAACCTACCGATCCAAACTGCCAGACGACGATTACACGGATACTTAGCAAGACGCGGCTATGAATCGGATGTTATTCTGCGCATCATACAAGAGTTGTTCTAATTTCGATTTGACACGACTAAATTACTTTTGTCTTGACTTCACAAACATTTTAAACTATAATGGATTCGTGAGAGAAGGTTTACCAATATGACATCAGACGAAATTAGAGCAAGTTTCTTAGAATATTTCCAGAAAAATGGACATACAGTTGTTCCAAGTGCTTCGTTGATTCCAGCAGAAGATCCAACGTTACTTTTTACGAATGCCGGCATGAACCAGTTTAAGGATGTGTTCCTCGGTATCGGACAACGCGACTATACACGAGCAGTTGATACACAAAAATGTCTACGTGTAAGTGGAAAACATAACGACCTTGAAGAAGTCGGAATTTCTCCAAGTCACCACACGTTCTTTGAAATGCTTGGAAACTGGTCATTTGGAGATTATTACAAGCAGGAAGCGATTGCATTCGCCTGGGAATTAGTAACAGAATTATGGAAACTGCCACAAGAACTACTATGGGCAACTGTCTATGTTGAAGACGATGAAGCAGAAAAGTTGTGGCTTCAAGAAACAGACCTACCCTTGGCGCGCATTCGACGTTGTGATAAGGACAACTTTTGGGAAATGGGGGAAACAGGTCCCTGTGGACCGTGCAGTGAACTATTCATTGACTTAGGCGTAGACGCATTCCCTGAAACTGCAAACGACCCTGATGCAGGACCGAACACATCTGATCGATTTCTTGAATTCTGGAACCTGGTGTTCATTCAATACAACCGAGACCAAACCGGAAAACTCGATCCTCTACCGGCAACTCACGTAGATACAGGCATGGGGTTTGAGAGAATTACGGCAATATTACAAGATGTTGATTCTAATTATAAAACAGACCTGTTCACACCCCTGTTAGATACAATCTCGGATATGACAGGAACGGACTACTCACATGACATTGAAGGAATGCCACATAGAGTTATCGCTGATCACATCCGATGTTTGACATTTGCAATAGGTGATGGTGTGATGCCATCTAACGATGGACGGGGTTATGTAATCCGAAGGATCCTACGGCGGGCAGTTTTGTTTGGCAAGAAATTGAATATGGATGAACCCTTTATTTATCGACTTGTGGATAAAGTCATTGACTTATTAGGGGATGTATTCACAGATGTTCTACCAAGACGAGATTTTATTAGACGAACGGTTCAAGCAGAGGAAAGACGGTTTCATCAAACACTTTCCCGTGGTCTGGATATGCTTGAGCAATCCGTTGAGGAACTTGAGACTAAAGGTGAAACTGAACTAACTGGAAAACGCGCATTTGAGTTATACGATACTTATGGATTTCCACTTGATCTAACACAATTGCTCACGCGGGAACAAGGCATCACCGTGGATGAAATCGGTTTTGAGAAAAGTATGGAACAGCAACGCGCACGCGGGCGCGCAGCATGGCAAGAAACCGGTAGTGGAACTAAAGATAATGAAATCGCTATCTACGCAGAGGTACTAAAAGAGACCGGTAGTACAGAATTTGTCGGATACACAGAACACAGTGCCGAAGCAGAAATAGTCGCATTGATAGTCGGAGATGAAACGGTTGCAAGAGCAAAAAAAGATGATGACGTTTCAATCCTTCTCAATCGGACACCATTCTATGGAGAAGCTGGCGGACAAGTAGGGGATACAGGTTATCTGGCGTGTTCTGACGCAAAAATCGTTGTGCTTGATACCATTAGACCCTCACCAGATTTAATCGTCCACAGATGTAAAGTCAACGAAGGTGAGATATCTCCGTTTATAAAGGTTAACGCGCAAATTGACAGTAATCGTCGCAATGCTATTGCGGTAAGTCATACTGCTACACATCTGCTTCACAGTGGGTTAAGGGAAGTACTTGGTACACATGTTGCCCAAGCAGGTTCACTCGTGCAAGATGGAAGACTCAGATTCGATTTCAATCACTATGAAGCAGTTTCATGTGAACAACTTCAGGAAATTGAGATGTATATCAATGAGAAGGTCCGTAGCAATCATTCTCTGGTAACAGATGAAATGCCCTTAGAAAAAGCGAAAGAAAAAGGGGCACTGGCGTTCTTTGGGGATAAGTATGCTGACAACGTGCGTGTTGTCCGAGCAGGTGACTATAGCATTGAATTGTGTGGTGGAACACATGTGAACGCTACAGGGGAGATAGGTTATGTGAAATTGATGCGTGAGAGTAGTATCGCAGCAGGTGTGCGTCGGGTTGAAGCATTTACAGGTACTTCTGCTATAGAAACCTGCCAAGATGATGAGATATTGATAACGGATATTGCAAATTTATTAAAGGTGCCTAAGCAGGAATTAAGTGACAGAATCAAGCTACTGCTTAAAGAACATCGGGATCTGGAGAACCAGATACAACAACTCAAAAGCCAGAATGCACTATCATATCTTAACAGTCTGGTAGAGAATGTAGAACTTGTCAATAATGTGAAGGTTGTTGCTGCACGGGTTGACGAAACGGATAGAGACGGATTGCGTCAACTGGTAGATGCCCTAAAAAGCAAACTCCAGACAGGTGTGGTAGCACTTGCGTCAGTTACAGAAAATGATGCAGCCTTCGTCGTTGGCGTAACTTCAGATCTGGTAAAAAATCGAGGATTGCACGCTGGTAAACTCATGCAAGCGATTACACAACTTGCTGATGGACGTGGTGGCGGCAGACCAGAATTAGCACAAGGTGGTGCACGAAATCTTGATAAAGTTGATGCGGCTATTGCCACTACAAGTAAAATAATAGCGCAACAACTCAGTGTTTGATAATCGCACCTTAAACGTGATAGTAACATTGACGATCTTCTAATAAATAAGAATAAGGGAAACATAACTCATGGATTGGAATATTATCGTTTCTATCTTTTGGAAATGCAGCCTTGGTGCGGCACTCATCGCTTTGACAGTTTTATTCTTTTATTTATGTGCTGCGATAGGAAGTATTAGGAATTCATTAAATAGTATACAAAACACACTTAATTCTACAGAGAATCTTGTCAATCAAGAAGTTGGCATTCTCATAAATGACGTCAGTCAAACTGTAAAATCAATCAATAAGGAATTACCAGAATTATTGCAAAATCTTAATGGGGTTACTGCATCAATTCATCAGATTAGCGAAGATGAGATACAACCGACTTTACATAATATCCAAGAAGTCACCCAAACACTCAACCAGAGCATAAAAGAGTTGGAATCGCTCATACAAAAAGTTTCTACATTTTCTGGTCAAACAATTGAGCAGGCAGAATATTTTCGCAACCAAGTCGCCATATCTCTTGCAGATATAGTTAGTATGTGGCAAGGCTTGAAAGCAGGTTGGGATAAACTCTACAGATCTTATAGCTCTAATGGTGAAGATAAACCTAATAAACAGAATGGAGAACCTCAACAGAACGATGTCAAAGAAATGCCCGAGGAAGTCACACAACAAGAAACGGATGTTGCCAGTTGATATACCATGTAATTGGGTAAATACCCATATAATTGAAAAGAAATAACAAAAACAAACGTATATACTAAATGGATGCTTAATTTCATCCGATACTTGCAAATACAACTGATTATATTCTAATCAAATAAAGAAAGGAAAGACAAATGAGTAACAATGGAAGCAATAATGGATTGACTCTGATTTTTGCCTTTTTCACTGGATTATTGACAGGGGCAGTACTCAGTCTTCTTTATGCACCAGCACCTGGAAAAGAAACACGTCAAAAAATCCGGGATACATCTATTCAGGCAAAAGATAAGACATTGGAAATTGCTCATCAAGCAAGTGAAGCAGCAAGAGAAAATGTTCAACATCTTGTAGACCAAGGTAAGGAAAGTGTTCAAGGCTTTGTTGAAGTAGGCAAAGAACGTGTCAAGGAAGCTACAGATCAAGTAAAGACTGCCGTTGAAACAGGGAAAAAGGTTTCTTCGGATGTTAAGAGCAAGATCACTGAGACGATCCCCGGTCTTGCAACAGATAAGAAATCCAGCAAAAAGGAATCTGAAGAAGCGTAATCCCTACAGTAGCAATACCTGGATTATCCTCTTACCGTAATTTCAACGCGTATGGAAGTTGAAAAAATTAAAACCCTCCTTGAGAAGGTCAGAAGCGGGGAGATTGAAGTTGACGATGCGCTGCAATCTCTCCGCACCCTTCCATTTGAAGACCTCGGTTTTTCCAAGATTGACCACCATAGACAGCTCAGAACAGGTTTTCCTGAGGTGATCTTTTGCGATGGCAAAACAGACGATCAAGTTGCACAGATAAGTGAACGTATCCTTGACGCAGGACATCCACTGCTTGCTACCCGCGCGACGCATTCAATGTATGAAGCCGTGAAGTCTATAGATGCGAAAGCACGTTACAACCAACTTGCCAGGACAATTAGCATCAAACAGTCTGAATTAGACACAAAGTCCGGTGTCTTGGTCGTTTCTGCTGGCACCTCCGATCTCCCTGTAGCTGAAGAAGCAGCAGAAACTGCTGACATCATGGGTAATCCACCAGAACGACTCTATGACGTAGGAGTTGCTGGATTGCACAGACTCATCAGTAATCACGAGAAACTTCTAAGCGCGAATGTGATAATCGTAATCGCAGGGATGGAAGGTGCCTTGCCGAGTGTTGTTGGGGGGTTGGTAGACTGTCCCGTCATTGCAGTACCGACAAGTGTAGGTTACGGTGCAAGTTTCGGCGGATTAGCAGCACTCCTCGGAATGCTAAACAGTTGTGCATCTGGCGTTACAGTCGTCAACATAGACAACGGATTCGGTGCAGGATATAGTGCTTCATTAATCAATCGTCTGTCTGAAACCTAAAGGTATATCTTCTGTCAGTTAAAAGCGGGTGTGTGAAGTTATTGTCCCTCTTTTTGTCAGAATCGCGGAATTCGCGGAGGACACGGAAGACGCGGAAGGTGTTCTTACCACATAAGGTTTACTTTCACAGTCTCCGCTCTTTTTTGTAACACGAAACACAGACAGTTAAGTAACACAAACTTTACGTACCCCAAGTAGTTCATTTCTTGACTTGAAAGTACGTTTCTGATATAATACTAAAATAGACACTATTTTAGGAGTTGAGAGATTGCATCAACACACACGGATTGAGGAACAAATCGATCTGCCATTCTTAGAATCCCTGCGGATTAGTTTTCAGAGTTTAAAGATACGTTTTGGCAGGTCCATCATAACAACAGCAGGGATAACACTCGGAATCGCCTTCCTTGTTTCTGTTTGGACGAACAATGAAATAGACCTTGCATTACAGGAAAGTGGTCGCAGTTCTACAATTGCAAACTTAGAAGAAACGTCCGAACAAGGCATTTCTACGAAAGACATCTGGCTAATTATCATGTCGTTGATTGTCTGTGTTGTTGGGATTGCGAACTCTATGTTGATGGCAGTAACAGAGCGATTTCGTGAAATCGGCACGATGAAATGTCTTGGAGCATTAGACGGTTTTGTTGTGCGTCTGTTTCTACTGGAATCAGGTTTCCAAGGATTTGCAGGAGCATTAATTGGTGCCCTGATCGGCACGCTCGGAGCAGTCGCCTTAGGTCTAAAAGACTACGGACTTGACCTCTTTTTCTATTTCCCCCTATTACCTGCTACCCCTGAGGATGCACCTATGCGTATAGGTGTGTTGCTGCTCATACTGTTCGGTTGTATTCTGGGAATGCTATTAGCGGTGATCGGTTCATCATTTCCCGCATGGCGTGCTGCAAAACTTCCACCTGCTGAGGCAATGCGCACTGAAGTATAAGGAAGAAATATGCCAGATATTGTTGTGAAGACTGAAGATGTCGTCAAAGAATATAGGATGGGATCAAACGTCCTGCGCGCATTAGACGGAATCAATATTGAAATTGAACGCGGAGAATATATTTCATTGATGGGTCCATCAGGATCTGGCAAATCGACGCTCTTTAACATGATCGGTGCGCTTGACAGACCCACAGAAGGACAAGTCTACATTGATGGACAGAATATGTCTAACCTATCTCAAAGGCAGATCGCTGCCTTTAGGTGTCATAGGGTCGGATACATCTTTCAAAGCTACAATCTCTTGAATGTCAGAACAGCACACGGAAATGTAACATTACCGATGATCTTTGCAGGTATCCCCGATAAACAACGTAATGAGAAGGCAGAAAAACTGTTAGACAAAGTCGGATTAGGAGACAGGATGTATCATCTCCCAGATGAACTCTCTGGCGGTCAACGTCAACGTGTCGCTATCGCAAGAGCACTTGCAAATGACCCAAGCATTATCCTTGCTGATGAACCAACTGCAAACCTTGATACAATCACAGGACGTGAGATAATAGACCTTATCAAGCAACTCAATATTGAGCAAGGCGTCACAGTCATCTCTGCCACCCACGACCTTAAGATGCTTGATGTCTCTGACCGCATCGTGGATATACGCGACGGACTCGTAGAACGTATCCGCGATAGAGATGAGATTGAGATTCAAATAGGAGAGGTCGGTATACATGAATAGATTTTTCGTCTACTAACCGATTTCAGACAATTTAACAGGTCTATTTTCACGCAACGATTTTAACGCAGCATATCCCATTACAACAGGTGCACGACCATCCATACCCGATACAGGTGGTTGTTTATCATCTAAGATACACTGAACAAACGTTCGTAATTCCGAAAGATACGCATCCTTATAACGTTCTATAAAGAAGTACGGTGGGTTTGCAGAAAGCCTTCCAGTATTGTTGGTCAACGTCACCGTATCTGTTGACAGATTTCCAACCGTGACCATGCCTTCAGAACCAAACACTTCCACACGTTGATCGTAACCGTAGACAGTTTTTCTGCTGTTATCAATAGTTGCTAACACACCATTTTGAAATTGAAGTGTAATTACAGCAGTGTCAATGTCTCCAATTTCACCGATTTTTGGATCAACACGCACCGCTCCAACGGCATACACCTCAATCGCTTCGTCATCAATCAGGTATCGTGCCATATCAAAGTCGTGAATGGTCATATCCAGGAACATCCCACCCGAAACTTTGGCATATTCAATCGGTGGAGGTGCTGGGTCACGACTTGTAATTCGTAGAATATGCGGTTCACCAATCTCGCCTGATGATATGACATCTCGCACCCGTTTGAAATTCACATCAAACCTACGGTTAAATCCGACCTGAAACTTTACTTCTGCTTCTTTAACAATTGCTAACGTTTCGTCAATCTGTTCCAAGTCTAACGCGATCGGTTTCTCACAAAAGATATGTTTACCTGCTTTTGCTGCAGCTTGACATATCTCAACATGCGTATCAGTCGATGATGCAACAAGAATGGCATCTATCTGTGGATTTGTTAGGAGTTTTCTATAATTTGTAGCCGTTTCAGAGATATTGAATTGATGTGAGAGCGTTTCTGCAGTTTCTATATCAAGGCTGCAAATTGACACAACTTCTGCATCAGGGATGTCTTGACATAGATGTTGAATATGTAGTTTGCCAATACGTCCCGTTCCAACAACACCAACACCGATTTTTGAAGAAGCGTTCATCAAAGATTCTCTCAGTCAGAGTCCGATTGATTTCAAATAATTGAAATTCCGTTTGGCACTTTCATAAGGACTTCCCATACCCGGTAAGACATCCTGTTCAACGACTATCCATCCATCATATTTCCGATTTTGCAATTCCGAGATGAATGCTGGAAAGTCGACCTCTCCTTTACCTAACTCACAAAACACACCTTTTCCGACAGACTGAAAGTAATCCCAACCTTCGCTACGGGAAATATCTGCGATCTCAGGATCGCAATCCTTGAAATGCACGTGCCAGATTCGTTCCCCGTGTTTCTCAAATATATCCAGTGGATTTCCCCCTCCGAATCGGTAATGTCCCGTATCAATACACAACCCGACAAGTTCTGGATCCGTGCGTTTCATCAATGTATCCACTTCATCAGGCGTTTCCACATATCCCCCACAGTGATGGTGAAAAACGGTGCGGAGTCCCATCTCATCTTTTACTGCTTGCGCGATCCGATGCACACCTTTTACAAAAGTATCCCACTGTTCTTTTGTCAACCCGTATTCAGGACGTATCCGTCCAGCATTCTCCGTACGTTGTTCTACAGAGCCGTTGTCATCTGACAGCACAATGAAAGGTAAATCCCCACAAACATCTGCGAGAAGGCGTGCATGCTTTAGTGCCGATGTCTCACCTGCTATATGTGCCTCCGCATCCGCTAACGCTACCGGTACAAAAGCACCTAATAGTGTTAACTTGCGTGCTGCAAGTTCGTCGTTGAGTTGCGTGGGATCAGTCGGCATAAATCCCCAGTCTCCCAACTCGGTACCACGATAGCCGATTGCGTGCATTTCGTCTAATACTTGGGAGTAGTCTGGGGATTTGCCTTGCAGGTTGAATTCAAGTACTCCCCAAGAGCATGGTGCATTTGCTATTTTCATAAGTTTATCGGTTCTCGTCTATGGCTTTTTTGAAATCTTCAATGAAATGTTCAAAGAGTTTCACCTTGTCGCTTTCCTCAAGATACTCTGTCGTTAGTACATAGGTGCCATCAAGATCTGTTTCTACAATGGCGCGTCCTTTCTGTAGTACGTCTGTATTTTTTAAGGTTCCATCTAAGTCAGTCGTGATAAGAAAAAACTTGATAGCAGCCGTATTTTCAACTGTTTGCATCTTGAGTCTCCAATAAGCCATATCAATGATTCGGTTTCTCAAATTGACTTTACACGAAATTACAGCAACAACGCGCCAATTTTCAGGATTGTAAATAACAATATCAATATATGGAAGAATAGATTCGGATTCTCCATAATCAATAGTCAAATGTCGTTTAACACTTTCCAATTCTTCAGATAAAGTTGCACTCTTTACTAAGTCATAACGTAAAACTGCTTTCAAACCTAACTTTTTAAGTGAAGGCATGAGCATATCAAGAATCCGTTCTTGAAAAGTGTCCCTCTCAGAAGCACGCCAACTGTTTCCGATTTCTCCAGTCAAAGAAGCCTCTAAACCTTCAAAAACAACAGCATCTTCAAGACCACCGCAAAAAATAGATTCTCCATAGTGTTCTTCAAGGTCGTACATGATATGGCTCGTGTAACTGGAACTATCAAAATCAATAACGTTCCTTTCAATCAGGATGTCAACCAAAGTATCGTCATAACCCATTTCGTAGAGGGTATCCGTAAGAATATTTTTTCTACCACTAAGTTCACCAGGAGATATTGGTGTTGGTGAACCTTTGATAGTTGCTGTTGGTGCTGCTTTAATTGGTTTAGTATCATTTTTCATTTATGAGTTCCTCCATTATTAAGAAGACGATTCCGTCCTGCGTCAGAGATTTCCCAAATACCGCGCGGAGAGTTTTCCTTCATGAAACCTTTATTTATTAATTCTCTACGCATGTCCTGTGTTCGATTGTCCCAATAAAACTGTCCATCTGATCGTTGCGATTTATCTATTTCCCGCAGTTCGTTTGCTGTCTCCATAAGTTGAAAAACTCGCTGTAGTACTCGCTTGGTTGATGCTGATCCTCGAAGTTCTACTAAAGCTCTCAGAATTGGTAGACCGTAACGTTGCCGAGGCAAAGGAGTCTCAGGTGCTTGGGGTTGAAATGCCTCTCGTGCATTTGCTTTTGCTATTCCTTGTTCAACATTGGATTTAGAAAGGTACTTTTGAAAATCAGTTACGGCTTCCTCCTGCACCTCAAGATCAATGGAACAGAACATCCTATCCTCCCATGGAATTACCCTTCTTTCAGATGTACTTGTTCGGCCAGGGAGATAAAAATCCCATATTTTCCCGTTGGTTATAACGGCTATTTCTACTCCAGCTAAAAAAGCATATTGACAAATTTGGTCTTGATTCTTTTCAATCCCTACCCCCCAACGTTTACACTCAATGAATACTAAAGAAGTTTCACCGTGTCGGAGAGCGTAGTCAACTTTTTCTTTCTTATTCTTGCTGACCTTCTTTTCCGGATAGACCTCTAAAGTATACAAATTACTGTCGTGCCAATCTAAAGATCTCAGGATGGGAATAACAATGTACTGTTTAGTTGCAGCTTCATCAAACTTGTGTTTTTCAATCGTTTCTTTACACTGAACAATATCAGTAATAACCTGTGTTAACATTTAAATACTCACTTTTCCGCGTCAGGACGGTCAATATGTCCGTTGACATCATGGGCATCATAGACATCAAAAACGGATTGGCAAAATGCAATCATCTTTTCGTCTTGGTTTTTCAATGCTGTCTGATACATCCTGATGAAATACCTTTTCCCTGCTTCGGTTTGAGAATAGTTACTTTTTCGTAAATTATGTTCGTAACAGAGAGTCTGTCCATTATCAATTGTGTTTGTACCGCCTTTGTCTTTCGGTTTGATATGGTCTGCGGCAAGCTCAACTCCGTCTTTTATACCGCGTCCACAAACGACGCATCGATAATCATCGCGTTCAAAAATTATCTCTCTGTCCCGTGGGGAAAACTCAAAGAGCACAACTTCGTGTACGTAACTGGGATCATACTTGTATATCCCTTTTTTAACTTTAATCAACTTTCCATCTTGATGGAGCTGTCTTATGGATCGCCAGGGATCTCTCGGAGGGTTACCATGTTCCTTTTCGTACTGCTCTGTTACCCAATCAACTACAGGACCGTGAGGGAGCTCTTGCTTTGGATGATTTTTGAAATACTCTAACACAAGTTCACGAATTGTTTTCGCCATTCAGTTCTTCTCCATCTTCAAAAAGACTTAATTGATCTGTAACTTCATCTAAACGCTCTTTTGCAAGTTTACAATATCCCTCATCAACCTCAATTCCAATACCGTTTCTTTTGTTCAAATGCGCAGCAACTAATGTAGTGCCACTTCCCATAAATGGATCAAGGACAGTATCACCTACGAAACTAAAAAGTTTTATACATCGACGAGGAAGTTCTATAGGAAAAGGGGCTGGATGACCGATTCGTTTTTTGCTTTCACCAGGGAAAGTCCAGAGACCGTTTGTCCATTCCATGAATTCCTCTTTGTTCATATCCGATTCTCCGCTACCACTTGTTTTTTTCCACTGATCCTTGTAGAGAATAACTATTAGCTCCACAGGTGCAATGACATAAGGCGCGGATGCCTTCAACCACGAACCCCAAGCAGTTCTTCTTGAGATATTGCCTTCGTTCCAAACAATTGTTGAGTGATATTGAAATCCGATCCCGGTTGCTATTTTAGTTAAGTCTGCACCGACATGTTGTTGTCCACCCTTATTCTTATCTAATGGAATATTAAGACAGAAACGACCATCGGGTTTCAACCATTGCAGACATCGGGAGAACCAATCTTTGGAAAAAGTAAGATAGTCGGTATAGGAGAGTGCATCGTCGTTTGAGTTATATTTTATATCAACATTGTAAGGAGGTGATGTAACGATCAAATCAACACTCTCGTTTGCGAGTGCGCGAGTCGTCAGAACATCTTCGTTAATTATTGTTAATTCATCACTAAAATACACGTTTTACTCCTAAGCACATGTTGATTAAGTTCGTTCTACTGTTGCGTTAACATCGTCGCGATGTATTCCGGTAGCTTAACATCGTTCTTCTGCTCAAAGTCTTCAACACTTTCGTAGTCATTATGGAATGACACAATAATATCCTCTCCCATATCCTTAGCAGTAGACAAATCTGTCTTGGCTTTTTCCCATTCTTTTAGGTGTAACCATGCCTCGCCACGGTTGCAATACGCCTCAGTATAATTTGATTTAAGTCCAATTGCATGACTATAGTCTTGTATTGCCTTGTCATAGTCACCTTTAGCAACATAGGAAATTCCTCGATTAAAGTAAACGTTAGCATGGTTTTGATCCAAGGTGATCGCTGTAGTATAATCTTCTATTGCCTTATCATCGTCCCCTCTCAAAGCATAAACAATTCCACGATTGCCAATCGCCTCAAAAAAATCCGGTTTAAGTTCGATTGCTGTAGTATAGTTTTAGAATTCTTGATCTCGATCATCTATTTCTCTATAGACTATACCTCGAGCGTAATATGCCTCGGCAAAGTCCGGTTTGAGTTCGATAGCTTTATTATGGTTTTCAATAGCCTTGTCATAGTCACCTTTTTTCTCATAAGTAACACCAAGATTATAATACACCTCTGCATAGTCATTTTTCAGGGTTAAAACCATTTTAAAGTCTGCGATAGCCTTGTCGAATTCATTCTTTTCAAGGAAAGCACCACCGCGATTCCTGTATCCCTCTGTATAATTAGGTGCCAGCTCTATCACCCTGTCAAAGTCTTTTATGGCGTTTTCAATCTCGGCCTTTTTGTGATAAGCTAAACCGCGATTGTTATGAGCATGAACAAGTATAGGGTTAAGTTCTAAAGCTTTACTATAATGCTCAACGGATTTTTCATACCAATTGCACTTTTCTATCTGATCCTCTGCTACATCTCCCTTATTCTGACAGGTCATCCCTTTATAGAATTCAGTGTAATCACTGCTATGGATGCGTCGATTTTCAATAAAACCGTGGAGGTCGTTGTAAATGGTTTGGGTAGATATATCATGATGCTTTTGCAAATAGTCTAACATGTGTGTTTTTAAATCTTTCGGAATACAGATTACTTTGTATTGTGTTGGATCAATAAAACCTATTCCAGACCAAACAAATATACTTTTTTGCGACGTAACACGATTGATAGTTTTAGTTGGTTTTATGACTTCGTAGACTTCTGACTGGTTTTCAAGAAGAATAATCCTCCCAGGCTCACCATGAAATCCGTCACAAGCAAAGAAAAGTGCTACGAGAAAATCAGTAGTGAAGTCAATCAGATTAGTTTTACCTCCGTGATGTTGCAGCTCGGTTAGTATTTCAAAATCACTAACTGTTTCTTCAAGATACTCTTTTGCTTCATTCAGAATTTCTTGCTGGACAACCGTAATATCAAAGGAATCCGTCGCAATTTCTTCTTCGTATTCCCGGTAAAGATTTGAGGAAACTTTCAGATAACATTCAGGTTCACCACGATAAATATAGTCCCCATCAGCAGATTTTTTCACTATCTCTTGAATCTTTGCTAAAATCCTGCTTAGTTCATTTTTGGAATCGGATTGGTCATTCATAGCTTCATTGCGAAATGCTTCTTCAGATTCAGCAACCGCTTCATCTTCCGTCTGATTTTCGTAATAATCAATAACCTTTTGCACGCTTTCCTCATCCCAGCTTGGAGGATATTCATTCTGTTTCATCGTCTACCTTTCCGTTGTTGTCGGGGTGTTAAAGCGGATATGCATTTACTGTTCCTTAAATTAGTGTCCAGGCCTCATTTCTTTTGCACAGAAGCATAAAATAAGTATAGCATAACACACATCACATCGCAAATTGTTCTGTATAGCAAACTATAGTTTCTCAAAAATTGCCAACAGTTAAGGTAGTCGGTATAGGAAAGAGCATCGTCATTTGGTAAGGTGAATGGAAAGGTATCTATCCGGTTTTACTTTTTTTCATATCGTAAAGCTTACCGAGCGTGTAATTTGCATCAACATCTTGTGGATTGAGTTCTATTACCTTGGTATAATCTTCAATAGCTTTGTCAAAATCAACTTTTTTCAGGTGTGCTTTTGCGCGATGGCTGTATGCTTCAGCACAATCAGGTCTGAGTTTTATCACTTCGCTATAATCTGCGATGGCTTTGTCGTATTCTCCGATATAATTGTAAGCATTACCACGCTTGATATAATTCTCAACCATTTTCGGATTAAGCGTTATACCTGCAGTGTAAAGTGCAATTTCTTTCTCAGCATCTTCTTTATTCTGAATGTGTTCAATAGGATAACCCCTATTCTTCTCTTGACAATGTTGGAGAAAACGCCAGTACCCAGCAACGCCAATTTTATTGATAAGAACTTGATTCCCGATTTCAAGTATCTCAATATCTGTCATTTTTCGGATTTCTGCTTGAGGTGCATTGAATCTTTCAGCACGTTTACGTTCTTCTACTTTTCTTGCTTTGCGTCTCTCTTGGATTCGTTCTACAATTGTTTCAATATCTCCCTGATTTGCTAATAATTTATGACGATCGACGGAGTAGTCCCCCTCACCCGGTTTGCATTGGCGAATAAACCGCTCAACCTGATCGGTACCAAGTTTATCCGCAAGTATCTCTTGACCGAGTTCATATAGTTCTTTATCTGTCATCTCAAGTATGTTCATTTTTAACCCATCAAAATCATACTATAAGGTAGCTTATAACCTCTTTATTTCAATTCTTTGTTCATACATAAGTATATCACACCACACACCATTTCGCAAATTGCTTCTAAAAGGGTGTGTAAAGTTTTTGTCATGAAATTGTGGTTCTTTGGATAACAACCATCCATCATTACCCTCTCCACTCAACAAACATTGTGATATAGCCGTAGCACATTCATCTTGATTGTGCTTCTTTGGACAACAACCATCTTTCAATGCACCTCTCTGCACAACATTGATAAAACCCAATTCTGAGCAGATACATTATCGCGTGGTATGACGTGCTTCGTTGCACAATCAAGATGAATGTGCTACAGTTTGATAACACCAAATTCTGAACAGATACTTTTTTGCGCAGTATGACGTACATCAGGACGTCATGCTAAAAACTTTACGCACCACATACCTCTTATCCTGAAAATTCTATAATCCTGTAAATCCTGGTTCAGAGAAAAAAATCAAATCAAAAACAGAACTCTGACCTTTTCAAACGACTTACCGCACATCAAACTCAATAATCCGAGTAATCTGTGTAATCCGAGTAATCCGCGATTCTGAAAAAAGGATGAGAATATCTTTAGTCCCGTATGAAGATTAAGATTTAAATCGGGTAATATGCGAAAGGGACTTTTAACAAATTGGCGAGAACATGCGGTCTGGGAAACCCAGCCCCTACGATCGTTTTGATGCATTGGATTACTCCAATATTTATTTGATCTTCATAGGGGACTAAAACGTTCTACACATATTCTGCAATTCACCATAATGTCAGACATTGTGCCAAAAACTTTACGCACCCCTTCTATAAAAAACGGACACATAAAATACAAAAATATGCTATACTGCAAAACATCAAAGTCTAAACGTTCAACATCTTCAGCAGAGGTATATATTATGTTCCCAACTATTGAAGCAAAAACAGGTATCCAAACACCGCCAGAATGGGCAGTGCTTGAACGTGAACTGATTGACAAAATCAATAATGCAGCACCAAAGGTTCTGAAAAAATATACACGTCCAGATGGAACGTTGTATTGGCCAAACCATCCAGATTTTCAGAGTTTTGATGGATTAGATGATGCTTATGAAAGTTTCCATAACTGGCCCCTCTTCTATATGCTGGGTGGAGATGCACAGTTCTTGGCAGATGCACAAAACGAATTTGAAGTTATCACGAAGGACATGACAAACTACGGATCAGGACACGACTATCCGATGGTCTATAAGGAGTATCAACCGGGGTATGACTGGTTTCACCAAAGCGAAGGGAACTATCTGTTCTACATGTTGTGTATGGCGGATCCTTCACATGCACTGAACGTTGAACGCGCCAAACGATTTGCTGGTTTCTTTATGAACGAAGACCCTGAGGCACAGAACTACGACCCAGAACATAAAATCATCAAGTGTGTAATGAATGGCAGTAAGGGACCAGCATTTTGGATACTTGAAAGAGAATCCTTCTATCCCCCGAATGGGTACAACCTACCGTTCATTGATGTCCCAGGCTGCACAAGTCGTGAGGAGGTTCTGGAAAGCGATGAAAAGCGAGATCTGATGGGACGTGTAATCTATGAACGACAAGGAAAGGGAGATGCAGTCGGAAATCTTGCTGCTACTACACTCGCTGCCAATGCTTATATGCTTACGGGGGACGATAAATACAAAGCTTGGATTCAGGAATATGTTGACGCATGGATAGATCGTACAGAGCAGAACGGTGGAATCGTGCCAGATAACGTTGGACTATCGGGTATAATCGGAGAACACATTGAGGGTAAGTGGTATGGTGCTCGCTACGGTTGGAGTCATCCACACGGGTGGCATAGTGTCGGTCAGGCTGTCAGCGTTGCTGGACAGAATGCTGCACTCCTTCACAGAGATTTGACATACATGGACTTCCCGCGCTCACAGATTGATGTTCTCATACAACGAGGAATTGAGCATAACGATCAACTCTATGTACCACAGAAACATGGCGATCCTGGCATGGGGAATTATGTGCCTGGACCGTGGCTGCAATATCCAATAAAGAACGAAGATGACACTGCTTTACAGATTGATGGTTGGTTTGAATTTATGCCGATGCATCCATCCGATGTTGCCCATCTGTGGTCAATGTCAATGGATGATGAAGATCAAGACCGTGCGGTGCAGATCGCAAGGAAAGTAGGCTCAAAGTTTGACATTAATGCATGGCATCACACGAAGGACCAAGGTGGACGTGATGGTGGATGGTTAGCATATATGCGGGGAGATTTTCCTGAACATCCTGTTTCAATCCTAAATCATAACCTCTCTCAAGTTCAACAACGACTCAACTTCATGGAGAATGACGATGAGGATCCTGCGGGATATGGAGACGCATATTTCCAAAGACGAAATCCTGTTACGTGTGAAGGCTTAGTTGAACTCACCTGTGGCGGTCCATTGCCACACTATAATGGTGGACTGCTCGTAACGCGAATACGGCATTATGATCCACAGAAGCAACGACCTGGACTTCCTGCAGATGTTGCTGCATTGGTTACGAAACTGACTGATAATACTACGGAATTGGAATTAGTAAACCTGAACGCTAATGAAGCACGCGATGTAATTATACAGGCAGGATCAATGGGTGAGCACAATTTCACAACGGCACGTACCAAAGATGGTAATGGTGAAAACACCGTTGCAGTGGATGGCCCGTATCTTCAAGTGCATCTGCCGCCGAACACACAAATTGCTTTAGAGGTGGGAATGGAACGATTTGTCAATGCACCATCGTATCAGCAACCGTGGTAGGGAAGTTTTATAATTTTAAATGAGAATTGTTTTTGCTAATTGGTTTCGCTGCTTCATAGCAGAAGAGTATTAGGAACCAATTAGCCTATCATATTCATCGTGTTTACCAATCCATACCCAGGTGAAATCATTACCGTCCTTAATGGCAAGTGCTCTGTAATCCTGTCCTACGCGGGCAGACTAGTATTTACCAACTTTTTTGAAATGAAGAGATCGGTGTCGTGGGTTTATTTTTAGTAAATTGAAGTTCTGTCTTGCAGTCCTTTGTATTTGTTCTGGAAGTTGATAAAAGAATCTCCAAAATCGAGACGTCGTCCTATGCACTTATAGATCCTTAAGTGTTCCCTTCTTTTTTTCTTCATGTGCTTCTGCAATCAAAAAATCCAATTTCCCTGACTCTGAATCATCTTTAATCTCTTGGTCCCATTTTTCCCAATCCAATTCACTAAACCACTTTCGCAATTGTTTGTATTCGACTTCAGGTAGAGCGAGGATTTCTTGCTGAATCTTGGCAATGCGTGACATAATGATTTCTCCTCTGGTTAAATTATGAACAAGACGCATATAAATATTTCTGATTATGGGCAATTATAACATAATGTTCACTTCAATAGCAATGCTTTAAAAGTATGGTGAAAACTCTAACTATACGATTATTTCACATACAGATATATTCTACAAACCATTTATTTTCGTGGTAGAATAACATATCCTATTGTATAATAGTACAAAGGAGACACAGATTATGACAATAGAGAGATTCCTGACCGCAGAACAGAGTGTTGCGCAGCTACTGAAAACAACGCCACCACTTTGCTTTAACGGTACTACAAAAGCTGACTGGAAAACGTGGCGTAATCAATTCAGACGACACATGCGTCGACACTTAGGCCCAAAACCTGATCCGGTACCTTTGGATGTAGAAACCTTAGAGCAGACACAACACGATGGCTATACTCGTGAGAAAATCACTTTCAATCCAGATGCCTTCTCATCAATTCCTGCTTATGTATTGATACCTGACGGTGCAAATACGGACAATCCAGCACCAGCAGTATTATGCGCGCATGGACATGGTGTCGGCAAAGATGGCGCAGTCGGCATCGTAGAAGACTATCAGAAACAGTATGCTGTTGAACTTGCAAAACGAGGGTTTGTTACGATAGCACCAGATTGGCGTTGCTTCGGTGAACGGTTAGATAGAGATGAATGGGTTCGTCGCCCAGGTAGAGATGGATGTAACGCTGCCTATCTCGCACTCGGATATTTTGGTTATCAATTACTGCAACTCAATATTTCAGATGGACAACGGTGCTTGGATTATCTGCAGTCCCGTCCCGAAGTAGACGGCAGACGATTAGGGTGTATGGGGTGTTCCTTTGGTGGCACGATGACGACCTATATTGCTGCTTCTGATCGACGGATTAAGGCTGCTGTTATCGTATGCTACCTCAGTACATTGACAGACGCTTTAGGTGACCGGGGTCGTGCAAATACATGCGGTTCACAGTTCATGTTTGGACTCCGTACAGCAGGCGACATTGCGGATGTTGCAGGACTTATCGCGCCGCGTTCTTGTATGGTGCAAGTTGGTTCAGACGATAGGTGTTTTATCGAATCTGATGCTTTGGCAGCGTTTGAACATCTTGAGAAGATCTATGCATGTGGGAAACCTGCTCGCTTAGTGTTAGACCATTTTCAAGGTGGACATGAGATTGATTTGGAGTCTGGGATTGCGTTTTTGGAGGAGCGGTTTTAAATGTTACTGCTCATAATTCCTACCTCTGTCACTTAAGAAAAATCGGTTTTTTCTACGTTACTCTCAATCCCACAAGGGAGTTGACTCAGAATAAGTTTCTCCATGTCAACTTTGTGGCTTGCATTATCAATATCAATCCCAACAAGTCTACCCTCGGCATCATAATCAAGCAGGATGCCTTCGGAGATTTCTTGACTCTCTACGCTGGGCTGTTCGGACAAGTTGATATACAACGAGTCGGTTTCTGGATAGTAGTTAAGTCTCATGGTTTGAATCCTCGATCGGGAAAAGCATTATGAATTGTGATTTTATCTTCAAGCGTAATAACCCTTAGATAACGACCTCCGATTTCAGGGATTGCTGCCCAAAATCGGAATCTGTTATGTTCCTGTGGTTCAACACGAACAGCATTTTCAACAACAAAAACGCACCACTCTTTTTTTAAATAAGGGCGTTTCGGCAAGACTTGATTTTCAAAATAGTCTGTGAATTTATACTCTGACATTCCCTTCATAAATCGACGCAGTCATATCTTTATGCATTGAAAAGACGCAAATAATCGTCAAGTGTTTCAACCCTACGAATACAGGTGACTTTATCACCATCAACGAGATATTCAGGTGGACGCATTTTCAAGTTATAATTTGAACTCATCGCGTGGCAGTATGCACCCGCATCACACACAACAAGTCCTGTCCCCTCTGAAGGCGTCGGTAATTCCCGTTCCTTACCAAGAAAATCAGCAGATTCACAGACAGGACCAACGATGTCGTAGTTCTCAATCTTCCCATTGACAGGTTCAATAAACGCAATATGCTGATACGCATCGTATAGACTCGGGCGGATGAGCTCTGCCATACTGCCATCGGTAACGATGAAATGTTTGTTGCCATTTGTCTTGACACCTGTGACACGATTGACAAAAACTGCTGCATTTCCGATGATAGATCTTCCCGGTTCAATTATCAACGTTATGTCATCTGTGAGTAGACCGCGAATTGAATCTATGAGATCTGTCGGTGTAGGTATATCTTCACCCATCCGTTCATAGTCAATACCCAACCCGCCACCGATGTTTAGGTAGTGTGCATCAGAACCTTCCGCTTGAATGGAACGTAGGAAATCGAGCATAATCTCTGTAGCATCTCGGAAAATACGCACCTTCTTAATCGTTGAACCCAAATGACAGTGAACACCGACTAAATTCAATTGATCGTCTTTACGAATTTCATCTAAAAACCAATTGAGACGTTCATTGCGTATACCGAATTTGGAGTCTTTCATGCCTGTAGAGATGTATGGGTGCACTTCAGGGTCTACATCGGGATTGATACGGATAAGCACATTGGCAGGTTTGTTAAGGTCTTTTGCGGTCTGCTGAATATGCCGCAAATCAAATTCGCTATCAATATTAATTAGAACGTCGTGTTCAACTGCCAGTTTGAGTTCAGCGAGTGTTTTACCGTTGCCGTTTAGGATAGTTCGCTTCAGGTCAAATCCCGCGGCAAGCGATAACAGCAATTCATTTCCGCTCACAAGTACCGCACCACTACCCAGTGCGCTGAGGTGTTTGAGAAGGTGAAGGTTGTTATTTGCTTTTACGGCATAACCGATGAATCCATTTATTCCATCAAGTGCGTCTTGATATGCAGCATAGTTTGCCTCAAGCTGCGCGAGACTGTAAAGATAAAAAGGACTATAGGGTACTTCTTCTTGTATGTCTTTTACTTTCAAATCTTCACAGTAGAGATAGCCATCATTATAGTGAAAACTCATTATATTTAAATCTACTCCTATTCTCCAATGATTTCTTCTTACGTCTTGTCTCTAATATTCCCGTTTGTGCCAATCGTCTTCCCACAGGTTAAATGACCCTTCGCGATAGGGATTTTGTGCGATCAGATCCTCATTCAGTTCCATCCCCAATCCTGGTCCATCAGGTAGACTAAAGTATCCATCTATTACCTCCGGACAGCCGGTTGCAGCCTCCTTAACCCAAGCTTCAGAAAAATCGTTAAAATGCTCTTGAATCTTGAAGTTCGTAGTGCAGGCAGCGAAATGCAAGGCAGTAGCAGTAGAGACTGGACCCCCAACATTATGCGGAGCAACTGTCATATAGCACATATCCCCCATTGCTGCGATCTTTTTGGTTTCCAAGAAGCCACCTGTCTGTGTGATGTCAGGTTGTAGAATATCCGCAGCTTGAAGGTTAATCAACTCACGATATTCATACTTGTTGTGAAGTCGTTCACCTGTGGCAACAGGCAAGTTGATACTATCAGCTGCTTTTGCAAGTGCAGCAATGTTATCAGGTGGCACAGGTTCCTCAACCCAACTCGGTTTGTATTGCTCCAATTCAGCGGCAATTTCTATAGCAGTATATGGACTAAACCTACCGTGCATCTCAACGAGTATTTCCACATCAGGTCCCACAGCATCGCGCACAGCTTCCACAAGGGAAACAGATTTCAACTTCTCTTCATAAGAAAGTTCATAATAACCGGCACCGAAAGGGTCAAATTTTAGAGCTTTATATCCTTTCTCCAGAACCTTCTTTGCAGCAGCGTGAAATTCTTCAGGTGTACGTTCGACGCGATACCAACCGTTCGCGTAGGCTTTGATTTTATCTCTGCATGCACCACCGAGTAGACGATAGACAGGTTGATTCAATGCTTTACCAATAATATCCCAACACGCAATTTCAATGACGCTGATACCCGTCGCAACGATTTCACCTGCACGGCCGTAGTCGTCACGGAACATACGTTGATACAGGTCTTCAGTATTGAAGGGATCGCTTCCGATGACATGTCTCCTTTTTGCCCCGTCAATATAAGCCACAAGGGCATCCGTGCGATTATTCATACGCACTTCACTGATACCGGTTAAACCTTCATCAGTTTCAACTTTAACAAAAGTAAGATTTCGCCAACTTGTCCCCATCACAAGCGTAATAACATCAGTAATTTTCATAGTTAAGTCCTTGCCTCATGTTCAGTTACACGTCGTTGTCCGCTTCCTTGTTGCGGTACTGGTTCAATTGTAGGTACTTCCTCACCTGCCGCAACCATACGTCGAATGAGCCGTTCACGCATCGTTTCTGCGACATTCTCATGGGATTTGAGACCGATAAGATTTCGGAGTTCATAAGGGTCTGCCTGTAGGTCATAGAGATACTGTTCAACATACACATCAGAGCCAGCACCACCTCTACCACTACCTTTCGGTGCATCAACACAGTATTTCCAACGTTGTGTCCTGACAGCACGACCAACCTGTGCTTCACTAATCTGGACGAATACCTCCTCTTGCCAATCATCAGACTCACCCCTAAGCAGTGGTAATATAGAATTACCCTGCATCTCATCAGGAACATCTAATCCAGCTGCATCCAGTAGTGTCGGTGGAAGGTCTACGAGACTAACAAGCTGCTGTATCTGTCCTCCGCATAAGAATCCTGGTCCGTGAAATGCGGTTGGAACGCGTATTGAACTTTCATGACAAGAACGTTTGTATTCGCTGTTGCGAGTCTTGAAATGACACCCATGGTCAGATGTAAACAGGATTATTGTATTGTCAAGTAGATCAAGACTCTTGAGTGCGTCTAAGAGTCTTCCGAGTGCTTCGTCCAATCTCTTGACCATGCCGTAGTAGCCACCTAAGTGTTGGTGTGTTGACCCACCCAGTGCAGCGAGATCAGGTGGAATCCACTTCCCTGTATATCTTTCCCGATACCCATCTGGTGGTGGATAATCGTCTAAATGGTTCTGATGATGCGGTTCAATGTATGATGTGAAAAGGTAAAATGGATCCGACTTTTGCTGGTCAACATAACGTATGACTGCATCCGTTAATGCGTCCACCCTATATCCCGGCAGGTCTACCGGGTTGTTGTCATTGTCAAATAATCTTGTCTGGTATGCGTCAGAGGTCATTTCTAACACATTGGACGCTAACCAATAATCATACCCACCGCGATTCTCTTCTGGGACAGCACCTGTGCTGCCAGTGTGTAGATGCCACTTTCCGATGTATCCTGTATTGTAGCCAGCGTCTCCGAAGTGGTGAGCAAGGGTCTTAAGTTCGGGAGATAATGGAATGCCGTTTCGGTGACATCCTGTGCGGGTAGCGTAAAGACCGGTTTGTAAGCACGAACGTGCGGGACCACATACAGGTTGGCATGTAAATGAACGATGAACATGCGTTCCCTGTTGTGCCATTCGGTCAAAGTTTGGCATCAGATCAAGTGGATTACCGTGTAGACCGGAAGTGTCCCACCTTTGTTGGTCAGTGAAGAATACGATTACATTCGGTTGATTCGTGTCTGATTGGGGCATTTCTATGTTTTGTCCTTATTTCAGTTTAGGTTTCTGTAGATATTTTAATGGATTCTTGCATGTAAGTCAATTAGAAAACCTTCTCAATATATGCAACTAATGCTATAATGCTGTCAAAAATGTCGGGGGTGCAATATCATGAAAATTACAGATATAGAATATAGAACTGTGTCTATCCCATTTCTCCCTATTATTCAGGAATACTTCGGTATGGAATATCCAACGACCATAGTTTCGGTGCATACAGATGAAGGATTAACCGGTTTAGGTGAGAGTAATTCATCACACGGGTCAAATATCACTGACAGTGCTGACAGTATTGCTGAACGTTATATCGGTAAGAGCATCTGGGAATTTGATTTATCTACAGAGGGTTTTACATTTCAGAGTGCATTATATGATCTGGCAGGACAGGCATTAGGTGTTCCCGCATATAAACTCATTGGTGCTAAACATAGAGATAGCGTTGAACTTGCTTACTGGTCGCCTCCAATGCCTCCTAAAGAAACAGCTGAAGAAGCAGAACGCGCTGCAAACTTAGGATTCCGTGTGCATAAATTGAAAGCACGTAGTGCAACTATAGTTGAAACCGCACGGTTAATCCAAGAAGCGTGTGGACCAGATTTTCAGATTCGGGTTGACCCGAACACAGAATTCGGTGATTTAGAAACAGGTATAAGACTTGCTGATGAGTTATTACCGTATAACATTGAAGTCTATGAAGATCCGATCAAGTTTGAAGATCTCTCATGGTATCGTCAACTACGCGAAAAGACAGATGTTCCAGTTGCCAGACATATTGCAGGATCAGCAGAAATTCTAAGGAATATCCGTGCGGATGCAGTGGACGCAGTGAATACATTTGGTAATGTAGACGGACTACGTAAGAGTGCTGCGGTTGCAGAAGCAGCAGAATTACCGATTTGGGTTCAGGTCTTTGCCTTCGGTTCCTGTGTAGCATCAACATTTGCTGCACACATGGTGTGTACAATTCCGAATTGTACGATGCCAATTGATGAACTACCACACATCCGGGTTGATGACTTGTCTGGAGGGAGTATGGATCTTTCCAATGGTGCTATCAATTTGACTGACAAACCCGGTTTAGGTATTAGTTTGGATATGGATGCAGTTGAAAAATATCGCATCCGTTAAGCGAATGATTCTGTTAAGGACTAGTATACTGTCCATCAATAAATTGCAGATAGATAAGTTTGTAGTAGGGCAATTCATTGCCCGTCTGCCATTCAGAAACGGGCAATGAATTGCCCTACTACAAACGGGGTTCCACCAATTTTGGGGTTGACACTCCATTAGTCCGTTGAGACCTGTGTATATCCTTTGGGTAAAGGTTTGTCTCCGACGAGTGCTGTTTTGAGAGGACGGACATGTCGGCAGCTGCCGCGGTGTGTGAAACCGGGACAATCGCAGTTGATGTCAGAACCGACGACCTCTAATGTGTAATACTTGCCTTTCTGTGATGCGCTTTCAGCATGATAGACCGTTCGTTCGGGACCGGATAGAACCTGTGCTAAAATACGGATGGCTTCTTCAGAATAAGGACGAATTTGCTGCTTTGTTGCTTCTTTTAGGTTTGAGGCGTTTTCTTCAAGGTAAGCATCTCCTGCTTTCTGAAGCATATCCTGCAGTTCAATTCTCTCAAAGTCGGACGACTCAACAGCAATAACTTGCATCATTCTCTTTAGTTCGCTGAGGACATCTAATTGCGGATTCGCTTCGCTGTCAGACAGCAATATAGAACCTTCAACGATAGACTCCATCAGTGCTGCTTTTGTTTCCAAAACAGTCTTTACGAATGAATCGATTGTCCCGTTCGCGATCATATAGGTTACATTGACCGTACCCGTCTGTCCAATACGATAGGCGCGATCCTCTGCTTGCCAATGGTTTGCTGGCACCCAATCTAAGTCGTTGAAGACAACTTGACGTGCTGCCGTAAGATTAATACCAACACCTGCGATGTGCATGTTAGCAACAAATACCCTGATGTTTTCATCGTTTTGAAATTGATCAACCCGATCCTGTCTTGCATGTGTGGGGACGTTCCCCGATACATAAACTGCTCTATCCTTGAAATGTTTACGAAAACGTTCCATCGTATTCAGAAAAGATGTAAAGATAATTACCTTCTCTCCTTGTTCCAGCGCATTTTCAACGAACCTAATGGTATGTTTGCATTTAATGAAGGCAATTGCTCTACGGACTTGGGTTACTCTTCCCATAGCATTTCCTAAGTCTGTTGCATCTATGGATTCATCCAAGTCATCTTGATCTTCTACTGACATTTCAAGTGCTGCTGATGTTTCATCTAAACCTTCTATCAAGTCTACCTTTGAAAAGACTTCTCTGAGAATGTTATTATAATGGTCTATCGCAAAGGGGTGGAGTTCAACGTCAAACCATGTGCGTACTTTTGGAGGTAAGTCTAATACTTCATCTTTTGTTCTGCGTAGCATGACACCGTGTAGCTGAACGGTGAGTTCTTCAAGATTTGATGCACCATCCGCCACCCAACCGAAATCACCTTTATATGCTTCACAGTACCGTTTCGCAAAACTGAGAAAACTCTTACCGAGAGGATGTGCAAGCAGCTGTAGAAGTGGAAATAGGTCGCGGGGACGGTTCGTCATGGGAGTGCCAGTCAGTGCATGGACAACCGGATTGTTTTCTATCGTTTGAACCAGTTTTGCAGCGTTCTGGCTTCGCTGGCTCTGGTGATTTTTTAGATAGTGTGCTTCATCAAAAACTACACCTCTCCAGTCGTACTCCAGGAGTGTCTCTAAGTTCTTGCCAAGGAGTTCATAGTTGATGATAACCCAATCATTGTGATCTTTAATTGGAAGTGGGGCGGGACCAACGACAGCAGGTTCAGCGTTTGGTAAAACAATTTTTATTTCGCGTTCCCAATTGCGTTTGATAGATGCAGGACAGATAACCAGATAGGGACCTTCGTCTTCCGCTTCAACCATAGCAAGGACAGATTGACGCGTTTTACCTAATCCCATATCATCTGCAAGAAGCGCACGACGTCGACCTAATAGAAATGCAATCCCTTCTATCTGATGTGGGAATAAACCTTGTGAGATTTCTTCCGCACGCTTGATGACGGCTTGCTCCATACAGTGTTCCTTGCATTAGATGATATTATAACCAGACATCCTATCTATCTACGAGCCAAAAATCACCGTTACTGACAGTAGCAAGCTGCCTCAACATCACTGCACCTGGAAAATCCGGAGCCATACCTATTCCCATGGCGAAAATGCGTCCATTTCCTTTAGCATGGTTACCCACCAAAGAGAGGTCTGGTCCTGAAATGCTTGTCGGAATCCCATCACTGAACAGCACAACGATAGTAGGAGATGACTTTGATATATCTGTTAGTGCTGTCAGCATATCGTGGTCAGTACCTTTTTTGTGGATTTGCGTCTTGATGTTTGCTAAGTATGCTGAGGATGTATCTACGACTTCATCGGATACACCTACAAATTCATTCTGATAGTAGACTAACTCCGTGCTATATGCAACGATGTTAAACGTATCGTGGGTTTCCAGGAAGGTTAGTGAATCCCGGATGATGTCAACAACTTTTTTCAACTTCCTTTCAGGCAGGTTCTGCATACTGTTGGATAGGTCTATACAGTAGACAATTCTCTGTGGTCCCTCTTGTGCTTCAATGAACTTTACTAACCTGCTTTTTTTGCGTTCCGGTGCTTTTTTCTCTTTCTTGATAGGTTGTTCTACGACACGTTGAATACGGGGTGCTTCCGTAATCTCAATAGAGGTCGGTCCAGTGACAATCCCCTCATTCAAATTCACTTTTTCGAAGGGTTCAAACGGTGTCGGTTCTGCAGCGGAAACCACACCTCGATGTGAGGTAGGTTGATTGCTTGTAAGTATCTTCAGATTGGGTTGGCTCGTGTTTTGGGTAGTCTCGCGACGGATCTGGGTGCGTTTCGGGGGTGTAATACGTTTGGTCTTCTGCTCCTCAACAGCAGTAAATATAGCATCCATACTGTCTATGTGATTACTTGGTGCGACACCGAACCAATAAAAGAAACCGACAATACCGATGATGAGGTGTAATACGACAGAGATGAGTAGAGATGTACTTGATTTGTACTTCATTTGTAAATCAACAAATTCATTGTTATATCAGTCCAGTTTCCACCAGTGTTCTACGGAGAGATTCAAGGTTTTTCGGTTCCATGGGTGCAAGGGGAAGACGTACTTTTCCGTTGAGTTTACCCATTAGATTTAATGCCGTTTTAGCAGGAATTGGATTTGTCTCAATAAATAGGTTCACTGCTAACGGTAAAGTTTTATAGTGTAGTTTTTGTGCCAGTTCAAGATTACCTGTATTGAAAGCATTACACATGTCTGCGATGTCTGCGGGAGCGATATTTGCGACCACTGAAATGACACCTTTTCCGCCCACTGCCATGATCGGTAAAGTGTTGACATCATCACCTGAGAGGACAACAAAATCATCGGGACATAGACTTACGACTTCACTCGCACGTTTGAGTTCACCTGTTGCCTCTTTCAGTGCTACAATGTTTGGGTGTTCAGCAAGGCGTGCAATCGTTGGTGAGAGAATATCAGTTCCACATCGACCTGGTACGTTATAGACAACAATCGGAATGTCAACCGAGTCTGCGATTTTCATATAGTGTGCGTATAATCCCTCTTGTGTCGGTTTATTATAATATGGGGTGACAATCAGTGCAGCGTCTGCGCCGGCACCTTTTGCATGTTGCGTTGCGCGTAAAGTTCGTGTCGTTGAGTTTGATCCTGTACCCGCAATAACAGGTTTGCGTCCGTTAATTTCTTCAACCGTGATTTCTATGACCCGATCATGTTCAACTTCAGAAAGCGCGGGGGATTCACCTGTTGTTCCACACGGGACGATGCCGTGTGTGCCGCCTTCAATCTGAAACTGAATCAGTTCCTTAAGTTTCGCTTCATCTAACGAATCATCGTCCTTAAAGGGTGTGACGAGTGCAACAAAAGAGCCCTCAAACATATAATTCCCTCCATCAAGATTGTTATGTTGACAAGAATGTATGCTAAATCAATATCTACAACCAGTACCTAATACTGCCATGCTTCTGGTGTGAGTTCACCCACAAATATCACGCGAGCATCACCCTCAAGATAGACGTTCTTTGCCGTATTATCTTCTAATTCAAAATGGATCTTTAGAATAGCGCCACTTGCTGTTCTTACAGAGACAGGAGATTGCACTTTACCTAATTTTGCTGAAACAATCGCTGATGCAATTGAACCGGTACCACAAGCCAGCGTTTCATTTTCAACCCCTCGTTCATAGGTACGTATTTCAATCATTTCTTGTGAGTGAATGTTAATGAAATTTGCGTTTGTCCCAGCAGGTTTAAAGTCGTTGTGATAACGTGTTTGCTGTCCAAGATCAAACACATCAGTACTTTCTAAATCGTCAACAAAGAAAACGACGTGTGGAACACCACTATTTGCAAAACCCACGGTATGCACACCGTCTTTTAAAGTCAATGGGACATTTATCCGAATGTCCGTTGGGTCACTCATACCTACTTTAACGTTGTCACCGACTACTTCTGCTTCATAAATTCCTGCATTCGTCAGGAAACGCATCTTTTCTGATACGATCCCGTTAAGGTAAGCAAATTTTGAGATACACCTTGCCCCGTTACCACAGGTTTCGACTTCACCACCATCCGCGTTGTAATAGCGCATCCTAAAGTTAACATCGTCTGGGGAAACATCGTCTGCCGATTCTACAAGGAGAATGCCATCAGCACCGACTGACATTCTACGTTGGCAAACCTTCGTAACGAATGACATGAAGTCCTGGCTTGTGCTATCAATGGCTTTATTTAGGTTGTTGATGATAACGAAGTCGTTACCAGCACCACTGAGTTTCATAAAAGGTATTTTGTTCATACGAAGTCCTTGTTTAGTTTTAGATAAATAATATAGATTTGTACATTTTAAGTCAAATGAATTCAACTGCGTATAGGGTCATAAGCAAAATGGTATCTATGTTTTTCAGCTCGGTATGCATGCTGTCGTAGTTCTTCCACGATACTTAACACGCCATCATAACTATCGCATGTTACAAGTCGGGTGCGAAACGGTTTGACATGAGGAATACCTTTAAAGTAGTTCGTATAATGTCTACGCATCTCAAGCAATCCGAGTTTTAACCCCTTCCACTTAATAGAAAAGTCTAAATGTTTTCTATAGACAGCGATACGTTCGTCAATAGTTGGTGCGGGGAGTAGTTCACCTGTAGCAAAGTAGTGTTTTATTTCATTGAAAATCCACGGATTTCCAATTGCAGCACGTCCAATCATTATGCCATCTACCCCAAATTGTTTACGCATTCTCTTCGCCTTTTGAGGACTATCTACATCTCCGTTACCAAAAACGGGTATATGCATGCGTGGATTGTCTTTGATTTTGCCGATGAGTGTCCAGTCGGCATCCCCTTTATACATCTGTTTTCGTGTCCTACCGTGGATTGCGATTGCATGGATACCAACATCTTGGAGTCGTTCTGCTACTTCAACGATGTATTTAGTGTTATCGTCCCAACCTAAACGTGTCTTTACAGTAACCGGTAGTGATGTAGCTTTCACCATTTCAGCAGTCATCTTAACCATTTTGGGTATATCTTGAAGAATTCCAGCACCTGCACCTTTGCATGTTACCTTTTTCACTGGACATCCATAGTTGATGTCAATAATGTCGGGTTGGACGCGTTCAGTGATTTCAACAGATTCTCGCATAACTTCAATATCATGTCCAAATATCTGAATACCGATCGGTTTTTCGTATTCAAAGATGTCTAATTTCGCAACGCTTCTTGCAGCGTCCCGGATGAGTGCCTCTGAGGAGATGAATTCTGTATACATCAGGTCTGCACCGTTCTCTTTGCAGACGGCGCGAAAAGGCGGATCACTGACATCTTCCATAGGTGCCAGTAGCAGTGGGAAATTTTGAATGTTCAGGTTTCCGATTGTTAGCATAGTGGATTATTTAAAAGTACCCAAAAAGACTGATTTGCTTTATAGATCCTTACACCTTCCTGCATGCAAATCCTCAATTGCCTTATCGGACATTTTATCAAGTTTTCCTGCTTTGATATCTTCTTCTAACTGCTTATCCCATGCTTTCCAATCTGCCTCCAAAGTTTCATAAAGTGTGTGCTCAAGCGATTTCAAAAGTGCATCTATCGTGGTATCTTCACACTTCACCTTAGGATGTTCCTGTATCCATCCGATCCAACCATCTCCGTTTTCTCGGATGTTAGCAGTATAGGTAGTTTCGTATTCTCTATCATGTATCTTGAAAGACTGTATTTTTTCCATGAATAGCTCCTTGTGTATAATCTCAGATTAAGTTATATTATACCTTACAATAATGCCATTGTCAAGGCACTCAATCTGCCACTCTGCAATTGCTTAAGCACTCCGACTCAACGGATGTTCACGATTTGCAATGGGGAAAGGAACCCGTTGTCCGGTCAGCTGCGACTCGTAGGCACCCAGTATCATCTCTAATGCAGCGACTGCGTCCTCAGCTGCGGAGATAGGTTTTCTGTCGTTCTCTATCGCATCAATCAGATCAAAGATCGCCAGTTCATTACCTTTGAAGAAGGGTGTGTCGTCAAGATCAATTGCTTCCCACTGCTGGTCAGCATTTGAGGGTACTATGACAGGATGCGGATAAACCATCAGCCTATTTGCCACATCACTCCGGAGAGAGAAAGTACCTTCACTACCAACAATCTCCATGCCGTATCTACCCGGTCCACCCTGATCCCGTCTCGATTGGAAGAAACCTGAAACCCCGCTCTTGAAAGCAAAATAACTATTTATGCAATCCCCCGCTACGGGACCAACGGGTTCAGTCGGTTCGTGGTCATCCCCATAAGATACCTCTTTACCGTCAATGGAAACGTGGGATTGCATCCAATCTACATCACCTACGAAGAAGCGCATCATATTGAAGAGATGTGTCCCAAGGACGATCATATCCTCACCGCCACCACGTCTATCCTGTTTTCCGCTTGCATAGATGGCATGCACTGTACCAATCTTACCATCGTTGAGCATCTGCTTGATTGTGTGCGTTGCTGGTAAGTAGACTGCTTGGTGTGCAACTGCAACTTTTAGCCTGTTCCGTTTTGCTGTCTCCACGATACTGTCTCCCTCGGCAAGGGTACCTGTCATCGGTTTTTCGCAGTAGACACTACAACCCGCTTCAAGACAAGCGGTTACCATATCAAGATGTTCTGTCACCCAACGTGGACACACACTCACTATATCTAAAGATTCTTTATCTAACATCTCACGATAATCAGCGTAGCCGCGTTCTGCTCCTGATTCTTCCACGGCTTTTGCCCTTCCCGATTCATCAGGGTCGGAGATGGCGATGAAATCTACGTTTTCTATATTCTGATATGCAGTATGTAGTCCATGTCCATAGTTACCAGCACCGGTATGTCCAATTGCTGCTGCACGATAAATCTTCTGATTCATATTCTTACCACCTTAATAAGGAAATGTGTTATCTAAACATGAGATAAATGAGGAAAATCAGGACAGGAATTGAAACTATCAATACCTTTACTTCCAACAAACACTTTCTATATCTATGAACGGATTTCTCCCCTTTATCTGTTCTATTCAGAAATGATAGTCTTCGTTCAAGAGATGGATGGGTTTCAAATAATTCAAGTATAAAACGGATAGGTTTAGATAGCGAGCTGAAACTACTGAGATTCTCTAATGCAGACTTGAATGCTTCCTGGTTATCTGTCAGATCCACAGCGTATAAATCTGCTTGATGTTCAAAACGTCGTGATAGGAAATTATAGAGAACCTTAAAATATAACACAAAAAAGAGTATGGAAATAATGGATAAGAGAATAGGAAATCCCTCAAGAGGTTCCTGGAGGGGTTCCATGACCAACTGATAGAAGATAACCGAGCTTAATAGATAACCGAGTACAAGTACGGTAGAGACAAGCAAGTGCTTATGACGGATATGACCAATTTCATGTGCTACAATTGTCTCAATCTGTTCATCAGGGAAATTGTGCAAGAGTGTATCCGTTATAAAGACTTTACGGTTGCGTGGAATTATCCCCGCAACAGCGGCATTCGCAATAGATAGACTTCCCGTTTGCCATACACCGATATCCCTGTATTTCATACCACTCCGGTCTGTCAGACGTTGTAGTTTCTGTTTCAATACTGTGTCTGTTAGCGGTTCTGTCTTCCATAGAAACTGCATCAATAGAGGGGCAAAGATGAATGGAAGCAAAATTATTGGGAGCAAAAGTGCTAAACCGACATAAGCTGCTATCTGTTCGGGAAATAGGTGTGTGAAATCCAGAACAGCACTAATAAATAACATCGGAAACAGTGGTAGGAGCAACATTCGAAAACTGAAACCAAGATACTCCCATCTCTGTTCCATACTTTTGCGGGGCCCATCATACATGACGAAACGGATACCCAGGAGACTCACAAAAAAAGGTATAAAAGGCAGAATCTCGCGTGAATGATGAACAGGTTCTAAGAAAGCAAACTGTTCATTAACAAAACCTGGTAGGTGCAATAGATATAGCGTGCAGACCAAACCTATTAGGCTCAATACTTCAAAAACAATGGTAACACGTAATTTTGCCCATCTCCGCGTGAGATAGGCAAGTAGAATAGGTATAAGTGTGATTAGACAAACCCACAAAACTATTGCTGACCTATTGACCTCTGTGTCTAATTCGGTAGGTTCATAGCGAATCAGAAAAAAGAGTCCTGCAATTAAAATAATACTGGTTTGTGCCATTACATCCTATCTAATACCATTTCCAATTGAAAATATGGTTAAAATTGTAGCATAAACTTTTAGTTTGTGCCGAATCAGATTACTCTCACAAAATTGGCAATGGAGTATCATTTTTTAGAAATGGTATAAGTTAACGTGTGAATTACTCGCTTACTTCCTTTACTGTCATGTCGATGATGATACCTTTTACAGTGACCGGTTGATCTGAGATATGTATAATTTGTCCGCCAGAGATATAGTGTTGATGGTAGACACCTTTCGTATCCCACCAATATAGGTATGGGATTGAGGAACCGTAACTACCATCATCCTGTACAACCTCATCGGTGACCATGTCTCCGGCTGATCCAGCAGCAAATCCCGGGCGTCTACGTTCACCACTTGCGCCGACAACCACAGATGTAGGAGACAATCGTTTTCCGCTACTTGTCACTTTTCCTTGCACTGTAGAATAAATGAGTGTCTGTCCGCTATAGGCTGAAATAACGTAAAGATGTTTGATGCTTCCAATTTTGTTATCCATTAACAGCCGATTTCTGATGTTTTCTTGTTCAATTGTTCTACCTTCGGCATTTAGGGGTACAGTAACCTGAGTCGGTTTAACGCCGGAACTTGCTACAGGTTGTCTGGGTGTAGTACAGCCGCTGAATGCACAAATGATCCCGATTGAGATGGTCAACAAGCAGATTCTTTTTACAATCATATTCTACTCCTATTCTTCTTGATATGGTTTGAATTCGCGCGGCAGTGGGTCTTCTGCACCTTCAGGCAATTGTCCAACATTGGCGAATCGCCAGTTAACTTTTGCCATCTGTGCGTTATATTCTGAAGCAAGTGTGTTGTAACTTGCTTTAATCCCAGCGACCTCTGAATCCCATAGATTATATTGTTCTCTATCTTCACGCGCCCATTTATTGCGTGGGACGTCTTCATAATTTTCTGTCATTGATGTGATGCGTTTTTCGTAGACTTTGATGTCTGCTTGTTTTTTGTCCAGCTGACTTGATGCGTCTTTAAACCATTCATATTTTCGAAGAAGTTCTTTGGGACCAAGTTCTTCTTGAGCAACTTCTCCTGCTTCGCGAAACCAATTGCATCCGCCACATCCGCTTATGAGAACAAGTGCCAAAATGGCAATATATATCGGTTTAAATTTCATTTCTATCCTCCATAATATGTATAGATCATTCAACATTTAATCATAGAAGTTCCTCTATTAGATACAGATAAATAGAAAAGGATAGTAAAACGTTAGTTTGATAAATCATATCGGATGCATTCACTCACGCTATTTCCGTATCCGTGAGGTGTGAATTGTAGCATAAACTTTCAGTTTGTGGCACATCTTCGCAAACTGGAAAGTTTGCGCTACATGTATCAAACTCAGGATAGTAAAATGAATTTATTACTTAGCAAGTGCATTTGCATGTTCAGCGAATTCTATGTCCAATGCTGTTATCCCGTCCGCATCGTGTGTCATCATGTCGATTGTCACACGATTGTAGACATTAAACCATTCTGGGTGATGATTCATAGATTCAGCGATTAATGCAAGTTGTGTCATAAAACCGAAAGCTGCAACGAAGTTCTCAAATTTGAACTCTTTATGGAGTTTACCATTTTTTACAGACCAACCGTCAAGTTCTTTCAAGTTGTTCTGAATCTCAGTATCAGTTAGTTTTTTTCGTGCCATCAATATCCTCCTATACCTTTCGCACTGCTGGTGCTTGTTTCTGAAAAAATGCCTACTTCTTTTTTGTATGTGTTATGAAAATCGGCTTAAACCCAGGTTCTACTGGATTCAAGCCGATTTAGAAAAGCACCGAAATTTGTGTTTAACGGATGTCTTTGATGCTTCCCCATGTGGTTGTGAGCTTGGCTTTAGGGTCTACGGGAAAACTCGTATCACCAAAGTATTCAATTTCGCCAATTTGAAAGTGCTGAACGGTCTTAAAAGCAATAAATCGGAAGAACCGATATCCGATTTTTGGTTTGTCAAAATCATCACCAGCATCAAAACGGATGACTTGCAGTCGCTGGTCCCAGAAACTATCTCCATCGTGAGAAAAGATGGTCGTAAAATCCTCACCATCGTTCGACCCTTGAATTTCCCACACTATAGGATCTCTATTAGGAACATCGTTCGCTGAAGATACAGTGAAGTGTGTCAGTGCATAAGCCTCTTCAAACTCAGCTGTCACATGTATACCTTCCGCCGGAAGGGTTGCAAACCCTCAGCACCATTTGGCATTACCGCCGCCAAGTTGGTTATCAAAGACGTTAAACGCATTTTCACCACCCGCGAAACCGGGTTCATTGCTGGCTGAGAACTTCGCGTTGTAACCCTCATCTGCTTCAGGGTTACCATCGTCTTCTGGGTCGGTTAGGTCACCACCAATAAGTGATCCCGTTCCTGTTCCCAAATCTTGCTCAGCGTATGCTAAGTCGTTCGTGTTGATAGACAAACAGACTACCATCAACACAATTCCTGCTATTGTAAACATAAGTTTCATAATGTTAAAACTCCTATAGAAATGAAACTCACTTTTACGTGAGTTTCGTGCTTAGTACCTATATAATACACAGAACTTTAATATATGTCAATAGGAAAATAATCTACGGGTGCGTAAGTTTTAATCACCATAGGCATCAATTTAAGGAGAATACGAAACCAATAATAATCCCAGGCCGGTAGGTGCGATATCCTTATCGCACCGGATCCTATGCGAAAACCTTATATGGAACTGGGTTGGGACTAATTCGGTGCGATAAGGATATCGCACCTACCGGCCTGGTGTGTTGCTAATTTGACGCTTATGGTGCATATGGTTTTCGTCACTGAACTGTCTGCATTGAAAATACACCTACCATCTCATACAACAAATTAAGTGGAATATAAGCAAAGATTAGGTTAAAATTGTATGTGATATATCAGATTATATCATGTACAAAAACGTAGTAAAATAACAAGGGAGAAACAGATGGCACTTGCAACAACTTTATATTTTCCAGAGGTGGGACCGCAGTGGGAAGACTGGGTTCAAGTTATCAACGTTGGCACTGAAGAGACTCGTGTGAATGCAATAGCAAGAAATGCTGCAAACGGACAGCCGGTTTGGTCAGATGAGAAAGAGATTTCACCTTTTGAATGCTGGACACCGAATGTAGAAGCAATAAGAGAGAACTGTTCAATGCAGATATCAGCAGATGAGCCGCTCGTGGCAGAGCGACACATGCACAACAAAACAAACATTCTTGATTTTGTCGGTGCAGCGGAAGAATATGAGACTGTGGGACTAAGACTTTTCTTTCCAGAATTGGTTCCAGGCGCATTAGATTGGTTCCGTTTCTTGAACGTTGGTGAGGCAGATGCCTTGGTGAATATCATTGTCCGGAATCGGCGCGGGGACATTAGCAGACAACATCACCATGCTATTAAACCGTTCTGTTGTTGGGATATTGCCGAAGGCATAATGGGAAATATACAAGGAACACTGGAAGTGCAAAGCACGCAGCCCATTGTGGGTGAACGACATCTACATTATCAAGGAGGCAAAACGTGCGTAGGACAATACGGACAAGTTATCTCTGATGCACCGCGAACACTCTATTTTCCCGAAGTGGGGCCCGCATGGCAAGACTGGGCGGTTATTGTCAATGTCGGTAGAGAAAGCGGACAGGTAACAATGATCGCGCATGACGATGGAACAGGTGAACCTGTAACAACAATGGAACGCGAAATAGATCCCTATGAGTGCTGGATGCCAAAGATGGAAGACATTAAGATCAAATCCTCAATCCTTGTACGTAGTGATCAACCGATTGTCGCTGAACGACACATGCACAGTGGAACGGCAGTTATTGACTTGCCGGGTGCTTCCGAAGAAGGTGGACACGTAGGACTCAGGTTATTCTTCCCTGAAGTTGCAAGTGGAGCAAGAGATTGGTTCCGTTTTCTCAACGTAGGAGAAGCGGATGCCTTGGTTAATATCATCGTCAGAAATAGAAAGGGAGAAGTTAGACGACAGATTCATAGAAGGATAAAACCGCGTTGCTGCGCGGATGTGGACGAAGCAGCTATGGGTAACATCAGAGGTTCTGTTGAAGCACAAAGTTCACAACCCATTGTCGGTGAAAGACATTTGCATTATCAATCCGGACATAGAGGCGCAGTTGTCGGTGCTTACGGGGTTGTTATAGGTGAATAATCTATGGACCTAACAGGTAAATTTGCAATTGTGACAGGTGCCGGACAAGGTATCGGGAAAGCAATCTCACTAAGACTCGCCAATGCTGGTGCGGATGTTGCTATTCTGGACTTAAACTTGCAATCAGCAGAAACTGCTGCAAGAGACATTGAAACTATTGGTAGACAAGCAATTCCAATTCAGGCAGATGTCTCAAAGTCTGAAGATGTTGATGCTGCGGTGAGAAGTACACTTGCAGAATTTGGACGAATTGATATTCTTGTAAACAACGCTGGCATTGCGGGGAGAACCCTACCCTTAACAGACCTGCATGAATCAGATTGGGATGAGGTTATCGCGGTAAATCTATCAGGTGTTTTCCTGTGCTGTAAAGCTGTAATCGGGACAATGATTGCACAAGATTATGGGAGAATAGTAAATATTGCCTCTATTGCTGGCAAGGAAGGCAACCCGACAATGATTCCCTATTCCGTATCTAAGGCAGGCGTTATCTGCTTGACAAAAGCATTGGCGAAAGAGGTGACGGAATACAATATACGTGTCAACGCCGTATCCCCTGCAGTGATTGAAACACCCATTATGGACGGTATGGCACAGTCTACAATTGATTATATGGTCAGTAAAATTCCGTTGGGACGTATCGGAAAACCGGAGGAGGTCGCTGCTGTTGTCAACTTCTTAGCATCTGATGAGGCGAGTTTTGTGACCGGACAGTGTTATGACATAAGTGGTGGTCGCGCGACCTACTAATACCATCAATGTCAAGAACCGATAATCCGCTGCTGCTTCAGTATTTGGATTTCCTCAGTTAACTGTTCTACTTTTTTTCTAATTCACTATATTTTGAACTACGCTATGCAATGATAATTTGAGGAACTGCAATAACTGCGATTAAGGCGATAACCACACCAAAAAGCATGTTTAGTCGTTTTTCAACACTTTCAATTTTGAGGCTGATATATTCTTTCATACGCTTTTCAGATTCTAAATTTTCCTTCTTGATTTCATCATTGATTATCAACCGTATTTTGTCAAGATCAACTTGCTCTGAGATAATCTTACTAATCTGATTAAGGTCTTCAGGTGATAACTCTCCGAAAGCAGGCAGTGAGACTGCACAAAACAGCAATGAAAGAAAAAGTGCGTTTTTCATAAATTAGTCTCCTTCACAGATATTAAATCATGTTTGCTAGCACATGTCAATAAAATAAGGGTGAGTATTCTGACTCACCCTTATTTTATTGATCGTGCACAATCTATTCTGCAATGCAGTAGAGATGCTGAGTCCCTCGCAGGTATAATTCTGAACCGACGATGGCTGGTGAGGCGTTGAAACTATCGTCAAGTCTATTCAATGCAAGCATCTCATAGTCAGGTCCTTCCTTTATCACTGCAACTGTTCCGTTCCTACTCGCAATATACACGCGACCTGCTGCGCCGACGATAGACGCATACACATTCGCTACTCCCTGAACCCGTTGCGGACCATATAGTACCTTACCACTGTTCCTATCCATAGCAGTGAGAATATTATCATTTCTCTTCATAAAATAGATAATATCTCCACTCAATAGTGCCGATGGGACATAAGGGGTGTCACGACCATACTGCCAAACAACAGCTTCAGTACCTGTAATATCACCTGATGCAAGTGCAAGGTTAATGCTTTGAATTGAGAATCCGCCATGCCCACTTAACACATAGATGTGACCGTCCTTATACATCGGTGACGGGATAACATTTCTTGTCAATCCACCACATTCCCAAATTAGATCGCCATTCGCTAAATCATAACTCCGCGTGCGATTCGTTGCGGGAACGATCACCTGTGATTTACCATCATAATCAACGACAATCGGAGATGTCCAAGTGGTCGGTTCTTCACGGTCAACTTTCCAGATTTCATCACCTGTTTGTTTATCCAGAGCAGTAATAAAGGATTGTCCTTCGTGGTCTTGCAGAATAACGATCGTGTTTCCATGAATCATCGGGCAGCTGCCCTCACCGAAAGCATTTCGTTTATGCATAATACCGATGTTCTTTTCCCACTTTATATTACCTTCCATATCCAAGCAGTAAAGTCCTCGTGATCCAAAATATGCATAGATATGTTCACCATCTGTAATTGGAGAATTGGAAGCGAAACTTGCATCCCCATGTATACCTTCATGCGGTTTAGATTCGCGTAAAGTTTTCTGCCAGGCTATGCTACCATCACTTCTATTGAGTGCCAGCAGATCATACTTCAAAGTTGGTAAGGTTCTATTTCTGTTTCCTCTTCTACCACGTCTTCGTTGCTGCTGCGATTCTTCGGGTGGATTTTCCTCTTCTGACGTTTCAGGGTTAACCATCTCACCTTGAATCGCTGTCTGAATGTAGATTTTATCTTCCCAGATGATAGGTGTCGCATGCCCTAAACCTGGTATTGGAACTTTCCAACGGATGTTCTCTGTTGCACTCCATGTTGTTGGCGGGTCAGCATTGATAGCTTCCCCCGTTGCAAGTGGACCGCGCCAATAATGCCAGTTTTTCTCAAAGTCAAGTGGTTGCTCAACTTTTGCAGAATGATTGTCTGCGATAGTTCTTGATGTGTAGACTGTGAGAATTGTCACAGCACAGACACATAGAAACAGGCCAACTGTTTTCTTCATCTAATTAATCCTCCTTCTAATCTGTTGGATGAATCTATCTTAAAAGTGACGTTACTATTCAGCAATACAATACAAATGCTGAGTACCGCGGAGGTATAATTCTGAACCAACAATTACGGGTGAAGCATTAAAACTATCATCCAGTTTATTCCGTGCAAGTATTTCAAGCGTAGGTCCATATTTCAGCACTGTTACATTACCGTTTCTGCTTGCGACATACACACGGTCTTCTGTTCCCGCAATTGAGGAATAGACACTTGAAATACCCTGTAACCGTTCAGGTCCGTAGTGGACTTCACCCGTATTTCTATCAATCGCAGTAAGGATACCCGTATTACCTTTAAGGAAATAGATTATATCTTGGTTGAGCAGTGGTGAAGGCACATAAGGTGTATCCCGATTATATTCCCAGACAACGGCTTCTGTATTTGTGATGTCGCCTTTAGCGAGATCTAAATTAATCGCTTGCAAGGAACTACCACGGAACCCACTGATGATATAAACATGACCATCCATGTATAGAGGAGAAGGAATGACGTTTCGTGTCATACCGCCACATTCCCAGATCACTTCGCCATTCGCTAAATCGTAACTACGGGTTCGGTTTGTCGCTGGTACGACAACTTGTGATGTACCGTTATAATCAACAACGATAGGTGATGTCCATGTTGTTCGTTCATCGCGCAGCTCCTTCCAAATTTCGTCTCCGGTTCGCTTATCAAGTGCTGTGATAAAAGACTGATCTTCATGGTCTTGAAGGATAATAATTGCATTACCGTGAATAATTGGACAACTGCCTTCACCGAAAGTGCCAGCTTTCCGCATCTTACCCAGATCCTTCTCCCATATAATATTACCCTTCATATCTAAGCAATAGAGTCCACGCGAACCAAAATAGGCGTAAATGTGTTCACCATCCGTCACAGGAGAATTGGAAGCGAAGCTTGAATCATTATGCATCCCTTCGTGCGGGACTGTTTCCCGAAGCGTCTTCTGCCACAGGGTACTACCATCAGTTCGGTTAAGGGCAAGGATCTCAAATTTATATGGCGGAATCGTCCGACTCCTTCCCCTTCTGCCACGTCTTCTACCAGACTCTTCTTCAGGTTGTTCTTCCGCGTTAGTCGTTTCCTGTTCAGGCATCTCCAATTCGATCGCAGTTTGAATGAAAATTCTATCCTCCCAGATAATAGGTGTTGCATGTCCCAAACCTGGTATCGGTACTTTCCAGCGGATGTTTTCGTCTTCGCTCCATGTAGTGGGTGGTTTAGCATTTATGGCCGTCCCGTTTGAGAATGGACCACGCCAGTGATGCCAGTTTTTTTCAAATTTATCTACTTCTTCAACTAATGGTTCATCAGTGGTTTTAGAACCACATGCCATGAAAATAACCAGAGTACTTATACACAATGCAAAGATTGCAAATTTCTTCACTGTTTTATTCCTTTCAAAAATGTTGTGAGCAAGTTTGAATATTAAATATGCAGGTTGCACGTTGATGACGGGCGGGGAGACCCCGCCCCTACGGGTTCGGCACCTGCAGGATTATCAGAAAATTGATAATTCATTATTTAATATTGCTTGGTAATGTAAAATTCCTTGTTGTCATTCACTCAACCGACCAACATACTTAGGTTAATATATCCTCTATTTCAAGCGGTTTTTCCAATTCACTGTTTGCCATCTCAAGTTTTTCACGACTTGAGACGACACATACCGCTGCCTTATCGAGATTCTCTTCAAAGAGCTGAACAAGTGCCCGTTTCACCTTTGCAGGTGTCGCACTGCGAAGTTGTTGATAACGTTCCTCACGTATCTCTTTCGTTAAACCACCGATATGATGCCATTGTGCGTTGCTGATTGCTTGACTCGGACGTATCGGTTTTTCAGCACCCTTCGCTGATGAGATGATCGCACGGTCAATATCAGTCTGTGTCCACTCAACCTGCTTGATATAATCTATTGTCTGTTCAAAAACGTTAAGCGTCCGTGCCACATGCGGGTCTCTGAATGAGGACTGATTTAGTGCTGAATCAAAAGAACTATATGACAACCCCGCACCGTAAGCATTTCCTTTAAGACGAATTTCACTCAATATGTACTCCATCCGTACAAGATGTGTTCCAATACCGATCAATGTTGAATCCGGATGCGAATAATACGGGGCAGGCATGACGTGAGCACAGTGTGCAATCTGAATCGGTCCCGCTAAACCCTCGCGCGGCGGTGTGTCATAAGGCTGAAATGTAATAGGTTCTACCGTAATCTCTTCTTCTCTCATAGCACTTAACCACTCACTGAGTTTAGTACGTGTAGTTTTGTAGGCAGCATCCGAACCGACAAAACCAGCCGTTACACGGCAACGATTCAGTAAGAAATCCCGGATCTCTTCAATATGACTCATAAGGTCACCATTTAGTTCGTCAAAACCGTTGAGTAAGGTCTCACTCTGTCGGAGTTGCGGTAGTCCGTAGACGATCTCAGAGAGATGTCCTTGCGGGGATAGTCCGCGTGCAGCATGTTGCTTTGCTGTACTGGAGCCGTCCTGGACCATATCTCTTCTATATGCAGCGACAGCTTGAACCATAACATCGTGAAGACGTTCCTTGTCGCGTGGATTCACAGAAAAAACGAGATCATGCAGTACATCAAGGGCATCGTCTATCGTTCCATCAAGTGCTTTCAGATGAAAATAGACGTTTTGCAGTGAACGCTTAGGATCAAGCGCATGAGTCCGAAACCCTACACCGCAACTGACACCACCCGTAACGGATGATTTTCGCAGTGCCATTTCCGTAAAATCCATGTCGGCTGCGCCAAGTTTATGGATAGCATTTTTGTACCTCGGCATAAACGTCCAAAGATGTTCAGGCAATCCCCTAACATCGAAATCCAATACAAAGTAGTTAACACCGTTCGAAAAGACATCACTCCGCAGCAAGTCGCATCCATCCACTTTTTCTATTGTGGTCGGAATGTGTTTCGGTTTATCGGGGAGATCGTTCACACTGAGTTGTGGTAACTTTGCCAATGCTTCAGGTGGATTCGGTTGACTGTTCATGCGTTCAAGCACTGCAGCATCAGCAGCAATCTTTCTTACTTCCTCCTCTGTAAGTTGTTTACGGATTGCTTGAGTCCGTTCCTCTAATTCAGCATCAAGTTTTGCCTGCTTATGTTGGTCCGGTGAAAGAATACTCGTCAACCGATGGGGATTATCAATGAGGCGTTCCCGAATCATCTCATTGAAGAGTGCCGGGTTTTCTTCCCATTTCCTACGTATAGCAGCGAGGTCCTCTCCCACCTTCAGAAACGTATCCGTATCGTTATCATATATCCAAGCATTTATCACACGGTATAACATACGCAGCGGAAACATCGGGGATACTTCTTGGTAGTAATAGGTAGACTGTTGGAAAGCAGCCTCCACCAATTCCGTATCAAAAACAGTATCAGCGAGTTCGGTGAGCGTTTCAGTTACCAGATTCGTGAACGCTTCAACCCGTTCTATCTCACTCCCTTTAATACCGACAAAAAAGGAACTATTTGGACCGATTGCGCCTGAACCGGAACCGATAGTATTAGTTCCCAATTTTGAGTCAATCAAAACTTTCTTCAGTGGTGCCGCCTCATTACCGAAAAGTATAAGGCTTAGGATATTACACATCGCAACATCTTCCGGATCAGTCGCATCACCAATGAGCCAAGTCAACATCATGAATGTTTTCTCTGTCAAAGATTCATCAGGTGCTACTGGATAAGTATCAGTCACGGTCTGCGGCGATTCCCATGGCGGTTGCCGCGTAATGTCAGAAGACAACGGTTTCAACTTGATGTTCCTTTTGCTCTTTGGAATCTTATCGAGTTTATCAGCAAGAAATGTCAAATAGTCACGCGTTGGAATATCACCATATAGAAAAAAGTATCCATTACTTGGATGATAATATGTCTCATGAAAATTCTTGAGTTGTTGATATGTCAGATCAGGAATTGCATCCGGGTCACCACCAGATTCTTTGGCATAAAGCGTATCGGGTAGAAGTCTACTTGTTGCGGAACGAAATAAAAGGGACTGTGGATCGGAAAAATAACCTTTCATTTCATTATAGACGATACCGGTAATCTTGAGATCACCTGTCGGATTCTCTGGATCTACAGGAGCAAGATGGTGTCCCTCTCGTTTGAAGGTCTGCTCTGTCAGAAGCGGATGAAATACCGCATCAAAATAGACTTCCGCAAGGTTGAACAGGTCTTTCTTGACATTACTTGCGACAGGATAATATGTATGATCTAAACTCGTCATAGCATTTATGAAGGTTGCCATGCTCATCTTGATCATCTCAAAAAACGGTTCTTTGACTGGGAATTTATGTGAACCTGCCAAGACCGCATGCTCAAGAATGTGGGGTGTGCCTGTGTCATCTGATGGCGGAGTCGGAAAGTTGATTGAGAAGAGATTTTCTGTATCGTCTGTATAAAGATGTAGTAGACGTGCCCCACTATGATGATGTTCCAATTCAATGGTAACTGCACGCAGTTCATCAATGGGTGTGATGGCTTTTACTTCAAATCCGTGTAGTTGTTGTCCTTCTTGTAGGTCGAGTGGCGGGTGTAAAGTCCCGCCATTTTCAGCTGCGAGTTTCGTATCCATTTTCCCTCCAGGGTTATAAGATTGTACATCTAACAAATAGATTGTTTATAAGTATTGCTTATATATCTTCAATTACAAGGGGTTGATCCATTTTCTTATTTTCTGCCTCTAATTTCTCACGACTCGCAATGACGCATATTGAGGCTTTATCTTGATTTTCCTCAAGAACTTGAAGCAATGCACGTTTTACTTCCTTGGGGGTTGCGCGTCGGAGTTGTGCATATTTTTCTTCAACCACTTCGTGTGTCTGTCCCTTAATATAATGCCAGATAGCATCAGTTGAGGCTTGACTGGGGCGAATGGTGTTTAGGTAATCTGATGATTTCGCAATAATCGCCCGGTCAATATCAACTTGCGTCCACTCTGTCTGTTTAACATAGTCAACTGTTCGTGCGAAAACGTCAAGTGTACGAGCGACGTGCGGATCACTCTCAGATCCTTGGTGGATCAAGGATTCATAAGGGTTATATATAAAACGAAAACCGTAGGCGTTACCTTTGAACCGGATTTCGGGCAACATGTAATCATTTTCTATGATATATGATCCGATTGTCAAGAGTCCTGAATCCGGATGGGCGTAGTGAGGTGCTGGCATCATCTGTGTGCAATGCGCTATTGGAATAGGAGCCGCTAATCCTTCACGCGGTGGCATATCAAAAGATTTAAAACCTATTGGTGCTGGGATTATCGGTTCGTCATGCATGTCGTCGATCCATTCAGCAAACTGTTCTTTAAACAACCCATAAGCTGCGTCAGAGCCGGTAAAACTGGCGGTTACGCGACCTTGAACTAATAGAAATTCGCGAATCTGTTCAATATAATCAGTAAGTCCTTCATAAGATTCGTCAAAGCGGTTGTGCAACATTTCACTCGTGCGGAGTCGTGGTAGTCCGTAGACAATATCTGTGAGCAAACCGCGTTGTGAAAGTCCGCGGGCAGCACGACGGTTTGCAACAGATGCCCCGTAATAGTTGTGTTTAGAAGCTACTGCTTGATTGAGAATGTCGTAGAGACGATCTTTATCGCGTGGGTTCACATCGAAAATTAAATCGCGCAAGACGGTCAACGCATCCTCAATTTTACCGTCAAGTGCTTTGAGTCGAAATTGCATATCCCACACTGGACGACTTGGGTCAACCGCGTGAGTGGTAAAGTTTGGCGAGCACCCAATGCCACCAGTGGCTGCTGCTCTACGTTGTGCCATTTGTTCATAATTCATCTTGCCTGCCCCGAGTTTGCCAATGGCCTCGGTGTAACTCGGTAGATACTGCCACAGGTGTTGCGGTAACCCTTGCAAGTCGAAGTTCAACGTGAGGTAGTTCACACCGTTTGAAAAAATGTCGTTCCGAAGCAGAGGGCGTTCGCGCACTGTCTCAACGGTTGTTGGAATATGTAGCGGTTTTTCGGGCAGATCTGAAACGTGTAATTGTGGCAACTTCGCTAAATCTTCCGGTGAGTTGGGCTGTCCGCTCAGACGTTCAAGTTCAGCGGCATCGGCGGCAAGCTGCCGCATCTGTTCATCAGTGAGTTGCGCGCGAATTGCTTTCAGACGTTTATTTTCTGTCGCATCAAGCCTTGCCTGCATTTCTGGATCAGGCGTAAGGATACTTGTCAACCGATGGGGGTTGTCAAGAAGCCGCTCACGAATCAATTCGTTGAAAATCTGCGGATTTTGCTCC
>JAAXGN010000055.1:712-1010 GCA_012267415.1 Candidatus Poribacteria bacterium | reverse complement strand
GAATTTCTGTCGCAACGAAATATGTTAAAATTTGAGGGAAGCAACTCATTATCATAGATGTCAGGCCTACACCAAGTTTCAACAAGTGCGAAGATTTTAAATATAGAGGCAACTGCAAAAGAATTTAAAAGACTGAGTTTGTTTACTATACTACGGCAGTTCCAAAGACACACAGGTATCGAACAGCTTAGTCATTGGGTTGATGGGGCACAATCCGCTATTGAAGGAGTGGTGACACTTGGAGGGGGAGATTTTGATGGTGTGTTAGCATCGGTTTGATTTGCAGGAGAAAATATAG
>JAAXGN010000055.1:0-663 GCA_012267415.1 Candidatus Poribacteria bacterium | reverse complement strand
GCTTGCTGAGCCATAGAAAGACTCATCTACATAGAGCTTCGAATCACGAATTTTGATAGAACTCGCACTTGTACCAGACTGAATTAAAGCCCACCTTTGCTTCAGAAGTGTAGCTTCCGTGATTCGTTTCTCCAGGGGAAGATCAGGTTTAATAGCTAATGGTTTCTGCAATGACTTTCTGTTGGACAATAGCAGATGGACATCAGAAACCCTGTTGAGATTGACCAGAAGTGGGCGTGGTCTGGAACTAAAGGCTTTATATTTGCCTAGTCTAACACAGTCACGAATAGATTGACTACTAACCTTGCTATTCACCGCCTGTATAACATCTTCGACCTTCTTAGTGTCTTGAAGTTTCCTTTCACGTCTTGATGTTCCTTGAACAGACTCGTCCAGGCCATAAACAACGATGTTGAACTTTCTATCAGGCGCCTTGGAAGGATGGCTGGTCTTTTGCAGAACCGGTCTTGAAACAGTAGAAACGGAACCTGCGGTAGCCGTGTGCGAAGGGGGAACAGGTGGACTTGTCCCGCCATCGACTACATTGATTGACGACTTTAAAGATCCCATTTCTTCTTGAAGTAACTTTAAGGACGATTTCAGAGACTCGATTTCGTCAGAGTGGATAGATAAACGACATGATACGCAGTAGAAGGGCTTTTC
>JAAXGN010000137.1:1803-2095 GCA_012267415.1 Candidatus Poribacteria bacterium | reverse complement strand
TTCAGTGCTGCTTGTGTAGGGGAAGAACAACTAGGAACATGATACCACTCTGAACAATTGGAGCACTCTATCATGTCTCCTACATCTGGCATCCTGCATCTGCAATATATCAAGATTGGGTCACCTTCAGTCACTCTCACGCTTCGTTTCTTTTTCGTGACTGGAAACATCTTCAATTTCTTCTCTTTCAACATGTTGAAGAGATGCCTCCTCATCTCTGACTCAGCAAAATGTAGAGTACCTGGATCCTGACCAAGAGAGAGGGCTGTTGCGAATGCAACTGCATACACAC
>JAAXGN010000137.1:0-1749 GCA_012267415.1 Candidatus Poribacteria bacterium | reverse complement strand
GGTATTTACTAGAGAGGCTAGTTGGAGCTCTGTTGAGGTGGTAAGGTACTGGTATTTGCTGTCGTACACCCTTACAACACTCCCTCTAGAGACCCCAATATTACTAACCACTAGCCAGTGATCAGCCCCATTGTGTAAAATTTGAATAAATTCCCCCGTTTCTATCGTAAATGAGCATGTCTGTCCTAGACAAGGTGGTTGTAGTCCTCCCACCAGTGGATTGTTTTCTCGGATGAGTTGCTGAGCTGCACTGATGATGTCATCAGTTAGCCAGGCAGTTGGTGAAAGGATCCTTTCTTTGGCAGCTACTGAAAGTGAGTAGAGATTGTTTTTAACCCAAGTCTTAGGTGTTCTAAGCTTCTTTCTTGAAATGGAGTCAGCTGCAGATGTCAGGTCTATGGTGCTGAAAGGCTTTGACAATGTATTTGCCTTGCTTTGTGTGTACTCTAACATTAGCTGTTTGGCAGCTAAATTAGGACATTTTGGAGGATGATTGGCTTGATGGGTCGTGATGGGTGAGAATGAATCATCTAAGCTGGTTTCATGGGGACTAGTCTCTCCAGAAGGAGTGTGGGGTGGAGCCAAAGAAATAGCTGTGTTCAGTGGTGGCTGCAGAACCCGCTCTCCTGGTAACTGTATTAAAAAGTAGATGTTTATCAATAGTTTCACATGTGCTGAACATAACCATATTGTGAACAATTGTTGTACAGTACAATGATAATGACTAGTAGTGCACGAGTGACCTACTTTGTCTTCTTTGTTGAAGTCACCTGCTCTCTGATGCTGAAGCTTTTTCACCCATGCACACAGGTTGTCAACATCCTCCGCATGTAGTCGATGAAATACAGCTCCATACTTGGCTTGAGTTGTGACAGAACAATCATGCTCTCTCAGATACAAGCGAAGCAGATCATTGCTTTCAAGATAACTGTACCCAGGCTCAATTTCTTGCTTCTTGAAAGCATCAAAATCTCTGTGTAGATCCGGAGTGACAATAACAAAGTCGAAGGCATCTCTTGCAGGTTCGAGATTGTTGAAGGCTCGGTAGCGTTGCCACACTACAACATCTACATCCTTGCTGAGAGCAAACTCCTTGTCATCCTTGATGTAGTTGGTAGGCTGCATTGGAAGCACAAAACAAAGGATAATTAAAACTGTAGCACAATGACACAAGTAAAAGTACATGCATTACAAAAAATGAATCTTCCTCAGGACGGTAGGCTAGAGAATCTGCACCAGTCCTCCACAACCGCAGTAAACTTGAATCATAGATTTGCTGCTCAATAGCCTGCTCGTCAATAGCCAGATGAGGATTGACAGGATCAGAGACTGGAGAGGAAGTAGCTGGAGCACTATCTGCACTCTGTTGTGGGTGAGGAGCTGGAGCACTATCTGGAACATGATACTTTTTGAGGTGCATTCCGTTGACACGTTCTACTACCTGAATAACATGCAACATGAAGTACATTATGTATGTACATGCACTTGCATAAACAAGAACATAATAATACATGTTTATTTAACAAAACATCTTACCTTGTCACTCTGTACAGCCTTGAGCTTGTACAGGCCTTTCCCTAGAGTACCTATGATCTCATATGGACCAGTCCACCTGTAGTCCATTTTTCCGCCAGCACGTTTCTTTCTCGTGAAATCTTTCATTAACACCAATGCTTTGACATTAAATATGTCTCCACAAGCATGCTTGTTATCATAGTACTCTTTCTGCTTGTTTTGAGCAGAGACTAT
>JAAXGN010000085.1 GCA_012267415.1 Candidatus Poribacteria bacterium | reverse complement strand
GATGGAACTTTGGATAATGGAGGTTGGGATGTATTTCACTGCTGTTCGTATCATTGTTGGTTGCTTTTGCTGTGCAGTGGCCGAGTGGGATGGTCATGACAGTATACTTACATGCACTTGTGATAACAGCTTCTCATTGGCAGTCTCAATATTGTGTATTACAATGATCTGTGAATATGTGCATGCATGATATGTTGTGAGTGTAGGGGTACAGTGCACTACATGTATATGGTTATGAGTACTTTCTGTCTGTTAGATGAACTAAACTTCACAGTAATGATCTCCCTTGCATAGTGTAATGCAGTGGCGGATCTAGAAAATCTTAAAGGGGGGTTCTAGTTAATAAAAATTATAATTAATTAATTAATTCTAATTCATAACTATACTGCCGCTGCATTTTGGCTTGACACTAACATTCAAAAATTGTGCGCAAACGTTTGCAATACCGTAAACAGGGGCATAAAGTACCGGTACAGTACTTACGATCGAGAAGTGCGCATTTTCATGGTTTGCACAACATGAGTACTTCAATTCTAACCAGGGTACATGCGATGCACTCGTTTATGTCTGTGGAAACGCATACTTCATCCTTATACTTTCATTGATTTTGCCTATGAGGCAGCCCCATACGACGACAAACTCCCTACTGGCTGTGATATTATTGATATACATTAGTATTTCCTCGAATAGTTCGCGCGCGGCCTATTCTTTTCGTGCACCGAGCTGGGTAGCGAGTTTTTCGAGGGCGCGAGCTATTCGAAGGCGCGCGCTATTTAATTGGGACTCTCCGGAGCATGCGCATTGCGTTTTCAATTAGAAGAGTCCGCCTCCTTGTTTTTGTTTGGAGAGGCCCCAGGTCTTTGTTCGTTAGACGGCCCTTGCGCGCGCCCAAACGGTTTGTACATGTAAACGTAGTTACGTGTGTAGTGCCGTTAGCTTGTAGTTTTGCGAGTTAGGTTGTCTACTCAGACGAGCTAGAAATGAACTAAGTTACGAAGGTGTGTGTACAATGATGTACAGGCATGTAGCTACATATCATAATTCATGAGTCACCCAGCATGAATGGTAGCTTCATTCTCCTGGGGTGAAGCTGTGCAAATGACTTCACCAGCTCTTTCATCTTCTCTGCAGATGTTAGTTTGTTGCAGCACTCTCTGTTTATCTTCATCAGAGCCAGTCCACTCAGTCTGTCGTTGGTCATGGTGGAGCGAATGCTGGTCTTGATTAGCTTCAGTTGGCTGAAACTTCTCTCGCTCTCACACGACGTTATGGGCAAAGTTAAGGCCACTCGAAGCAAAACATGCAAGTTGGGGAACTGTATAGCGCTACAGGAGTGCAAAGCGTCTACCAACGTCTTGGGGATGTCAGCACTAGCTACATGTTGTCCCTTCCACTTTGTTACCCACATATTGTACTCAGTAGACAACATTACTGAATGGGGTAAATCTTCTGCGTACAGATCGGCTGCTTGAGCAAGCTCAGTTGGAAGGGTAGCACCACTCTCAAGATGAATACACTTACTTGGGAGAAGACATAGAAGGCCGAGAGCAATGGAATGAGCTGGATTGTCAACAAACCTGTCCTGAAGCTGAGAAATGACATGGGAGAGAAATTCGTTGAACAGAGTGATTCGGAAATGCTCCTCTGGACTAGATGTTGCAGGATTGCTTCGGTGTGCTTGTCTACACACAATTCTAGGAGTGGACA
>JAAXGN010000116.1:1250-1455 GCA_012267415.1 Candidatus Poribacteria bacterium | reverse complement strand
CATTCAACAGTCTCAATCGTGAAGTGGCCCTTCGTAATATCCTTCACTTGTGTCCCTCTCTCGGCAGAGTTCTAGTCAACACTTATAGAGCCGGAGTAAACATGTACATTGGAGGTGAGTCCATCATGTCTGTTGAAGGTACTACCCAGGGCGATCCCATGGCCATGGCCATGTATGCCCTTGGTACACTCCCACTCATTCGTAG
>JAAXGN010000116.1:0-1012 GCA_012267415.1 Candidatus Poribacteria bacterium | reverse complement strand
GCAAGTCCTAGGCTCACCAATCGGTACACTTGATTTCATTACTCAGTGGATCAATAACAAGGTTCAGTCTTGGGTTGATGAGATTCATTGCTTGGCCAATATCTCCCTTTCTCAGCCTCAATCAGCCTTTTCTGCCTTGACACATGGAGTGATGAATAGATGGAACTATGTGTTTCGTACCTGCCCTGACATCAGTACACTCCTTCGTCCCTTGGAGGACGCGATCCGCACTGTCCTGTTACCATCAATCACTGGTCAAGAGGCTCCCAATAGTGTTTTTCGCGAACTTTTCACATTACCTTGTCGTTTAGGTGGCCTGAACATCCCTGACCCTTCACTTGTTTCTTCTGTACAATATTCGAACTCCTTGCTTGTGTCATCTCCTTTAATTTCCCTACTTCTCGATCAAAGTGACATTATTCCACCTGAGCTTGATACACTACAGCTTGAAGCAAAGCAGACCATAAGATCCAATAAGGCACAGTTTTTTATTGAGAAAGCCACATCTGTCAGAGAAAGCCTCTCACCTCCCCTCCAAAAGCTATTTGACATCGCTAATGAGAGAGGTTCTTCAACTTGGTTGTCTGTTCTTCCTTTGAAATTTCATGGATACCATCTACACAAAGGTGCCTTTAGGGATGGCCTTTGTCTGAGGTATGGTTGGGAGCCCCCTCATTTACCTGACATCTGTACATGCGGAGCTCCTTTCTCAGTAGACCATGCTCTCAACTGTCCTTGTGGTGGATTTCCATCTCTCCGCCACAATGAATTAAGGGACATTACTGCATCGCTTATGAAGGAGGTTTGTCATAACGTCACAATAGAACCAATTCTTCAACCATTGTCCGGAGAGACACTCCACCCACGTTCCGCCATCCTGGATGATAATGCGCGCTCCGATGTGAGAGCTGAGGGGTTCTGGAGCTGTAGGCAGCAGCATGCTTATTTTGATGTTAAGGTTTTTAACCCAGTTGCAGCTACCTACCGCAATAAGTCCCTTCAGTCCTGTTAT
>JAAXGN010000058.1:1249-1490 GCA_012267415.1 Candidatus Poribacteria bacterium | reverse complement strand
TATGATCACTGCTGTAAACGCTTTGGGAGATCCGTTTTCGATGTGGGACAAATACAGGTTGCTACTACTCAATATTTTATTCTGCGCAGACTATCAGAACTACCTGCAATGCAAAACTGAAAAAAATATTTATAGCTTCATCTTGGTCAGAAAGGTTTGATTATAGATGGCCTTATCGTTGAAATGTAGTAGTTGGCTGATTTTGCCACATCCTCGGAGACCCAGCAGGGACAGCTAGTCT
>JAAXGN010000058.1:872-1203 GCA_012267415.1 Candidatus Poribacteria bacterium | reverse complement strand
CTAGTCTGGACGATAGAAAGTTTGTAGTGAAAGTTTACCATAAGATCGAGAGAATGAATTTTCACGGCGGATCTGTCCAGGTATTTTAAATTTTTATTGCTGATATGCGATGCACGACATTCACTTTCCACACCTTTTCTCACTATGTGCAGTATACAATGGCAAGTGTACATTTTAGATCATGTTCCTTGCACAACTTGTGAAACTTTTCCGGCTTCGTTAACGTTTTCTTCTGTAACTTTCCCCATTGAACCTGCTACGCAACTATGGGGATCGATGAGGAAAACTCTGTCGTGTAAGAAAGCACCAGAGTCACCCGGCTGCCCCTCTT
>JAAXGN010000058.1:458-836 GCA_012267415.1 Candidatus Poribacteria bacterium | reverse complement strand
TTCTATCGTTCCGACTAGCTGCGCCCCCTGGGTCTCCGAGGATGATTTTGCCGTAGACTGAAAGTAGTCTCTCTTTTGCTACAAAAAAATTAACTGTGAGTGAGCACGATAAATTATGTGGGTAAACTAGAGGCAAAGCCACGAGCATGGAGTAGTGCGGGCAAAAGTCAGGAAAAAAAAGAGACTGCCCTGGTTTAATACGGATTTCTGAAGCCCAGTACAAGTGTCAGTTTGATAGCTTACATCATCCACACCCATTTTTGAAAATGATACCCAGTGTCAATTCTTTCAAAGGGAATCGATCAAACTATCAAATCCTGGAACACGGAATCGGTGGTTTCATGCCAAAGGTACCTGTTTTCTTCTTCTTCTTCTTCT
>JAAXGN010000058.1:0-427 GCA_012267415.1 Candidatus Poribacteria bacterium | reverse complement strand
TTCTTCTTCCATGGAGCCCCACCTCCTTCAAATATGAAGATTTTCATGGGGGGTTAAAAAGCAAATAATTAAATAATCCACTAAGAAAAAAGAATTAACTAATTAAAACAAAAGGGTTGCAGTCATATAGCTAGAATTCACCTGCAGGAAAGTAAGAGGGCTATTTGCTTCCCCTGTAATGTGATCAATGTGACAGTTCCAACTGAGGTCTGAGGTATCGACTAATATTGTAGGGTTTGACCATGCGGAATATAGGCTGACATTTCCGGCCAACTTGGAACAAAGACCTCACATTGATCCTGGTGGCCTTTCATGTCCTACATTTGCTCCCATACAGCCAGCTTCGCAAAATTGTTTTGAAGGATGCACGGGTTTAGCTCTTGCAGAGTTTATGGTGAGATATGCAATGGTGTCATCTGCAAATAGT
>JAAXGN010000082.1 GCA_012267415.1 Candidatus Poribacteria bacterium | reverse complement strand
AGTGAATAATGAATCTTGTGTTGAAATAGTTTCTGAGTGGTGTAACACACTGTACTTACATCACTGCCTTGGAATAGATCTTGTGACACTACGTGGTCGGAGACATGACTGCCATCTAGGTCTAGAGTGAGCTGATCATCTTGATTTGAAGGAGGTGGTGGAGGAGGAGTGGAGGAAGGAAGAGGAGGAGCTGAGGAAACCGAGGAAGACGGTGGAAGAGGAGTCGAGGATCGTGAGTGATCACGACTGCTGACTAGATCAAGAGTGGGCTGAAATATAAAACAAAATGTGGAAGTACTAATTAAAAATGGAAGGAATGAATTGGGTGGGTGGTACATGTAACTTACAGGATCATCTGGCACTGTGACCAGTACTTCTTCACTCAGCTGACCACGAAAGGTGACATCTGGAACTAGGAGAGAGCGTGGAGGCTGTCCGAACACTAGCTCATATGGAGTATTTTTAGTGGCTTCATGAACTTGAGTGTTCAAGGTGTCTGCAAGATCAAAGCACAAAAATTATTAATGATTAACTGAGTTATTGCAGATTTAAAAGTACTTACAAACAATGTAGGGGATCCAGTCTGTCCACGGAGGATGCTTTTCTCCACTCTCCACAACCTTTGCACTGATCATCCTTTCTAAGGTGTAATGAGCTTGTTCGACCAATCCTTGTGATTGAGGATGACGTGGACGGCCGCTTACGAGCTGTACTTGACCTGGCCATGTGGAAGCCACCTCCTCTATCAGCTTATTGACAAATTCACGACCATTGTCGCTCTGGAGGATGCTAGGCAAACCAAAGACGGAGAAGACATGCCTCTGTAGTACATCAGCAACATCTCTGGCAGACTTGGATTGTAGTGGACAAGCAAAGGTGAACTTGGACCAATGATCAACAATGTGTAGGATCCACTTTTGTTCATTGTGAGGCATGTGTCGCATGTCAATGAGATCAATCTATATAATGTATTATCATAATGAAGACCACTCAAATTGCATGTAGTGAGACTAATAATAGCTTACTTGCACACGAGAGAAAAAACCGTTGGCAACAATTGGTCGAAGAGGGGGCTGGGTAGATTGTGGTTTGCGAAGACTACATGTGGAACACAGACTGACATACTTTTCCACCACACTTCTGGGTAGGTAGGAATACAACGTCTGTACCTATGAATTGTATTGTATATACATGATTTTCAATTACCACACTCTATTACATTTATCATTAATACCCTAGCGAAGGTTTTCTTTGAGCCTGCATGTAGACAGTCTTTGTCGTGGATTTGCTGGAGGATGTTGTAGAAGTCTTCCACGATGGCCACTCGTCTAAAGCCTTTCAACATGGTCCGGTCATTTGCATTCTATAGTTGTATAATATTATTATAGTACATACACAGTATTTTAATACTTAGAAGTTGCATATTCAATAATTTAAACTTTTTACACCTGCTCTAAATGATTTTACACGTACTTTAAATGTGTTAAAACCAATTAGTTGACTCATAAAGCACTTACTTGCTTCTCTTCACTGATCTTCACCACCAGTACGTCTCTTAGACCTGCTTCTGGTAGATCAAGCAGCTGAAACCCGCTTTTTTTACTAGGTGGCGAAAGTTCTTATCGTATTCATTTGATCCATCCTTCAGAAAACGCACAATCCTGTCTGCGTAGCTTTGGCGAACTAGAGCACTTCTGGTTCTTTTGGCTCCAATCGGGAAAGACTCGTCGATGTACTCGCTGAACGCTTCCATGATTTACAGAACTTCGCCACCTCTGTCGACGTCTGTCAGAGCGCTAGAGCATGCGTACGTGGGTGGGGCTAGACGCTTAGGCAGCGCAGTTGGCCGCGCCGCGCCGGGTCCGGTTGCGCAACGGGCCATCCGGTTACGCAACGGGCCATCCGGTTATACATCCGGACAGCGGTTGGTCATCCGCACGGAACATATATACACACATCTGTTTAGTTACTATAGATAAAAGTAACTAAACAGATGTGTGTAG
>JAAXGN010000007.1 GCA_012267415.1 Candidatus Poribacteria bacterium | reverse complement strand
CGCTGAATCAATGCGTTTTAGTGAAGAACAGATTGAGGAAATCCAAGTCGCCTTGATTGAATCTTGTATAAACGCTTTTGAGCATAGTCAGAGTCCAGATCGACAGGTCATCATCAAGTATATCATGAGAACCGATGGGTTGGAATTCGAGATCAGTGACCAGGGAGTCGGTTTCTCCCCAGAAAACCGCACACAACGCAGAGCCAGCAAGCCAGATTTACATCCGGATATGCGGAAACGTGGATGGGGTTTAGAGATCATCCATGCCCTCATGGACAGCGTTGATATTATGAGTGGAGAAAACGGTACAACAATTAGTATGGTAAAGAGTAAGACTGTGTAGTGTTTTTATTCAGCAGTTGCACTGTTTAAGGAGGCAAAGTTTGGCAAACAAATTGGATATTCAGATTCGTGCTGAACGTCAGTACGCTGTGTTAGAAACAGCAGGTTATTTAAACGACGCACTCGGAGAGAAACTTTCCAAGAAAGCCTTGGAACTCATAAAAAAAGGATATACGCAATTAGTCATTAACTTGGACAAAACTGCATTGATTAATAGTATAGGTATATCCATTCTGATAGAGATAATTGAGGCACTGGAAGAACGTGAAGGGACGTTAAACTTTTGTGGTTTATCCGCCACGCAAGAACGCACTTTTCGCATGATGGCAATAGCAAAGTATGCCGGTATCTTCCCCGATGAAAAAACAGCTATTGCTAATTTCTAATGTCTCTGAGTTTAACAGGTTACCGTTTTTATATCGGGAATGATTTGCTAACCACCGTATCCTACCTAAACGGGTCAGCATGATTCAGCATCATTCAGCAACATAAAGGGCCTACATTAAGTTCCATAGAGACAAAGGAACAATTCCCATGCGCGTAAGTTCAGCAGAAGAAACTATACAACGTCTAATATTTAGTCTATCAGAACTGGAACAGTTAGGTCAGACACTCATCTCCGGTCATAGCAATTTTAACGTTTCCAGTAAGACCTATCTTCGCATTACACTTGGCACGCTTCAAGCAAGTGGTGGCGCGATTTACTGTTTCCACCCTTCAGATAATCATCTAACGCTTGCCGCCTCAACACCAGAATCTGAGATGTCGCCTATTGAGATTGAACAGACAGAAGTAGAAACTTTGCTTGAATGCTCTCTGATTGCGTTAGATACTCCCCCTGAATCATTACAACATTTTATTGATCGAAACGCTGAATTGATGGATGGAAACGTAAAATATCGCTTATGGGTACCTTTAAAGATACACGACGAATTTCTCGGTATTCTGAGTTTAAGCGGATTATTTGGTCGCGCGAAATTTGAAAAATGGGAGCAGGAATTACTTAACATTCTTGCACACCAGATATCAATCGCTATTGCCTATTCGCGTATTGTTGAAGGCATACAGAGTGAAAAGTTTAGACTGTTTATGTTAGCAGAGAGTGCCCCTCAGATATGTCAATTGCTGCAACCTGAGGATGCCGCTGAACAGGTCGTTCATCAAGCTGTCGCACTATTGGATGCAAATGTTGGCGGGTTGATGTTAATTCAACAAGCACAGCAGAAGCTTGAACTCCGATATATATTCCCACCCACATTAATCTCTGAAGAGGCAGGCGAAGACGATAAAGAGACTTTATCCATTTCGCTGGACAGCGATGAATCTGAAACAAGCGAATCTGATGTAAAAACATCATTGGATATGTTGGCAGGAGTTGTTAAAGAAGGCAAGACAGACCGTTGTTTCACTAAAGCAGATAATCTGTTCGGCGGTAGGAATTTGATGGCGGGTCCCATTCAAGGACGCGACGGTGATATCTTAGGTGTTCTCGTTGTCGGTGATAAAGAAGAACGGGGTGGAAGAACTGCTGAATTCACTGATGAAGATGAAGTCCTCATTGATTCATTTGCAAAACAAGCTGGGGTTGCGATTGAAAACGCACATCTACATCAAGAAGCACTGGAAGCACGGCAGCTACAGACAGAGATGGAGGAGGCACGGAAGATACAAGAAAACCTTATCCCTGATACACTTCCCGATATACCGGGATATGAGGTAGCGGGACATTATGAACCACGCGGTCCGGTTGGTGGTGACTATTTTGATTGTATAGAACTGGTAGCTGGCGGATGGGGACTCGCTATTGCCGATGTCTCAGGAAAAGGGATGCAGGCTGCACTGCTGATGGCAACGCTACGAGCAGGACTGCTATCCGAATTATCAAGCGCAAGGGGACGGGAAAGTGACGAGTCCGTGGATATGAAAAATGAATTGATAGATATGGCAATGACACTGAACTCACTACTCTATGTTAGCGGTACAGAGGAGAAATATGCTACATTTTTCTATAGTCATCTCAATCCCGATACAGATATTCTGACAACACTCAATGGTGGGCACAACCCCCCGATTATTGTGAAGAGCTGTGGCAGCATAGTGTGGCTCGGAGAAGATGTAGGCGGCTTACCATTAGGTATGTTTCCGAATGATATGGTCCCACTCATCGCTAAATACGAGGCTGAACAAACGAAACTTGAAAGCGGTGACCTTGTGATCTTCTATACTGACGGGGTTACCGAAACTGTGAACATTGATGATGAGTTTTATGATGAGGAACGACTTGAACAGATCGCTAAACAAAGTCACGGTGGAGATGCACCGAGTATCTGTAACTTAATTTATGAGTCAGTCATGGACTTTCAAGGTGACGCAGATCAATTTGACGATCTAACGCTGCTTGTTCTAAGAAAAAAATAACACAAGGATCACACAATGCAACAGACAATAGAAGGACGAAGGTACTTAAATCCTACAATTCTCGCACAAATTGGCAATCTTGAACTGATTGCAAGATATGTTGTTGAAGGTTTTATTTCTGGATTGCACAAGAGTCCATACCACGGGTTTAGTGTTGAGTTTTCACAATACAGGCAATATATGCCTGGGGATGATACAAAACACATTGACTGGAAAGTTTACGGCAGAACTGACCGTTACTACATCAAACAGTTTGAGGAAGAGACAAATCTCAACTGCTATATCCTGTTAGATACGAGTGAATCTATGGCGCATCCTGCCCCGGAGGATTTAGAAGAAATCGAAGCTTTATCACAGGACGAAACGACGGGTGTCGGTGAACCTTTGTCTAAACTGCGATACGCAAGTTTCTTGATCGCTTCCCTTTCATATTTTATGGCAAAACAACGGGATGCAGTGGGGTTCGCTTATTTTGATGATAAAGTACATCAATACTTACCTGCCCGAAGTAGTGCCTCACACATGCATTCCATACTGTTGACGCTCGAAAACCTTCAGACAGAAAAGCAGACACGTATCGGTGAACCGCTCCATCAAATTGCGGAACGGCTAACGAAACGGGGATTGGTAATTCTGATTTCAGACCTCTACGATGATAATCCTGATGAGGTGATTGATGGACTTGAACATCTTCGTTACGATGGACATGAAGTTATCGTATTTCATGTGTTATCTGAACAGGAAGTGGCATTTGAATTTGAAAAGTTGATCCGATTTGTTGATTCTGAGACCGACCAAGAGATCATCACGACACCACAGGTCATTCAGGAAAGTTATCTCAGTAATTTTAACGATTTTATTCACCATTATAGGACGACTTTGAACCAATCGGATATAGATTACAATATAATCAATACCTCAACGCCAATTGATAGATCGCTTTCCTCGTATTTGGCGAAGCGACAAGGATTTATTTAAGAGGTTTATGTCAATCCTTGTGAAATTTCTTCTCGCTTGCTGAATAGCAAAATTTGTAGTATAATTGAATAGATGTCAAACAATGAAGATGATTTTGTATCATTATGGGAGGGTATCATGTTAGGTTATGCCAGAATCTTTAAAGATAGGGTCTTTGCGGAAGGTAAAGCAGAAGGAAAAGCAGAACATCACCGAAAAGTTCTTGCATGGAATCGCCGCAGAATACAAGCGGAAGAGCAAGGAAGAGAGTTCACAGAACCCTTACCTACACCCCAGGAAACTTCAAATAGGCCTGAGGAAAACTAAGGAAGGAAACCGACACGATGGGTTTTTTAGCAGGAGCGTTTGCTATTGCGGGAGCAGTTGGGGCATCTATTCCGCTAATAATTCACCTACTGAACCGTGAACGTGCACGACGTCTTGTGTTTAGTACAATCCGTTTTATTCAGATGTCGCATCAGACGAATGTGCAGCGGCATCGACTGAAACGGTTGCTTCTGTTGCTGATGCGTATATTGATGTTGTTACTCCTCGGTTTTGCTTTTGCACGTCCATTTTTCGCACAAGACCCTGCAACTGCACCTGAATTAGGGGGTGTGCGGAATGCGGTTATCATTCTGGATACATCCTACAGCATGCAGTATGAAGGTGTTTTTGAACGTGCAAAAAAAGAAGCTATCAACAGACTCGACGGTCTGGATAGCGCGGATGCTGCTGCACTAATCCTATCTGCAGATAAGGTAAGGCAAGTTTTGCCTTTAGAAACTGAGCATAGCCATATCAGAACAGTTATCGAAAATGCAGAAACGACTAATTATACGACTGATTATCTTGATGCTATCCAAACCGCTGATGAGATACTTAAAGGGATTTCAATCGGACAGAAACAGATATTTCTCGTTGGCGATCTGCAAAAGAGTGGGTGGGAAAACTTCCTTGAAACTGATCGGCTTAGTCCTGATGTTGATATAGAATTCGTCAATATAGGTGAAGAACAACCGAACAATCAAGCAATTACTGACATTAACGTTCCACCTGTTGTCCTCATTGAACAGAAAGATACTGAACTGGTAGCACGGGTTCACAATTTTAGCACAGAACGCATAGAAAACTTAAATGTTAATCTGTATATTGATGAACGTAAAGCTGATACGATGGAAGTGGATATAGAACCTGAGGACAGTACAGACGCCGCGTTCAACCTACAAGTAGATTTACAATCTGAGTCGGCACATACGGGATGGGTAGAAATTGAGGATGATGCTTTAGAGATAGATAACCGATACTATTTTACGGTGCAAAGCATGCAATCTATCAAAGTTCATTGCGTCAACGGTGAGAGGAAGAGTTCTGATATTGATGATGAGACATTCTTTCTGACAAGAGCCCTTAAGGATGTTGGCGACGAAGGAGCACCTATTGACTACACAGAATCGGTGACGATTCCATCCGAAGCAGCTTTACAAAGATATGATGTCCTTATCCTCGCAAATGTCAAACAATTCAGCACTGCAGAAGCTGAGAGAATAAAGACTTTTGTGAATTCTGGTGGTGGATTGATAATTACACTTGGCGATCAGATTGATTCAAGTGTATATCAACAGCACTTTGGCGGCGCAGATAACCCGCTTCTACCTTGCACACTGATGCAAGCAGTGGGTGATCCTATTGGGAAACCGGAATTTAAGGTAATTGCAAGTGTTGACTATAAGCACCCTATTTTCGTTCCGTTTAGCAATCCAAACCACGGAGATTTTGGTAAAGGTAGATTTTATAGATACTATCAAACCGCTGCAACAGCAGATGCAACTGCCATCGCTTCTTATGATGATGGGAATCCAGCACTGCTTGAGAAGGTCTACGGGAACGGGCGAGTTCTCTGTTATACATCTTCAATTGACCGTGAATGGAACGATCTGCCTATACACGGGGTTTTTCTGCCTTTTCTGCACGAATCTGTCAAGTATCTTGCCTTGAAACAAGCGGGTAAAGTTCCTGATTATCGCGTAGGGGACGATCTGGAATACATCGGTTCCCGAGACGGTGCAGGAAAAGAGGTGGCAGTTTTCAATCCAGACAAAAAAGAGACGCGATTGACGTTGAATGAACAGGGAAATCTATACTTCGGAGCCACACAAAACCCAGGTATCTATTCTGTCCACCGTTCAGGAGAAACTACACACTACGATGTCGTGAATGTTGATACTGCTGAGTCTGACGTCACACCGCGTGACCCTGAAGAGTTGACCAGTTTGCTTGTAGGTTCAACAGAAGCAGATAGAACTCCCACAGAAATTACACCAGAAGTGAGACAAGAATATCGCGAAGATGTTGAGAAAAACCAAGGTATTTCAATGTATCTTCTCTTAGCGGTTTTTGCTTTAGCGGTAGGTGAAATGTTCCTTGCTAATCGCGTATAATCATAGAACCCACTACCTACGGACCACTGACTGCTACGAATAATAGGAGGCCAGTTAACATAATTCTGGAAAAAACAATGAGACCTGATATGCGTGATAAAATTGATGTTCCAAAAGTTATCTCTGAGGAGGAATGTCAATCTTTTGTTGAAAACGGATTCCTTGTCGTGCCAAACTTGCTATCAGACGATGAGATCAAAGAACTAAGACAAGACACTGTTACGCTCGCACGGGGAGAGTATGATTGCGATAACATGAAACCTTTACCAGAGAGTGTTAGCGATGATGAGGCAATCGGTAGAATCCTCTGTATACATCAACCCCATTTTGTGAGTAAGACGATAGAAAAGTATGTGAAACACCCAAAAATATGTGGTATTCTGAGCCAGATTACTGCTGCGCATCTACCATTTTGGGATGGAAGTGTAAAGTGTATGCAATCAATGCTGTTCGTTAAACCCCCTAATTTTCAGGGACAAGCATGGCATCAGGATGAGATCTATATTCCGACACGCGACCGATCACTCATTGGGGCCTGGATTGCGATGGATGATGCTACTGTTGAGAACGGATGTTTGTGGGTGCTTCCAGGCTCACATCGCCAAGGCTATCTATATCCGCAGCGTAACCATGAAAATCCTGATGAATTTGACTTTGCCCAAGAAAGTTACGGATTTGATGCTTCAGATGAAGTTCCTGTTGAAGTGACGACCGGTACCCTTGTCTTCTTCAACGGTTATTTGCTGCATAGGTCCCGGAAAAACAGAGGGAACACATTCAGACGTGTGCTGGTGAATCATTACTGTAATTCTTGGTCTCTCCTACCGTGGTCTATTCGTGAAGGAGAACGTCCAGCAAGTGCGGATCGTCGCTGTGTTATCCCTGTTTCGGGTGTTGACCCTTATTCGTGGAAAGGCTATGATGATCCACCGAAAAGCGTAGGTTTGAGAACATGTAAAGCGATTGATGAATTACCACCTATTACCACAGAAAGTGAGTAAATCAATGACAACAGAACAATCTGCTGAACTACAAAACACATTGGAAACGATGTTAACCCGTATCGCTACGGGAGACGACATCACAGAACAACTCTTCAAAATTCAAGAAATATCCATTGCTATAGAATCAACTGCTCCCACCATGCTGAAGCATTATCTTCAGAAGAAAAGTTATACGAAGGCGTTGGACTTTCTGAAAGAGGAGTAGGTATAGCTGCTATTGCATTACCTTGACAAGTCTTAAGCATTTGTGCTATAGTTTTCATACAGTCCACAATTTAAGCAGTGTCGATTATTTCTGGCATTGCTTTTTGAAATTAATACATAGTTGAATTGCGCCTAAGAGCGAAAGATGAGGATTACATGGTCAGAGAAGATGGACGCAAGATTGATGAGATGCGACCGATTACAATTAGTAGGAACTATATTAAACATGCTGAGGGAGCAGTGCTGATTACGACAGGAGATACCAAAGTAATATGCACTGCATCCGTTCAAGAACAGCAACCGCGTTTCATGCGGGAACAGCGCATCAAGAAGAGAGGATGGGTTACAGCGGAATACGCAATGTTACCACGGTCCACTACGGAACGCATGCAGCGTGAAGCAACACAAGGTAGACTTGGAGGAAGAACGCAGGAGATACAACGACTCATAGGGAGATCACTTCGTGCTGCTGTTGACCTTGGTTCGTTAGGGGAAAGAACAATCTGGATTGATTGTGATGTAATTCAAGCGGATGGTGGTACCCGGACAGCGGCAATTACAGGTGCCTTCTTGGCACTTTGGGATGCCTGCAAAACCCTGCAACACCAAGGTCAGCTTGACGATATTCCTATCACTGACAATATTGCCGCAACGAGTGTCGGGATAATCAATGGGACACCGATGCTTGATCTCTGTTATACCGAGGACTCTGCTGCGGATGTTGATATGAACGTTGTTATGACAGGAAGCGGGAAGTTTATTGAAATTCAAGGAACCGCAGAACAGAATCCATTTTCCCGTGAAGAATACGATCAAATGCTGGACCTATCTGTCAGTGGTATCCAACAACTTGTTCGTCTACAGAACAAGATGATGCTTGAGGATCTGGATGAAACTTGTTTTGGCAACGCGTAATCTCGGGAAGGTTAAAGAACTTACGACTATGATCAGTGCTGAACGAAGGCACAAGGATGTGCAGATCCTTTCACTACAGGATTTTCCTGATGCACCAGATGTAGTTGAGGATGGTGATACATACCAAGCAAACGCATCAAAAAAGGCAACTGTCATCGCTGATTTCACGGGATTGCGGACACTTGCTGATGATGCTGGATTGGAAGTTAATGCCCTGAATGGTGCACCCGGTATTCATTCAAAGCGGTGGGCAGGTGATAATGTTACGGATGCTGTCCGTATGCAGAAGTTGCTTGAAGCGATAGCAGGGGTTACGGATCGAGGTGCACGTTTTGTCGCTGCAATTGCCATTGCTGAACCTAAGAAGACACACAACAATTGCTCCCATAAATCGGATAGGGTGCAAGTGGTGATTGGGAAGTGTGAAGGACACATTATCAATGAACCTATAGGAGACAGCGGCTTCGGGTATGATCCGATTTTCGTCCCTGTCGGTTTTGACAAGACATTTGCAGAATTGGGTGAGGAAGTAAAAAACCGAATTAGTCATAGAGGTAAAGCATTGCGATCAGCACTCAAATTATTATGAGACCGTTCTATCGTAGCATAAAATTGCAGCCTGTGCCTACACCTGGTATGAAAAAGTAAAACGAGTTAAATTGATTCTGCTGGCGAGATGTGGTATTCTTAATCATATATTTTATTTTATAGACAAAGTGTGGCGCGTCCTAAATTCCGATGCTGCACACAATTATAATTTCGTCATAACATCATTGTTATGTTATGCAAGCTATATGCTGAAGGAGCACAATATTAGTGTCTACAGAACCAAATGATTCCCGTTCTGCCCATGCGGCGGATATTGTTCATCCTCAACCTGTACCTTTTATACTAATTCATCTCGCATGTTTTGCCATTTTTTGGGTCGATGTTCAACCTACGGATTGGATTATTTGCGGAGTCCTTTACGTTATCCGTATGTTTGGTATCACTGGGGGATTTCATCGTTATTTTTCACACCGAGCATTCAAAACAAGCCGTGGTTTCCAATTCTTTTTGGCATTTCTTGGACAGTGTTCAGCACAACGCGCAACACTCTGGTGGGCCGCTAAGCATCGTGAACATCACAAGTATTCCGATACAGAAAAAGATGTTCATTCACCAGTCAAACACGGATTTTGGTATTCCCATATAGGTTGGATTCTGTGCTCACGCGGCCTGAGTGTAGATTACAATTTGATAAAGGACTTTCGGAAATATCCAGAACTCGTTTGGCTTGGAAAATTCCATTCACTACCTGCAGTAATATTAGGTGTTTCTGTCTGGGCAATAGCAGGCTGGTCCGGTCTGGTAGTGGGTTTTATAATAAGCACAGTACTTCTATATCACGGAACTTTTTCAATTAATTCTCTCTCTCACATTTATGGGAAACAAGATTATGTCACTGGTGACAATTCTCGCAACAACATTTTTCTTGCAATCATCACACTCGGTGAAGGATGGCATAATAACCACCATCATTTTCCAAGTGCAGCACCACAAGGATTTCGTTGGTGGCAAATTGATATTACATACTATATCCTTAGGGTATTGTCCGTATTTAGAATTGTATGGGACCTCCGCTTACCACCAGCACATGTTGTTGAGGGTAAACGCAGAATGTCACTCACTACCGTCGAAAACGCTGCACAACAACTTGCTGCGAGTTTCTCTATTGAACATATTAGCAAAACAATTTTACAAATATGGGAACATACACCAAAATTAGAAGAACTCCGTAGACACGCTCGTATCGGTCAAACAGAGGTTGAAGCATTTCTCAAAGAGATGAAGATACTTGAGTTACCAATAATAGGTAATATCAAAGGTAAAGCACAAGCCATGTTTACACACATACCATCCATAAATCCGATTGTTGAACGGACGAATCAAATCATCGTTCAGGCAGTTTCGGTGTGGCTGCTTCAGAACGACATGTCCGAAACAGCAGTTAAGGTTTAGTGATTACTGATTAGAGTTGGGTTAGATGGATGGCAAGGTTTGCAGATAAACATGTTTTATGACCAACTTTAATACTAATTCAAATAATTACTTGACTCTTTACAAAGGAGATTTAATGGCAGCACTGAATGATTTACGAAATGGATTAGTCATCCGACTTGACGATGTAGTTTACACGGTTGTAGATTGCCAACATGTGAAGCCCGGTAAAGGGGGTGCTTTCGCACGAACGAAAATCAAACGTGTTATTGACGGGGCAGTACTTGACCGGACTTTTCGCTCAAGTGAGAATATAGAGACCGTCCGACTCAGAGACCAAGAGATGCGGTTTCTTTATAGTGAGGGTGAAATGCTCTGGTTTATGGATAACGAAACTTTTGACCAACATCCACTCCATCAAGATCTGATTGGTGAAGGTTTAAAATACCTGAAAGAGGGAGAAAATGTTACAATAAAGATGGATGCTGGAACACCCTTAGCAGCGGAATTACCTACGTTTGTTCAACTCCAAATTGTTGAAACTGACCCCGGTTTACGAGGTGACACTGTAAGCGGCGGAACAAAACCTGCAAAATTGGAAACTGGCGCAGTCGTTAATGTTCCCCTATTTGTAAAGAATAAAACAGTAATTAAAGTCGATACTCGGACAGGAAAATATGTTGAGAGGGTTTAAAGATATGAAACAAAACAAAAAAAGTGAACAGATCGATTCTCCTGTTGATACAGACGCGACATCTGACGCTATTCTAAAACGTCTTGAACGACTTATAATGATAGCGGAGCAGTCAGACTTGGCGACGGTTCGGGTGCGAGATGGTGAAGTTGAAATAGAAATCTCACGCGCAACAACCCAACCAATAGCATCTGCCGCTGCTAATATGACACCCTATGAACCTACCGTCGTTACTGGCAATCAAGCTGATGAGGATATGATATGCTCCCCGATGCCAGCACGTTTTTATCGATCCCCAGCACCAGAAGAACCACCCTTTGTAGAGGTGGGTGATACTGTTTCATCCGGTGCATCTATTGCGACTCTTGAAGTCATGAAAACATACAACGATGTTGAAGCACCCTTTAATTGTGAAATTCTTGAAATTCTCGTTGAGGATGGGCAAGCCGTTGAATACAATCAACCCCTTTTCCGAGTAAGGCAGACTTAACACTATGTTTCAAAAAATACTGATTGCTAATCGTGGTGAAATCGCTATCCGAATTATCCGTGCCTGTAAAGATATGGGTATTAGGACAGTTGCTATCTATTCAACAGCAGACAAGAATGCGCTCCATGTAGAGCATGCTGATGAAGCGTACTGTATCGGACCACCCCCATCTAATGAAAGTTACCTTAAATATGCGAATATAACGACTGTTGCAGGTTTCGCGAACGTTGATGCAATACATCCGGGGGCGGGTTTTCTTGCTGAAGATGCACAGTTCGCGGAGATCTGTGAAGCACATCAAATAAAATTCATCGGTCCTTCCATTGAACACCTAAATACTATGGGAGACAAGGTGCGAGCCCTTGAAACTGTTGCCAAAGCAGGTCTAAAACTGGTTCCCGGCAGCCACAACAGAAAACGAAAAAAAGACAAAAAAGCCACCGTTGAAACAGCAGAAGAAGCAGCAGAACTTGCAGAAAAGGTCGGTTATCCTGTCGGAATTAAGGCAACCGCAGGTGGCGGCGGACGGGGAATTCGCATCGCACAGAATCGTCCAAGCCTGTTTAATCTTTTTCACATTGCCAAAGCTGAAAGTGAAGCTGCTTTCGGTAACGGTGATGTCTATATAGAAAAATGGATTGAAGATGCTCGTCATATAGAAGTACAAATTTTAGGGGATACACACGGAAATGTGGTGCATCTTGGAGAACGCGAGTGTTCAATTCAACGCAAACAGCAAAAACTGCTTGAGGAAGCACCATCCGCATCCATATCTACTAAAACGCGGAATGATATTTGTAAAGCCGCAGCGAAAGCCGCAAAATCAATCGGTTATGCAAACGCAGGTACAATCGAATTTGTTGTTGATAAGAATGAGAATTTCTACTTTCTTGAGATGAATACACGAATCCAAGTTGAACATACAATCACCGAAAGTATCACAGGTATAGATCTGATAAAAGAGCAGATACGCATTGCAATGGGGGAAGAACTCGGTTACAGTCAGTCCGACATAGATATTTCTGGACACGCCATTGAATGCAGAATCAACGCGGAAGATCCTGCTAATCAGTTTATGCCTTCGCCTGGATTAGTTTCAGATTATCAGCCTCCTGGTGGTATCGGTATCCGGGTAGATGGGTTTATATATAACGGCTATACGGTTCCACCCCACTACGATTCGCTTATTGCTAAACTTATAGCAACTGGTAGAAATCGGGAAGAAGCTATTTCAAGAATGAAACGTGCGCTGTCTGAGTTCAAGATAGACGGTATCAAGACCACCATTCCGCTGCATCAAAGAATCCTCAATGATGAAAGGTTTCTCAATCGTACCATTTTTACAAACTTCTTGGAAACCTGAGAACATCAATCATTTATGATGTTAACTTCTATGTGGCACACTGTTTTTCTCATCGTCCTACTGACATCAATCACCGCCACCGCATCGACTTTCACTGATGTGACAGACGAGTCGGGTATACACTTTCTACATTCAAACGGTACTCGGACGAGTCTACTCCCAGAGGACATGGGATCAGGTGCCGGGTTCGCGGATATAGATAACGATGGTGATCTTGACCTATACATCGTAAATATACCTGGACCCTTCACAGATTTTTTCTCAAAAACGGAAAAGTCCAAAAATATGTTGTATCGCAATAATGGTAACGGGACATTTACAGATATAACTGAATCGGCGAAGGTCGGGGACACGGGATACGGTATGGGGTGTGTCTTTGCGGATTACAACGGCGATGGATATGTAGATCTATATGTCACAAACTATGGTGATAATGTGCTTTATCGGAATAACGGGGACAGCACATTTACAGATGTAACGCATATTGCAGGCGTTGGATGTCCACTCTGGAGTACAGGTGCTGCCTTTGCTGATTACGATGGTGATAACGATCTGGACCTGTATGTATGTAACTATGTCAACTATGATTTGGAAAAGTTTCAACAGCAGAAAGAGGAATCTTTGCAGTCAGGAAAATTAGTTCCTAATGCCTTGAATCCTACTGTCTTTGAACCGCAAGATAATGTCCTATACAGAAACAATGGGGACGAAACGTTTACTGATGTTACTGAAAACGCAGGAGTCACTGCACACGGGGGAAGGAGTATGCAAGCCATATTCAGCGACTTTGATGAAGACAACGATATGGACCTGTATGTTGCAAATGATACCTCCGAGAATCACATCTATCAAAACGATGGTAATGGGACCTTTACCGATGTCAGTGCTGAATCGTGGGCGGCGGATTTTCGCGGATCAATGGGGTTAGCAGCAGGAGACTATGACGCAGATGGAGATATAGACCTTTTTATTAGCCATTGGATTGATCAAGAATATGTGCTTTATAGGAATCTATTAAAGGAGGATGCACCTGAAAACCGTATCCGTTTTGTTGATGAATCCTATTCTTCCATGATTGCTGAAGTGACGCTGAAGGAAATTGGGTGGGGTACCGCTCTTTTTGATTACGATAACGATGGAGATTTAGATCTCTTCGTTGCAAATGGCAGCACTTTTCAAGAGTTGGACAAACCAGAAGTACTTATTCCGCAGCACAATCAGCTGTTTCGCAACGAAGGTGATGGAACTTTTAGTGACGTCAGTAAAAGCACAGGTATTAGGAACATTCCACTTCGGGTTAGCCGTGGTGCAGCATTTGGTGATTATGACAATGATGGAGATGTGGATATTTTCATCGTCAATAACTACGATGAACCAACGTTATTGCGTAATAACGCATCCTCTTTGAAGAATAGCAATAATTGGTTACAAGTGGATCTGAGCGGAACAGGTAAGAACAGAAATGCTATCGGTGCAAAGGTACTTCTGAAAACATCGGATTCAACGCTGATACAAGAAATCTATGCTGGTGATAGTTATATGTCATCAAACAGTTTTATTGCTGAATTCGGATTAGGAAAAGCTAAACAAGTTCAGATGTTACAAGTGATTTGGGCTGACGGTAAAAAGCAAACGCTTAAGGATATTGCGGTTAATCAATTGATAAAAATCACACAAGAACCCTAGTAGACTGTCTACCCTTGAATTACATGTGGATTCGTTCAATGGCAATTCATTGCTCGTTTTCCCTTCAAGAACGGGCAATGAATTGCCCTACTACGAACAGGGTTACCTCAATTTTAGACTGGGCAGTCCACTAGCCTGTTTTCGTGAAACGGTTACTATGGCTATGAATGTTAATCCCAATACCTCACCACGTTCTGTCTTATTGACAGAGGATGAATTATCCCTGTTTGTTGATTACTATCAATTGACTATGGGACAGGCAGATTTCCAAAACGGGAACGATGCGTTAATCACTGCGAATTATTATGTCCGCAAAATACCGCAAGGTGCATATCTCGTTGCTGCCGGTCTTGAACAGGTCATCCACTATGTCCTGAATCTCCGATTTACGGATGATGTTCTCAACTGGCTATCACAACGTGGTGAATTGGGCGATGCCTACCTTAATTCTCTAAGAGATTTCCGGTTTGACGGTTCCATTTTCGCTGTTCCTGAAGGTACCCCCGTTTTCGCAAATGAGCCGATTATCAATGTAACAGGTCGTTCTCGGGATGTGCAACTGTTTGAGACGTATCTGCTCAGTGTGATGAATTTTCAGACGTTGATTGCCACGAAGGCATCTCGAATTGTCCATGCTGCATGCGGAAAACCCGTTTATGATTTCGGTGCAAGACGTGCACACGGTAGAGATGCCGGTATCCTTGCGGCTCGTGCTGCATTCATCGGTGGTGCAAGCGGCACCTCGCTTGTAATTGCGGGTCGTTATTTTGAGATACCCTACGTCGGCACAATGGCACACAAATTCGTTTTAGAACGACCTACAGAGATTGAAGCGTTTCGTGAATATGCAAACGTCTTTCCAAAAAATACCACACTTCTGATTGATACCTACAACACGATTGAGGGAGCGAAAAACGCCTGCATCGTCGCACATGAAATGGAGGCGCGCGGTGTGCAATTGAATGCAGTACGATTAGACAGTGGGGACCTCTTGTCTCTCAGTAAAGAGGTGCGGAATATCCTTGATAAAGAGAGACTTGAGTATGTGAAAATCATCGCGAGCCATGAACTTGATGAGTACCGTATTGACGCGCTACTCAGTGAAGGTGCACCGATAGATGCGTTTGGCGTTGGGACGCGGCTTGCTACCGGCAATACCTCAGATTTTGATGAAAGAGGTGTTTCTGCACTAGGTGGTGTATTCAAATTAGTTGAACGCGAAGGTGTTCCTGTGGGGAAACTGTCGCTTGATGAACCTGAAAAAGCGACGCACCCCGGAAGAAAGCAGGTCTACCGCCGAGTTGATGCTGATGGATACTATGAAAAGGACATCGTCGTGCTCTGGGATGAACCCATTTCTGAAGGAGAACCGCTCTTAGTCCCTATTATCAACGATGGAGAATTGGTATCTAATTTTCCTAACATGACAGACATTCAGGCGAGAACAAAGACTGAACTTTCAATGTTGCGTGAATGTCATAAGAATTTGTATGACGCAGAAACATATCCGGTTGAGATACGTTCTCTTGCATAGTAGCAGGCACACTCCGTTGGGCCGTTCTTCTGTATAGTAGCAGGCACACTCCGTTGTGCCGTTCTTTTGCATAGTAGTAGGCACACTCCGTTGTGCCGTTCTTTTGCATAGTAGTAGGCACATTCCGTGTGCCGTTCTTCAATAAAAAGATAAAATGAAAGATCTACTTAATCACCTTGCCGAACATTTTAATATCTATCCAAATGAGATTATATTCGAAAAAGTTCTACACGGCAGACGAGAAAAGCAAAATGTCCACAAGATAAGAGTCAAGAATGAAATATACTTACTCAAGAGGCACGAAGTCGGTAGAGCTGCAACCGATGCTGGATACACACCTTTCAAAATTGAAACGCACACATTGTCTATGTTGAATAAAGGTGGATGTAATGTACCACAAATTGTGTGGTTGTCTGAACAGCAGAATACATTTTTGCTTAGTTGGTGTGGAGATGAGACACTTGATACCATTGCACAAAAGAAATCAGACACAAACCGTATATCTACGGGTTGGGAAACCCAACCTATTCCTACGGGTTTGGAAACCCAACCCCTACGGAGGATTCTAAAAGAACTGTGTAAAATTGAAAATTTCTTTGCGGAAAACGCCACCCACTTCAGACCATACTTATTTCAACATAATCTGGAACAGAACCTTCGCCGCTTGCTTGAACAAGGGAGAAGTACATTGGGTTATTTGCAGCATTTAAGTAAGACTGCCCCTACTAATTCAAAAAACCTGGCACAGGATACTCAACTTGATGCAGCATGGGAATCTATAACAGGCCAACTTTTAGATGCAAAACCTACCTTAGGTGCTCTTGACTACCAAGCACACAATATCGTGATTGATAATCAACAACCCTATTTTATTGACTTTGCGAGTATTGGGTGGGATTGGCAAGAAAGGAGGTTGGTTCAATATTTTAATAGTATCGGTGCTTACAAGGAAGGAGCTAACTTTATTTCGCTGTTGAATTCTGAATTAGTTGAAACTTATGTAGAATGGGTAACGCAACATCGCGAAAATTGTTCTCCTACCGAAATTGCTGCGCTTGTAGATAGTCATCACTTGCTTTTCTATCTATCTGTTATCCATAGAATCTTGGAAGCAGTAGCAAGACCGAAGAGACTTGATAGCAAGATTTTGTCTGAAGCATGGGGGAATTTGCAGTCAAGATTTAAACACGCTATTTCCTTGATCGTTGAAGTGAAACTCAGCGATGACCCGTTCACAAACCAGATACGCCAAATGATTGCTGAATGTCAAACAGAATAACATCATTCAAAAATAGTCGCATCAAGATTCTGTAAAAACTCTTCTACTTCTGGCGTTGATGGTTTGTTTTCTATTGGTGTTAAACTCGGGTTGTTGAATTTCTCTTGATATGACTTTAGCAGATCATATAGTGCATTTAAGTCAATCAATCTGTTATCTATCGCTTCGTAAACTTTCTCAAACTGTATTTCGACTGTCTCTTTTGCGATCCCATCAGGTCGATTTCCGATGAGCAGTTTTTCTGTTCCTACTACAGCTCGTGATGCCATCCAGTATCTCAATCCTTCAGCACCACCCATCATATTGTAGACAATGGCACCAGCACCGATACCTACCATCACAAAAATAATCAGAAATAGCAAAACTCTTCGGTAACAACCGCTGATTTTCTGTGCAATCAATGACATTTATCGTATCTTCCCTTCACCGTCGTGTCCACTATCAAAAATGACTTCATCTGTCATACCCCTCGCTTTTCGCCCCATATATCCACATGCACCCGTGGTGAATACCGATATCCGTTTTCTTTGCACAACTCAACTAACCACTCCTGTTTCTGATTTAATGCAATCGCGTTTTTACCTTGTGGCATCAACATTATAACGTCAGCAGGAATACATAAATCTAATTGTAGTGTCTGAATTTCAGCAATATCCTCAGGTGTATCTACTACAAACTTTACTTGACACGAATAGGTATCTAAAAACTGACGAATCACTTCAGGACATATCCGACTCCGTTCATGTCGTTTGTAAAAACGATCATCGGAAGATGGGTTGGAATTGCGTAACTTCGGACTCAATGATATGAGATGTGCAGCTACCTCAGCAAAAATCGTTGCGTTCGTCTCAATGGTAATATGATGTCCAAGACTATCCAACTCGCCACAGAGTTCTATCAGTTCTTTTGTTTGAATAAAAGGTTCTCCACCTGTGATGACGACATGCTTACAGTCGAACTGTGCAATTGCTGACACAGTATCTGCGATAGTAATGTCCTTATTCTCTGGCTGCCATGAAGTATAAGGTGTATCGCACCATATACATCTCAGGTTACAGTAACTTGTCCTAAAGAAAACAGATGGAACACCTATCAGCTGCCCTTCACCTTGGATTGTATGGAAAAGTTCGCTGTATTTCATAATGAGACCTTATTGAGAAGATATGATACAGGTGAATAAACATCTATCTCAAGCATTAAGCTTCTATGAGTTCAATCTGAACGTTATCCGGTCCCTTAAAAAATGCCATCATCAGACCAGAAGGCTTCAAGTCTTCGAGTTCTGCCCCTTTATTTTGTAGTTCAGCCACAGCAGCGTCAAGGTCTTCAACAGTAAAAGCGAGTTGATAGACACCCCATCGTGGATTACCACTGGTTGCTTCAACTTCCATATCACCGAATTTAGGTGAGAGAAAAATACGTTCACCACCAACTTCCATCCGAACAATTTTTAATCCTCTGACTTCAACTGTATCTGTAACCTTACCGTCAAACATCTTCTCGTAATACGCAACAGCAGCGTCAAGGTCCTCACATCTAAGATGTATATGATGAAATGTGAATGCCATATAAAATCCTCCTGAAAAGCAGCTATGATAAAATGAATGTTGATAAATGTCAACGTATCCGAAATGGGGTGCGTACCGTTTTTGTAGAAATATGCAGATAGAACTTGTAGGAACCCGTTTTAATAAACATTGCCGAAACGCGACCTGTCGGGAATCTGCCATGTTTATTAAAGCAGGCCTCCTACAAACTACTTTGGGGTTAATATCCAGAACTTTACACACCCTCCGAAATGTCAGGTCGGTCATATACCGTTGACAAATCATCTAAGTGTTGCAATTATAACAAAAACAATCATATCAAGTCAAGTAAGAAGAATCAGGGGGGTAAAGTTTTTGTCACTATAAGTGTTAATTTTGGGATTTCCTATGCTCTTAATAGTAGTAGGCACACTCCGTGTGCCGTCTCATCTGAAAAACAGGGGGCAAAATACTTTCACACTCAAAAATACAAAAAAAGCTAAATTTTTTCGTCTGAAAGTGATATATATAATAACGCAATTAGTAGTTTCGGACAT